>JAFWHS010000014.1 GCA_017511925.1 Candidatus Saccharimonadota bacterium | reverse complement strand
CGGAGATTCGCTTCCGGTTCCAGAAATGGCTTTTTCCAGTCGGGTTGACCTATGACGGCGAAAAATTTGGAACCGCCCAAATGCCACTCATTTTCAGATTAAAAAAGAACACCCTTGCGGGTATTCTGACTCAAAAGTCTAGCTTGGTGGCTCCGACTGGACTTGAACCAGTGACACAAGGCTCTTCAGGCCTCTGCTCTACCAACTGAGCTACAGAGCCAACTTCTTAGTATTGTATCACATATGTGCTATAATTAAAAGTATGAAAAAGATGAATACTAACCCAATTTCTGGTATGCAGGAGCTTTTACCAGAGGCTCAGGCTACTTTTAACAAACTTAAAAACAAAATTGGCGAAGTATATCATCGACATGGATATCTAAATATTGAGACGCCGATTATCGACCGTTGTGATATTTTGTTGGCAAAGGCCGGTGGCGATACGGAGAAGCAGATTTATAAGGTGTTTAAAACGGCGGAGACTGCAGATGAAGCTGACCAGGCGCTTCGTTTTGATCACACGGTGCCTTTGGCGCGCTATGTAGTGCAACATGAAAATGATTTAACTTTTCCTTTCAAGGTATCGCAGATTGGGCGTAATTTCCGAGGCGAAAGAGCTCAAAAGGGACGATTTCGTGAATTTTATCAGTGCGATGTGGACGTAATTGGGCGTGGGAATTTGCCGATTTATTATGATGCAGATGTGATTGCAACGCTTTTAGATGCGTTTTCTAGGTTTGAGTTAAACACTCCGGTGTTGGCTAGAATTAGTAATCGTAAGATTTTGTCAGGCCTGATCGCGGAGTTTAATTTGGAAAATAAGTCTGAGGATATTTATAGTATTATTGACCACGCCGAAAAGGTGCCGCTAGAAAAGACCAAGAGCGGATTTGAAGAGATTGGTCTAGGGAGCGAGCGCGTCACGATGATGCTTGATTTTATGGAGGTTCGTGGCGGGCGTGAAGAGGTTGTTGGCAAACTATCTTCAATGGGCGTACAAAATGAGATGTTTTTGGCTGGTATTAGAGAGATTGATACTGTAATGGGTATTTTGGAGGCGGAAGGGTATAGCAATGCGATTGTCGCTGATATGAAAATAGTGAGAGGGCTAGATTATTATACCGGTACAGTGTTTGAATTTAATTTACCAGAATATAGCCAGGTTGGCTCAGTATGTGGAGGCGGGCGTTATGAAAATCTAGCGGGATATTTTACGGATCAAACTTTGCCAGGAGTTGGCGGCTCGATAGGGTTAACGAGATTGTTTTATGTGCTTAATGAATATGGTTTGGTAAAAAATCAGAATGCGCAACCGGTAGATGTAGCAGTGGTGCCGATTACGGAAAATGAGTTGGCATATGCTACCGAAGTGGCAAATGAAGTGAGAAAAGGTGGTGAGTCTGCTATGGTGGTGGCTTTAGATAAGAAATTAGGCGACAAGATGGCTTATGCGGCTAAAGTAGCGAAAAAATGCATAGTAATAGGAGAAAATGAAGTAGAATCTTGCTCTTATAGAGTGAAAGAATTTCGTTAAATTCGATAGCTTTTGTGCTAAAATTGATTTATGAATTGGAGGAAGTGGTGTGATGGTTTTGCGCTTGCTGGCAAGGGAATTTTGTTGGCGACGCGTGAAAAGAGATTTTGGGCGGGCTTTAGCATAGCGTTTTTGTTTTTTGGGACTTTGATGAATTTGCTTGCAGGGGGATTTTCTAAATTTGAATTGATGGCGGCGAGTGGGTTTGGTGGAAGTATGAAGATTATTGGTGATGCATTTATTGGGGTGTTTGGTATAAACATGGTGGTGACTGATTGGATTTTTGTGTTTTTGATTTCACTTTTGCAGGGGGCACTGATAGGTTTAATTGTATTGATTTGGCATAAAAAACGGGTTTCTAGTGGTGGCGACACGTCGAATTCGGCTAACGTAGAAAAAGCTGGGATAGTTACTGGGCTGATTGCCCTTGGAGCGGGTTGTCCGACTTGCGGGACTACACTTTTGACGCCGCTTCTTGGTGCGGTTTTTTCGACTGGCGGGTTGGCAGTAACTGGGGTAATTTCCAGCATTGTGACGTGGTTGGCAATCATCATTGCGGTTCTTTCTTTGAAGCGGATAGGTGAGGAGACCTATGTTATAATAGTAAACGAAAAATATTTGAAGAAAAAGGAGGAGTGTGAAAAAAGCGCTTAGAGTGATCGGCGTGGTGGCGGTGGTAGTCGTGATTTTTGCGGCGATTATTGCGAGTATGAATCAAAAAGTGCCAAATTCGGAAAAGGTTTGGGATGAAGCAACCACGGTGGGAAATATGGACGCGAGTAATTATTTTGTCATATACTCTGATATTGCGTGTCCGTACTGTGTGGCTTTTGAGAATGCAATTGTAGAAAATGAAGAAGAGTTTTTGAACTACATAAAGCAGAACGATATTTTACTAGAGGTGAGATTATCTGATTTTTTGTATGAGTATGGTGAATCTCGCCCGATAGAGTCTAGATATGGCGCTGTAGCGACTTATTGCGCAAAAAATGAGGGGAAGTTCTGGGATTATTATAATTTGGCGATTTCTAAGGTGTGGGAAGAGTATTTTGAGGCGTCTGGCAAGTCGGCATTTTCGGAATTTAATAGATTGGGTAAAGATTACTGGGTGGAGATTGGTAAAAGTGTAGGTTTGGGTGAAAGTTTCGAAAGTTGTGTAAGGAATGATGATACTCTTGATGAGGTGATTGCAAATGCAAAAAAGACATCTGAGCGAGCTTCTGGGATGCCGTATTTTAAGTTCAATAGTTATACATCATCTGGATTTGATTTATCTTGGGGTTGGGATTATGTATTGATGTATTTTGAATCTGGTTTGGGTTCGAAATAACTTATGCTTTTATTATATCACACTTATGCTAAAAAGTCAATGTTGTGGTGTTCGGTTTTTGGAATTTACCTCTGTTATTGCAAATAAAACAATGATTATATTACAATATAAAAAATACAAAAATCAATGTTGACATGAATATTGGCTATGCTAAAATAAGAGTAGGTTCGGATCAATCAACGTTGAGAGAGATCAGAGCCGTCGGAGGTAGTAGGGTGTAGAGTTGTTTTGGAGGTGCGTCTTAGTTCTTCACCTAGAAATTAAATAAAAACCCATCTCGCAGTGGGTTTTTCTTTTTATCTGATAATTTGGGGGTGATTTGAGGTGGGTAGCTTTTATTTTAAGCATGAATGTGATATAATGGGGATATGAAACTTTCTCGGAATATCGATAAGGTTTTGATTGCTGTAACGATATTTATTTTGTCGTTTGTTTTTGTTGCTTCGGCAAAACATCATAGTGAAGCTACTTTTGCGGAGGGCGAAGATACGACTTTTGTGCAATTTGAAGATTATTTTGTGACTTTTTATGATGACGGCACGAAGTTGACGGTAAAAACTGACGCAAAGACGGTGGGTGAGGCAATTAAAAGGGCTGGGATATTGCTTGATGATTCCGATATAGTGGAACCAGGGCTTGAGTCCGAGATAAATAACAACAATTTCTTTATAAACATATACAGATCTGCACCGGTAATGATCAAAGATGGCACGGTGGAAAAATACTTGATGACGGCAAATCGTGACCCGAAGGCAATTGCCAGAGAGGCTGGGATGACGATTTATGATGGGGATGAAATAAAATCAGTGCCAAACAAATCATTTTTGGAAGCTGGAGCGATGAGCGTGTATGAAATTATGCGAAATGGTGGCAGAACTTTGACGGTGGAAGAGGAAATTGCTTTTTCTGAAGAGACCGTGAGAGACTATAATTTGCAATCCGGAATGAGCGAAGTGCGGCAGATTGGCGAGGTGGGTATGAAGCGTGTTTACTATAATGTACAATACGTAAACAACGTGGAAGTTTCGCGCGAAGTGGAGCGTGAGGAAGTAGTGCGCGAGCCGGTGGCCCGTATAGTGGCGGTGGGCGCTAAAAAATCAGTACCGCCAGAGGCGGCAACTTGTGCAGAGTGGGCTAAGCAAGCTGGTGTGTCGGAAACGGATTTGTCTGCGGCGATAGATTTGATTTATCATGAGAGTGGCTGTAGGGTAGATGCGCGAAACGCGTCGGGGGCATACGGGATCCCACAGGCATTACCTGGTAACAAAATGGCTTCAGCGGGGGCGGATTGGGAAACGAACCCTGTAACACAGATAAAATGGATGATAGGCTATGTGAATGGTAGGTATGGTGGATGGCAACAAGCGCTTGATTTTTGGTATTCGCACGGGTGGTATTAAATGAAAAATAATAAATCTTTGGGGCAGCATTGGCTGAAAAACCGGGCTATATTGGATGAGATTGCTGAGCTTTCTGGCGAAGGTGGGTTGTGTGTGGAGATTGGTCCGGGGCTTGGTACTTTGACAGCGAGCCTTTTAAGACGATTTGATAAGGTGCTAGCAATAGAATTTGATGCGAAGTTAGCAGAAAATTTGCCGAAGTCGTTTCCTGGCAAAAATTTAGAAGTTGTAAATGTAGATTTTCTAAAATATGATTTGGATAGTATAGAAGCGCCATATGTGATAGCTGGAAATATACCTTATTACATTACGAGTCCTATAATTGAGAAGATTTTGAAGACAAAGAATCTGCCTAAGAGGGTGGTTTTGTTGATGCAAAAAGAAGTGGCGGAGCGAATCGTAAGTGAAAAAGAATCGGTGTTGTCATTGATGGTGAAAAATAGAGCTGAGGTTGAATTAGGCCCTGTGGTGCTAAGAGATGAATTTACGCCACCGCCAAAGGTGGATAGCCAAGTACTAATTATGGAGCCAAAGGCGCCAGAGGTGGGTGATGACGTATTTAAGTTGATTAAAATGGGTTTTTCATCGCCTAGGAAAAAAGTAGCTCATAATATAGCTACATTGAAGTCTAAGAGTGAAATTTTGGAGATTTTTGAAAAGGTAGGAATAAACGCAGATGCGCGACCGGCAGATCTTAATCTGGAGGATTGGCAAAATTTGTTTAATGAACTGAAATAATGATATAATACAGTTATTATGTTAGATGTGAAGTTTATTAGAGAAAACTTAGATTTGGTAAAAAAATCTACTAGAGAAAAAGGTTACAAGATTGATGTCGAAGAAGTTTTGAAGGTGGATGATGAACGTAAGAAAGTATTAGCTGAGGCAGAAAAACTAAGACAAAAACGTAATGAAATTGCTGGTAAGATGAAAGGTGGTAAGCCGGCGCCAGAGCTTATAGAAGAAGGTAAAGCTGTGAAGGCAGAGCTTTCTGGAATGGAGAGTAAGTTGTCTGAGCTAGAGGGGCAACTGGATAGTTTGCTTAAAGCTGTACCAAACGTGATTTTTGATGATGTGCCGTTGGGCGGCGAAGAATGTTCGGTTGAGGTAAAGAAGTGGGGTGAGAATCACAAAACAGGTGTAGATCATTTGGACTATGCAGTGAGCCGAGATTGGGTGGATTTTGAGCGGGGAGCCAAAGTGGCTGGAGCGAAGTTTTATTACCTCAAAGGCGAGATGGCGTTGCTTGAGAATGCGCTCTTGCAATATGGGCTTTCGAAAGTATTGGAACACGGATTTACATACATGACGGTGCCGGATATGGTGTCGAGTCGGGTGCTTGAGGGATGTGGATTTAATCCGAGAAGCTCTGAGCAGTCTGATGAATATTTTATCGAAGGTGAAGATTTAGCGATGATTGCTACGGCGGAGATGCCGCTTACTGGCTATCATATGGATGAAATTATTGATGAGGATAAGTTGCCGCTCTTTTATGCTGGCTATTCAGCATGTTTTAGAAAGGAGGCGGGGACTTATGGCAAATATACTCGCGGACTTTTCAGAGTGCACCAGTTCAATAAGCTAGAAATGTATGTATTTTGTTTACCAGAACAGAGTAAAGAGATGCACGAAAAGATATTAGCGATAGAAGAAGAAATTTGGCAAGGCTTAGGTATTCCATATCACGTAATAAATATTGCGGCGGGTGATCTTGGTGCTCCAGCGGCAAAAAAGTATGATATGGAATATTGGTCGCCGGTAAATCAGAAGTATCAGGAAATTACGAGTTGTTCGAACTGTACTGATTTTCAAGCGAGAGCAGTAAATGTAAGAGTACGTCGTAAGGATGGTACGGTGGAATTTGTGCACACTTTGAATGGTACAGCAATACCACTAGCGAGAGCATTGGTAGTGCTTTTGGAAAATTATGCTACCGAAGGCGGTAAGCTTAAAGTTCCAGAGGTTTTGCGTCCATATTTAGGTGGAAAAGAAGAATTATAAAAGGAGGATAAAATGATAGAAAAAATCGAAATTACTGGTAATGATTTCAGGGTGGAAGAAGGTTTTCGTAAGTATACCGAGAAGCGGATCGGAAAGCTGGACCGTTATTTGCCAAAAGGATCAAAAAAAGATGTTGTGGCAAAGGTAATTGTTTCAGAGATTGGCAAGAATAAGGGCGATAAATATGAGATTTCGGCAGCAATGGAGATTCCGGGCGGTAAGGTTTTGGCGGCACGTGATGAGTGCTCAAATGTGTTTGCTGGCGTGGATCTTGTTGAGGCAAAATTGACTGGCCAAATCCGACGCTATAAGTTGGAAGTGCAGCCGCATCGTCAAAAAAGAAGCCTAAAAGACCTCTTTATAAAGAGAAGATAGTGTGATAGAATTGGGGGTAGATTGGAGTTAATATATGGTGAAGAAAACCGATGCCGGCAAGAAGCCTGCTGTGAAAAAAGTTAAAGAAAAAAAACCGACCGATAAGCTAGCCGACAAGACTGCTCTAACTAAATTTTTGCAGGGGGTATTTGGTGATGCTCAGAAAAAAATTCTAAAGAGAATGTGGAAAAAGGCTCAAGAAATAGGAAAGTTAGAGCCTAAGTACGAGGCAATGAGTGATGAGGAGCTCGCAAAACAGACTGAGGTATTCAAGGAAAGAATAGCGAAGGCTCTAAAGGTCGCAAATACTGAAAAAAATACAGGTAAGAAGAGCGCAAAAAAACGTCAGCCGGTAGACGACACCAAAATATTAAATGATTTGTTGCCGGAGGTGTTTGCGGTAGCTAGAGAAGCATCCAAACGTATTTTGGGACTTAGGCCATACGATGTACAATTGATCGGCGGTATGGTGCTACACGAAGGCGCAGTGGCAGAGATGAAGACTGGTGAAGGTAAAACTCTTGTAGCAATGCTTCCGGCGTATCTTAATGGTTTGACTGGGCGTGGCGTACATGTAGTGACGGTGAATGATTATCTTGCGCAACGTGATGCCGGCTGGAATGGTCCAGTTTATGATTTTCTTGGTATGAGTGTAGGCGTGATTATTAATGAAGCTTCATTTATTTATGATACTGAATATGAAAATGAGGACCATGCAGATGAGAGATTTCGTCATCTTCGCCCGGCTACACGTAAAGAGGCTTATGCAGCAGATATTACTTATGGCACTAATAATGAATTTGGCTTTGATTATTTGCGTGACAATATGACTAGCGAAGTACAATATTTGCGCCAGAGAGAGCTGAATTTTGCGATTGTAGATGAGGTGGATTCGATTTTGATTGATGAGGCAAGGACGCCACTTATTATTTCGGCGCCGGCTGGTGATAACCCAGAATCTTATTACCAGTTTGCAAAGGTTGCAGATAGGCTGACTCCAGAAGATTATATTTTGGATGAGAAACGTCGCAGTGTGACTTTGACTGATACTGGTATTGATAAAATTCAGAAAATTTTAGGTGTAGACAATCTTTATTCTACAAAAAATACTCCATTAGTGTACCATCTGGAGCAAGCGCTTAGGGCTGAAGTAATATTTAAGCGTGATAAAGATTATGTAGTGACGAATTCTGGTGAAGTAGTAATTGTAGATGAACATACTGGCCGTTTGATGCAGGGGCGTAGGTATAATGAAGGCTTGCACCAAGCGATTGAAGCTAAAGAAGGTGTGGTAGTAAAGCAAGAATCAATGACCTTGGCTACGATTTCGTTCCAGAATTTCTTTAGATTATATAAGAAATTGTCTGGTATGACTGGTACGGCGTTTACTGAAGCTGAAGAATTTCAGCAGATTTATGCGCTTGACGTAATTCAGATTCCACCCAATAAGCCTATTGCACGTGTGGATAAAGACGATTTGATTTATAAGACTAAAGCTGGTAAGCTGAAGGCGATTGCTGAGGAAGTAAAGAAATATCATGAGAAAGGCCAGCCAGTACTAGTGGGTTCTGGCTCAATCGCCAATAATGAAGAGATTGCAAGATATTTGGATGGGTTTGGTTTGCCATATGAAATTTTGAATGCAAAAAATAATGAGCGTGAAGCGGCAATTATCGCTAAGGCTGGCGAAAAGGGTGCGATTACCTTGGCTACCAATATGGCGGGTCGTGGTACCGATATTAAGCTTGGCGAGGGCGTGAAAGAACTTGGTGGTTTAGTAGTGATAGGTTCAGAAAGACACGATTCTAGACGCGTAGACAATCAGCTACGTGGTCGTGGTGGTCGTCAAGGCGATCCTGGTACAACGCAGTTCTTTGTGAGTTGTGAAGATGATTTGATGCGAATTTTCCAGGGTGATAGAGTGAAGATGTTGATGACTCGGTTGGGCGTAGATGAAACAACGCCGATTCAGACGAAGGCTATTTCGAGGACTTTGGAAGCTGCACAAAAGCGTATTGAGGGATTTAACTTTGATTCTCGCAAGAATGTGGTGCAGTATGATAACGTGATTAATCGTCATCGTCGCGTGGTTTATATGATGCGTCGGAAGATTTTGATGGGTGATGATATTTATCCAGAGATTAAGCGTTTGATGCGTGATGAAGTAAAGATGCTGACGGAGTTTTCGAGCAAAGTTAACAAGAATTTCGATAAGGAATTTAAGGCTGTATTTGATTTTGATGACGATTTGATTCATGGTATCGGCATAAAACGCAAAGAAAAAGAGCGTGAAAAGTTGGCGCTTGAGGCGGTAGAGGAAGCTTACAAAAAGAAAGAAGCTGAATTTGGCGCAGAGACGATGCGCAAGGTGGAGCGTGAAGTGTATTTGAAAGTCTTAGATACACTTTGGATGCAGCATCTTGAGAATATGCAGCATTTGCGTGAAGGCATTCATTGGCGCAGTGTTGGGCAGAGAGATCCGCTAGTAGAATATAGAAGTGAATCGCAGAAATTGTTTGATGGTTTGCAGAGAAATTTGCGCGAGGAAGTATTGAAGATTTTGCTATCAATTACCCCGGCAGAAGCGAGAGCTGACAACGTAACGGATGGTGAAGAATATGAGAGTGAACTCACCAAGATGGCTGAATCTCAAACTGAGCGTGGCGTGAATGAAATCAGTAAGGGCGAAAAAAATCTTGATAATGAGTTTAAAAAGACTACGAAGAAAGGTGCTAAGAAACCAGCCGCCGCAAAAAAGACAACGAAGTCTAAAAGTAAACGTAAAAAATCCAAATCGAAGCGGAAATGAAACATTCAGTTGAAGAAGTTCGGTTGAAAAATGGTGCAAGGGGGCTCTTGATAGATCTCCCTGGGGCTAGCGTAATGGCGACGCGTATACAATTTCGTGCCGGCATGATGTATGCCAAAAATCATAAAGTTTATGAGATACCGCATGTAGTAGAGCATTTGGCTTTTGGGGCGAATGCAAAGTTTAAGGATGAACAGGCGTTTGAGGCCGAATTTACAAAAAACGGAGCCTATCATAACGCCTGGACAAGTGATATTTCGGTGTGTTATGAAACAGAATGTGCAGATTTTGAATGGGATAGAATTATGGACTTACAAAAAGTGTCTATTTGTGAGCCAAAATTTAATGAGGAAGAATTGAAGAGCGAAAAAGCGAATGTAAGGAGCGAGCTTACTGGCTATATGAATGATTATTATCGTTTGTTGTGGCCAAGAGTGCAGCAGGCAGTGGGGGAAGATATTTTGGATTTATCGGAGCGGCTCAAGACGATTTCGAATATTGAATTAAGAGATATCCGTGAGCATTACCGGCGCACCCATACAGCAAAAAATATGCTATTTATTATAGCTGGCAAGATAAAAGGTAGGAAGCATAAGATAATTCACGAACTTGAGAGCTGGCCGCTTAAAGAGGGTGAGAGTTTTGAAATTCCTAAGACGGATTTACATTCTTCGGAGGCGGTATCGATTCGGCGTAAGGATGCCAGTAACATTACTTTCGGATTTTCATTAGTGACTCCGAGACATTTGGAGCCGAACGAAGTGTTTACGATGAATTGTTTGAATCATATTTTGAATGGTACGACAAATTCAAAAATATTTGGTACGGCGAGGAAGCGGGGGCTAGTGTATGGTATGGGTAGCTCGGTAGCAAGTAATGCTAATAATACTTATTGGGATTTTGACGGCGAAGTGAATGTAGAGAACGCGGAAGATTTGTTTGATTTGATCCAAAAAGAAATGATGAAGACTTTGAATGGCGAAATATCGGATGCCGATTTTGAAGCAGCAAAATCTTATGCACTTGGGAGATTTCAGATGGGAGCGCAGACGGTGGGGCAAGTGGCAGATTACTATGCAGAAAATTATTTCACGAATGAAACTGTAGAAAAATATGATAATATGCCGAATATTATTCAAGGAATTGACAAGAATAGAATGATAGAGCTAGCGAGAGAGTTTGCCGGCTCGGGCATAAAAGGTTTTGCAACGGTGTCATCGGTGGAAAAGGCTGTGATTTCTGGCTTAGAGGCGCATTTGAATTTTTAGCTATAACTTATTAACTATTTTTTGATATTGTTCGCCCCGATCGTAGACATTTTTGAACATGTCAAATGAGGCGGCTGAGGGTGACATTAATACAATAGCCGAATTATAATTTGCAGCGGCTTGGCTGGCAGATTGCACTGCTGATTCTAGGGAATCAGCGAGAATAAAGTTTTCGTTTGGATATTTTTTGGCTATTTCGTGACCGGATTCACCCATTAAAATAACTTTTTTAACGTTTGGCGAAGAAATAATTTCATAAATTTCTGGTAAATCTGCATAATCAGTTTTGTCACGTCCGCCTATGATGGCTATGACGTTATCATTTGGAAAAGCGTTGATTGCTACGCGAGTGGAAGCTGGATTGGTTGAGAAATTGTCGTCGTAATAACGAATATCGTTGATCTTGCGGATAAATTCGAGGCGGTGTGGTAAACCATGAAAATTGGCGAGGCCGGATTTGATTTCGTCTGTGCAGCTATTTAGATATTCGTTGGGTGATAAATTTCTAAGACTGGCTACGGCAGCGATAGCAGCAATGGCATTTTCGCGATTGTGTGCGCCGGGTAAAGTAATAGAATCTAGGATGTCGTTTGGCACGTCAAATGGATATGGAATTTTGTGGGCGGGAGATCTTTCGGCAAGGCGGGCGGAGTCTGGATTCTTGGAATAATAAATTAGATAATCGTCGTTAGTTTGGTAGGCGCAAATGTGAGATTTTGCATTGAGATAATCTTCAAAGCCGTGATGAACATTGAGATGATCGGGCTCTAGATGACCAATTACTGCAATGTGCGGAGATTTTTCTAAATCCCAAAGCTGGAAACTGGACATTTCATAAACCACTACGGAATTTGGCGTGAGTTGGTCTAAAATCTCAATGGCTGGAGTACCAATATTGCCTACTAGATAAGCGTCGTATCCGCTAGCATCGAGAAGAGATTTAATAAATGAACAGGTAGTGCCTTTACCTTTAGTAGCGGTGACGCCAATGATATTACACGGACAGTGGTCAAAAAAGTAACGCGTGACAGAAGTGAATTTAGAATCTTGTGAAAAAGGTGGAATAGACGGACTTCTTAATACTAAGTCGTAAGGTGAATAATCTAAGTTGGCAAATTCTGTCGGAGCGAGATTTTCGAAAGCGTCAAAGGCAGCGTCGTATTTGTTTTTGAAATATTTTTCGGCAGCTTGACCTTCTTTGCCGTATCCAAGTAATGCAATTTTCATGTAATTATTATATCACAAGTAGTCCCCCCCCTTGTTTTATTGTTGCTCGTATGCTATGTTACCTAGGTGGGATTAACTTTAGGAAAGACATGAATATTTGGAATAATCTACCGAAACCATTTCTAATCTTAGCGCCAATGGAAGGCGTAACAGATGTAGTTTTTCGTGCTGTGATTGCGGCCGCTGGAAGACCAGATTTGTTTTTTACGGAATTCACTAACGTATCCAGCTATGCATCAGAAAAAGGACGCGAAAATGCACTTGAGAGATTAGAAATTAACAGCACAGATAAGCCTATAATTGCCCAAATTTGGGGTAAAAACCCGGCGCATTTTGCGGAAATTTGTCAGGCGCTTGGTTCGTTAGGATTTAGTGGCATAGATCTTAATTTTGGCTGTCCAGACAAACATGTCAACAAGGCTGGTGGCGGTGCCGCTATGATTAGGACGCCGGATTTAGCGGTGGAATGTTATCAAAATGCCAAAAAATCCACCGATCTACCCGTATCTATCAAAACCCGTCTAGGCTGGTCAAAAGTAGAAGAATATCAAGATTGGCTTGCGACGCTCCTGAATCAACATCCAGCTGCACTTACTGTGCATCTTCGCACGAAAAAAGAAATGAGCAAGGTACCTGCACATTATGAATTAATACCCGAAATTATAAAATTACGCGACTCTATAAGCCCCGAGACAAAATTGATTATTAACGGCGACATTATGAATCGAGCGCAAGCGGAAGAACTTTACAGTAAATACCCAGAAGTAAATGGTTTTATGATCGGAAGAGGCGTATTCAAAAATCCATATTGCTTTACTGACCATATAGCGAGTCAAGAAGAATTAATGCAATTATTATATTTGCATTTAGATTTATACGAAAAACAAGCCGAAAAATATCAAAAAGCACACCCGGATAAATATTTCGCATACGAACCTTTAAAGCATTTTTATAAAATTTACATCAATAATTTTCCAGGAGCTTCAGACTTGCGTGCTAAATTAATGGAGACTCATTCGGTCAAAGAGGCGCGTGAAATCTTGGCGAATTTTGCTTGAATATAAAAACAACCGTTATGATATAATGGAATTACTCTAGCCATACTTCGGTCCCTGGCATAGAGAAAAGTTTCAAAGTCGTGAATGTTTGTCATTTGCATTTGCGACCAGGAGCCAATAAATCAGGCTCACATAAATGACTCTAAATTAATTTAATAAGGAGTCTTTTATGAAAAACTTTAACAACAAAAATAAAACGGAACGAGTCGAAGTGATGGCGCTCTTCGGTTACGAAATGACACCATGTCAGCCACTAACTTTTAGGCGACGCGGTCAGAAAGAAACCGAAGTGACAGAACTTCTCCGCACCCAAATTCACTTCGCGGGGCAAGTAACGCTTCACATTTTCGACGTTCTGGTTGGCCGGGAGCAAATGCGACTGGAATTCAATTCTAGTGATTTGTCCTGGTATCTCACACAATAAGAGTCGCCCCGAAAGGGGCGATTCTTATATGAAATTGATATGATATAATGACTATATGCAGGAGTTACAGAAGAAGCTTGATATTCTTGCGGAAGATTTTGAAAAAGCGTACGCAAAGCTTGAAATAGAAGAAAAAATATCTAGGTTGGAGCAACTTGAAAAAGAAGTGGCGGAGCCTGAAGTTTGGCGAGACGTGGAAAAAGCCACCGCAAAAAATCAAGAACTAGCAAAACTAAATGACGAAACTCAACCTTGGGTTCTTTTGAGAACGCAGCTCGAGGATATTCGGGAATTGATTGAAATCTCCGACGATAGTTTGAGAAATGAAATTACTGGACAGATTGATGCAATGAAGGGTAGTTTTGACGAGCTAAAGAAATCGTTAAGATTTACTGGGCCATATGATGACAAAGATGCTATTGTGCGTATTACTTCAGGTGCGGGTGGTACAGAGGCAATGGACTGGGCGAGCATGCTTGAACGGATGTATCTGAGGTATTTTGAGAATAAAGGTTTTAAGGTGACTCTACTAGAGCGGGTAGCTGGTGAAGAAGCTGGTATCAAGACGGCAGTTTATGAGGTGAGTGGAGTGAATGTTTATGGGCTACTCAAATCTGAACATGGTGTGCATAGATTGGTGAGGTTGTCGCCCTTTAACGCAAATAATTTGCGACAGACGTCTTTCGCGTTGGTGGAAATATTGCCGGTAATTAAGGCGAACACTGAAGTAATGATTGATGAGAAAGATTTACGTATAGACGTATATCATTCCGGTGGCCATGGCGGGCAGTCTGTAAATACCACAAATTCGGCGGTGCGTATTACGCATATTCCTACAAATACAGTGGTGGCAATTCAGAATGAGCGTTCGCAATTACAAAATAAAGAAAAAGCGATGGAAATCTTGAGGGGCAAATTGGTGCAAATGCAACTAGAACAGCATGCAGCTACGATAGGCGAGTTAAGGGCTGGCGAATCGGCAGGTTGGGGGCAGCAGATTAGAAATTATGTTTTGCAACCCTATAAGTTGGTAAAAGATACCCGTACTGGATATGAGGAAACTGATCCGGATGCGGTACTAGACGGTAAATTAGACGGCTTGATTGAAGCGTATTTGGAAAATGCGTGAAATACAATAAAAAACCACTAGATTTTTGAAAAAGGCTATGTTAATATGGTTGTATGAAAAGGAAAATACATACACTTAATGGTAAAGCGTGGGGTAAAATTGGCAGTGTATGCGCAGTTTTTGGTGTGGCTGCGACTGTGTGGGCTGCTTCGCAGGCTGATTATGCTTCTGCAGCGACGGTGCAGTTTCAGCTTGACGCGTCTAGTGAAACTCTAGAGATGGAGATAGATAGTAGCTCGATAGTGTTAGACCTTACACCATCTAGTAGCGGCAGATTTGGTTCGGAAGATTTTAATATTACCGTAGGTACGAGTAGCCAATATGGCTATTCGCTTAAAATGGTGACTGATCCTACCTTAAACGGTGCTTTGAAACGTACAGAGGCTCTTAATAATGGTAATACCCCTACGATTGCAGCTATCACGTCTACATCGGGTGGCTATACGCAGGCCGAGATTGAGGCTAGTAGTGCTCTTACCAATATGTGGGGCTATAAGTGTACTACTTGTGTAAAAAATGGCGTAGATGCTTCCACCAATTATCTTCCAGTACCAACCACATCTACGGATATAGCGACTACTAGCACCAATGGCAATGCAAATACTACCACTTTGACTTTTGGTGCAAAAATTGATAATAATACTCCGGCCGGTGTGTATGGTACTACGATAGTGTTTGCAGCAGTAGTAAATAACCCTGGTACGATTACGTCTATTAATCAGTTAGAGTATATGCAACAATTTGCAACACTCAGTTCTGCAGAGAAAACAAGTGTGTTATCTAGTATGGTGCAAAATACACAATATTCCTTGAAGGATAGTCGCGATCAAAAGGCTTATTATATTGCAAAGCTGGCTGATGGCAATATATGGATGACGCAAAACTTAGACTTAGACCTAAACTCTAGTACGACATATACTCCATCCAACACTGATATTCCTGCAAACTGGACACCAAGCACTTCTACTTATGCGAAGGGCGTTACGACGTGGAATTATTCTACTACTTCGCCAGAGTCGTATGATCCAGGTAATTTGTGTTGGAATGGTGTTTTGGATGAAAACTGGGAAACTACACTAGACAATGGTACTACGGCTTGCATAGACGGCAGTAATATGAACTATAGTATCGGTAATTATTATAACTGGACAGCTGCGGTGGCTATGAATGATTCTAGTAGTTATACTACACAGAATCAAGATGTAAATCAGTCTATCTGTCCAGCAGGCTGGATGCTACCAAAAAGTGGTACTACACAAACTGGTTCTGGTTCGTTCTTGTATCTCAAGAATCAGCTTAGCTTAACTTCTGGTACAAGTGGCAATATTCAAAATACGCCAGTATTCTTTACTTATGGCGGGTACTGGGGAGGCGAGTCCTGGAATGTAGGCGGCGGCGGCGACTACTGGTCGTCTGTAGTCTCCAATGAGGACTACTCGTACTACCTCGGCTTCGATGTGGATGGGGCCTTGAACCCCCAGAGCGGCTACTATCGCTTCGGCGGCAGCTCCGTGCGCTGCGTAGCTAGGTAGTAGGGCGTTTACTGTTCCGCGTTTTCCTTCCTCCCGCCTTTCCGAAATCCAAGAAATTCATTTTGAAACCAAAAAGCTACAAATGTAGCAAAAAAGACAGGGAAACATGCTAAAATGGTAATGCGGTAGACCGCGTAGTCTAATGCAGGATCCGAGGTGGTGCTCACTCCGGTGTTGGTACTATAATCTGGAAAGGCAAAGAATATGCCTGGTGACTAAACTAGGTTTCATGCTGTGCCGTCGCATATCTCAAGGGGTATGCAGAGGATAAAATATTCTTTTTAATTACTGTCTTTGCGACTTTACTTATGGCGGGAACTGGGAAGGCGAGTCCTGGAATGTAGGCAGCAACGGCAACTACTGGTCGTCTGTAGTCAACAATGAGAACAACTCGTACAACCTCAACTTCAATGTGAATGGGAACTTGAACCCCCAGAACAACAACAATCGCAACAACGGCAACTCCGTGCGCTGCGTAGCTAGGTAGTAGGGCGTTTACTGTTCCGCGTTTTCTTTCCTCCCGACTTTCCACGCTCTTGATAAGTTAGAGCGAACTTGCGGTCTACAAGTTCCAAGGAGATTATTTTTTTAGTTTTGGATAGGGGTAGTCCCAACCTACTCCGTCGTAGATTTTTTTGCTAAGTTTATGACTATTATAATGAGCTAGATGACCATCATATGAGCTGATGCCATCTAATTTGCCGGCTCCAGTAGTGGCTAATTTGTAGACAGAGTTGGCGAAATTTTTGCTGATGCGTTCGCCGGGTAAGATATGGTCAATGAAAACTTTGGCGCCGAGGAATTCTACGCCGTCTTTGACTGGGATTTCATATTGTTTTTTAGGGTGCAAGACTAGGCCGAGATGTTCGATATATCTTTCGATTTTGTACATATCCTGCATAAGAATTGGCAGTTCTTCTTCGGTGACTACGATATAAAAATCATCTACGTAGCGACCGTAGTTTTTATAGCCCAGGGTGATAGTAATGTAGCGATCCAGTTGGTCCAAATAAACATTTGAGAGATGTTGAGAGGTTAGGTTGCCGATGACTACACCGCGACCTTTGGGCTGGCTGAATAGGCTTTTGTCTGGTGGGAGATCGTTCCAGTCGCTTCTACGTCCGCGGATTTTTATATTTTCGGTAGGGGTATCAAAGATTATTTCACGCCAGAGATATTTGAGAGTGCGATAAAGTTCGCCACCGTTTGGAAACTGGCGATTTAATCCCCAAACGACTCGATCATAGAGGCGTTTATGTTCAAGACTCATAAAATAGCCGCGCAGATCACGCTTCACAACGTATGCAGGAATGTGTCCATCTTGCGAGACGCGGCGCATTTTGCGCTGTAAATCTTTGATGCCGTAGAGAGTGCCTTTTTGTTTGCGACAAGAATAAGAAGCTGGCGAAAGACGTGGCTCCCACCAGGCGATGGCAAATTTGAAGAGGAAATGATGAATGACGCGATCGATGAAGGGCGCAGCGAAAACTTCACGCGTGACTGGATCATGAATTATGAAAGCTACACCACGGCTTGGTTTGTAGCGACGAGCCATAATAGTGTCGCAAAGATGATGAATATTTTCGATATCGTTGGCCTCAAAGCGGTGTTCGTCTTCGGTTTTGCGTTTGCCGCCAACGCGAGCTTTATGATAAGCTTCGAAAAGTTCTTTTAGTAAAAAATCATGAAAATTCATAAGTTCTTCCTAGTTGTGGCTTTCACGGTCTATGATTTCCTGGACTTTGATAATGATATCACCGATACGGGCGCAAACTTTGGGCTGCCAAATTTTGAGATCGGTGATGATTTTGGTCTGATATTTAAGAAAACTTAATTTGATTTTAAGTTTCTTAAGGCAGGTGAGTTTATCGGTTTTGCCGTTGGCGAGATCTAAGTATGAATGGACCATTTCGTTGGCGATGCGAATAGCGTCATAGCCAAAAGTTTCGCGTTCGACTGGGCCACCCATGCCGCGAACGTTTTCATAAACAGCTTTTAAAAGTTCCTCAAGCTGGATGAAGAGGACGGGGATGATATTGTCTACTAGCACTACATGATTAAAACTACGCATTTTGAAATGATTATCTTCGATAAATTCGGCGACTTCGTTTTCGGTGAAAGTCCAAGGAAGTTTATAGAGTAGGAAGTTGCCGGTTTGATCTTTGGTCTTTACTTTTTTGATACCGATGGTGGTAAGAGCTTCAGTGAGTTTCTCGGGTTCGCGAATAGAGATAAAACCAACATCTGATTTGGTGGCGAAATCGCCGTCGGTTTGGAGGTTGGCTTTTAGATTGAGTTTTGGGGCGATACTGTGAGCGTAAAATAAGGCAGAGTGCCCAAAGAGTTTATAAAAATTGTTTGTGGAACGTACTAGTACTAGGTGTTCGTAGTTAGTTTTTTCAAATTGCATAACAGTGTGTTTGTTTTCTGAGTAAAGTTTATTTAAGGCGCTCTTGATTTGAGAATATTCAGCTTTAGCAATTTTATTCTTAAGGCCTTGCTTTTTGAGGGATTTCAGTTGTTGTTCAATTTCTGCAATAGATTGGCGCATGTCCATAGGGGTCTCCTGATTAAGTTTTACATACTCATTATAATAATTTACTCTTGTCAAAAGGGAAAAAGTGTGGTAAAATGGGAACGTTAGCTAGATAGAAGGCGAGGTCTGTGGTTTTTATACCTCAGAAACCGGCTTAAAAGTCTAGTTTTAATGATGTAAAAAATATTAAAAGTTCTACAGAGTGATTTTGCCTGGTGTACAGGGGTGAAATTATTAGTAGACATAAAGGAAAGGTAAGCAATGCAAGTCATTCTCGGCACCAAAATTGGTATGACTCAGATCATCAGCGAGACAGGCGAAGTTACTCCGGTAACGATTCTGCAAGCTGGCCCATGCGCAGTGACTCAGATTAAAACTATCGAGAGCGATGGTTATAACGCTGTGCAAATGGGATATGGTGTGGGTCGGAATCTGAGCAAGTCGGTAACTGGCCACGTAAAAAAGGCTGGTGAAAATATAAATCCTAAGGTTCTCAAGGAATTTCGTGTAGAAGAGATCCCAGAAGGACTCAAACTCGGTGATGCTATCACCGTAGAAGGATTTAAATTGGGAGATAAGGTAACGGTGACTGGTACAAGCAAAGGTAAAGGTTTTGCTGGTACAGTAAAGCGTCACAATTTCCAAGAATCTCGCAATACCCACGGCTTTAAGGGGAATATTCGTAGAGTTGGTTCTATCGGCTCTATGTATCCGCAAAAAGTTTGGAAGGGTAAGAAAATGCCAGGTCGTATGGGACACGATACTGTAACAGTAAAGAATCTCGTAGTGGCCTATGTAGATGTAGAAAATAACCTAATCGGCCTTAAGGGCGCAGTGCCTGGACCGAAAAAAGGTATTGTAACAGTGGAGGGAAAGGAGTAATATGGCAACTTTAGATAAAGAAGTGTTCGGCCTTTCCGTCGAAAATCATGAACTTGTTAAATTGGCTTATGATGCATATCTTGCAAATTCACGTTCTTCACACGCAAAAACTTTGAAGCGTGGTGAGGTGCGTGGTGGTGGTAAGAAGCCATGGAAGCAAAAAGGTACTGGTAGAGCTCGTTTTGGTTCGACTCGTAATCCAATTTGGCGCCATGGTGGTGTAGCATTTGGCCGCACCGGTGAAGAGAACTTTACCAAGAAAATCGCACGTTCTTCTAAGAAATTGGCAGTACGCCAAGCTTTGTCGATGAAGAATGCGGAAAAAGCAGTATTGATTTTGCCAGTTGATGTAAAGTTGACCGGTAAGACTAAAGATGCAGCAAAAGTTTTGAAAGACATGAAGCTTGAAGGCAAAAATGTGCTTGCAGTAGCAGCAGAGAAAACACCAGAAGTGCTTCGTTCGACCAATAATTTGCCAAATGTAAAATTGGTACGCGCAACTTATCTTAATGTATTTGACATTATGAACGCAGATGCGATTGTATTTAGCGAAGCTGCACTTAAGGCTACAACTGATTGGCTAAAGGAGGAGAAGTAAGATGGCGGAAAAGAAAACTGCAAAAGTAGAATTACACCTCTTGGAGCCAAGAGCTACTGAAAAGACTTATTTAGAGCAGACTAAGCGTACTTATGTATTTCCAGTAAAGCGTACTGCTTCTAAGCAAGAAATCGCAGCTCTTGTAGAAAAAGAATTTAGTGTGAAAGTGACAGATGTACGTACGCTCATCCGTAATGGCAAAAAGACGAAATACAGCAAAGGTAAGCACGCTTACCCAGGTATTACACATCGCCAGGATAAGAAGTATGCATACGTGACTTTGGCAGAAGGTAATTCAATCAAGGTATTTGAAGAGCCAGAAGAAAATAAAACCAGCGCAAAGGAAGCCCCAAAAGCTGAGAAAGCTAAAAAGGCTGACAAGAATGCAGGGAAGGAGAATAAATAATGGCAATTAAGGCTTATCGTCCAGTCACTCCGGCACAACGCCAGAAGACGACTGAGGATTACGATCAAATTACAACCAAGAAGCCTTTGAAGTCTTTGCTAGCTAGCAAAAAACAGCAAGCTGGTAAAAACAACCAGGGGCGAATTACGGTGCGTCATCGTGGTGGTGGTGTGAAGAGACACTATCGTATCATGACTTATAATCTACCAAAAGGTTTGGTCTTGACGGTAGAAGAGATCGAATACGATCCAAACCGTTCAGCACGAATTGCTCGTGTGAAAGATCAAAATGGTACATATTATTATGTGCTTGCTGATACCAAAATGACAAAAGGTACGACTTTTAAGACTGGTGATGAAATTGAGGTGGAAGATTCTAATCGTTTGCCACTAGAGAAAATCCCAGTAGGTACGTTTGTTTATGCTATTGAGCTTACACCGGGTAGAGGCGCACAGATGGTACGTGCAGCGGGTGCTTCAGCACAGCTTATGGCAAAAGAGAATGGCTATGCCACTCTTAAGATGCCATCTGGCGAAGTGCGTAAAGTATTGGTAGGCTGTGAGGCTTCGATCGGTACGGTTTCGAATGTTCAGCATCAAAACGTAAAGATTGGTGCAGCAGGACGTCGTCGTCGTAAGGGTATTCGCCCAACGGTACGTGGTGTAGTAATGAATGCTACGGATCACCCACACGGTGGTGGTGACGGTGGTCGTCACGGTTCTGGTAAGGCTCCTCGTACGCCTTGGGGTCAACTTACACTTGGTTATCGTACTCGTCGTAATAAGAAAACTAATAAATATATCGTGCGTAGTCGTCACGAAGGAAAGAGGAAATAATGTCTCGGAGTCTAAAGAAAGGTCCATTTGTGGACTACAAGCTCGCGAAGAAAATTGCCGCTCTCGACAGTTCTGATCGCACTGTGATTAAAACTTGGGCCAGGCACTCTACGATTTCGCCAGAGATGGTGGGTCGGACGATTGCTGTACATAATGGTAAAGTTCATGTGCCGGTGTTTGTTTCAGAAAATATGGTCGGCCATAAGCTTGGCGAGTTTGCACCAACACGTAAATTTAAGCGCCATGGCGGTAAGAAAGCTGCAGAAGCTGCGGCTGCGAAAGGAAAGGGTTAGAATATGGCTGAAACTCATTTTGCACATGCATATGAAAAGGGCATCGACTCCCAACCACGCAAGACTAGTATTGTGGCATCGCTCGTACGTGATCGCTACGTATCTGATGCGGTAGTGATTTTGGAAAATACACCTAGGCGTGCTGCTCGTGCAGTACTTAAGGCTGTAGAATCGGCAAATGCTAACCTTTTGAATAATTCTAAGGTGTCGATTGATCCAAAGACCGTGAGAATTGCAAGAATTTTTGTAACTAGCGGTACTAGAATGCGCCGTTACGTGCCAGCTTCACGTGGTCGTGCGCTTCCATTTGAGAAGATTAGTAGTAATATATTCGTCGAGGTCACCGGCGAAGAGAAAGTAAAGAAAGCTGCTCCAGCAGAAGCTAAGGCTGACGCAAAGGCAGAAAAGGAGAAAAAGTAATATGGGTCAGAAGGTTAATCCCATCTCTTACCGTCTCCAGATCAGCAAAGATTGGTCTTCGAAGTGGTTTACAAAGAAGGCAGATTTTCGTCGCTGGCTAGTGGAAGACGACAAGATTCGCAAGATGGTTGAAGAGAGATTTAAAGCTCGTCCAACAATTGCGCGGGTAAACATTGAACGTTCGGCGAACCTTACTACGATTACGATTTTGACAGCAAAAGCTGGCGCCGTGATTGGTAAGCAAGGTGCAGGTATCAACGAGCTAAAAAAGCAAATTGAAAAAATCGTTGAAGGTCCGATTCGTATCAACGTAGAAGAAGTAAAGAAACCGGAATTAAATGCTAAGCTCGTAGCTGAAAACATCGGTTTTCAACTTGGCAAGCGTATGAATTTCCGCCGGGCTGTAAAAATGGCTTTACAATCTACTATGAATGCGGGTGCTAAGGGTGTGCGTATCGAGGTAGCAGGTCGTCTTAATGGCGCTGAAATGAGCCGCCGTGAGAAATTTATTGAAGGTTCGGTGCCTCTACATACACTTCGCGCAGATATTGATTTTTATTGTCATCACGCACCAACTATTGCTGGTATCGTCGGCGTGAAAGTTTGGATTTACAAGGGGGAGAAATAAGATGGCTATTTTACTTCCAAGAAAAACTGCACACCGCAAAGTGCGCAAAGGTAAAAACGAAGGCGTAGCTACACGCTGTAATACTGTAGCATTTGGTGAATTTGGTTTGATGTCACTTGATAATGAGCGCATTAATTCGCGCCAAATCGAGGCAGCACGTCAGGCAATTACACGTTATATTAAGCGTGGTGGTAAAATTTGGATTCGGATTTTCCCACATACGCCAGTTACCAAGAAACCACTTGATGTAAAAATGGGTTCTGGTAAGGGTGAGCCACAATTTTATGTAGCTAAGGTGAAAGCTGGTACAGTGATGTTTGAAATCGCTGACGTGGCGGAAGACAAGGCTAAAGAAGCTCTTCGTCTTGCTTCACACAAGTTGCCAGTGAAATGTAAAATTATAAAGAAAGAGGAGTTTTAAGATGGCACATACACTCGTAGGCACAGTTACCTCCGACAAGCGTGATAAGACCATTACCGTTGCGATTGTTTCGCGTGAAACTCATCCACTTTATCGCAAGCAGTACACGAAGACTCGTAAATATACTGCACATGATGAAAAGAATGAGGCAAAGGTTGGTGACCGTGTAGAAATCGTAGCCTGCCGTCCACTTTCTCGTACCAAAGCTTATACTTTGGCTAAGATCGTAGAGAAAGCGC
The DNA here is from genome assembly GCA_017511925.1 of Candidatus Saccharimonadota bacterium. Classification (GTDB taxonomy): domain Bacteria; phylum Patescibacteriota; class Saccharimonadia; order Saccharimonadales; family Saccharimonadaceae; genus Nanosyncoccus. Next base: position 199,290 of record JAFWHS010000014.1, on the reverse strand, counting down.
GTGGCACGGTAGAATTAAAGGAGGATATCAATGATCCAGCAGGAAACTAGACTAAAAGTTGCCGACAACAGTGGCGCTAAAGAGCTCGGAGTAATCCGCGTGCTTGGTGGTACTCGCGCTCGCTATGCTAGAGTAGGCGATATCGTAACTTGTTCAGTGAAGGAAGCCTCGCCAACTGGCAACATTAAGAAAAAAGCAGTAGTGCGTGCAGTGATCGTAAGAACGGTAGCTCCGATTCGTCGTCCAGATGGTTCAACTATCCGTTTTGATGAAAATGCTGCAGTGCTCGTAAATGACGATAAGACTCCAAAGGGTACGCGCGTGTTTGGCCCGATCCCTCGTGAGCTTCGTGACCTTGGTTTCTCGAAGATTATCAGTCTTGCACCGGAGGTACTATAATATGGCACAGAATTTGAAAGCAAACGACAAAGTTCGCGTGATTGCTGGAGCTCACAAAGGTACTGAAGCCAAGATCGTGAAGATTGACCGTAAGGCTGGCAAAGCTTGCCTTGAAGGAATTGGTGTGGTTGAGCGCCATATGAAGAAATCATATCTCAACCCAGCTGGTGGTAAGAAGACCATTCATGTAGGAATTGATCTTTCTAATTTGAAATTGGTAGAGGCTGCCAAGGAAGAAAAGAAAGTTGCTAAAAAAGCAGTTAAGAAAGGAGCTAAATAATGGCGGAAAAGAAAACGGCTGCCAAGGTTACAAAAGTAGCTAAAGCACAACCACGTCTCAAAGCTCTCTACAACAACGAGCTAAAGGCGAAACTTGCAAAAGAGTTAGAGCTAAAAAATATTAGCCAGGTGCCAGAGCTAAAGAAGGTAATTGTGTCTTCTGGCGTGGGTAAAAAGCGTGAAGACAAGAGATTTACCGAGACGGTAGAGCTCACGCTTGCAAAAATTACTGGTCAAGCACCAACGTCGAGACTTGCAAAGAAGTCAATCGCTACCTTTAAGATTCGTAAAGGTATGGGCGCACCAGTTGGTTATCTTGTAACGCTTCGCAATGATAAGATGTATGAATTCGTAGATCGTTTGATCAATATTGCGTTGCCGCACGTACGTGATTTTCACGGTGTGTCGAGAAAAGCATTTGATGCACAAGGTAATTATAATTTAGGTCTCAAAGAACAAACTGTATTCCCAGAAATTACTTTCGAAGATGCAGCGGCTTTGCACGGCCTTGAGATTACGTTTATTATCAAAAATGGTTCAAAGGAAGGAAGCTACAAGTTGCTAGAACTCTTTGGAATGCCGTTTGAGAAAGGAGATAAGTAGTATGGCTAAGAAATCTGCTGTTCTCCGTGATGAAAAGCGGCGTAAGATGTATGAAAAATATCAAGCTAAGCGCGCAGAGCTAAAGGCGGCGGGCGATCTCGAGGGCTTGCAAAAGCTTCCTCGCAACGCTTCTCCAACTAGGCTTAAAAACCGCGATATGTTGGACGGTCGTCCACGTGGTTATATGCGCAGGTTTGGTCTTTCACGTATTAATTTCCGGGAAAAAGCTTCAAAGGGCGAAATTCCTGGTGTAACTAAGAGTAGCTGGTAGGAGAAAGGAGAAATATGTCATTACAATCTACAGATCAAATTGCTGACCTCATCACCCGCATCCGTAATGCTGTGATGGTAGGAAAGACTGAAATCCTCGTGCCTACTTCTAAGCTAAAAGTTAATGTGGTAGAAATTTTGGCAAAAAATGGCTACCTTGCTAGCTTTGACGTGATTGATGGTAAGCCACGCGGAATGCTACATGTTGTAATAAACGAACCTGGTACTATAGCTAAGGTAAATGAAATTACCAAGGTATCAAAACCAGGCCGTCGCGTGTATGCTGGTGCCGATGAATTGCCTGTGATTAAGTCTGGTCGTGGTATGATCATTGTGTCTACCTCAAAGGGCTTGATGACTGGCGGTGAAGCTAAGAAGAATCGCCTTGGCGGTGAAATCTTAGTGAAGGTTTGGTAACAATCTATTTAAAAAATAGCCCCTAGGGGCTATTTTTTTTGTATTGATTTATACCGGTTTTGAAGACTATAGATGCTGATGATACTACGATCAGAGTCGGTAAGGATGACACGATTGCGCCAAGTGTAGTAGAGGATGCTAGTATTACCGGTGTAAATATGCGTGATGGTGGCTCGGCGAATGATAGTGCGTTGATGGCTGTTGCTACTATGTCTGTGGCGACCATCCTAGCCGGTGCGGCGATCTTTGCAAAGCGCAAATAATAGAGGTATAATTGACAAAAATAAAAAAGTGTGCTATAATTTAGTTATAGCGTAGTAAATCTCCCGGAAACGGGAGATTTTGTTTGTGAAATATATTTTAAATCTCAAAAAGTACTTGTTTTTTGAAATATAAACGTTATACTTGAATTAGTAAAGTGGAGGAAAAATGGTAAAAAATAGGTCTGCTTGTGCTTTTTTGGCAACAGCATTAACAGTAGGTACTTTTGCTTTTACGCCGATGGCGTGGGCAGAAGTGATGCCGACAACATGCGAGGGCATTGAAAACTGTGAGGTCGTAACTAGTGCAGAAGAGTTGACGAACTTTTTTGCGGCCGGTGAAGGCAAGTTCGTGACAAGAGAAGGTGTATCCACCATGATTATTGGTGGTGATTTTACTTTGTCGCAAGATTATTACATAGACAGTGTTAATCTTTCGTTGTACCTGGGAGAGCACACCATTACCGCGAACGATTGTTCGTTTTTGTTTTATGATAGCACTGTAAATATTTACGGTGGCGAAGGCGGCGGAATTGATAACTCCGCTGCATATTATTCACCATTATATGTCAGGGGCGGCTCAAGCGTGACCATCAATGGTGGCACGATTAGCGGCGGTCAAAATTTGGTTGGCGAATATGAGCCGGAAGCTGGTGTAATCGTAGACGAAAACGGATCATTAACATTAAAAGGTGGTGTTGTCACTTCGAAGACCTGGGGTGTTACAGTTTGGGAGAATTCAAATTTCGTAATGGACGGTGGCGAAGTAAGAGCTACTGGTGAGGGGAGTATCGGTGTTTCTGGCAACGGAAATACTACCGGTGCTCATGTTACTATCAATGGCGGTACGATTACTTCGGGCGAGTTAGGTATTTATGCTCCTCAGAAGCAAGGTGTAACTACGATCAATGGTGGCGTGATAAACGCTTTGGCTGGAGTGGAGATTAGGGCAGGCGCTTTGGATATAATAGGTGGTGTTATAAATGTGCCGGCCGATACTGAGTATTCGATTTCGGCAAATGGTAATGGCTCAACTACGACTGGTGCAGCAATTGCGGTTGCTCAGCATACTACATTGCAATCCATCGACGTAAATGTGACCGGTGGTGTATTTACGGCACCAGTAGCATTTGCGGAGGCTAATCCTCAACATAATCCCGGGGAAGATATTGCTAAGGTTAGCTTATCTATTACCGGTGGAACTTTCAATGCTACCAATGGTGATCCGATTGTGACTAGCGAGGACGTGACTGGGTTTGTCGCTGGTGGTACTTTCTCAAAGACTTTTGACGGAAAGTATCTCAAAGAAGGTTACAGTTTAGTGAGCGTAGAGAAAGGTTTTGAGGCTATCAGTCCAGCGGAGCTTGATCCTGCTGATGAAATTGAGACAGTAAAGGATGAAGATGGAAACGATGTGAGCTATATTGCTCCGAAAAAGGTTGACTACGGTGATGGATATATTGAAGATGGTGGCGAAGGAGAAGGCCATGTGTCCGCTGCGATTGAGTTTGGCAAAGAACTAATTGCAGATAGAAAAGCTACACTTTCGGTAGTCGAGAAGAGCGTTGATGATTTAACGATTGACGACACCAAAGGTGGTGATTTGATCGGGGCTGTTGAGATAGACATGCTTGATCGTGATGGTCAAAAGATTGAAGTAAAAGATAATGCGCTTAAGATTTACTTTGATATTGACGACGAGACATATGCAAAGCTTGCAGAATATGATGATCTTTATGCAGTCTACTTTGAAGATGGCAAAGAGGTTGAGAGATATAAAATCACGTTAGAGGGTGAAGCTGGGAATTACTATTTCTGGTTTGAGACTACCCACCTTTCAACCTATGCGGTGGTTGGTGTGAATGAAGTAGCTGCCAGTGCGCCAGAGACTGGTATGTCTACCACGACAGGGGCGTCGGCGACAATGACTTCTTCAGTGGTGATGGCTGCGGTGATTGGGGTTTTGACTTCTGTTGTAAGCTTCGTATATCTTGCTCGAAGGAAGCAGTAATAAACCTACAAAATAAGAGAGCTCCGTATTCAAAAAGGAGCTCTTTTTGTTGCGTATTAGGGGAAAGTGTGGTATAATTGAGAGGATATTATTAACAAAAGGAAAGATATGAGTCGTATCGGAAAACAACCCATCGATATTCCGGCGGGAGTGACAATTACGGTCGGCGACAGCGAGATTACTGTTGCAGGGCCGAAAGGTCAGCTCATCGTCCCGGTGCAGCCGAAGACCAAGGTAACGGTTGAGGGCACTGTGGCTACCGTCACTCGTGAGAATGACGAGCCAAAATCTCGGGCTTGGCACGGTCTCCAGAGGGCACTTTTAAATAATGCCGTCCAGGGCGTGACTAAAGGTTTTGAGAAAAAACTAGAAATCAACGGTGTAGGTTTCCGTCTATCAGGTGGTGGACAGGAGATCGAAATGGCGCTTGGTTTTTCACATCCAGTGAAGTACAAAGCTCCAGAAGGCGTTCAGCTTACCACGAATAAAATGGAAATCACAGTAAGCGGTATCGACAAGCAAAAAGTCGGTCAGGTAGCTGCTGAAATCCGTAGCCTTAAGAAGCCAGAGCCTTACAAGGGTAAAGGTATTAAATATGTGGATGAAGTAATTCTCCGCAAGGCTGGAAAGGCAGGGAAGAAATAATGAATAAGGTATTTAGAGCAAAGCGTACCCGTGCTAAAATTCACGGTACAGCAGAGAGGCCACGTCTTACGGTTCATTTTTCGAACCTCCACATTGTGGCACAAATTGTAGATGATGATAAGAAAACCACACTTGCTTACGCTACTACCGTAGGTGGCAAGATGACTGGTACTAAGACTGAGAAAGCTGCAAAAATTGGTGAAGAAATTGCCAAAAAGGCTAAAGCCAAGAAGATTTCGAAGGTAGTATTTGACCGTGGTTCTAAATTATATGCAGGTCGCATGAGTGCACTCGCTGATGCAGCTCGCAAGGAAGGATTGGAGTTCTAATATGCCAGAGACAGAAAAGAAAGCTCCTCGAGTAATTAACAAATCCGGTACCCTTAAAATGGATGATAAGGTGGCGGAGACCAAGCAGGTTCGCGATATCGCAGGTCGTAAGATGGAACGCAAGAATCGTCGCGACCGCGTGCGTGGTGGCGATGTAGCGCCAAAAGAATTTGATGAAATTACCATTGCGGTAGACCGTGTGTCGCGCACAGTGGCTGGTGGTCGTAGAATGCGTTTTAAAGCATTGGTTGCAATTGGCAATCACAAAAACAAAGTAGGCATTGGTGTAGCTAAGGGTAACGATGTGACCACAGCTGTCGCTAAAGCTACTTCTAAGGCAAAGAAATCCATGATCACATTTAGCATGGATGGTGAGACTATTTGTCATGAAGCTCGCACTAAGGTGACAGGTGCTGATGTATTGATGAAACCAGCTGCTCCTGGTACAGGTATTATCGCTGGTGGCACGGTGCGTTCGATAATGGGTCTTACCGGTGTAAAGAATTTGATTTCAAAATCACTTGGTAGCACCAATAAGGTAAATATCGCTTATGCAGTGATCGAAGGTTTGCGCGCTCAGGTACCACGCAGTGAGTGGACTGGTAAAGCAGAGAAAAAAGTTGCTGAGAAAAAGGCTGAGAAACCAGCTGTAAAAAAGACAGCTGCGAAAAAGCCAGCTGCTAAGAAGGCCGCAAAGGAGAACAAGTAATGAAGTACAATGATTTGATTGTAGAGAAGAATACTCGCCCATCACGTAAGGGCCGTGGTATTTCGGCCGGTCAAGGTAAAACTGCTGGTCGTGGTACTAAAGGTCAAAAATCTCGTACTGGTCATCGCAAGATGCCGGCTGGATTCATGGGTGGTCAGCGTGCAATTATGCAGGCTGTACCAAAGCTTAAAGGTTTTAAGAGTTTTCACGCAAAGGCTGAAGTGGTTTACACGGATAGATTGAATGATCTTTCTGGTAAGGTAGATAATTTTGCACTCGCTGAAGCTAGCTTGATTTCATCGCCATTTGTGAAAGTGAAAGTAATCACTCGTGGTGATTTGACTGCTAAGATTGAGCTCGAGACGCAGTTTGCTTCGAAGAGCGCAATTGAAGCGATCAAAAAAGCTGGCGGCTCGTTTAAGAAAGTTGCTATCTTGCAAAAGCCAGCTAAGGAAGCTTAAGACAAAAATAACCCCGAAAGGGGTTATTTTTGTGCTATAATATATCTATTATTAAGTGGAGTTTTCTAAAATGGATGAAAAGGAGTTGAAGACTAGCCCGAAGCAGAGGTTTTTTATTATTTTGATTGCAGTGTTGATGCTCGGGTCGATGCTGGCGAGTTATGTAGCGATTATAATTAACGGTAGCCAAAGCAGTACATCTTCTGCGACTGGGCAGATTAGTGATGAAAAGTTGGCACAGTACGAGACAGAATACACCGATAAATTGGTAGCTTTTCAGGCAGCAACGGCGGATGATTTTAGTAAATTTTCGAAATATTTGAATGCCGTGGGTGAATATGACAAAGCGGCGGCTGAAGAAGGTGGCGTAAAAACTAAAGATTTGTTGGTGGGTGATGGGCGCGAACTCACTGAGGGCGACACAGATTATCTGGCATATTATGTGGGTTGGTGTTCAAACGGCGAGGTGTTTGATTCGTCACTGGACAATGCTTCTAATGCCACCGCGTTTACTAATGCTATAGATGTATCTGGTGGAGTAATTGAGGGTTGGAATACTGGAGTAGTAGGCATGAAACTTGGTGGGGTACGCAGGATCACTATTCCGAGTGATTTGGCTTATAGCGATCAGAGGGAAATTTGTGATGAATATAATCAGCCACTGAGATTTTTGATAATGCCAGTGGAGAGTGAAGAGTCATTAAAGACCATGGCGGCAGAGTTGCAGCTGGCGTATATCAAGTGGCAATACGGAGTTTATTACGGTATTGACTATGGCGCAATGATAGCGCAATAATAGAGGTAATTAGTCAAAAAGGTTGTGTTGATATTGACTTTTTTAAGCATATGTGCTATAATTAGGGCATAGGTTTGAGTTTGCCAGTAGGCAATACAGAGAACCTAGTAGCGGATTTGAGTTCAATTAAAAAATATATTTAAGGGGGTTTTGAGATGAATAATCCGTATTATCATTCATTTATACCAGGTTTTAATGCCTGGTACATAGTTGCCGTTTTAGGTGTGATTCTTATTGCTGTTGTGGGCTATAATATGTATTACGTTCATAGCGGGTGCATGTTTAAGCGTTACAACAGGCGATTCATTGGTTTCATCTCGTTTGTCTTTACAGCGATACTGATGGTAATGGTCGTCAAAGAGTCATGGCGTGGCCTAATCCAATTTTTGGATAATGGTCTAGCTTATAACGATAGTCCGGCTTGGACCATGATTTTTGCTCCTGTGGCCTTGATGTTTCTTGCGGGGATTTATTGGAGTTTGTTGGACCATGTTGGTAGGCGCGTAGCGCTTAAAAAGAAAAGAAGAATAGAGTATGAGCTGAAACGGTGGCGGTAATTGTAATCCCGAGACTTAGGTCTCGGGATTTTTCACGTTTTATAAATCTTGTTTTTTGAAAAAGGTTGTGCTATGATATGAGCATGAAGGCAAAACATGTTTTATGCAGCTTGGGGTTAGTGGCTAGTGGTTTGGTATTTGTGGGTAGTGCAAATGGTTTGGATTATCAAGATAATGTGGATGTGGAATTTACTTTTGAACCGACGCTTAGTATTGGGCTTTCTGCTCAAGTTTTGAAAATAGACGATTTAGCTCCTGGTTCTACTGGTACAAGTAATGGAGTTACTGTGACGGTAAATTCTAATAATGTGACGGGATATACTTTGAGCGCACAGGTGGGTAGCTCAACCAATACGACAAGTGATTTGACATTTGATAGTAACCACGCTTTTACGAGCTTGGCCGTAGGAAGCAGCGTTGCATTGGCGGATTTTGAGGATAGTACTTGGGGCTATGTGATAGATTCTGGTGCAAACTATTCGGGCTTGGCAGATTACGAAAGTGAGGGTTGGACGCAGTTGAAGAAAACTATTACGTCTGGGGATACTTCGACTTTGTTCCAGATTGGGGCGAAAGCAGCCGGTGATCAGGTGGCTGGTAATTATACTAATAAGATTAATTTTAAGGTAGTGACGAATTATGTGCCGACATCTGGCAATATGCAGGATGTGGCAGAGGGTGATTTGGAGCTCTTGATGCCGGAAATTGGTGATGCGGCGATGCTAAAGGATGTGAGAGATGGCCAACAATATATGGTTGCCAAATTTCCAGATGGAAATTATTGGATGGCTTCTAACTTAAATCTTGGGAGTACTACTGGCACTATGACTTTGACGGCGGCTGATTCTAATGTGTCTGCTTCTGGCTATACTTTGCCACAATCTTCTGCGACGGGGTTCTCGGACGATACCGCGGAGAATGTATATAAAAGCGGAAGTACGACTTGCTCTGATACTAGTGCTTGTTATTCATATTATACTTTTGCGGCGGCGACGGCTGGTGAAAATCCGTCAACTGGAAGCAGTAGCTATGATATTTGTCCAAAGGGTTGGAGGCTTCCAACTAGCACGGAGCTTACTGAATTTATAACGGCGGTTGATGGTTACTCTGGTAATGCCAGTGCGATAGTGAGTATGATATATGCCGGTGCATATATGGATTCCGCATTAAGTAATGGTGGTACTAATGGTTACTATTGGTCTTCTGATGCTGAAGATGGTAACGATGCTTACTTTATGAGTTTTGATAGTGATACTGCTAGCGTTATTTCTGGTAGTAAAGCGAGTGGATATTCGATAAGCTGCATGTTTAATTTATAGATTTTTGTGTGTTATAATTTGGTGTATGGAGAGAGGGAATAGTTTTTTCTTTTATGATCTTGAGACATCGGGGCTGAATCCGCGGGAGGATAGGATTATGCAGTTTGCTGGGCAGCGGACTGACATGGATCTAAATCCGATTGGTGAGCCGGTAAATTTGCTAGTAAAAATGACCGATGATGCTTTGCCAAATCCGGGGGCGATCATGGTGACGGGTATCACACCGCAACAAACGCTTGCTGATGGGATGAGTGAAGCGGAATTCGTGCGATATGTGACTGAAGAGGTATTTACGCCCGGTACGGTGGCAGTGGGGTACAATACGGTGCGGTTTGACGATGAATTTATGCGGGCGATTTTGTGGCGAAATTTTTATGACCCGTATGAATGGGAATGGAGGGATGGCAGATCGCGTTGGGATATGTTGGATGTAGTGAGGTTGACGAGGGCGCTTCGGCCGGAGGGGATAAATTGGCCGGTAAGAGAAGATGGTAAGGCGACGAATCGGCTGGAGCTTATTACGAAACTAAATGGATTGGAACATGCGCATGCGCATGATGCGCTTTCGGATGTGTATGCGACGATCGCGGTGGCGAATCTGATAAAACAGAAACAGCCGGAATTGTTTGGCTACCTTTTTAAAATGCGCGATAAGAAAGAAGTGAAGAAGTTGGCGAATTTGGATAATAAGCAACCTTTTGTCTATGCGAGCGGGAGATATGCGACTGAATACGAGAAGACTACAGTGGTGTTTCCATTGGCGCCAGGAAGAAATGGGAATTTATTAGTATATGATCTTAGGTACAATTTAAAAGAGTTGCTTGAGCGGGTGACGACTTTGGAGGGGGACCCCCAAAATGTTTGCGATAGCAAAATTTTGGGGGAGGAAAAGTCGGCAGGACCCGCTAAAGTGAAATTTTTCCCGGTCGTGAAAGAATTATGCTATAACAAATGTCCGGCGGTGGCCCCGCTTGGTGTACTAGAAAAGGCTGACGGTTGGAAAAAGATTGGATTGACTCGTGAAAAGGTAGAAGAAAATTTGCAAATACTTTTGAAGCATCCAGAGTTTGCGGAACAAATGCGAAGTCAGTATGAAAATCGTCCAGAGTTTCCGCCAACTTTGGAGCCGGAAGTAGCGCTTTACGATGGGTTTTTGAACGAGCGTGATAAAATTAAGGTGGCAGCAGTCAGAAATGCTGACGAGAATAAATTGGCGGATTTTCATCCTGATTTTGATGATGTGAGGCTGCCGGAATTGTTGCTGCATTATAAGGGGCGAAATTTTCCGCAAAGTTTGTCTGAGAGCGAGTATGAAAAATGGGAGACGTACCGTCAGGAAAGATTGGCGCGACAGGCGCCGAGATTTTTGGAAGAGTTGAAAGCAGTTTACGAGAAAGATAAATTTATTAGCGAAGAATTAAAATTGTATTTTGAATCGCTTATGGTATAATAGACGCATGGATAACAACAAAGTCATGATTGTGGGCACTGGCAATGTTGGAGCGAGCATCGCTTTTGCTTTGGTAAATCAGCGCACGGCGGTAAACGAGCTAGTTTTGACTGATATTATTGCGAAAGACGCCGAAGGCGAGGCGATGGATCTTGCGGACGCTTTGGCGGTAGCGCCGAGTTATGTGAAAGTGAAAAGCGGTACTTATAAAGATGCTAAGGATTGTGATGTGGTAGTGATTACGGCTGGTGCGGCACAGAAGCCTGGTGAGACTAGGATGCAGTTACTCAAAAAGAATGTGAATATTTTGAAGGGCATGATTGACCAAATCATGGCGAGCGGGTTTAATGGGATTTTCTTAGTGGTGACGAACCCAATGGATGTTTTGACTTATTTCACTTGGAAGTTTTCTGGTTTACCATATGAGAGGGTGATTGGTTCTGGTACAGTACTTGATTCAGCGAGATTGAAACATCGCATTGCTAGTTATTTGAATGTAAATCCGAAATCAGTGCATGCTTATCAGATTGGCGAGCATGGTGATTCAGAATTTACAGCATGGTCGCTTGCGGATGTAGGTGGACAAAAGGTGACCGAAATGCTACCAAGGGAAGTGTTGACTGGTATTTCTGACTATGTGCGAGGCGAGGCTTATCAAATCATTGAAAAGAAGGGCGCAACTTATTATGGCATCGCGACTTGTGTGGTACAAATATTGAATTGTATTTTAAATGACGAAATGCGGGTTTTGCCAGTATCATCTTATGATAGTTTTTCGGGAACGTGTTTTGGTTGGCCGTCGGTAGTGGGGAGGGCTGGAGTGATCCGGAGACTTGATGTAAAGATTTCTGAGCGTGAGGGGGTAGAATTGCAGAAATCTGTGAATGTACTTAGGGGTGCAATCTCTAAAATAAAGATATAGTTTGCTTGATAGTTTTAAGCATAAGTGTTAAAATTAGATAAAAGAATAAGACTTAATAAGGAATTTTTGAGATGGATCAAACAAATAATCCGATACCAACACCAAATCCTGCTCCTGCGCCAGTAGCTCCATCGCCGGCAGCGCCAGTGGAGACTCCTGTAGCTGCTCCAGTAGCTCCAGAGGCACCAGTAGTGCAACCAGCGCCGGTAGCACCGGTAATTGAGCCTAGCGGGGTAGTAGCTCCAGCGATGCCGGATGTAGCGGCGGCACCAGTTGATGTACCGGTGGCTACTCCAGAGGCGCCAGCGGCAGTGAATCCAGTGATTAATCCAGCTGCTAATGCTAATATTTATCAGCCCGGTAGTGATGAGATGTTGGGGGCGACCGATCCAATTACTATGCCAGCTCCACCAAAGACGCCAGATCCAGAAGAAGAAGAGCTCAAGGCTCCGCTTAAGGCTTCTGCTCCAGTGCCGGGGTCTATCGGTAGCGCGATTTCGGTGCCGGCGGAAAATAACCAGACTCAGACTGATCCTATGGTGAATACTTTCGCAAATAATCCAAGCGAACGTACGCCGAGTGTGGCATTTAATGACCCGGCTGCAGAGGCGCCCGTTAATAATATGGCGGCGGCTCCGGCGAAGAAGAAAATGGATAAGAAAACTTTATATATTTTGATTGCGATTGCAGCAGTAGTGGTGGTGGCGCTAATAGTATTATTAGTATCCATGATGGGTTAGTGCAAAATAAAGTTATTTTAGACAAGGGTTGGCAATAGAGCTGACCCTTGTTTGTTTGGTGAAAGTATTGTAAAATATATTTATGAAAAAGACTTATATTACCACTGCTATACCATATGTAAACGGCACACCGCATATAGGTCATGCGATGGATTATTGTTTGGCTGATGTGTGTGCAAGGTATCATGCTATGATAGGCGATGAAGTAAGAATGCAAGCTGGAGTAGATGAGCATGGTGGAAAAATTTTTCAGAAAGCAGCGGATCTGGGTATACCCGTAGAAGAATATGTAGCGGAAAATACACAGAAGTTCAAAGATTTCATATATAAATTGGGGGTGCATTATACAGATTTTGTTCGGACCACTGATGCTATGCACGAAAAAGGCTGTCAGGAAATTTGGAAGAAATTGGAAAACCATATATATAAGGCCAAATATGAGGGTTGGTATTGTACTGGTTGTGAGAGGTTTATAACTGAGAAGGAATATGAAGAGAATAATGGGGTGTGCCCGGATCATCAGAAACCGTACGAGAGACTAGAAGAGGAAAATTATTATCTTAGGATTGCGGATTTTAAGGATAGGATTAACCAGGCTATAGAATCTGGAGAGATGGTGATTTTGCCGGAATTCCGCAAGAAAGAGATTTTGAAACTGTTGGCAGATTCGCCCGATGTGTCGATTTCGCGTCCGAAGGAACAATTGACATGGGGAGTGTCGGTACCCGATGATGATACACAAGTAATGTATGTATGGATTGATGCATTGGCAAATTATATTACGGTACTTGGATATCCAGAAAAAGATATTTTGGATTGGTGGCCAGCGGAAGCGCAGTTTGTTGGTAAGGATATTTTGAGATTCCATGCAATTATTTGGCCAGCGATGCTGATGGGGCTAGGGCTTCCTTTGCCAAAGAATTTAGTTTCGCATGGGATGGTATTAGCTAATGGGCAAAAGATGTCTAAATCGATTGGCAATGTAGTGGATCCTATGGAAGCTATAGAAAAACATGGTTTAGATGCGTTTCGTTATTATTTCTTAAGGCATATAGATACTTTTGCGGATTCGGATTTTACATGGGAAAAGTTTGACAACGCTTATAATAACGAACTTGCAAATGATCTTGGTAATTTGGTACAGAGGCTGGCAACTTTAGCAAAAAAGAATAACATTACGATTAATGATGAGTTGAAATTTGAGTTGCCGCACGAGTATACTGAATTAATGGATAATTTTGAATACAGTAAAGCGTTTGATTATGTGTGGGCAAAAGTGCAGGATATCAATCGTAAGATTGATGAAGAAAAACCTTGGAGTCTGGCAAAAAATGGTGAGATCGAGAAGTTGAATACTTGTATGATTGGGCTAATTGATGAACTTTTGAATGCAAATAATATGCTGAAGCCGTTTATTCCAGATACATGTAAAAAAATTGAGAAAGTTTTTGCTGATCCAATTATGCCACCAGAAGTGCCATTGTTCCCTAAGCAATAATAAAAAAATAACTCTCGTAAGAGAGTTATTTTTTTATTTAAAGTACTTTACTCTTCGGAGCTTAGTTTGCCCATGAAGTCTGACAAGTAGAAACCGCAGACGCCGCCGATCATTGGGATGAGTGCGTAAACCGAGAGAGCTTGGCAAACGCCGCCCATGATTTCACCAAAGTTTTCACCAGCGGTTGGGAAAATTTGAAGCATCAAAGCTGAAGCTGGGTTGAAGATAAAGTTACTATTTAAGCCAACGAAGGCTGCAGAAACTACGTAGCCGAGTACGATAGCAAGTGCTAGACCACCGGCGATGGTTGCGCCGAATGTAAATACACTGCGCTTGTATTTGAGGGCACGAGCATAGAAGAACGCAATGATAACTGCGCCGAGCAATTCTACCATTGCAGTAACCCAGAAATTACCTTCGGCAATCTCTGCCATGACTGGCACATCTACCATAGCGGTGTCACCACCGGCGAGGTGGAAAGCGTTGAAGATAAGCCAACCGAGCCATGCACCGACGATTTCAGCAATGATATACATAACACCGCGGATGACAGACATGCGGCGAGAAGCCATCATGCCGGCAGCAACGATAGGGTTAAGGCAGGCGCTAGAAAAAGCATATACTGCGATGAAAATAGCTAATACTGCGAATGAGTAAGTAGCGATTGAAGCAATACCCATGAGTGAAAGGGCGAACAGCAATAGCGTGATAAGTGCTGTGCCGATCACTTCTCCGAGTAGAGCGCCATAGAATTTATGGCTCTTGAATACTGTGAGGATGCTTTCTTTTTCTTCGTATTTTTTAGCAAAGAAACCGCTCAAGCAAGATTTTTTGCTGGATTTTTCAGCTGTAGTTTTTTTAGGAGCCTCGGATACTGGTGTTTCGACAGTCTTCGCGGCAGTTTGAGATTTCGTCGCTTTTGTCTTAGTAGACTTTGCGGACGACTTTGGCTTTTTTGTTGCCATGATTCCTCCTTAAATAATATTGATACAATTATAGCACACTTTGATTATGGTATAATGAAAAAATGGCAATAATGATGAATCGAGAAGAAGATAAAAATGAAGAATTAACGCGAAGAATCAATGCGGATCTTAGGGCAAAATTGCAAACTAGCTCGCGGGATGATCCTGATTTTGTAGAAGATTCGGCGTACATAGAGGATTTATTTAAAAAGATAAAGCTGTGATATAATATATATTATATGGAAGAGTTGGAGAAACTAAAATCTGAACTAAAAAATTTGAATGCGAAGTACGCAGGTATTAAGGATGTACCGGTAGAGCAACGGGCGGAGTTTGGGCGTAAATTAAATGCTGAGAAGATGGATATTCTGGAGCAAATTCGTGCGGTGGAAGAGGCGGCGTTGGATACCGAAGTGGAGCCGATTGATATTACTGCACCATGTGCGCCAAATGAACCTTTGCCAGAATTGTATTCGGTACTTGATGGATCGAGACATCCTTTGACAGCAGAATTGAAACGGGTGGTGGAAATTTATCAAATGATGGGTTTTGATGTGGTGGAATCAAGGCAGCTTGATGATGAGTATCATATGTTCGATTCTTTAAATTTCCCAAAAGAACATCCAGCGCGCGATGGTTATGATACTTTTCGGACCGAAGAAGGATTGATACCGCCAGCACATACTTCAACAATGCAGAATAGAGTTTTAAAAATGTATCGTGATAATCTAAAACGTGGTGAAGAGATTGCGGTAGTAGTGCCGGGCAGAGTATATCGTAATGAGGATGTGGATGCTACACACGAACATACATTTTATCAATGTGAGGGTGTGTATGTGTCGGAAAAATGTACAATGGGCGATATGCTTGGGATTTTGCGGGAGTTTTTTGAAAAGTATTATGAGCAAAAATTGAATATTAGAACTCAGCCTGGGTATTTCCCGTTTACGGAACCAAGTTTGGAATTTATGATTGAAAAACCGCAGGCACTTGGTGGCAAGAAGGGTGATTTTCTGGAGATGCTTGGTTGCGGGATGATTCATCCAAATGTATTGAAAATGGCAGGGATTGACCCGGAGAAATATCACGGTTTTGCTTGGGGCGGAGGAATAGATCGCCTGGTGATGTTGCGTTATGGTCTTAAGGATGTGAGATATTTTGAATCGGGAAATCTTAACTTTTTGAGGGAGTTTTAAAATGCGTATATCATTAAATTGGCTAAAAAAGTTTGTAAATATAACGGTGTCGAATGAAGATTTGATTCGTTTGATTGGTGCAAGGCTTGTAGAAGTCGAAGGCATAATTGATGAGACACATAAATACGACAATATATATATAGTAAAAGTAGAATCTGCAGAAAAGATTCCGGATACACATTTGACTCTGTGTCAAATTAATAATGGTGGGTCGGAGTTAATCCAGGTAGTGTGTGGTGCACCAAATGTGCGCGAGGGAATGTTTGCCGTGTGGATTGCACCGGGTGCTGTAGTGCCAGCTTCAATACATGAAGATGCGCCTTTTGTGATTGGTAAGCGCAAGATGCAAGGTTATGAATCCAACGGTATGCTTGCCGGTGCGGATGAGTTGGATTTTGATGATAAACATGAAAAAATCGTAGAAATTGATCCGGCAATGGCTAAGGCTGGTGATTCTCTTGCTGATGTATTCGATCTGAATGATTTGATTCTTGAAATTGAGAATAAGTCACTTACGCATAGACCGGATTGTTTTGGAATTATTGGTTTTGCGAGAGAAGTGGCAGGGATTTTGGGACAGAAATTTATCGAGCCGGAGTTTTTGTTTAAGGAAACAGTATTTCCGGAAGGATTTTTGGTAGAAACAAAGGATGGAGTAAAAAGTAAGGACGGTGAGATTGAGGTTAAGATTTCTGATTCCAAGATTTGCCCGCGTTATACTGGTGCTTTGGTGAAAGTGGTGGAGGCTACGGCGGAGGAAAAATATTTATCGGAAATGCAAATTGAGCTTGCTAAATCTGGCATGATGACAAGGTCAAAAATTGTGGATATTACGAACTATTTAATGCTTTTAACTGGGCAACCTTTACATGCTTTTGATGGTGATAAGTTTTTGATGGTGGGTGGGACTGATTTCCCGATGATAAATGTGAGATTGGCTAACGCGGGTGAGAAAATTATTTTGCTTGATGATAAAGAAATAGAGTTGAACGAAAATGATATTGTGATTTGTTCTAATGACGTGCCGGTGGCTTTGGCGGGAGCGATGGGCGGTAAGTCTACTATGATTGATGAGGATACAAAGAATGTAATTTTGGAATCGGCTTCATTTAGTTTGTATAATTTGCGCAAGACGCAGATGTCGCATGGAATTTTTAGTGAGGCAATTACGAGATTTACAAAAGGCGTTCCGGCCGGTGGTACGTTTAATGTCTTAGCCGAAGCGGTGAAAGAAATTGGGGCCAAACCACTAGCCTTGGATGATTATTTTCCTGGTTGGCAGAGCGCTAGTGTAGTGAAAGTGAAGATAGATGAAATAAATGATTTACTTGGTACGACTTATGAGAAAGAGTTAATTGTAAAAACTTTGGAAAATGTTGGGTTTGGAATAAGGCTTGAAGGCAATGAAATGCTTGTCACCGCACCGTTATGGCGGACGGATATTCATATTAAAGAAGATGTTATTGAAGAAGTAGGGAGATTGCTTGGATATGATAATATTACTCCTACTCTGCCACAACATCGCACAGCAAATAAAAATCAAATGTTGGAATTGAAGAATTTTGTTCGTAGTACGATGAGTAATTTTGGTGCAAATGAACTTTTGACTTATAGTTTTGTGAGTGAGAAATTGATTAAAAAGGCTGGGCAGGATGCTAATAATTCGTATAAAATTGTTAATTCAATTTCACCAGAATTACAATATGTAAGGCAATCTATTGTGCCAAGTTTACTTGATAAAGCTTATATGAATCAAAAATTGCCAGTAGATAAGTTTGCGATTTTTGAAATTAACAAAGTTTATCAGAAAGCATGGGGGATGAATGATGAGGGCGTGCCAGTAGAAAAAATGCAAATGGGTTTCGTGGTGGCAGAGCGGAAGAATACTGAAACTGCATATTATAAAGCAAAAAAATACGCTGAAGAATTATTTAAGAAGATGAATATTACGGTGGAATTTTTGCCGCTTAAAAATAAAGACGCAGATAGTTTGCCGTTCGAGAATAAACGTGCGGCGGAGATTTGGAGTGCTGAACAGAAAATTGGCGTGGTGGGTGAATTTAAAAATTCAGTGAGAAGGAATTTTAAGCTAGCAGAGTATTTGGCAGGTTTTGAAATTAATCTTGATGCAGTTTTGGACTTGAAACAAGATAAGAAAACAGTAGATATTGTGGCCGAAAAAGAAAAACGTGATTTAACGGTAGAGACTAATATTAGTTACGGTGAGTTATTGAAGCGTATTCATGATGTTTTGGCGGAAAATAATTTACGTGCGGAGATTTCGCCGATTTCAATTTATCAGCCTGATGGTGAAAAGAAACGGATTTCTTTACATTTGGAATTTGATCAAAGAATCGACGGTGAGATTATGCAAAAACTTGAAGCGTTATAAAGTTTATGCTAAAATGAGCTTATGATATTGCTCGATAACGTGACTAAAACTTACGCTGGTGACAAGGAGCCGGCGCTTGATTCAGTATCACTTCATATTGAGCCAAATGAATTTGTATTTTTGGTAGGTAAGTCTGGTGCTGGTAAATCCACCTTAATGAAAATGATCACAAAGGAAGAAAACCCGGATTCTGGGAAAATCATTATCGGTGGCATTGATCTTGATTATGTGAAAAAACGTCACATACCCGGCTATCGTAGAAGGCTTGGTGTGGTATTTCAAGATTTTAAGTTATTGCCGAGACGTACGGTGTATGAAAATGTGGCTTTTGCGCTTGAGATTGCCGGAATGAGCGGTAAGGAAATTCGTAAGACTGTGCCAAAAGTGCTAGAGTTGGTAGATTTATTAGATCAAGCAAAGAAATTTCCAAGTCAGCTTTCTGGTGGGCAACAACAGCGCGTATCGATTGCAAGAAGTGTAGCGCGTCAGCCGAAGATTTTAATTGCGGATGAGCCTACGGCAAATTTGGATAAGCTGACGACGGAAGAAATCATGGGTCTTCTTAAAAAGATTAACGATTTTGGTACTACGATATTAGTAACTACACATAATGAAAATGTGGTGAATACTTTGCAAAAGCGTGTAGTGACTATGAAAGACGGCAAAATAGTGGATGATCAAAAGAACAATGGTATATATAAATTGGATGAGAAAAAAATACCACCTAAGCCGAAGCGTGTGATTCAAACTCCGGGGCATGCAATAAAAAGGAAAGTTCTATGATGATGCGAAAGAATAGTTTACCAGACAATAATGACAGAAGCTTGAAAAAAGCGGCAAAGAGTGGCCTTAAGGCTATGAAGAAAACTCGTGCAAAACATCCGATGCGCAAAGAAGGGCGTATTATAAAGTATGGTACAAAAGGTTTCGCGAGAAATATATGGCTTTCTACGGCTGCAACTGTGGTAATGTCTATTACTTTGATTATTTTGTTTGTAACGGTTGTAGCGAGTGTGATTTTGACAAATACTGCAGAAATGATGCGCGACAAAATTGATATCACAATTTATTTAAAGCCAAATACTTCAAAAGAGGTATTGGGTAAACTTGAAGAGATTATTTCTAGTGACAATAATATTAAGAGCGTAGTAACTTCTAGTTCGGAAGAAGAATATGCAAAGTTTTTGGAAGAGAATGCAGAAAGTGAAGATATTCTTAACGTACTCGATGATGAAATGAAAGATTTGATGATCGCTAAAATGCAGGCGACGATGAGAATTAAGGTTTATGATGTGGATAATTTGGATAGCATAAAAGAATTAGTGGCAACGAATGAGTTGTTTAAAAAATATGTGGACGAGGAGATGTCTCCAACTTATGATGTGAATCAAGTGGAGATTGCGACGATTACTTCTTGGGCGAGGATTGCAAGAACTGGTGGTATGATACTGGCGTTGGTATTTTTGGTGATATCGGTACTCATTATATTTAGTACGATTAGAATGGCGATTTTCTCGCGTCGGGAAGAGATTTATATGATGAAATTGGTTGGGGCAGATAAGCGTTTTATTCGTGGGCCGTTTCTAGTGGAGGCAGAGATTTGCGGGATTATTGCTGGAGTAGTGGCAGCTACGGCTAGTTACTTTGGTTTTATGTTCTTGGCGCCGAAATTGGCTGGATATGGGATCAATGTGGAAACCATTAAGGCGACTTTGGAGTCAAATAAATTAATCTTAGTATATTTGGCATTTGTGGCAATTGGTATAGTTATTGGTAGGGTATCAGCAAGACTTGCGGTATCGAAATATCTGAATAAGGCATAAAATTTGCTTGATAGTTGACGTTTATGCTATAATATAATTATGGTAATGCTTTTGAAAACAAAAATGAAAAATGTTCTGGTGGTCTTTGGTGCAGTGATTTTGACTTTTGTTCCAGTGTTGACTGATCTTGCAATGACGGGTAGGGTGGGGGCACTTTCTAAGGCTTGTGAGAATAGCAAGGAATGTAGAGAGGCCGCACAGAGAGAAGAAGAGGCAAATAAAAAAGCTTCAGAGGCTAGTAATTCAGCAAGTTTATTCCAAGCTAAGGTGACGGAGCTTAGCTTGCAGATTGCTAGTATGGAGATGGCAATTGCGGAGACTGCTGCAGAAGTGGATGACTTGAATGCGAAGATTATAGTGACTGAGAAAAAGTTGGTAGCAGAGAAAGAGGCCTTAGCGGAACTATTGGTTAATATGCATTTTGAGGATGATTCGGAGCCAATAAAGGTGTTGGCTGGTGCGGAGTCGATTTCTGATCTAGCGGAAAAACAAGCACGGAGTGAAGTGGTAGAACAGCAAATAAGTATTAAGGCGGCCGATATAAAGCGGGCAAAGGAAGAATTGGAAGCTGATAGAGCGAAGGTTGAAGAGTTATTGGCCGAACAACGGACGACAAAAGTTAGTCTGGAATCTACGAAGGCGGCGCAGGAAGAGCTAGTAATTAAATATCAGAATGACGCCTCGGCTTATGAAGAGCAGGCCAGGGTAGCTTTGGCGGAAAAGATAGCTGCCGAAGAAGCCGAACAGAGGGCTAACCCACAGTTGTACGGTAATGGTAAGGTGTATTCTGGAGCCAATACTTATTATTGGCAGGATGAATGTCCGCATCATCAAGACTGGGATCTTTCAAGATATCCTGGTGTAGGTGTGATTGGCGGTTATCTTTGCGAATGTACTAGCTATGCAGGATGGAAGGCTTATGAAAGATATGGGATTGTGATATCTTTCTGGGGCGATGCTAAGTCTTGGAAGAGTTCAGCCGAGAAGAGAGGATATACCGTGGATCATAATCCTGCGGCTGGCACGATTGGGCAGGCGGTGGGAGGTACTTATGGCCATGTATTCTGGGTAGAGAGTGTAAATGCTGATGGTTCGGTGAATATTACAGAATATAACAATTATTGGTCTACTGGGCAATTGACTGGATCGTATCATATGGGTGACTTTGGCTCGCAAACTTTATCGGCGGCTCAGGCAGCTGGCTATAATTATATTCATTTACGCTAAAATATAGTTTTTATGCTATAATAAAGTAATGAATAAATTGGAGTGGAAACAAAAAAGAATAAAACTTAATTTGGGGAGTGCTATTATTGCTTGCGCCGCAGTGTTGGTGGTTGGCATAATTATTGGTGCGAATTGTAGTAAGTGGTTTAGTGGTAGCGGGGTTCAGTTTGGGATTGTTGGCGGCAATGATTGGTCAGCTTTGGATGAAGTATATAATAAGCTAAATGATTCTTATAATGGTGAGATTGCCTTGAATGATGCAATAGAAGGAGCTAAGAAGGGGTTAGTGGAATCACTTGGTGATAAATATACGGTATATCTTGATGCCGATGAGAGTTCTGATTTTTACGATGATTTACATGGTAATGTAGGAAGCGGCATTGGTGTAGAGATGGGGCTTCGTGATGGCTATGTAAGAGTGCTTAGAACTTTACCGGATAACCCAGCGAGAAAAGTAGGTATTTTGGCTGGAGATATATTATATAAGGTAAATGGCGAAGAAATATGGACTGAATCTTCCGAAGTAATTGCGCAAAAAATACGCGGTGAAGAAGGCTCTGAAGTTACGGTGACCGTGGTGAGAGATGGTGAAGAATTAGATTTTACAATGAAGCGTGAGACGATTAATAATGTGTCGGCATATGTAGAATATGATGGTAAGACGGCAATCATAACGTTGACTCGATTTGATAATGATACTGGTACAAAAGTGCAACAGATGGCACAAGAGTTTAGTAAAAAGGGCGTAAATAAAGTGATTTTGGATTTGCGTGGTAATGGCGGTGGTTATGTGTCTGCAGCACAAGATTTACTTAGTTTATGGTTAGATAATCAGAAGATGTTGATTCAAAAATCGAAGCATTATGGCGATTCTACTACTTCTACGGCCAGTGGCAAAGCTATTTTGAAAGATATGAAGACTATAGTGTTAGTAAATGGTTCAACAGCTTCAGCTTCGGAGATCGTGGCAGGGGCTTTGCAGGATTACGGAAAGGCTACGATAGTTGGTGAAAGCACATATGGAAAAGGTGTAGTACAAAATTTGTTTAATTTGTCTGGTGGTACTACGCTCAAAGTGACTACGGCAGAATGGTATACACCAAATGATAGATCTATTAGCGGCGAGGGAATTAAGCCGGATGTAGAAGTGGAACGGACTTTTGAAGATATTAATGCTATGAAGGATCCGCAGCTTAAAAAAGCAAAGGAGCTTTAATGAAAATTATAATCGCCACAGCTGTTTATTATCCAATGATAAATGGCGTGGCGATGTTTTCGCATAATTTGGCAGTGGGGTTGGCTAAACGGGGTCATGATGTTTTGGTATTATGCCCTTCGCAAACCGGAAAAAGTTATAAAAGAAAAGAAGATGATGTAGAGGTACACTATCTTCGTTCGGTGGAAGCAAAGGTTTATCCAGATCAGATTCACGAAGTTCCAGAAAAAAAGAAGTTTCTTGGCATGAAGTGGCCACACTTGTGGTATAAACATGGGTTTAGGGTATCGGTATTCCCGTTTAATGAGATAAAGAAAATTTTGGATAATTTTAAGCCGGATGTAGTACATGTGCAAATTTCTGATCCAATAGGTTTGTCGGTAGTATCTTATGCAAGAAAACACAAGATACCCGTAGTGACGACTGAACATAATCAGCCAGAAGTGTTGACGGAACCTTTAAAGATGCCAGGCTTAGTAAAAAAGCCGGTAAATGCTCTTTTGAATGCATATTTTGTGAATCGGCAGAGTAAGAGCGACTTTGTGACGATGCCGACAAAGAAGGCGATTTATAATTTGTTGGATGGTAGAGAATTTACTGTGCCGGTGGCGGCCGTGAGTAATGGGGTAGATTTATCTAATTTTAAGCCTGGAAAAGTGAAGGTAGATTTTTATAAGAAATATAACATTCCCACAGATAGACCGATCGTGCTATACGTAGGGAGGGTTGATCCGGAAAAGAATGTGGGCATGGTGGTGGAGGCTTTTTCTGAGGTGGTTAAGAAGGTGCCAGAGGCGATGTTGGTGATTGTGGGTGACGGTGTAGATAAAGCCCGTCTTGAAGAAAAAGCCGTGAAGCTTGGCTTGACGGAATCAGCAAGATTTTTGGGGAGAGTGGTGGCGCCGGATTTGTATGAAATATATAAAATAGGTAATGTGTTTGTTACGGCTAGCGAAATCGAAACGCAAGGTATCGTATTGATCGAGGCGGCGGCTTCTGGTTTACCGCTTATCGCGGTGGATGCTGGTGCAGTGTCTGAGGTTTGTGTTAACGATGAAAATGGCTTTTTATGTAGGCCTGGAGATGTGAGCGGTATTGCTTTGGCGATCGAAAAAATTTTATCGGATCCAAAATTGAGAGAAAAATTTAGCAAAAACTCACTAAAGATTGCTTCGGAGCATGATTTTGAAAAAACTTTAGATAAGTTTATTAATATATATAATCGTGTCTTAAACAACTAAGTTTAATAGTTTGGCTTTTTTCACGAAAATGGATTTTTTGATGCCATTTTCGGTGTATTTTGTGATTTTGTCGTTGGTGAGGGCCAGGGAGAGAATTTTTGATTCGTCTTCTAAATCTTCTGGGACAACGGAAATTTTAGCGCGAAGTTTACCATTAACTTGAACGATAATTTCTACAGTATCCGCAATTAGGTATTTATCGTCCCAGGTAGGCCATTCGTCGGTGGCATTTAGGCGTTCTAGCATTTCGGAGGCAAGGTGTGGGGCGAAAGGTTTTAAGAGCTTAGCGAGTATGACGAGATCTTCGTTTGTGGCGCCGGTTTTGTAGAGTTCGTTGACGTATTCCATTAGAGCGGCAACGGCAGTATTGAAGTTGTAACGGTGAATGTCACTAGTGACTTTTTTGATAGTTTTGTTTCTAATGACGATGTTTTTATCCTCAGGAGACGGTTTGGCGAAAACTAAGTTCCAGCAACGATTCAAGAAGCGATAAACACCGCCAACAGAGCGGGTGTCCCAAGCGGCATCTTGATCGTATGGGCCAATGAACATTTCGTATGTACGAAGAGTGTCGGCGCCGTAACCGTCATTGATGACGTCGAGTGGGTCGATAACGTTTCCTTTACTTTTGCTCATCTTTTTGCCGTCAGGAGCGTTGATGTAACCATTGTAAAGTAATCTTTTGATTGGTTCGCGGAAAGGCAAGTAGCCTTCATCGGCGAAGAATTTACACCAAAAACGAACATAAAGCAGATGAGCAACGGCATGGTCGCCACCACAATAATAATCAACGGGTTCCCAATATTTGATAGCTTCGGGATCCCAGGCGGCTTTATTATCATGTGGTGAAGCATAGCGCCAGAGATACCAAGAAGAGCAAGCGTAGCCATCTAGTGTGTCGGTTTCGCGAGTCATTTCTTCGCCATTTATAGTAACTTTGAGCCAATCTTTAGCTTTGGCGAGAGCGCTGCGCCCAGAGTTATCCGGTTTATAATCATCTACTTCTGGGATGAGTACTGGAAGTTGATCTTCTGGGATAGGATGAGGATTACCTTCTTTATCATAAGCGATTGGAATTGGACAACCCCAGTAACGTTGACGGGAAATAAGCCAGTCGCGCATACGATAGGTGACTTTTGGAGTGCCATAAAGATCGCGATCGACAAGCTCGGTTTCGACGATTGGTAAATTGAATTTTTCAGCGAATTCACGGTCGCGGTCATCCATTGCGGGAACGGCCATAATGGCACCAGTACCGTATCCGGCGAGTACGTAATCCGCGACGTAGATAGGAATTTTTGCCTTGGTAGCTGGGTTTATGGCATATGAACCGGTGAAAACGCCGGTTTTTTCTTTGTTTTCTTGGCGTTCAATTTCGGATTTTTTGAGGGCAGCGGCTTTGTAGGCTAAGACTTCTTCGCGAGTGTCGTCATTTACCAATGATTCGAGTTCGGGATATTCTGGAGCGACCACTAAGAATGTTGCGCCGAGTATTGTGTCTGGGCGGGTAGTAAAGACTTTGATTTTGCGACTATTTGTAATCATAAAGTCGATTTCGGCACCAACGGAACGGCCAATCCAATTTTTTTGCATGGTTTTGATTTTTTCTGGCCATTCGAGACTATCAATTTCGTCTAGGAGCTCATCTGCGTATTCGGTAATTTTGAAGAACCATTGTTTCATTTTCTTTTTTTCGACTTCATGACCACAACGCCAACATTTGCCGTTTTCGACTTGTTCATTGGCGAGGACGGTTTGGTCTACTGGACACCACCATTGATAGGATTCTTTTTGGTAAGCGAGGCCTTTTTTGTAGAGTTGGAGGAAGCACCACTGGGTCCAACGATAATATTCTGGGTCGGAAGTATTGATTTCGCGAGACCAGTCAATGGCATAGCCAAGACGTTTGGCTTGTTTGCGGAAATTGGCGATGTTGGTTTTGGTGACTTCTTGGGGGGCGGTACCAGTCTTGATGGCATAATTTTCGGCAGGAAGGCCAAAGGTGTCGTATCCGAATGGGCGCAATACATTGAGACCTTGTTGATGATAAAAACGAGTAAGAACATCTACGATAGTAAAATTACGAACGTGTCCAACATGAAGACCAGCGCCTGATGGATATGGGAACATTTCGGCGAGCATCATTTTTGGGCGATTTTTTAGTTCTTCGGCTTTAAAAGCGGAAGTTTCTTCCCAAATTTTTTGCCATTTTTCTTCAATTTTGAGTGGTTCGTATCTTTCCATAAGATATATTATACCACGAGATTACCTTGGCGGATGATTTTTGGCTTATTGCCAGACAAATCAATAATAGTGGAGGGCAAGTGGCCGGTTAGCGTGCGCGGAGTGCCGCCACGAGGATTGGCTGAAGTGAGGAGGATCGGTCCAACTTCTTTGGCGATTTTTGGGAATAATGGGTGAGCTGGGATGCGGATGCCAATGGTATTAAAATGGTCGTAGTAAAAATGATGGAAGTCTGGGTTTTTAGGTAAAATGAGAGTGAGTTCACCAGGAAGATGTTCTTTGATCAGGCTTTTTGCGGTGTCTGGAATTATGACGTATTTTGAAATGGCATCAATATTTTCTGGGACGAGAGTAAAAATTTTACCGGAATCAAAATCGCGGTTTTTGAGCTTCATAAGATTAAGAATACCGTCTTTTGAATTTAGCGCCACGGCATAGCCTTCTACTGTTTCAGTTGGAACGGTGGCGATTTGGCTGGATTTTAGAGCTTTGATGATTTGCTCATCTGTGGCCGTATCGGGGATTTTTTTGGCTTCAAAAAATACGGTAGGAACGGCTGGCGGTGGAGTGAAATCAGTATTTTTGAGCGGTAAACGGATTTTGGTTTGGTATTTTTGGATTAAGGTATGGCCAAGTTGAGAAGTATAATGGCGGTCAGTGTTTAAGAGTTTTAATGCAAACTGTTTTTGGAGGATGAGGTAAAAAGCTTCGGGTGGGTTGTTTGCTTCTAGTAAACGATGGATAATGGCTGAGCTAAGATGAAAAGGTGGATTGGAAAAGATTTTGTAGGGTTCGGAAGGTAGTTGGTATTTTAAGAAATCTTCTTCTACGATTTTTACGTTTGAAATATTGCGTTTTGTGAGATTTTCGCGTAATTTTGAGGCAGTTTGATGGTCTGGTTCGATGGCGATGACCTTGCGCACGCGTTTTGACAAAGCGCTAGTAATGACGCCGGAGCCAGCGCCGATTTCGATTACGAGATCGCGTTTTTTAAGGTTTGAGTGGCCGATCAAAATTAAAGCTAAACGAGGGTTACGTAAGAAATGTTGAGATAAAAGGTGATTTCGCATAATTAAAATTTGATTTTTCTTAACAATATTATATCATAAAAGTCAGGAAAAATCCCCGCTAAGCGGGGATCGGCTACCTCCGATAATAAAAATATCGGAGAATAGGTAAAATAATGAGCACTGCTTCTAGCAGAACGACCAAAACGTCAAATAGCGTGTCATAAGGCATCGCCTGATCGGCGAAACATGCGCAAAACGCTGCAGCTGCTATGAGCATTTTTTCTAAGGGGGACCAGCCTATGGCCCTCACGGTGAAAGTTAATACGATTGCTGCTACGATTGCTAATGGTACCTCGATTAGCTCGACGTTTTGTAGCCAATGGCTTAATGTTGCCATATTAACACCCCCTTACTTATAATATAACATAGAAAAGGAAAAAGTCAAAATAACAGGGGGGAGTTGGGTAGGTAGCTGGATTTTTTTTGAAAATAGTTGTATAATATTTTGTATGGAAATGATATTGGTGATGCATAACATTCGTTCGTGTTATAACGTAGGCGCCATTTTTAGGACGGCGGAAGGTTTTGGAGTGAGCCGGGTAATTTTGTCTGGGTATACTCCAAGGATTGACGATGCGAATTTATTGCCACACTTGAGGGAAAAACTAAATAAGGAAATTCATAAGACCGCACTAGGTGCGGAAAAAATGCTAGATATTTATTCGTGCGGTGATATATTTACTGAGGTGAAAGAATTGCATAAACAGGGGTGGCAAGTTGTGGGTTTGGAGAATAATATTGAAGATGTACCCCTGTATAAACTAAATGATTTGGGCCTCAAAGATAAAATTGGAGATAAGGTTATTTTGATACTTGGAGAGGAGGTGGATGGCATAGATTATTCATTGTATGATATGATAGATCTGTTTGTGGAAATACCAATGAAGGGTCAAAAAGAGTCTTTTAATGTATCGGTGGCGGCAGGAATTGCCATGTATGGTATAATGAACTTATGATAAAGATTTATACGACTTCAACTTGTATATATTGCCATGCTTTGATGGATTGGTTGGATGAAATGGGCGTGGAATATGAAGAACTGGATGCGACCAAGTATCCAGAGATCAATACGGTGCCGGTGACGGAGATCAACGGAGAGCGGATAATAGGTTTTGATCGCCCAGCAATCAAAAGAGCCTTGCGAAAACAGGCATAACGTGGTAAAATGGAGAAAATTATCTATTAATTAAGGAGCAAAATGCCTGAACCTAAAAAACAGAGTAGCCCGCGGAAGACTGGTCTTCGTCGAAGCCATCTTCGTTTAGCGTTGGCTCGTAGAGTTAACAAAACATCTCCGGTGAAAGTTTTCGAAACCAAGAAGAAGACACCGAATCTTAAAGTAAAAACTGTTAAGAAAAAAGAAGCTTAAAGATGGCTAGTAATCGACATTTAGGTAGAGTTATTGTCTTGCAGAGCTTGTATGAGTATGAGCTTAGGACCCTCGCAAATGACCCAGAAGTCGATCTAGACATTATTATCGCGAAAAATATCGAACCATACGAGAAAGCGCTCGGTGATACTGAGTTCGTGTATAATCTTGCACACAAAGTTACCGAGAATTTTGAGACTTTGGATACTGCCCTCCAGCCGATGGCGCCAGAGTGGCCAATTAGTTCGATTTCTGCGATTGATAGAAATGTCTTAAGGATGGGACTTTATGAGCTTTCGGAGTGTAGAGATACTATTCCGCCGAAGGTAGCTATCAATGAGGCTGTAGAGCTAGCAAAAGCCTTTGGCTCAGATAATTCGTCGAAGTTTATCAACGGCGTGCTTGGTACGGCCTTTAAAGAGCTCAATATTGCAAAAGAAAGTAATCATGAATCAACAGATGAATCCGTCGAGAAGGACGGTGGGGAGAGTGACGGCTCCGAAGGAGCCGGTAGCGCGAAGGACGCTGAAGGTTCCGGAAGCGTTGCCGACGGAGCGGATTAAAGAATCTCCTTTTAAGAAAATCACTTCGGCTGTTTTTGGGAAAAAGACAGCGATTCAATCTATCGTGCGTGAGCCGACTTCTGGTGGGATTGTTTTTCGATTGACGAGTGATCAAAAAGATATAGAAGTGCTTTTGATTCAGGATTCTAAAGGGCGTTGGACGATCCCGAAAGGGCATATTGAGCCGGGCGAGACGGCAAAAATGACGGCGCGGCGTGAGATAGAGGAAGAAACTGGTCTGAAGAATTTCTCGGTGCTTACTTGGCTTGGAAAGATTCATTTTAAATATCGTCGTGCGGATAAATTAGTACTCATGACTACTCAGATTTATCTAGTGCAGGCTTTGGATGCACACGAGATGCCTACGCCCGAAAAATGGATGAAGGGTATACAGTGGTTTCCGTTTGCGAAGGCGCTTGATTTAATAGAATATGAAGATATTGAGAAATTGATGTTGATTGCTAAGAAAAAAATTAGGTCTGGTGATTATTAAAAATAAGGAGGCAAATTGAAAGATAATAAAATGTTGGACGTAACTCCGTATCAGGAGTTTGCAAAAGAAAAGTTAGGTTTTGAGTTTAATGATATAAACCTTTTAGTGACGGCTTTGACACATCGAAGTTATGTAAATGAGCACAAATTAGTACATGAGCATAATGAAAGGCTGGAATTTTTGGGGGATGCGGTACTAGAATTAGTCTCTTCAGATTTTTTGTATAGGACTTACGACAAACCCGAGGGGATTATGACGGCTCTAAGAGCGGCTTTGGTGAGGACTGAGTCGATTGGCGATGCTGGGAAAGAGTTGGGCTATGAGCCTTTGGTGAGATTATCACGTGGAGAGCAAAATGGTTCGGATAGGGCACACGATGTGATACTTGCGGATTGTTTTGAGGCGGTGATAGGGGCGATTTATTTAGATCAGGGCTATGATGCAGCGCGAGATTTTATTGCAAAACATATTTTGGTGAAAATAGATGCGATTTTGGAGGAGGAGACTTGGCGCGACCCGAAGTCTTACGTGCAGGAGTTGGCGCAGAGAATCGATGGTTGTACACCGGTGTATAGTACTCTTAAAGAAGAGGGCCCAGATCATGATAAGACTTTCACGGTAGGGATTTATGTGGGCGACAAGATTATGGGCACCGGTACGGGGCATTCTAAGCAGGAAGCACAGACTGAAGCGGCGCGTGAAGGGGTGAAAGCTTACAAGGCATTGCAACAGAAAATCTCCCAGTAGATTTGGGAGATTTGGTTTACTCATCGTCTTTGATGAGTTCGATGTGGTTACCGACGTATTTTTTGACACGAACGGTCTGGTCGATTTTTACAGATGACCAATCTTCAAAGTTTAAAGTATAGGTTCCGACTTTGGAATCGTCACGGTTTTTTGTAGCGGTGACGGTATACTTTTCTTTGGTGCCGTTGGTACGGAAATTGTCGGTAAGGTTTGGTGTGGCAAAATATGGTGCGTCGACGCGCCCGCTAGTGGTCTCGTAATGGTCAAAAACCCAGCGTTCGATATCGTATTGATATTTGGTGCGATAAACGGGTTCTTGGCGATAAACTGGCTCCGACTCGGTGTAATATTCAGTTCGATAATCTGTTACCCACTCAGTAATCGGATTGCCTTCACTGTCATGACCGACGACCTCGTAGTGGCCACCGTCTGGCACTGTGCGGCTTTCGGTGGTGTAATCGTAGTGGTCGAAAACTTGCTGGTAGGTATAGATATCTTGATACTGGCCGGTTTTGCGGCCGCCAGTAGGGATACTCCAACCTTCTTCTTGCACGGTACGGTATTCTTCTACAATCACCTGTCTTTCCCAGTGTTTGTCGATGATAGTTAGTTCGTGTTGCCTGGGGGATAAAATTATTAAGATAACCACTAGGATGACGCCCAAAATGCCACCAATAATAGTGAAAGTACGACCCATATTCAGCCCTCCTTTGTAAAAAATGTAAATTGCTTAATGGGTTACATTACTGCGGTAATTATAACATAAAATAGAGGTAAGGCAAGGTTTTATGTTGACTTTTTAGCGTAAGTATGATATAATTAGGGTAGAGATGCAGTCTAGTAGTTTTCTGTAAGAAAGGGGGCAGGAAGATGTCTAAAATTAAATTCTATGGCGGATATTCCTTTGAGGAGGCAGATGATCCAAGAACTTGGGGCAGAGACGTTGACGAAGAGGAGATAGAATTTGAAGGTCCCGAATCTCGGGACGAAGACATCGAGGAAAAGCACTTTTAGATAGAAGGGTCTCATGGGAGACCCTTTTCATTTGTGATCTTTTATGATATAATGGTTGAAATATTAATTTAAGGAGAAAAAATGCTAGCGATTCGCATGCAACGTAACGGCCGGGCGCATTATCCTACGTACCGGATAGTCGTCCAAGAAGCGCAGCGCCACCCTTTGTCTGGGCGCGTTGTGGCTGAGGTCGGCAATTACAACCCAGCTACCAAAGCTCTTACTCTCGACAAAGAGTTGGTAGAAAAATATCTTAAAAATGGTGCTCAACCTTCGAGCCGGGTGGCTTTCATCTTGAGTAAAAACGGGGTGAAATTACCTGATTGGGTAAAGGTGGCTCCGAAGAAGTCTGCTAAGGCTAAGCACGCGGACAAGTTGAGGAAAAATCAGCCAAAGGAAGAAGCGCCGGCTGAAGAAGTTGCTGAGGCTCCAGCAGAGGAAGCTGCAGCCGAAGA
Source organism: Candidatus Saccharimonadota bacterium (assembly GCA_017511925.1). Lineage (GTDB taxonomy): Bacteria > Patescibacteriota > Saccharimonadia > Saccharimonadales > Saccharimonadaceae > Nanosyncoccus. The sequence goes on along the minus strand of JAFWHS010000014.1, from coordinate 167,610 downwards.
GGCAACTCCTGCAGAAGCTTAAAATTGCAAAAAATGGCTCTTTGTAAAGGGCCATTTTTTTGTTATAATGGTTAAAAATAAATGATATGGAGAAAATATGGCTACTATCGACCAGCAATTTGTAGAATATATCGTAAAAACCCTAGTCAATAATCCCGATAAAGTTTCGGTGGAACGCAAGATTGATGAAAAAGGCGTACTTTTGTCTCTAACGGTGGCTCCTGAAGACGTGGGTCGCGTGATTGGTAAGCGTGGTGTGACGGCGCAATCTATCAGGATGTTACTTCGTGCACTCGGTACTAAGCAAGATGCGCGTTACAATTTGAAGATTGTAAATACCGATGAAGACGGTGAAAAACAGGACGCGCCGGCGGAGGTTATGGAAGAAAAAATTGAGACCGTAGAAGAGCCTGAGGTAGAAGAAGAGGAGATCGAGGAAGAGGACGAAGGTGGTGAAGAAGAATCTTCTGAGCTTGCCGAGAAAACGCGTGCAGAGCTGGCTGATTTGGACGATCTGGATATATAAAAACACGGGAAGTGTGAGTTCGGTGCCGCCCATATAATGGGTGGCATTTTTTTGTGAAAAAGTGGGTTGACGTGGTGAAAATTTGCGTGTATAATAGAGCTTAAGCTAACTAACTGCGAGTTTGCTTATAACAACACAATAAACAAAAGTTGAGAGTTTTATATTTGTCTAAAAAATCGCTTCGTTGGGCGATTTTTTGGTTGGCATAGGGGTGAATATTGACTTTTTGGCATAAGTGTGGTATAATTAGAAGATGAGGTGAGCGCAAGATTTGCCTAGAACTTATAAGAAGGGGGAATTTAAAATGAAATGGATAGCCAGATTTATTATTTTATCGATTGTCACCGTAGTTATATTTGCGATTGCGTATCGTTTCGGATATGTATTTATGGGCAATATGATATCAAATGGCTAAACCCTCAGGTCTTGACCCGAGGGTTCTTTTTTAGTATTGCGAAAAAGAAAAAAATGCGATATACTTGAAATAAGAAGTAGTGTGCCTTATTTTTGTAACTTGTGAGAGCTGGCGACTCTCTGGGGGAGATAAGGCAGTAATCTTCGGCGCTGAGACAGTGTTGGCTGGAGTTGCTGATGCTGTCAAGAAAGATTAATAACACTAATAAAAAAGAGGTAGAATGGCTACAAGGCAAAAGTCCGGTGAACGTGTGTTTTTCACCGAAGGTGACCAAGCTCTTCCGATCCCTGATTTGACTCAGCATCAAACAGATTCTTGGGAAGACTTTGTCAAAAACGGACTTAGGGAAGTTTTTGCTGAGCTTAATCCAATCGACGATTACACAGGGCAAAAATTCTCACTCCGTTTTAAAGATTATTATTTTAAGGAGCCGAAAGAGTCGGAACAAGATGCGAAATATAATCTTGCGACTTATGAGGCGCCACTTCACGTGCTGGTGGAGCTTGAAAATAAGGTAACGGGCGAGAAGAAAGAACAGGATATTTATTTTGGTGATTATCCATGGATGACTGATCGTGCGACCTTTATCATCAATGGTACTGAGCGTGTGATTGTATCACAGTTGATTCGCTCGGCTGGTGTATTTTTCAATGCTGAGACGATTGGCTTGAAGCGCTATTATGGTGCAAAGGTGATACCTGGCCGTGGTGCTTGGCTCGAGTTTGAGACGGCAGTAAACGGTACGATTAACGTGAAGATTGATCGTAGGCGTAAGATTCCGGTAACGACATTCCTGCGTGCGCTCGGTATGACGAAGTCAGAGATCAAAGACGCGTTTAAGGATGTAGATAACGGCGAGAAGAAATACGTCGAGATTACACTTGAGAAGGATACTACTTCGAGCCAAGGCGAGGCTTTGCTTGAAGTTTATCGTCGTATTCGTCCGGGCGATCTCGCTACAGTAGAAAATGCTAGATCGATGATCGAGAGGATGTTCTTTGATCCGAAGCGTTATGATTATTCAAACGTGGGTAGATTTAAGATTAATCGTAGACTTAAGAAAGATACGCCAAATGACCCAGAGCATCGTACTCTTCAGATGGACGATGTGGTGGCGATAGTGTCTGAGATTATTCGTTTGAACAATACTCAGGAAGCACCAGATGATATTGATTCACTTTCAAATCGTCGTGTGAAATTGGTGGGTGAGTTAGTACAAAGACAATTCCGTCTTGGTATGCTTCGTTTGCAGCGTAATATTTTGGACAGAATGTCTATGGCAAATCCTGAAGAAGTGACTCCGTCACAACTTTTGAACTCTCGTCCAGTAGTAGCAGCGGTGAAAGAATTTTTCTCTACCTCACAGCTTTCACAGTTGATGGACGAAGTAAACCCATTTTCTGAACTTGCACACAAGCGTCGTCTAAGCTCGATGGGTCCTGGTGGTCTTACTCGTGAACGTGCTGGTTTTGATGTGCGTGATGCTCACCCGACTCACTACGGTCGTATTTGTACTGTAGAGACACCAGAAGGTGGCAACGTGGGTTTGGTGTTAAACTTTGCTACTTATGCGAGAATCAATGAATATGGTTTCATTGAAGCGCCTTATCGCGTAGTAAAGAATGGCAAGGTAACAGATGAAATTGTTTATATGGATGCGGACACCGAGAATGATATGGTGATCGCTGATGCATCTGTGAAGCTTGATAAGGATGGAAAGTTTGTAGAAGATTGGGTATCAGCCCGTTTGCATGGTGCGCCAGCTCAGGTGGAAGCAAGCAGCGTAACACATATTGATGCGGCTCACAAAGAGATTTTGGGTGTGTCGGCAGGTTTGATTCCGTTTGTAGAGAAAAACCGTGTTGACCGTTCGCTCATGGCCTGCGCAATGCAGAAGCAGGCAGTGCCTCTACTTCGTCAGGATAACCCAATTGTGGGTACTGGTATTGAAAGAGAAGTAGCAAAAAATACTTCACAACTCGTGATGGCTGAAGGTGCTGGTGTAGTGAAAAAAGCGGATGGTGAGTCTGTGATTGTGACTTATGATAAGGGTGGTGACCGTGAATATAAGTTACAACATTTTGAGAAAACTAATGATGATCGTTGTTACAATCAACACACCGTGGTGGCACGTGGCCAGAAGGTAAAGAAGGGCGATACTTTGATTGAAGGCGCTTCGATAAATGACGGCGAACTTGCACTCGGTCGTGATCTTTTGGTGGCATTCATGCCATGGCGTGGTTATAATATGGACGACGCGATCGTGATTTCGAATCGTTTGGTAGAGGATGATACGCTTACCTCTATTAATATTAAAGATTTTGATGTAGAAGTACGCGAAACAAAGCTTGGTCCAGAGCAAGTAACAAGAGATATTCCAAATGTGTCTGAACATTCGCTTCGCCACCTCGGTGAAGATGGTATCGTGACTGTCGGTTCGGAAGTAAAGAACGGCGATATCTTGGTTGGTAAGATTACGCCAAAGGGTGAGCAAGAGCTTTCATCTGAGGAAAGATTGCTTCGTGCTATCTTCGGCGAGAAAGCTAAAGATGTACGCGATACTTCAGTGCGCATGAACGGCTCTTCGACTGGTAAAGTAGTAGATGTACGTGTGTACACTCGCGAACAAGGTCATGAATTAAAGGCTGGTGTATTAATGCAGATCAAAATCTTTGTTGCTGAAATGCGCAAGATCGGCGTAGGTGATAAGCTCGCTGGTCGTCACGGTAACAAGGGTGTAGTATCGAGGATCTTGCCGGTAGAGGATATGCCATTTATGGAAGATGGTACACCAATTGATATCATACTTTCACCAATGGGTGTGCCAAGCCGTATGAATTTAGGACAGCTCTTTGAAATTCACCTTGGTATGGCAGCTAAAGCACTTGGATACAAAGTAGCTACCCCATCATTTAACGGTGTGCCGGACGAGATAATCTCTGATGAGCTAGAAAAGGCTGGATTTGCTCGTGATGGGCGTGTACAGCTCTTTGACGGTCTCACTGGTGAACCATTTGAAGAAAGAACTTCAGTCGGCGTGATGCATATGCTCAAGCTTCACCACATGGTGGAAGATAAAATTCACGCTCGTTCAACTGGTCCTTACACGATGGTGACACAACAGCCACTCGGCGGTAAGGCGCAAAATGGTGGTCAGCGCTTCGGGGAAATGGAAGTTTGGGCGCTCGAAGCTTACGGTGCTGCAACTACACTTCAAGAGATGCTTACCATTAAGTCTGATGACGTATATGGACGTGCGAAAGCCTACGAGGCAATCATTAAGCATGAACCGATTGAGGGACCGAAGCTTCCAGAAGGCTTTAACGTGCTTGTAAAAGAATTGCAGGGTCTTGGCCTTAAGGTAGACTTGCTCGATCACGGTGAATCTGCTGATGCGGGCGATGTGATTGAAAAGACTTCGCGCGAGATTGAAAAATCTAAGGATGATCAATCAATTTATGATCAACATAAGAAAGAAACTGAGCCACAAATACTCGATCTTGACGAAAGTGAGGCTGAGGCTATGATGGCAGAAGAAGGTATTGAAATAACGGAGGCTGACGAACTGGATGACGGTACAGTTGACCTCGGAGAGGAGTTCTAATATGGCGTGGATGGATAATTTTATTAGCGCTTCGGACTTTGATTCAATTCGTTTGTCGGTAGCTAGCCGTGACGATATCTTGAATTGGAGCTATGGTGAAGTTACCAAGCCAGAGACGATCAACTATCGTACTCAAAAACCAGAACGTGACGGTTTGTTCTGTGAACGTATCTTTGGTCCAACTAAAGATATCAACCCGCACGATTCTAAATTAAAAGGCGTGCGTTCGCGTGAGGCGGCAGTGGATAAGGAAGGTAATCTTGTTACGAAGTCGATTACGCGTCGTGAGCGTATGGGTCACATTACCCTTGCGGCACCAGTTGCACATATTTGGTTTATGCGTGGTGTGCCATCTGCTTTGTCGTTGCTTCTAGATATAACGGTAAAAAATATTGAGAAAGTTGTGTATTTTGCAACTTATCTCATGACGGACGTAAAGACTGAAGAGGTTCAAAAAGCTTTGGAAAGCCTTGAAGCCCAGACTGTAGCAGCAAGAGAGGCAATTGAGCTTCGCTATAAGAATGAGTCAGAAGTAGAAAATGCTGACGTGAAGACTTTAGCTGATGAGCGCAACAAAGAATTAGAAGAGTTGGAATCTGACTATCAATTCCGTAAATCTACGCTAGAATCATTCAGAAAAGGTGGCGTGATTACTGAAGTAGAATATCGCAACCTTCCGGAAGAGTATGAAGATTTGATTACGGTAGAGATGGGTGCAACCGCTATAAAGAAGTTGCTTGACGAAGTAGATCTTGATAAATTGATCGAAGAATTACATGCTGAGGAAGAAGAGGCTAAAGGCCAGAAAGAGAAAAAGATTCAGAAGCGTCTAAAGACGCTTGAAGGTATGCAGGCGGCTGGAATTAGGCCAGAAGATTTGGTATTGACTGTGATTCCGGTAATTCCACCGGATCTACGTCCAATGATTGCACTTCCTGGTGGTAGGTTTGCGACTTCGGACTTGAACGATTTGTATCGTCGTGTGATCAACCGTAATAACCGTTTGAAGAAACTCCTTGATTTGAATGCGCCAGAAGTAATCTGCCGCAATGAGATGAGAATGCTTCAAGAGGCTGTAGATGCTTTGATTGACAACTCTGCGGCTCACGGTTCACGTGGTGCCAACTCGACCAATGGTCGTCGTAAATTGAAATCGCTTTCAGACCTTTTGAAGGGTAAGCAAGGTCGTTTCCGTCAGAACCTTCTCGGTAAGCGTGTAGATTATTCTGGACGTTCAGTAATCGTGGTAGGTCCTGAACTAAAGCTTAACGAATGTGGCTTGCCAAAACAAATGGCTTTGGAATTATTTAAACCATTTGTGATTTCTTGGTTGATTTCAAATGATCACGCCAACAATATCCGTTCGGCTTCTCGTTTGATTGAGGCTAAAGAGACTGTGGTGTGGGATGCTTTGGACGAGGTAATTAAGGGTAAATATGTGCTCTTGAACCGCGCTCCGTCTCTACACCGTCTTTCGGTACAAGCTTTCCAGCCGAGACTTATTGATGGTAAGGCTATAAAGCTTCATCCACTCGTAGCTTCTGGCTTTAACGCTGACTATGATGGTGACCAAATGGCAGTACACTTGCCTTTGTCTGATGCTGCACAGCTTGAGGCTAAAGAATTGATGTCTGCGGAGAAGAATTTGCTTAAGCCAGCTGATGGTGCACCGGTGCTTGCTATCTACCAGGACGTGGTACTAGGTGCGTATTATCTTACTTATGACAAACCAGGTACTGATACTGGTGAGCCAAAGGCTTTCTCTTCGGTCTATGAAGCTGAGATGGCTTACGATCAAGGTATCATTGCGCTTCAGACCCCAATTCGTGTTTTTGCAAAGAAAGAAATTCGTGACACTACTTTGGGCCGCGTAATCTTTAACGGAATCTTACCTAAGGATTATCCGTATGATAACTCAGTGCAAACTAAGAAGCATTTATCTAGAGTAATGGCTGATATCTTTGACCTTTACGGGGCAGAGGTAATGGTACATACTGCAGATGCTTTGAAGGATCTTGCGTTTGAGTATGAAACAATCGCTTCGATTTCTACCGCAAAGGATGATTATCCAACTTACGATGAAATTGATGACTTTATCGCGGAAGGTGATGCTAAGACGGCATTGATCCAGGAGCAGTTTAATGATGGTCTTGTGACTGAGGATGAGCGTCATAAGCTTACGATTGCAAACTGGCGTGATATTGATAAGAAGATTTCTGAGTTCTTGCAGGGCAAACTTGCAGAGATGGACACCGATATTGCTGTAATGGTGAACTCTGGCGCTCGTGGTAATATTTCAAATATCAAGTTGGCTTCGGCTGAGATTGGTATCATGGTGGATATCAACAACAACGAGATCGAACTTCCAGTGAAATCTTCATACAAGAAGGGTTTGAATACACTTGAATCATTTATCGCGACGCGAGGTGCACGTCAGGGTCAGGTGTCTACGGCTCTACGTACGGCAGACTCTGGTTACCTTACTCGTCGTCTTGTAGACGTATCGCAAGATGTATTTACGACCGATGAAGAAGCTGAGGATCCAGGCTTTACTGTGTACAAATATGAGAGTGAACTTTCTGGCATTAGCTTTGTGGCAAGAATTACCGGGCGTTATACTGCTGAAGTAGTACCTGGTTATTTGGAAGCTGATCAGTTGATTACGAAAGAAGTTGCTGAGCAAATCGATGCTGATGAAAATGTGGATTCAGTAAAGATTCAGTCTATCCTTTCGACTACTGCGGTTGAGGGTGTACCACGCAAGGCTTACGGTGTAGATATGTCTACTCGTGAGCTCGTAGATGCAAATGAGCCTGTCGGTGTGATTGCAGCCCAATCACTCGGTGAGCCGGGTACGCAGCTAACACTTGATACCAAGCATGGTTCTGGTGTGGCTGGTTCTGGTGCAATCGCTAGGGGTCTTCCTCGTGTGGAAGAGCTTCTCGAGGCTCGTACACCAAAAGGTCAGGCTTATGTGTCTCCAATTGATGGTGTAGTTGAGGTATGGGAAGATAATAATCGCTATATCGTACAAATTACCCCACAGTCTGGCAAAATCGAGAGGATTTTGCTTGATGGGCGCAAGCCTGCAGTCAAAGATGGTGAATCAGTAAAGGCTGGTGCTACATTGATCAGAAAATCTGGTGACAATGCGGCTGCAAAAGCTAAATATGATGGCGTAGTAGAGCTTGTAAAAGATGCGATTATCTTAGTAGGCGCTGCGACTTCATCTGTGAAGGTTGAGATTCCTGGTGAAGCTGAGCTTGTGGTGAAGTCTAATGACTCAGTAAGTGCTGGTGATCGTTTGACTACTGGTTCTCTAAACTTGCAAGATTTGTTGAAGTATAAGGGAATCGAGGAGACTGAGCGCTACATTATGAATGATGTACTCTCGGTTTACTCTGCACAAGGTCATGAGATCTCGCCGAAACACCTTGAGATTTTGGTACGCCAGATGTTCTCACGCGTACAGATCAATGATCCGGGTGATTCAGAATTTGTGTCTGGCGATATCACATCTAAGGCTTCAGTGATGCTTGAAAATAGAAAGCTTGAAGCTGAAGGCAAAGAGCCGGCTACTTATACAAATCTGTTGCTCGGTATCACTAAGGTATCAATCTTCTCTGATTCGTTCTTGTCGGCAGCATCGTTCCAGGATACAACGAGAGTGCTTATCAATGCGGCTATTAATGGTCGTGTAGATCACTTGCGTGGTCTCAAGGAAAACGTAATCATTGGTCGCAAGATTCCAGTAGGAACTGGGGTTGCACCAATTGAAGATTTTGAGACTCCTGATACGAAGATTCCTACTGAAGAAGATCTAGAGAATCTCTAAAAAAAGCCCCTTCGGGGGCTTTTTTTATAAATTAAAGTATGCTATTATTATATGTAGTTATCAAGAGGTATTATGCATTTCAAGACTATTTTCAAATCCCTAAAAAATAAAGACATGTTGAAGCGAGTGGGCATTATACTTGGTATTTTGGTAGCATATAGATTGTTGGCGCAAATTCCGGTACCGATGGGCGATGCTTCGACGTTTAAAGAAGCCGTATCCAATTTAATGGAGAAGTCGGATTTTTCGAACTTTTTGAATTTGATTTCTGGTGGTGGGTTGGCGTCGTTTAGTATTATTTTGGTTGGCCTTTCGCCGTACATTACCGGCTCCATTATTATACAGTTACTCACAAAAGCGATCCCCAGTTTGGAAGAGCTTTCAAATGATGGCGAGACAGGACGTCGCAAGATAAATCAGTGGACTAGAATGTTGACTGTGCCACTAGCTATAGTGCAATCGGTTGCTTATATCTTTATCTTGTATCAGTCTACTGTCGCAGCTAATATTGCTTCTGATTTTACTCCAACAGCGGGAGACTGGATATTGTCGGTGACTGCGATGGCTACTGGCTCGGTTATCTTGATGTGGCTAGGCGAGCTAATCACTGAGCAGGGTATTGGTAACGGCATTTCTACTTTGATTTTTGCGTCGATTATTTCACAGTTACCTACGACCATGGCGTCACTTGGCGCTTCGCTGTTCGATACGAGTGATGGCGCGTTGAATTTGTTTGGAATTGAAACGCCATTTAATCCTGTGACTTTTTGGATAATTTTGGGCTTTACTATTGCAATGATAGTAGTGATTTACTGTTTGGTGAAGTTGAATGAGGCTCAGAGGATTGTTACTATTAATTACGCCAAAAGAGTACATGGTAACTCGTCTTATGGTGGGATTAAATCTATTTTGCCAATTAAGTTGATTGCGGCTGGTGTAGTACCGGTGATTTTTGCGACTGCATTTTTGTCGTTGCCAGCACTTGTGGGGCAGGTAATTACTTCCATGAATCCAGGGAATGAATTTGGTGAAACTTTGATGGCGGTCTTTTCGGCTCCTTCGGCAAGTAATTTTGCTTCGATGTATCCAGATGGTATTACTGGGCAATGGTTTGTGTATCCAGCGCTTTACTTTGTGCTAGTATTTGCGTTTACCTATTTCTATACTTCGATTATCTTTAATACGAAAGAGATTGCGGATAATTTGCAGAAACAAGGTGGTTTTATTGAGGGTGTACGTCCTGGCATTAAAACTGCAGAGTATTTGGGCAAAGTGGTAAATCGTCTTGATTTGTTTGGTGCATTAGCATTAGGTTTGATTGCTATGCTACCGTTTATCACTGATTATGTATTCATATTGACTACTGGAGCGCCAATTGGCTTATCTATCTCTGGTACTGGGCTTTTGATTGTAGTGACGGTGGCGTTAGAGAATCTAAGGTCGGTGGATTCTAGAGCTCTAATGATAACTTATGACGATTTTAACAATGAGTCTGAAGATTAAGCTTGGTTGGAAAGAAACTGTAAAATGGGTGGCTTGGTCCCTATTGTTCTTGGTGATAGCAATATTCTTCGTAAGAGTTGCTACGTGGGAAGATTATTACTATCGTGAAAAAGAAGGCAGTGAAAGGGCGATTACGGAGGATGTTTTGGAAGAAGTGGAGCTAGAAGAAGTAGAGCCTACGGAGCAGGAGGTAAAGGAGTATAAAGTTGCAGCGGATCGTCCGAGATATCTTTCTATTGAAAAATTAGGCATAAACAAGGCCAGAGTATTACCTGTGGGGGTAAATGCGAGTGGAGAGCTGGGGACGCCAAATAATATTTTTGATGTGGGTTGGTACGATGCGTCTGGCAAACCTGGAGAAGGAAAGACTATGTTGATTGATGGTCACAACGGTGGGCCAAATGTCTATGGTGTTTTTAAGAAGACGCCCGATTTGGTAGATGGAGATATTATTGTGGTGGAGAGGGGTGACGGAGAAATATTTAAGTATTCCGTGGTGGAAAATATAGCAGTATCACTAGATGAGTCTGATAATTATATGGCGACCGCTTTGAAATCACCAGAAGTAGGAAAAGAATCACTAACATTGATTACTTGCACAGGGGAGTGGTCACAGACGCAAAAGACGTATCTCTCTAGGCAATTTACAAGAGCTATAATTGTAAAAGACTAAAATAGCTTATTTTTTGGGAGCGCTCCAGGCCGCTAGGCCAAGCTTCACTCCTTCAAATAAGCTATTTTAGTCTTTACAAAACATATTTTTTGTGCTAAACTAAAAAGGTAATTTATGGCTAGTCAAAAGGAAGTGATTAAACTCACAGGCACCGTTGTTGAGGCGTTGCCTAATACCCAATTTCGGGTTGAACTCGAGAATGGTCATGTTATTGTTGCCCATATGAGTGGACGCATGCGAAAGAACTATATTCGTTTGGTCCCGGGTGACAGAGTTGAGGTTGAGTTAACCCCTTACGATCTTACAAAGGGCAGAATCAGCTTTAGACTCAAAGATTAATATTAACTGTTGTAATTTTTACAACAATAAAAGAGGAAAGGATAATTTTGACACTATGAAAGTACGTGCAAGTGTTAAAAAAATCTCACCTGATGACATCATCGTGCGCCGCAAAGGTGTACTTCGTGTTATCAACAAGAAAAAACCTAAGAATAAGCAAAGGCAGGGTTAAAATATATGGCTAGAATAGCTAGTGTTGTGATCCCTTCCGATAAGCAAGTGTGGATTGCTCTCACTTATGTTTACGGAATTGGACGAACAACTTCTAAAGCCATCCTTGCGGAGGCTAAAATCGAGCCTACCACTCGGGTGAAAGATCTCACCGGGGCTGACGAACAAAAAATCAACGACATTATTTCTGCGAAATATCATGTTGAGGGTGATTTGAAGCGCCTCGTGAGCAATAATATCAAACGCTTAAAGGATATTAATTCCTACAAGGGTATCCGCCACAAGGCTAAATTACCAGTCAACGGCCAACGTACTCGTACGAATGCACGTACTCGTAAGGGTAAGGCGATCGCGGTCGGTGGTGCACAACCTAAAGCAGCAAGTAAGACTTAAGGAGTAAAAATGGCAGAAGAAGAAGTAAAAAACACGACTGTCGCTGAGGCTGTGGAAGCTCAGGCTCCAAAGACGAAAGCGGCTAAAAAAGGTAAAAGAATTGTAAACAGCGGTGCTGTACATATTCAAGCTACCTTTAATAATACTATTATCAGCGTTACCGACAAAACCGGTGGCGTGCTTTCTGCGTCTTCGGCTGGAGCTAATGGCTTCCGCGGATCGAAGAAGGGTACGGCATTTGCTGCTGGTGTAGCGGCTGAAAAAGCTCTCGAGATTGCAAAGAAAAATCATGCTCTAAATTCTGTGGATGTTTATGTTTCCGGAATTGGTTTGGGGCGTGATGCAGCAGTACGTGCGATTTCGACCGTAGGTATCAAGATTGATAGTATTACTGATGTAACCCCGATTGCACACGGTGGTGTGCGTCCTAAGGGAGAAAGGAAACCGTAATGGCACGTGATAATTCTCCAATTGTAAAACAAAGTCGACGTGAGGGTTATGCTTTAGCGCCAAAAGCTCACAAAGTTATGGCCAAAAAGTCTGGAATTCCAGGCGAGCATGGTGATATGCGTGTGAGAGGCGGAAGCTTGTATCTTACACAGCTTCGCGAAAAGCAAAAAGTGCGTCGTATGTATGGGCTTCTTGAGAAGCAATTTGCTAAATTGATGAAAGAAGCGCAGAAAGCTGATGGTCTAACTGGTGAGAAGCTCCTAGAGTTTCTTGAGAGAAGGGCAGACAACGTGGTATTCCGCGCTGGTTTTGCTACGACTCGTCGTCAGGCAAGACAATTAGTATCGCATGGACATTTTCTATTGAATGGTAGAAGGATTGATATTCCATCGATTCGTTTGAACCCGGGTGATGTTCTAGAAGTTCGTCCAAAATCAGGAAAGACAGAATATTTCAAGAATCTCCCGAATGTGATGGGGGCAGCAAACGCAGTGCCTCTTTCATGGCTCAAGGTCGACGGAAAGAAGATGAAAATTGAAGTTGCAGGGCTTCCAAAGCGTGAAGAAGCGGAAGCTGGCATTAATGAACAACTAATCGTTGAGTACTACTCACGTTAAGGAGACTTAAATGACTACAAAAAATATTCACGAAGCAAATCTTGCTGAAGTAAAAGAACTTAGCGAAACGCAAGCCGAGTTTGTGATTAAGCCACTTTATTATGGCTATGGCAATACACTTGGTAATTCACTTCGTCGCGTACTTCTCTCTAGCGTGAAAGGTGCAGCAATTACAGCCTTTTCCATTGAGGGGACAAGTCACGAGTTCACATCGATCCCTGGGATTCGCGAAGATGTAGTTGACATAATGCTAAATCTTAAAAACATTCGTTTTAAGATGCATACTGATGCTCCTGTAGAACTTTCATTAGAGATTAAGGGTGACAAGCAGTCTGAGAAGGATGGTGATAAGAGAGTTATTGCTGGTGACATTAAATTACCGGCAGAAGTTGAAATTGCCAACCCAAATCAGGTGATTTGCCACATTGATGATCCAAAGTATACGCTCAAAATGCAATTTGTAGTTGAGACTGGTAGAGGATATCTTACGATTGAGCATGCCAGCGAAGAGCGTTTGCATTCGGATATGATTGCAATTGACGCTGTGTTTACTCCTGTACTTCGTGTTCGCTACAAAGTAGAGAATACTCGCGTTGGTCAGGATACAAACTTGCAACAGCTAACTCTTACAATAGATACTGATGGCACTATTACGCCAAAAGAAGCTTTTGAAGAAGCAGCTGCTATTCTCGTAAATCAATACACTGCACTAGCTGGTAGCACAAAGGTGGAATCTGTACCAGCACCAGGTGTAAATACTGAGGAAGATGATTCTGGACTCTTACTTCCTATTGAAGAGTTGGATTTGTCTGCTCGTACGGCTAATGCTCTTCTTAATAATGATATTAAGACTGTGCGTGATCTTGTAACTCTTTCCGAGAGTGATCTCAAAGATTTGAAAGGTTTTGGCACTAAGGCATTAGACGAAGTTAAAGAAAAGTTAACGGAGTTAAATATTTAATATGCATCGCCACGGATATAAAGGCCGCAAATTCGGCCGTGAAACCGACCAGAGATTGGCACTCACACGTGGGTTGATGTGCTCTCTGATCAAATATCAAACTATAACTACAACTCTAGCGCGTGCGAAAGAAATTCGTCGCTCCACTGAGAAGCTGATCACGATGGCTAAAAAAGGTGGTTTACATAACCGTCGTTTGATTATTGCTCGCCTCAATGACCTTGAAGCTGCAACTATCTTAATCGATATGATTGCGCCACAGATTAAGCGTGATTCTGGTTATCTTAGGATTGAGCATGCCGGATATCGCCGCGGAGATAATTCCGAGATGGGTACAATTAGCTTTGTAGACGATCTTTCGTTTGACGAAGCTCCTATCAAGGAAGAAAAAGCAGAAAAGGCTGAGAAAACGGTAAAAGCTGAGAAACCAGCCAAAGCCGCCAAAACTGCGAAAAAGGAGGATAAATAATGAAAACTTATTCTCAAAAATCTAGCGAAATTAAGCGTGAATGGTGGGTAATTGACGCATCGACTTTGCCTCTTGGTAAATTGGCAGTAGTGATTGCTGACAAGTTAATGGGCAAGTCTAAAGTAACTTACACTCCACATATCGACAATGGCGACTATGTGGTAGTAGTAAACGCCAAGGATATTAAGGTAACTGGCGACAAGATGGTACAGAAAAAGTATTACCGTCACAGTGGATTTCCTGGTGGTTTGACCGAGCTTAAGCTCGAGGAAGTAATTGAGAAGAATCCTAGCATCGTGATTCGCGAGGCGGTTAAGGGTATGCTTCCAAAGAATAAATTAGCAGCTGACAGGTTAGCTCGTCTTCGTGTATTTGACGGAGCAGAACACGCTCATGCGGCACAAAATCCAAAGGAGATTAAGTAATGGTTGCTACGAAAAAATATATCTACGGTTTGGGGCGTCGTAAAGCTGCTACGGCTACAGCACGTCTCTACAAGGGCAAAGGTGAGATTACCATCAATGGTAAGCCAGCTTTAGAATATCTTTCAAACAACAAGACTTTTCTTGCAGAGATTACTGATCCGCTAGCTATCGCCGAGAAACAAAAAGAGTATGATATTACTATTTTGGCAAAAGGTGGTGGTCTAGCTGGTCAAGTAGACGCAATTAAGCTTGCTATTTCGAAAGCTCTCGTTTTAGAGGCGCCAGATCTTCGTCCAGTACTAAAGAAGGCTGGAATGATGAAGCGTGATCCACGTGAGAAAGAACGCAAGAAATATGGTCTTCGTTCTGCTCGTAAGCGCGAACAGTTCTCAAAGCGTTAAGCCTAGCAAAAATAGCCCAAAGGGGCTATTTTTGTTGTAAGAAAAAGCCCAACTGTAAGCCGGGCTGAGTGTTATTTGTAGGGATTTTCTGCTATATTCTGGTGGTCGTACCAGATTTTGTAGTCCCCAGCGTTCCCTAAACCGCTGGATGACCATTTGTAGAATCGGTTGTGTCGTCCGGTTCCGTCTGCTACAAAGAATAAGTAATCTTTTGGCAGAGTACGGCCGACATTTTGCTCGCCGCATTTTTCACGTTGCCAGCGTTTAGCGACGTCGTCGACTAAGTTTAGATTAGCTTCTGTTGCTGGATTATTTTCTCTGTATCCATTGAATTGTTTTTGATTTGTAGTAATACCTTCTATGGTACCACCAAACCATTGCGATTGAGCACTATCTAAACGATTTAGTACACACCAGATCACCATGGATCTTTCGGCTTCTGGTACTACGCCGTTGTTTGCTTCTCCGTAGAGAAGCTTGGCTAGAACCTCGCGTTCTCTTTGAGTGAGAACAGGAGTTTCTTGTGCAGTTTCTGTAGCCGTTTCTTCAGCGATTTCTATGGCGATTTTGGGGATCTCCACAGAATTGCTTGCTGTTGCAACGGATGGCGAAGACGATTTTGATGATATAATCGTCATTATTGTCGCACATATAATTACGGTAGTGATGAAGGCTATTCTTCTTTTTGCTCTTCTTTTTGCCTTCCTTCTTGCTATTCTTCTTTCTAGCGAATTCATCGCTACACCTCCTCTTTAGTAAAGAACGATCACTTAACTCTATTATATCACAAAATGCTAAAAAAGTCAATGCCGAGGGTGGTTTGCAAACAAAAATACCTCTATAAAAGAGGCATAAAACAGTGGTGGAGTATGCGGGACTTAAACCCGCGACCTCCGCAATGCGAATGCGGCGCTCTATCAGCTGAGCTAATACCCCAACACTGTATATTATATCATATTTTAGATTCCTGGGACAGGGAATTTGAGGGCGAGATTGCGAACTTCTTTTTTGATGGTTTCGAGTTCAGCGGAATATTTAGAAAGATTATCTTCGGAGCTGGCTTCTTTACAAATATCAGCGACTTTTTTCATCCATTTGGCGAGGGTTTTCATTTCCTCTACGCCGAGACCGCGTGTAGTGATGGCTGGAGTACCAAGACGTACGCCGGAAGGACGGAAAGCACCGCCTTTATCGGTGGGGAGAGAGTTGGCGTTTAGGGTGAGCCCAACTTTATCGAGGGCTTTTTCGTAGATTTTGCCGTCGAATCCGAAGCTTTCTTTAACGTTGACGAGGATCAAGTGGTTTTCGGTACCATTACCTTGTAAAACAAAGTCGTATTTTTTGAGTTCTTCGGCTAAAGTTTTGGCATTTTCAACGATTCTGGCGGCGTAATCTTTAAATTCTGGCTTCAAATCTTCGCCAAAAGCGACGGCTTTGGCCGCAATTACATGTTCGAGCGGGCCACCTTGGGTGCCGGGGAATACGGCGCGATCAATTAGAATAGGAATATTCTCGATAGTTTTTTCGGGTTTTTTCAGAGGTGAAGCGACATTGCCTTTAGATAGGATCAAGCCACCACGTGGGCCGCGGAGAGTTTTGTGGGTAGTGGTGGTCATGACGTTAAAACCGAAATCAAGAGGATTTGGGTGAACTCCGCCGGCGATGAGACCAGCTACGTGGGCCATGTCTGCCATCAAGAGACAATTTGGGATATTTTTGGCGATTTTGGCGATTCGTTTAAAATTAGGGATTTTCATAAAGGCGGAGTAGCCTACGAGGATGATCTTGGGCTGTTCGGCTATGGCTTTAGCCTCAAGCTCTTCGTAATCAATATCGCCATTTTTGGTGACACCGTAAGAAATGAAGTTGTAAATTTTGGCGGAGCGAGTGACTGGCGAGCCATGGGTGAGATGCCCACCGGCCGGTAGGCTCATAGCGAGAATTTTGTCGCCAGGGTTGCACCAGGCGAAATAAACAGCTTCGTTGGCATTGGCGCCAGAGTGAGGCTGTACATTGGCGTGGTCGGCATGGAAAAGTCGACAAGCGCGATCTATGCAGAGGCGTTCGATGCGGTCGATGTTTTCTTGGCCGCCATAATAGCGGTAGTTTGGTAAAATTTGTTTAGCAATTTCGGCTTCGCTCCATTCGCCTTCGATGTCTCCTATACCATCAAAATGGGGATAACCTTCGGAATATTTGTTAGTTAAAATTGAGCCCATAGCTTCTAAGACTGCAGGGGAAACATAGTTTTCGCTTGGAATGAGTTCTAGGCCTTCGCTTTGGCGCTTTTTTTCGCTGTCGATTAAATCAAATACTAAATCTTTCATGAATTTCTCCTTAATGTTTAATGTATTTTACAATGGAAAAATCTAGACCATTTTCGGAACCTTTCTTTAGAATTTCTGTTGGATATTCAGTTTTGTTGAATTGAGGGAAGAAAGCATCGGCATCTTTTGCGGAGGCGTCAACCTCGGTAAGGTAGAGATATTTGGCGTAAGGTAAAAATTCTTTGTAAATAGTGGCACCACCGATGATGAAAATTTCTGTATCGGAATCTTTGTACTTTGAAATGTAGGCTGGAAGATCAGAGATGACGTAGTCGGCCCCCGTGATTTTATGTCGAGAGACTACGATGTTTTCGCGATCTTTGAGTTTGCCAGGTAAAGATTCCCAAGTTTTGCGCCCCATGATAACTGGATGGCCAGTGGTGGTTTCGCGGAAAAATTTCATATCTTCTTTGATATGAAAAACGAGCTGATTGTTTTTTCCGAGTTCGTTGTTTTTGCCGATTGCTGCTATTATGCTAAACATATTTACTCCGTAACTGGCATTTTGATGACGCCGAGGTGCTCGTAGTTTTCTAGTTTGATATCTTTTAATTCGCGAGAGTTGTCAAATTTATAAAAATCGGTAATTTCTGGATTGATCCATAGTTTGGGTGTTGGTGGTAAGGTACCGGATTTTTTTGCTGCGTCGTAGCGGCTGATTTGTTCGCGAATGCCGTCGATTTGATTTTCGTAAATATGGGCATCGTTGGTGATGAAAGTGAGTTGCCCGGGGCGGACGCCGACAGATTGCGCTATGAGGTGACAAAGTACGGCATATTGGACGACATTAAAAGGTAAGCCTAGTGGGACGTCGGAAGAGCGAGAAGTGACCAAAACATTAAGTCGGCCATCGATAAGATTCCATTGCGAATTCCAGACACAGCTTGGAAGAGCGGCGGTTTCAAGCCATTCGTTTTGCCAGAGAGAAAGAATCATGCGACGGTTGCCAGGATTAGCTTTTAAAGTTTCGATGAGGTTTTCAATGAGGTGGTAGCGATTGACAATCCAGCCGTAGGCGGTGCCAATGGTGTGAGCAAAGTTTTGAGCTGGTTCGCTAGGATGTTTGTCGGCAAAAATTTGGTTGATATTGCGACCCTGATATTCGCCGGTTTCGGAAATTTCCCATTCATCCCAAATTTTAACGTTGCGTTCTTTGAGCCACTTTACATCGTTTGAGGCGACTTGGTAGATCCAAAGCATTTCGAGGACGGCGGTTTTGAAGCCAACTTTTTTTGATACTAAGATTGGGAATTCTTCGGATAAATCAAATTGCAAAACTTGATGAGGTAAACGAATGGTGCTAGCACTGGAAGCACCTTGGGCGGCGTGGTCTGGAATGGCCGAGGCTACGGTGCTGCTTCTATTGTCGGACTTTTTGTAATTGGTGATCTTCTCACCGTGATCAAGGATGCGACGGCATAGGTCGATATATTGATCGTCGAATTTACTCACTTTACCTCCTCTTTTCTTTATTCTAGCATGAAAAAGCCCCGCCTTGCAAGAATAGCGGGACTTTAACTAGAAGGATTTGAGATTAGCTAAAATAATCTTTTTCGCGCCAAGTGTACCAGTATCCCTTTACTATAAGGGTGTACATGACAATAATTGCGGTGAAGAAGTTGTCTTTGTCGAGCTCGTTGAATTTGCGAAGTTTGAAATAATCTATCGCCCACATTTCGCTAGCTCTATACCAACCATCTTCTCCTGATCCACAGATCTTCATCTCTTCGACATCACGTTTTGAGAGATTTGGGTTGTCGATGTGTAGCATTGGTGGTTGGCCGATACTATCATAACAGAGAGTAATGATTAGGGCAGCGGCTTTGTCGGCGGCCTTAAGTAGATCACTGGTGCGATACTTACGAGTATCCATATTGGCAACTAATTTAAGGGCTTTGTCGTTGCTTGGAAAACGGTTTTCATAATCTGGATATAACGTCTTGAATGATTGCAGGAAATCTTGCTCAAGTGCAGCTTTTTTGTTACGATCGAGCGAACCGTTGTCGGGCCAATCGCCGATTTGGTTTTCGGGCAAATCGTGAAGACGTACTGCTTCCATGATATCGCGATAACTGAAACCATCAATGGTACACGGATATCCTGCATTAGTACCGCCAAAATCTGGGCCGTAAGTAGAAATGAGCGCGCGGTCCATGAGGGCGGAAACTAAGTTAGTATGCCCGCCAACAGATTCATAGGCAATGGCATTGTCGCTTAAGTTGTAGATTTTATTGTACGAGCGCGACAGTAGTGAAGATTTTGCCACTTCGGCGATTTGCATGGTATATCCATATATGGCATTAGCATCCGAAATAACGTGCTGCAACATCCAGAAATTATCGTATGTTGTATCAATAGACTTTATCTTCAGTTCTTCTTTTATAATGCGGCTATATTCTTGTAAAATATGGTTTTTATCCACATTTTTCACCTCCTAGCTTTTAATGTACATCCCTCTAGATGAGGCAATTATATTATAGATTGACTTTTTTGGCAAAGTGTGATATAATATAGGGATAAATCTATAAAAACGAGTGTGTGAGATGAAGAAGTTTTTATTGATATTTTTTTCTAGTTTTATTGGGATCATGGCAAACCCTGAGATTTTGATGGCGTCTGACTCGGTATCCGTGCATGGGTTGAGTAATGCCGGTGTTGTGGAGACCGTGCTACCACCAGAACCGGAACCGGAGCCCGTAATAGTTTCAACATATGTGGCGCCAGTATATGTAGCCCCAGCAAATAACATTCAAATAGCGGGGCGAGTGATTGAAATAGTGGATGTGGCTTCTACTGAGGTAAATGCCGGGAATCATGTAAATAAATATGGTGAGAAGTTTTTATATGGCCATAACAGTGCTGGAGTTTTTGGCGGATTATATAATGTTGGAGCAGGGAGTGTTTTTGCGATGAGCTATGGTGGGACTACTCGAAATTATCAGGTGATGCAGGTGGTAGTGTTTGAAAAAAATGACGGTATGCTCCAGCTTGAAGGCGAGGGTAACTATATGGGTGCGGTGTCGAGAGCAAGGTATGCTGGCGTGAACTATGATTTATCTATGATGACTTGCTACGGTACTATGTATAGTGGCGGTGACGCTTCACATCGACTAGTTTTGTTTGCTAATGCAATATAACCCGTGCTAAAATAGACGTATGAAAAAATGGAAATGGTTTGGCATTTCTGTTGTTATTGTTGGTCTTGTTACGACTTCATTTTTGTTGTATTTTAAGCCGTGGGAAGTTCGGGCGGAGCCTGGAGAATTAGAGGTTAGTTTGCCAAGAATAGATATTGTTTTGAATGGCGTGACTTTGGAAGAAATTAATGTTGGAGAAAAGGGCGTGGTGTATGAGGGGGAAAGTTTATCTATTACAATAAACGAAATAACGAGCCAATATGAAGATGTAAGTATCAAAGGTAGAGGTAATTCAACCTGGTCGCAGGCGAAAAAGCCTTATCAGATAAAATTAGACAGTAAGAATGATCTGCTGGGATTGGGTAAGTCTAGAAATTGGATTTTGCTTACGAATATTTTTGACGACTCTGTCTTAAGGAACGATACGGCGTTTTTTATAGAGAAGATGCTTGACGAGCGGTATGCGTTAAATGGCGAATATGTTGAATTGTATGTTGATAATGAATATGTTGGCTTATATTATTTGACGCCAAAAGTTGAGATAGGTAAGGATAGAGTGGATTTACGTGATCCGCTAGGAGTGGTTGTGGAATTGGATAACTTACATAATGTTGATAAAAAATGCTATAGATCTCTCGGTGGAGATTGTTTTATGGCGAGTGATTTAGTGTCGAAAGACAATGAGTTTGCGGCAATGGATCTATTTGTAGATAGTATAAATCAGTTGGAAGCGGCGGTTTTTGATGGTGACTTTGAAAAGGTAAAAACAATTATAGACGTAGAATCTTTTGCTCAATATTATTTGATTTCCGAATTCACAGTCAACCCAGACTCTTATGTGACGAGTTACTTTTTCTATAAAGATGGCGAGAACGATTTGGTTCATGCTGGTCCGGGCTGGGATTTTGACTTCGCTCTAGGGAACAAGCAGTGGGGGTTTAGTTATACGGCTGATTTTTATTCTCCTTATAATACTAGATATCAGGAGCGGTATGCTTTTGGTGGAAAAGTGTTGAATATAGAGAGTAATGAATACGAGGATACTGAAGCAGACTTAAAAATTTCGCGTTTGATTTATAAACTTTTGGATTTTCCGGATTTTAAGGAAAAAGTAGATGCGATTTTTAGGGAAAAAATGAGTGGACGAAAAGATGAGTTGTTAAATTATATAGATGATAGAGCAGATTTTGTGCGCGAAGCAGTACGAGCGGATAGTGAAAAATGGGGAAAGGGAAATTTTGAAGAAGAAGTGGAGTATTTGAAAGATTGGGTATCGAGACGTTTTGACCATTTTGAATATGAGTACGGCGGGTGGAAAGATTTAAGTAGATTCATGGTAGAAATCTAATTTTGCTTATGTTATAATAAAGTAAAGCAAAAAAAGGGAGGAAATATGTGCACAGGTGTGCGATTTAGCGACGATAAAGGTAATATGTATTTTGGGCGCAATTTGGATTGGTCCACGCCATATGGTCAAAAAGTAGTAGTGACTCCACGTGGGTTTTCTTATAATTCAGCGTTTCTTGGTGAAATGAAGCCGAAGCACGGTGCAATTATTGGTATGGCGATTGTAGCGGAGAATATTCCTCTGTATTTTGACTGTGCAAATGAAGCAGGCCTTGCGATTGCGGGTTTGAATTTCCCGGGTTATGCAAGTTATGCGCCTGATGCGATTGATGGCAAGACAAATGTGGCGGCTTACGAGTTTCCGTTTTGGGTAGTATTGAATTTTCAGAGTGTAGATGAAGTGGAGGAAGCTCTGAAAAATGCTGTGATTGTGGCAAAACCGGTAAATGATCAATATCCAGTGTCGGAGTTGCATTTTATCATTGGCGATGCGAAGCGTTCTATCGTAGTAGAATATACAGATAAAGGTATGGAAATTTTCCATAATGATGTTGATATTTTGACGAATCAGCCAGGTTATGGTTGGCACAAAGAGAATTTGCGTAATTATATGAATTTGTTCCCACAAATGCCGAAGGAAGTTAAATGGCGTGATGCGTCGCTTACTGCGTTTGGGTCGGGGTCTTTGATGCGTGGCATTCCGGGAGATTATTATTCTCCGTCACGTTTTGTGAGAGTGGCATATCTTAATACGCATTATCCAGTAAAGTCTACTGAAGAAGATAACGTTTCAAGATTGTTCCACACATTGACTGGCGTAGCGATGATCGACGGTGCGGCCGAGATGGCAGACGGTAAGAGTGAGCTCACTATTTATACGGGCGGCTATTCTTCTGCTGCAAAGACTTACTGTTATAGCACTTACGAAGATCCGGCGATCCAAAAAGTAGCGATGACGGATTATGATCTCGATAGCGCAGAATTAGTGCAAGTTTAGTATATCTATAACTATTCCAAAATTGCCAGGAAGTATGTTATCATAAGATTATGAAAACGATTTTAACTGGCATTAGATCAAATAGCGTATTAACTTTGGGCAATTATCTTGGGGCATTGTTGCCTATGGTGCGACTGGCGAATGCTCATTCAAAGGATTCGCATGTAAACATTTTTGTGCCGGATTTGCATTCGATTATTTCTGATGTAGATGGAGATTTGAGGCAAAATACTTTGCGGACGCTTAAGTATTATCTTGCGGCTGGTTTAGAAGTAAATGAAAATGTGCATATTTATCGACAAAGCTATGTGCCGGCCCATTCGGAACTTTGCTGGATTTTAAATTGTATTGCGACGATGGGCGAAGCGTCGCGTATGACTCAATATAAGGAGAAATCAAAAGGGCAGGAATCTTGCAACGTGGGAATTTTTGACTATCCGATTTTAATGGCTGCGGATATTTTGCTTTATGATGCTACATATGTGCCGATTGGTGAGGATCAGTTCCAACATATTGAACTCACGCGTAATCTCGCTACAAGATTCAATAATCGTTTTGGTGAGATTTTTACGGTGCCCGCAAAGACTGCCGATCAGGTGAAGTTTATGGGGATGTCTGATGGTATTAGGATTCGTGATCTTTTGAATCCAGAGAAGAAAATGAGCAAGTCTACCAAGGCTGAGAATTCAAAGATTATGCTTGATGATAATCCGGCGAAGGCCGCAAAGAAGATAATGTCTGCCACGACAGATTCCTTTGGCAAAGTGAAGTTTGATATGTGGAGTCAGCCGGGGATTTCGAACTTACTCCAGATAGAAGCTTTGGTAAATGATGTGCCTTTGCAGGATGTGATTTCTACTTGGGCGAGTGAGACACGATACGGTGAACTTAAGAAAAAGGTCGCTTCGAGTGTTTCTGAGATGTTGACTATTTTTCAGGAAAAGCTTGCGGATATATCGGATGGGGAAGTGTTTGCCTTGCTAGAATCTGGCGAGAAATATGCCAATGAAGTGGCGAATGCTAAATTGTTTGAGGCGCAGAAAGCTTTCCATTTACGATAGAGGTAAAGTTGACTTTTTAACATAAGTGTGATATAATATAAGGGTATGCTAGTTACCGGTAAAAAATTCTCAAAACCAGAATTGTCGCGGATTATTAATGGCGACAAACGACTTGCCGAGGAAGTAGAGGCTATCCCAAAAACTCGGTTGGATATTTTGTTGGTAAATAAATATAAAAGTTACAATCGTTCTACTCTGCAAAAATTTATTCAGAATGGTTTTGTGACGGTGGATGGTGTAGTAGCAAAAAAACCAAACCAAAAATTTGAAGAGGGGGTTAAGTTGGAATTAAATGTGCCAGAAGATTTAAAAAATGCCGACTTGAAGCCGGAAGTGATCTATGAAGATGAGAATGTCATAGTTTTAGATAAGCCGGCAGGGCTTCTTAGTATGGCAAAAGGTGAATATTGCCCAGAAAAAACTCTTGAAGATTATGGACTTTTGGTGCATAGGTTGGATCGTGATACTAGCGGTGTAGTGATTTTGGCGAAGAATCTTGAGGTGCAGAAGTTTTTACGCAAACAATTTCAAGATCGCAAGACGCACAAGACTTATTATGCGGTGGTGACTGGACGCCCAAAATTGGATGCAGCAAGAGTAGATTTACCGATTGCGCGTGATTTGAAGCGTCCTACGACCTTTCGGGTAGATCCTAATGGCAAGGCTTCGGAGACTTATTATAGGGTAGTGAAGTCTGATGATAAGCATTCTCTATTAGAGCTTAAACCGACTACTGGTCGCACTCATCAGTTGCGTGTGCATATGAAATATTTAGGACATCCAATTATTGGCGACGTTGTGTATGGCGACGAGAAGGCTGATAGGCTATTTTTGCATGCAAAATCTTTAGAGATTACTTTACCGGGTGGTGAACGTCGGGTTTTTGAGGCGCCTTTGCCGCGGGAATTTACAGATGTTTTTTGATGATGTTTCTAGTATAGAGAATATTGCTCTTCGGAGTGGTTGTACGATTTTTGTCTTGCCGGCGGGCACGGAAATTAATATTCGAGGTGCTCTGGTTTTGGCGCCAGATAGCAAGGTAAATATTACGATTGAACAAGTGCGCGAAGCGATAAAAGATTTGAGCACAAAGCAATTCAACGATAGATTTATTATAATTCGTCCAGCAGAGAAGCTTGGTGAGGAAGCTGCCAACGCGCTTCTCAAAAATTTGGAGGAGCCTAAAGAAAAAGTACATTTTGTTTTGATTACGGATAGCGCATCTAAGATTTTGCCGACGATTTTGAGTCGTTCGGCGATGTATTTTTTGAGAGATATTCGTCCGATAGATGGTGATATTGAGGCAGATGCGAAAATAATTAATTTGGCGAAGCGTTTTATTGTGGCAAAACCGGCAGATTTGCCTGCGTTGGCAGAGGAAATTGCTAAGAAAAAAGATTCAGTACGGAGTTATGCGCTTGAGGTTTTGGCGGTAACTATAGAAATGCTTTATAAATCTTATTATAAGACTGGCAAAATTGTGTTTGCGAATAAGATTCCTAAGTTTTTGAAGGCTTATGAGAATATTGAAAAAAATGGACATATCAAATTGCATCTCGTGGCGGATTTGCTGTAAAATAAAATTTATGCTAATATACTAATATGATTGCAATTTTTGCTATATTGATTTTCGTTGTTTATTTGGTGTTTTTCTTTCCAGATCAACCTAAGGTAAAACAAGAAGAAGTAAAATCGCCGAAGTACACGGCGCAAATGAAGAAGCTTTGGCAAATTGCTCAGACTTCTATGAAAGAGCGTAAACCATTTAGAGCCGAAAAGGCACTTCTCACGATTTTGAAATTTGATGAGAAAAATGCGGCCGCCTACAACCGTTTGGGGATTCTTTATGCGAAAGACAATCGCTATGACGAAGCGGTGGAGTGTTTTGAAATTGCGCAATCTTTAGATAACAACCCGGCGTCTATTCATAACGTGGGTTTGATTTATCTTGAGACCGGTGCTTATGAGAAGGCAAAAATGGCTTTTGAGCAAGCTATTGAACTGGAAGGTGATGTGCCGGCGCGCTATATTGCGCTAGCTAAGACTGAGGAAAAGTTGGGGAATTATAAGAAAGCCATAGAGGCTCTAGAGAATGCTTACGAGTTGAGTCCCACGGTAAATACTTTGCGACAAATTTTGGCTATCTATGAGACGAATGGCGATGTGGAAGCGGCGACCGCTACAACTGCTCGGATTGAGGCGCAGATCGCTAGGACTACAGCCGCCAAGCGCAAGCGCACAGTGCGAACCACAAAAATGGTAACGAGAGCGCCGAGAAAGCCTCTTATGAAAAGTCGGCCGAAAGAAAAAGTGGCGGCCAAACCAAAGCGTACTATAAAGCGTATTTAAGGTTGATTTTCTTGCAGAGATTGTATATAATATAAATATTGCTGGAATCGTCTAGTGGCAATGACAAGAGACTGTAAATCTCTCGCCTTCGGGCTTCGTAGGTTCGAGTCCTACTTCCAGCACCATTTTCTAAAGAAAATTTGGGGTGTTAGCTCATCCGGTAGAGCGCAGCTATGGCGTAGCTGAGGTGGCGAGTTCGAGTCTCGCACACTCCACCATAAATTACAAGCAGGGGTAGTGTCTAAGTTTTGCCGCGATAGCTCAGTTGGTAGAGCGCATCCATGGTAAGGATGAGGTCACCGGTTCAAACCCGGTTCGCGGCTCCATTTTTATTGCAATGATCATGATCGGAATCTTGTTCTAAATGATGATGGTGATGTTTGGAGATGTGCGGGAAGATAAATTCGAGGCCGATTTTGATGATGACTATTGCAATGAAGATGCTAACGTATGCCTCGATGTCGATATGCCAGATCAGATAAATAATTGCTGAGATTAATACTGCAATACTGATCCATGCGTCATTCATGGTTTCGGCACCGCTGGCGCCAACTACGCTAGATTTTATTTTTTTGCCAGTGTTTTTTAGATATACTGCAAGAGCATATTTTGCCAGAATGCTAGCAATTAACACCATAATGGTTGCAAATGAGTAATCTACCATGTCGGATTCGTAGAATTTTTCGATAGATTCGAAGATAATATGAACGCCGGCTGCAATAATAATCAATGCGATACAAATAGTAGTAATGCGCTCTATTTTGGCACGATGTTGGCTGAGCTTGTGGTGACTGGCGAGTTTTTCGCTGATAATAATTAAAACACCCGAAATTGCATCAATCAGGCTGTGTGCAGCGTCCGATATTATGGCGATAGAGTTCGATAATACGCCGACGAGGATATTAAAAATAGCTAATAAAAAATTGACTAAGATGAAGAGATAGCCAGATTTCAACACAACTTTGCTCCGAGCTGTTTTCATAGTAATATATTAGCATAAATTTGGTATAATTGAGATAAGAAAGGAGATATATGTTTAATTTAAAAGATAGAGTTGCGGTGGTTTCTGGTGCATCTTCTGGACTCGGGCAACAAATGGCGTTAGCCTTGGCGAGACAAGGTGCGAATCTTGTGATTTTGGCAAGACGGGTTGAAAGATTGGAAGAGTTTAAGCCAAAATTGATTGAGGCTGGTGCAGGTAAAGTATTGGCTATCAAATGTGATGTGACATCTACGGATGATATAAATGCGGCGGCCAAGAAGGCTGAGGAAGAATTTGGTAGAGTGGATATCTTACTTAACTGCGCTGGGTCTTCTAAGGATAAGGGCGTGACTGACATGAGCGATGAGGAGTGGGATTTTACAATTGCGACAGACGAAACAAGCGTATTTAAGATGACACGAGCTTTTGCTAAAATCATGAAGAAAAATAAATATGGTAGGATTATTAATATTGCCTCTATGTATGGTTTGGTTGGTAATACCGAGATCCCAACCATTGCGTATCATACTTCAAAAGGCGCGGTGGTGAACTTTACTCGTGCAGTTGCGGCGGAATTGGCCACAGATGGTATTACCTGTAATGCGATTTGCCCAGGTTATTTCTATACCGAGTTGACTACGGCGGTACTTGATACAGATAGATTCCAAAATTTCGCAAAAACTATGGTACCGATGCAGCGTTATGGTAAACCTGGCGAGCTTGATGCGGCGGTAGTATTCCTTGCGTCGGAAGAAGCTTCGTATGTTACGGGTGTGATTTTGCCGGTAGATGGCGGTTATACGGCGATTTAATAAAATAAAGGAGAAAATATGAAAACTAAATATACTGGAACCAAGACCGAAAAAAATTTGGAAGTAGCTTTTGCGGGCGAAAGCCAGGCGCGCAATAAATATGATTTCTTTGCGTCGAAGGCGAAGAAAGATGGTTTTGAACAGATTGCGGCGATCTTTGCTGAGACAGCATTAAACGAAAAAGAGCACGCCAAAATGTGGTACAAGGAACTTCATGGCGGTGCGGTAGAAGACACGGAAACTAATTTGGAAGCTGCGGCTGACGGTGAAAATTATGAGTGGACTGACATGTATGCTGGTTTTGCTGAGACGGCTCGCGAAGAGGGTTTTGAAGATTTGGCGGTGAAGTTTGAGGAAGTAGCTAAGATAGAGAAGTCTCATGAAGAACGTTATCGTAAACTGCTTGCAAACGTAAAGGATAAAAAAGTATTTTCTAAGGATGGTGATGTGATTTGGGTATGCCGAAATTGTGGCCATATCGTGGTGGGCAAAGAAGCTCCTGAGGTTTGCCCAGTTTGCAATCATCCACAAGCTTATTTTGAAATAAAGCCTGAAAATTATTAAAATTTGTGTTATAATTAAAAGTGGATGCCGTGATAGCTCAGTTGGTAGAGCAGCCGCCTTGTAAGCGGCAGGTCACCAGTTCAAGCCTGGTTCACGGCTCCATTTTTGTTTTTTTATGATATAATATGGTTATGGATATAGTTTTAGGTGTAATGGGGGTGATAATAATTGTACTTTTAGGGGTTTTGATTTTTAGGCAGTCAAAGCCTGGGAAGTCAGCGGATTTTAAAGGTTTAGAAGAACGCTTAATTCGCGTAGAAGGCGAAGTAGGCAAAATAAATCCGGCGATTGATCGGAATTTCCGAGAAAATAGAAAGGAAATTGCGGAAAATTTAGAGAGGCTTCAGACTGGCAATGAGAAAAAATTGGAAGAAATGCGCGAGACGGTGGATGAGAAGCTTAAAGCTTCGGTAGAGAAGCGATTTAATGAGAGCTTTAAATCGATTTCTACACAGCTTACGCAAGTTTATCAAGGCCTCGGTGAGATGAAAAACTTGGCTACTGGAGTAGGTGATTTAAAGAAAGTAATGGAAGGCGTAAAAACGCGAGGCATTTATGGCGAGGTGCAGCTCGGGGCAATTATTGAAGATACTTTAAATAAAACTCAGTACGAGGAGAATATCATTACTAAACACGGTTCGAACGATAGGGTTGAGTTTGCGGTGAAGATGCCGGGCAAAGAGACAGATGTGTATCTACCAATTGATTCAAAATTTCCAGTAGAAAATTATTCGCGTTTGATAGCAGCATATGATAATGGCGACAAGGCGGAAATTGCGACTTATCAAAAAGCTTTGGCGACAGATGTAAAAGAGCAAGCTAAGAAAATTTCTACTAAATATATTGATCCACCAAAGACTACGGATTTTGCTATTATGTTTGTGCCGACAGAATCTTTATATGCGGAGATTATTCGGATTCCGGGCTTGTCTGATGAGATACGACAGAAATATAATATAACGATTGCGTCGCCATCTACTCTGCCAGTGATGTTGTCGGGGCTTTTGATGGGCTTTAGGACGGTGGCAATTGAAAAACGTTCGGCCGAGGTGTGGCAGACGCTTGGCGCGGTGAAAACGCAATTTGGTAAGTTTAGTGAGCTTCTAGAAGGCGTACAAAAGAAATTGCAAGAGTCAGCTAATAAGATTGAGTCGGCAAAGACTACTTCAAGGCAAATTGAAAGAAAATTGAAAGATGTAGAAGAGTTGCCGGAGCCAGATTCGGTGAAGTTGATTGGTGAAGTTTAAGCTTGACTTTTTTGATGTTTTGTGCTATAATGAGCAGATTGGGGGTGTTCTTTAGCATTTTGTGAGTTTTGTGCGAAGATTCCCCTTAAATTTTATGTCGAAAAGACAAATTTAGGAGGTATTTTTATGACTTTATTAATTCCAATTATTTTGGGCGTAGTTATTCTTTTGGTAGTGATAGGATTGCTTTTTGCAATGATTAAAACTGCCGACGGTAATGAGGCTTTGGTTGTATCTGGCGTGGGTGCTACGGATAAGAATGGTAATCCTACGATTAAACGTGCTGGCGGTAGAGTCGTTATTCCTTTAATCCAAAAGGTTAAATATTTCGATCTTTGCGTTCGCACGGCAAAAGTAGAAGGCGATGTCACCAAAACAATTACTGGTGTGCCGGTGAGGATTGATTGGGCGATAGCTTATAGTCCTGATACATCGTCAGATGAAAGTCTACAGCGTGCAGTTTGTAAGTTTCTTGATAAAAAGGATGATGAACTGAGGCGAGTTATACTTGATGTTGTATCCGGTGGTGTGCGTGCAGTTATTGCAAAGATGACACCTGAACAAGTCATGAATGGAAAAGATACGTTAGATGATCAAGTAAAGACATCAATCTCTGCTCAAATGAAAAATTTGGGATTTGATGTAATTCTTTCAATCCATGAAGTGGAGGATGCCGAAGGTAGTACTTACTATAGGGATCTTGCCGCTACAGATCGCGAAAATAGACGTCGTGAAGCTGCGAATATCACAGCAGAAAATGACCAACAGATTCGTGAGACCAAGGCAGAAACTGATCGTAAGGCTCAGGAAAGAGAACTTGATGCACAAGTTGCAGTTGCAGAGCGTCAACGCGACACTGATGTTAAAAAAGCTCAGTTTGAAGCGGAAACTGCTCGAGAGCAAGCTAAATCAAAAATGGCTGGTGAGCTTGAACAACAGGATATTAATAAAGGGCTGGAAGAAAAGAAGGGTGCCGTTGCGGTAATGCAGGCAGAACAAGCTAATCTTGCAGCTAAAAAGCAACAGGAAGTAGAAGTGACTCATGCAGAGACGAAAAAGCGCACGACTGTAATTGAGGCTGAAGCTGAGGCTGAACGTAAAAAGGCCGAAGCTGCTGGTGATGCGGAGGCTAAGAAGCTGACTGCAACTGGTGAGGCGGAGGCTGCCGCAGTTCGTAAGACCCGTGAAGCTCAAGCTACGGCCGAAGCTAAGAAGACTGAGGCTGACGGTATGGCTATTGCCCGCGAAAAAGAGGCTACGGCTGAGGCTAAAGCCACTAAGCTGAAAGCTGAGGCTGAAGCGTCTGCTACTAAGATGAAAGGTGAAGCTGAGGCTGCAGCAATTGCTGCCAAGGGTAAAGCCGACGCTGAAGCTATTGAGGCAAAAGGTATGGCTGAAGCTAAAGCGGCTCGTGAATTATCTGATGCGCAGGCTGCGAATGAGAAAGTTAACTTTGAGCTTGAAAAATTCAAGATTGAACAGACCACTCGTGTACAAGTTGCAACAAATGTTGCCACGGTTATGGCCGAAGTCGGTAAAAACGCTAAATTCTATGATTTTAACGGTGGAGCTAAACAGGAAGGCGGCGGTGATTTGCTAACTGGAATACTTGGTCGCATACCGGAGATATTTGCAAAAGCAGATATGCAGAATCAGGCTTTGAACGGTGAAGAAATTACTGATACCGTCAAAAAAATAGTTTCTGCAATCGCGGACCCGATTAAGGGGCAGGGCTCACTTCCGGAAGTTGAAGAAACTGATTCGGAAGAATAAATTTAAAGTCCCCTAAAACTCACATCGCCCCCTCGAAAGAGGGGGTATTTTTATGCTTAGAATGTCTTAATCTTGTCGAATGGGAAAAGGCGCATGATGACTGGGCCGATAATGCGGCAGTAAGGGATAGTGCCAAGGCCATTTCGTGAATCCCAAGAATTGGAGCCTTCGCGATTGTCGCCGGAGACAAAGAGTTCACCTTCTGGCACAGTAACGTCTACTTCGCCAGATGTGTAATCTTTGGGGCCTTCGGCTTCTGAAGTTCGCCATTCATCGTCGTAAATAAAACCATCTGGATGCTCGTCATTATAAATAGTCATGATACCATTTTTGACAGTGACACGTTCGCCTGGGAAAGCAATGACGCGTTTGATAATGTATTGGTCGGACACGCTGGATGGCACTGTGCAGGTGGTGGGATTTTTGACTCCAGCGGCTTTATATTCGGATACTTTTTGCTCGTCTTCGTTTACAAAAACAATAATTTGCCCGCGTTCTGGTACGTACTCTTGGCCTAAGAAATGTGACCACGATACGGCGGCACGATTTACGATGACTCGGTCGTCGTTGTGTAGGGTATTTTCCATACTACTGCCTACGACATTATAAGAGCGATAGATGTAAGTATTGAGAAATAGCGTACCAAGGACGATAGCCAAAATAAAAGCACCGAGGCTCAAGAAATCTTTGAGTAAAGGATGTTTCTGAAAGAATTTTGGTTCCATAGTGACAATTATAACACCTTTTTAAGCTTAATTTAAATAATCTGCTATAATATATAAGTATGGCAGATTATGTTTTAGCAAGAAAATCACGTAATATCGCGAGCAACGCGGTACATGTATTATTGAATATATTGCTTGGTATTGGTGCGGTTCTGATTACGGTGTTTAGTGGTAGCCCGCTACTAGGCATATTATTAGTGTTGGTTTCTAAATGGCGAGTTTTTGCAGTGAGAAGTAGGTACCTGCTATTAAATATAAAATCCAACTTGGTAGATTTGATAGTGGGGCTTAGTATTGTAATTTTGTCTTATTATGCTGGGTCTTCTTTGATGCCGGTGCATTTTATATTAATGGCGATATATGTGGTATGGTTGACTATAATTAAGCCAATGTCTTCCGAGACGGCAAATCTCACGCAGTCTTTGGTTGCGGTATTTTTGGGTATCTCAGCATCTACGATTATGGCAGCTGGGATGAATTCGGTTGTAGATGTCGTGTTGGCGTTTTTGGTAGGTTATGCGGCGAGTCGTCATGTACTAGCGCAAACAAATAGTAAGGATTTTACGCTCACTACTTTGGTGTGTGGGCTAGTGTTTGCCGAGGTGGCATGGCTTTGCCAGTCGTGGTCTATTATATATACATTTGGCAGTAGTGGGATTCGGATTCCACAGATAGCGATAATTTTGACGATCTTTGCATTTATTTATAATTATGTAAGACAGGTAATGATAAGGCATCAAGAAGATTTTAGATTGCGTGATATTTTGGGGCCGGTTTTGTTTGGCGTGATAATTATCGGTATTATCGTGATATGGTTTAGCGATCCAATATTTAATATATAAAGGGAGGTAAAAATGGATAAAAAAGAAATGGAGAAGTGCACTTGTGGTTGTGGTGGTAAGTTGGCCATTACATTGTCTAGCGTGGCGATAGTTTTAGCTGGGGCTAGTGCAGTATTTAGTTATCTTAGCTATCAAAAAGCTTCGACTCCGCTAACTTTCTTAAATTCTGGTGCTGATGGCAATTCTGTGAATTTTGTGGAAGGCTCAATTGCCGAGGTGGCGGAGAAGGTTGCGGAAAGTGTGGTGTCTATTGTGACATCGATCAAATCTACTAGCTATTTTGGGCAGAGTTATGATTCGTCGGCGGCTGGTACTGGCGTGATCGTGACGGAGGATGGTTACATTTTGACAAATAAGCATGTGATTGACGGTGCAAATAAAATTTCTGTTGTGCTGGATGACGGCACGACTTATGAAGATGTGGAGGTGGCGGCGGTAGATCCGCTTAATGATATAGCGTTTTTGAAGATAAAAGATGCGACTGGTTTGAAGGCAGCGAAATTAGGCGATTCTAAGACGATTAGCGTGGGGCAGCAGGTGGTAGCAATTGGTAACGCACTTGGTCAATATCAAAATACTGTGACATCTGGGATTATTTCTGGCACTGGGCGCTCTTTGACGGCGACGGATAGTACCGGATCGATGGCGGAACAGTTGTCTGATATGATACAAACTGATGCGGCGATCAATTCGGGTAATTCTGGTGGTCCGTTGGTGAATGCGGCAGGCGAAGTAATTGGTATTAATACTGCGACGAGCTCTACGGCAGAGAATGTAGGTTTTGCGATCCCGATTTCTAGCGTGAAGGGTATGCTAAATCAATTGATTGAGACTGGCAAAGCTTCTAGATCTTATATTGGTGTATATATGGTAGAGATTACGCCAGAGATTGCAAAGAATTATAATTTGCCAGTAAGTGCAGGGGCTTATCTTTATAACTCAGCGGCTTATTCGGCTATAGTTTCTGGTAGCCCAGCCGCCAAAGCGGGGCTAAAAGATAAAGATATCATCACCGCGGTAAATGGGGCAAAGATTGGTGTAGCTGGCTCGCTTTCTAATCTAATTGGTGAGTATAAGCCTGGCGATACGGTACAGCTGACTGCTGTAAGAGAAGGAAAAGAAATAGCCGTCAATATTGAGATTGGCGCATATACAAAATAAAGCCACGGGTTTCGACTAAGTCGAAACCCTTTTTTGATGCATAATCTTTGATAGCTTCATGCTGGCAAGGGTCGGCTTCAAGAACGAGACGAGGAATTTTGAGGGTGGCGGATTCGTCGATAAGCTCTTTGATGAGGACAAGGCCGTGATCTTCGGCATAAAGGGCGATGCTAGGCTCTTTTGAGAGGGCTTCTAGATCTAGCCAATCCCAATCTTTGTCAACATAGGGAAGATTTGCCACGATTAAATCAGGGGTGGGAATGGTGCCATCCTTGACTTTTTCGAGTAAGTGTGATATAATTAAAGTTATAGGGGCGCTGTGTAAAACAGCGTTTTTTTCGGCTATTTTGAGAGCTTTGTCTGAAATATCTACAGCGTAAACTTTGGCTTCGGGGAGTTTTAGTGCTAAAGTGATGGCAATGCACCCCGATCCGGTACCAACGTCGAGAATAATTGGTGATTCTGGCAATACTCTTGGCGTGGGCTTAACGCCGGGGAGGAAGGGTTTGCCGGCAAGGGTAAGAACAGTGTCGATGATTTGCTCGGTTTCGGGGCGAGGGATTAAAACGTCTGGCGTGACAATGAAGTCGCGACCGTAGAAATCACACATAGATTTGTAAGGGCCTTTTTCGGACACACTCGAGGGCGTTCGCCCGAGCTTATGGTCCTCAAAAGGCCTTACAAATCTATTCTGACAAGCTGCGCTCATGTTTTATTAGCTCGTGAATAATGTCTTCGATATCGCCATCCATGACTGCGTTGATATTAGAGCGGGAATAATGAATGCGGTGGTCGGTGACGCGGTCTTGGGGAAAATTATAAGTGCGGATTTTTTCGGAGCGGTCGCCGGTGCCGATGAGTGATTTGCGTGCCTCGGAAGCATTTTTGATTTCTTCCTCTTTTTTGCGTTCTAAGAGGCGGCTACGCAAAATATTCATAGCTTTAACGCGGTTTTGCTGCTGGCTGCGTTCGTCTTGCATGGCTACGACTAAACCGGTAGGTAAATGCGTGATACGGACGGCTGAGTCGGTGGTATTAACACCTTGCCCGCCATGACCACCAGATCGATAAATATCAATGCGAAGATCTTCTGGTTTAATCTCGAGGTCTTCTTCGGAAGCTTCTGGTAAAACTGCGACGGTGGCGGTAGAAGTATGAATGCGTCCTTGAGATTCTGTGACTGGTACGCGTTGTACGCGGTGAACGCCGCCTTCAAATTTGAGCTGTCCGTAGGCGTTATCACCACTAATTTTAAAAATTACTTCTTTCATGCCACCGGCTTCATTTTCGTTTTGGCTGATGAGCTCCGCTTTGAGACCGTGAGCTTCGGCATACTTGAGGTACATGCGGTATAATTCTCCGGCAAAAAGTGAGGCTTCGTCGCCACCGGCGCCAGCACGAATTTCAAAAATTGCCGGCTTATCATCTTCTGGGTCGCGAGGGATGAGCAGCTCTTCCAGCTCGGCTTTGGCAGTGTCGATTTCGGACTTGAGGATTTTAATATCTTCTCTAGCGATATCGCCAAGTTCCGGGTCGTTTACAAGAGCTTCGGCTTCTTCGAGGCTGGCGGTGTATTTAGTAATTTTGTTGTCTAAGTCGATAATTTCGCGCAAAACGGCGGCACGCTTGCTTTTAGCTGCAAAATCTGGCTTGCTATAAGCTTCTGGCGCGGCGAGAAATGATTCAACTTCGCTAAGTTCATCTTTATATTTTTGTAAATCCATGGTACAATTGTAGCATACTTTGTGGGATTTTAGCTCAGTTGGCTAGAGCGCACGATTCACATTCGTGAGGTCACAGGTTCAAGCCCTGTAAATCCCACCATTTTTTGTGTAGAATTAAGCATAAAAAGTCTTGTAAAACTATATTTGGTGGTGTATTATAGGTGTAAGACGCTAAATGTGGTGTAATTACAACAACGCATTACCCTGTAGTTGCCACAAAGGTCATATGATAGTAACTGAACTGAATATATTTTAAGGAGGTAAATTTCATGTTCAAAAGAATAGTAAAACGTGATGGGAAAATAGTAAAATTTGACCCAGAGAAAATCACCGACGCGATTGCAAAGGCGGGACTAGCAACAGAAGAATTTAAATATGATAGAGCAAAGGCGCTTGCAGATAAGGTTTTGACGCGCGCAGAAAACGAAATTAAGGCACGTACGCCAAACGTGGAGCAGATTCAGGATATCGTAGAAGAGGTCTTGATGGAATCTAGCTTTAAGAAGACGGCACGGGCATATATTCAATATCGTCAGGAGCGTTCACGTCGCCGTGAGGCAAAAAGCGATCTCATGATGATTTACCGAACGATTTCGCATGCTGACGCGTCGGAAGATTCCGATGTGAAGCGTTCCAATGCAAATGTAGATGGTAACTCGGCCATGGGCAAGATGCTTCAATTTGGTGCAGAAGGTTCCAAGGTGTTTGCAAAAACATTGTTGCTTCGCCCGGATATTGCGGCAGCGCACGACAATGGCGATATTCATATTCATGATTTAGACTTTTATGCGACTGGTACTTTGACTTGCTGCCAGAGCGATCCATTTGTATTGTTCGAAAATGGTGGTTTTAATACTGGGCACGGGCATCTTCGTACACCAAATTCGATTGGCTCTTATTGTGCACTTGCGGCAATCTTATTGCAGGCCAACCAAAACGAACAGCATGGTGGACAATCGATTCCAAACTTTGATTATGCGATGGCGCCAGGCGTAAACAAATCTTTCCGTAAAGCTTTGAAGCGCAATCTTGAAAAATATAATAAATTTGCGAAGAAAAAAGTTGAGCTTGAAGTGCCAAAGGATATTGAATTTGGCGATGACAAGAAGCTCGAAAAAGCTAAATGGCCAAAGGAAGTTGTTGAAGCTTCTAATGAAGATGTAGAAAAAGAGACTTTGCAGGCACTCGAGGGCTTTATTCATAATCTTAACACTATGCATTCGCGTGCTGGTGCACAGGTGCCATTTACTTCAATTAATTTTGGCACAGATACTACCCCAGCTGGTAGGCTTGTGTCAAAATATCTCTTAGAGGCTACCGAGAATGGTCTTGGTAAGGGCGAGACGCCGATTTTCCCAATTTCGATTTTTAAGGTGAAGTCTGGTGTAAATTATGAGCCAGATGATCCAAACTATGATTTGTTCAAAAAATCTATGGAAGTATCGGCTAAGAGATTATTCCCGAACTTTTGTTTCGTTGATGCGCCATACAATTTGAAATATTATAAAAAAGGTGATTATCGTACCGAGATCGCGACTATGGGTTGTAGGACTAGGGTTTTCGCCTCGATTTTCCCGGAGAGTGACGGTATTGTAACCGGCAGAGGTAATTTATCATTTACTACGGTAAACCTTGTGCGCATAGGTATTAAACACGGCATTTGCCTTGGTGAGCGCAAAGAGGCAGACTGGGAAGGATTTTATAAGGAGCTTGGCGAGAAGATGGATCTAGTAAAAGATGAGCTTCTAGATAGATTTGAATTTCAGGCGAGCCAACATGTACGCAATTTCCCATTCCTTATGGGGCAGGGCAACTGGTTTGGCAGCGAAAAGCTTGGGCCAAATGATACTTTGCGTGATGTAATTAAGCACGGTACACTATCTATTGGCTTCATTGGCCTTGCGGAAACACTTGTAGCCATGACCGGTAAGCATCATGGCGAGGATGAGGATTCTCGTGAACTTGGTCTTGATATCGTGACCTTTATGCGAGAGAAATGCGATGAATATTGCAAGAAATATAAATTGAATTTCTCGTTACTCGCAACGCCGGCTGAAGGTATTGCGGGTCGCTTTACTAAGATCGACAAGAAAGAATTTGGAATCATCCCGGGTGTGACTGATCGTGAATTTTACACTAATTCATTCCATGTACCGGTATATTATCCTATCTCAGCCTTTAATAAAATTGATATTGAGGCACCATATCATAATCTTTGTAATGCTGGGCACATTACTTATATCGAGCTAGACGGCGATCCTTCGCAAAACATTGCTGCATTTGAGTCGGTGATTCGCAAGATGCACGATTCTGGTATCGGCTATGGTTCGGTGAACCACCCAGTGGATCGTGATCCGATTTGTGGATTCTCTGGTGTGATTACCGGTGATCGTTGTCCGCACTGCGGTAGATTAGAGGGCGATGTAGCGTTTGAAAAAGTTTGCAGCTGTGCAAAAGGTAAATAAATGGCAGACTGGGATAAAATTGCAATCCTTAAGATTCAGTCCGCACCGCAACCGCCGGAGGGGATGATCCGGCTAAGCGGGCCATTAGAGCACGATAACATCGTGAATGGTGATGGGCTAAGAGCAGTGGTGTGGACACAAGGTTGTCCAAACCACTGTAAAGGTTGTCAAAATCCTGAAACTTGGGATTTTGAGGCTGGTATGATGATAGAAATAGACGAAATTTGTAAGCGTTTGGCTGAGTTTCCTGGGCAAACTGGTTTGACATTTTGTGGGGGTGAGCCTTTTGTGCAGCCAGCGGCTTGCAAAAAAATAGCGGATTATGTACGTAAAGAGCTCGGTTGGGATGTATGGAGCTTTTCTGGTTTTACGCATGAGCAGATTAAAGCTGCCGGTGGAGAAGCATGGGAGTTTTTGAAATCTTTGGATGCTTTGATAGACGGGCCGTTTATCTTGAGCCAGAGAGATTTGAGCCTTAGATATAGAGGGTCAAAAAATCAGCGCTTGCTTCATCTTGAGCTTGGCACTGGGAAAATTTTAAGCATAGAATAATTAAAACGGTCCTGCAGATTTTAATTACAGGACCGTTTTTTGTATCGATTAGTTATATTACAACTTTTTTGCGGCGGTGTTTTTTAATGGCGTGGACAATAGCTACGATGATAGCTGCTACTGAGATAATCACCAAAGCCATAAACCAAATTGGGCATACTACTATAGTTTGGTGATTGATAGACGTATCGTTTAAGAAAGTAACTGTTTGCGTAATATCATAAATACCTAGTGGTGAAATGCCGTCAATATCGCGCGTGAACAAACGAGTGCTATCCGGCATGATTACTTCCTGCACAGTACCACTTTCTCCAGCTCTTGGATAAACTGGCGCAGCAGCAAAGAAGCTTTTTACTTCGAGCGAGATGCGCGCTGTTTCGTGTACGTTGCTTTCGTTTTTGATAGTAGTGCTGACGCGTATGGGTGTACCAGTGGCGAAACCTGGGATGTAGTTTTCTAAAATTTCACCTTTATAAGTAGTCTCGCCAGCTACCTTAGCGTAGATTATGCTTGCCATTTCGAAAATATTTTTCACATTTACGCCATCGTCATTAGCAGTAGATTTTGGAGCTGAGCTAATCATGATGGTGGCATACTGACCACCGTCTGGGGCATTTTCTGGGACATTGATTACAAATTCTACGTCATGAGTCTCGTTTGGCTTCAGAGTGCCAGTAGGCTCAGGTATGGTAATCCATTTGGAAATTTGTGAACGATCCGTTTGGGTCATAAGATCGGCCGTGTAATCTTCGCCTATTACGCCGTATGGCGATACATTTACCTGATAAGTAAAATCGGCTGCCGCATTGGCGGGATTTGCCACGGTGATATGACCAATATATGTTTGGCCAGCTTCCAACTCTATCTGTTGGCTCATCGGTGTAACGGTAAAAATATTACTACTATCCATCATTCCTCCACTGTTTATTCTATTATATAGTTTTTTGAAGTTTTGGTCAATAAATTTGGCTACTGTATAGGTGGGGGGTTGAGATTTCTTTGGCTACATGATAAGTATTTTGCATTATGAAGAAAAAGATCAAAAATTATTCAGAATGGATGGGTATAAAATCTCAAATTAACAATAATGCTCCAAAGAGGGCGTTTAAAGAAGGTGAAGTTTGGTGGAGCGCTGTAGGGGAAAATATAGGTGTAGAGATAGACGGAAAAAGTAAAAAATATTCTCGCCCAGTTTTGATTTTTAAAAAACATAGCAGTTTGTTTTTTACTGGTATACCATTAACTTCGCAATCACATGATGGCAGTTGGTATGCTAAATTTGAGTTTCAGGGTAAGACGGAATTCGCCGTTTTAGTGCAAGCGAAACCAATGGACGTAACTAGACTGTACGAGCGTATGGGTGAGATTTCGCGCGGTGATTATCGACTAATAGCTAAAAAGTTTTTCGATTTGTTCCAAGATAAAAATGTGCCCCAATCGTAGATTGGGGTGGGCGGGTAGATCCCGAATACGTTTATATTATATAGCTTTTTAATATTTTAGTCAAGAAAAAATAATTAATAAAAAGTGCTTGTTTTTGGAAAAAGTTAGTGCTAAAATGGGGGCATAGACATAACCAAAATGGAGAGATCATGCACAAAAAATCCACTTATTTTATTTTGGGAGGGCTGTTTGGTACGACGGTTCTTTCTGGTCTGGCGTTGACCGCACCACAAACTTTGGCTACCCCCCTATCACAGACTACAACTGCCACCACCACCATTCGTGTTAAATCCACTTGTTCCATGACCGCCACCATAGCACCAGGCAAACAACATGCAGCTACCATGATCAATGGCCAATATTTAGCAGATATAGGCCTCACTACCATTCAAACCTTCTGTAATGATCCAAGTGGTTATGTAATCTATGCTATAGGCTATACTGGTGGAGATGCAGGAGTAACTGGTAATTACAATACAGTACTAAGAAGCGATACACTAGGCTCTACTTATGATATTCCCACTAATACACTAACTAGTGGAGATGACTATTCTGGTTGGTCTATGAAACTAGCAAGTGTAGCAGGTACCTATGAACCAACCATAGGATCTACTACAGAAGAAGTAGGAGGAGTAGAAACAGTCTATCCATTTACCGCATATCATACAGTACCAGCAAGCTATACTAAAGTAGCAAGCTTTGACTCTAGTACTGATCTGGACACTATAGGTTCTTCTATCACTACTACCTATGCAGCTTATATTAAACCTACCCAACCAGCTGGTACCTATGAAGGACAAGTGAAATACGTACTACTTCACCCATCAGATCACGCTGCTCCTGCTGGTAACTATAAGATGCAAGACGTAGAAGACTGGGGTGGTACTATAGCTATAGGCCAAGAAGTCACAGCTTACGACGATAGAGACAATAAAGCCTATACTGTAAGAAGAATGTGTATGAGTGGTACTGGAGACAACTGTACCTTGGCTAACTCTATGCTCTGGATGACACAAAACCTAGACTTAGATCTCAGCAAAGACGTAGAACTCACGTCAGAAGACACAGACTTAAGAGTAGTAGATAACAAAGCTTACTCTGCTGGCTATAGCCAAGACTCACTAGGAGTAATTCACTGGACCCCAGCCACCACCACGATCACAAGTATTAATACCTCTACCGGTAAGTTTAACAACTGGGTTAATGATAATAATAAAGCCTACTCCGCAGACCCAGACGCAGGTAATCCAAACAGCCCATGGTATGCAACAGGTGAAGCTTATAACTCCAACTTGTGCTACGTAAGTTCTAATAACCAAACCTGTAACTACCTTAACGCAAACAATACCGTAGCTCCTACTTACTTTAGCCACAATGCCTTTACCGGTAACGGTAATCACGGAAAAATTGGTAACTACTACAACTGGAGCGCAGCTATAGCCTCCAATGCTTCCGGTGGGTATAATACCAGCACCTACAATAACGTAGCCAATAACCCCCAGAACTCCATTTGCCCTAAAGGCTGGAGACTCCCTACAGTATCTAGTGTAGCCGCCAAGAGTGAGTTCGCTAGGCTAAACAATGTATATAATGGTGGCAATACTGGTAACGGTAATAAGCTAGTCCAAAGCCCTCTTTACTTGGTCCGGTCCGGCCACGTGGTCGATGGCTCCCTTAACTACGCAGGGTACTACGGCTACTACTGGTCTAGTACGGTCAGCAATGCTAACGTCGCTTACTACCTATACTTCCGTAGTGATAACGTTAACCCTGCCAACAACGGCAGCAGGAGCGTCGGGTGGTCAGTGCGCTGCGTCTCTGAGTACTAGTTTGGCTCGTAGCGCTCTTCGTCGCCGGCTTTCCCCCGCAACTCTTTGTCGAGACGATAAATAGAAAAACATGAGCAAAATGTAAAAATAAGATATAATAGAATAGTGGAGAAAAGTAGTACAGATGATTTGGCGCGCCTCGATACGATTGGTAAAGTAGATAGAAAAGAATACGACAAACTAAAGCGGCGGGCAATAAAATTTGAGAGCAAAAATGCTCAGTATGTTTTGGTCATCCCGTGTGATGGCGAAAATGACTGGTGCGAAATGAGTGATAATTCTGCATTGATATATAAATATGCGGTGTGTGAGAAGCTTGGGATCGCCGTGTCGATGACGGACGATCTCGATAGCTTCTACATCCAATACAAAATGGGAAGAATTCGTACGAGGGGGTTTAGCGTAGTGCGACGACGGCTAGAAAAGGCCGGCTTGTATGAAAAAGAAACTTTGAAAGACCGTTCGGTGATTTTTCAGTTAAATCATCAATTCACTAATAAAGAATTGGCATTGATGCGGCAAAAGGAAGAAGAGCATCAGGCGGCGTTAAATAGTATAGTAAAGGTAACTTTTGCAGATCCGGTTTTGCATCAAAAAATGATTGAGGTAGCGACGAGGTTGCATAGGATATGTTTTAGAAGATTGGACAAGCTATCTAGCGCGACTAATGGTCGTAGGATAGTAGAGCTTTGCGATGTATTAATTAGAGATTATTATAGAATGTCTGAGACGCTAAATGCACCGCCGGAGGTATTGTTGGCTGATTGGAAAGTTATGCGAAGAAATACGCACGATCTTTTGATAGAATTGCAGATTTTGGCGGGGCTTAAGTTATGGACGAGAGAGTCTTGCGTGAAGGTGGGGGAGCAGGTAGTGTTTATGGAAAATAGAATAGAAGGGCACATAAAACGTGAAGCCGATAGAGTTAGAAAAAGCCGTAGAAAAGGTTAAGCAAGTAGGCATTCGACAGTGGCTCTTAGATGAGTTGACGCGGGCTTTTGAAGACGCTAGAAAAGGTAAGCTTAAGACATACGATGAACATCATTTTGAACAAAATTGGATAAAAAATATAATTTTGCTCAGAGACGCTGTGGTGGAGCGGCGTTATGAACCAAGTCCGAGTGTGGCATTTGTGATTTTTAAGCCGATGGTAAGGGAAATCTTTGCCGCACCATTTCGCGACAGAGTGATACATCATTTCTTATATAATATGCAAGCCGGATGGTGGGACCGGCGATTTTTATATGATTCGTATTCTTGCAGGGTGGGTAAGGGTACATTATTTGGTATACAGCGCGCGCAAAAGATGATGTGGCGAGCGTCGGAGAATTTTACAAAGGAAGCATATGTAATAAAACTAGATATCAGAGGGTATTTTATGAGTTTGCCGAGGCAAAAGTTATATGAGCGGATTAAATGGGGACTCGATCGGCAATTTGCGGATGTAATTGATGATCCGGTGGGATATAAAATATATAAGATTTGTGATTATTTGTGGAGGATGATCATTTTTGACGATCCGGCAAGTAAAGCTTGGAAACGGGGGCCGCGTGATAATTGGAACCCTGCGGTATTACCGCCAGAAAAGAGTCTTTTTACGCAAGAACCAGGATATGGCGTGGTGATTGGAAATTTAACTTCGCAATTAGTATCCAATATCTATCTTGGGCAACTAGATAGATTTATTTATTTTGATTTGGGTTATAAATATTATGGACGATATGTGGACGATTTTTATATCATGGTGCCGGAAGAACAATATTCGCAAGCTAAGGAAGATGTGGCGGTGATAGAGAAGTATTTGAGGGAGGAGCTTGGGTTGATTATGCACAAGAAAAAGCGATATTATCAGAATGTGAAAAAAGGTATGAGTTTTTTGGGCGCGCGGGTATATCCGCATTGTTTATATCCGAGTGATAGACTACAAAAAAATTTTCGCCGAGCGGCGCTTGAGATGACGCAAGGATTTAAGAATATTGAAACGATTGTGTCATATATGGGGATCATGACACACCTTGATGCGAGCAATTATATTCGTACGGTGTTTGAGGAAATGGGGTGGGATTTTAGAATTTGATTTTTGATTTTGGTGGGGGGGAAAGAGTTGCGGGGGAAAGCCGGCGACGAAGAGCGCTACGAGCCAAACTAGTACTCAGAGACGCAGCGCACTGACCTTCCGTTGTTCCTGTTGTTGTTGTTGGCAGGGTTAACGTTATCACTACGGAAGTTCAGGTTGTAAGCGTTGTTAGCATTGTTGACCGTACTAGACCAGTAGTTGCCGTTGTACCCTGCGTTGTTAAGGGAGCCATCGTTCACGTTGCCGGACCGGACCAACCGCAGGGGATGTGTAGGCCGCTAAAGTCTATTC
The DNA here is from genome assembly GCA_017511925.1 of Candidatus Saccharimonadota bacterium. Classification (GTDB taxonomy): domain Bacteria; phylum Patescibacteriota; class Saccharimonadia; order Saccharimonadales; family Saccharimonadaceae; genus Nanosyncoccus. The sequence continues at coordinate 123,123 of JAFWHS010000014.1, read as the reverse complement.
ACTTCCGCGAAAGTGGTAGCGCTAAGGACTCTGGCAACTTTTGTTGCGATAGTGGACCTACCCAACTCTTTGTAAAAAGTTGTCGTACGAGCGAGCGCCGTTGACGATGACTTTCTATTTGGCCCGGCTCCTAAGTGGCGGTTGCCCACGACAACTACCCCCTATATTATTTTATTATATTTTTGGGCTATGATATAATGTGATTGTTATGATTTATCTGGATTATGCGGCGACGGCGCCGGTGCTCCCGGAGGTGGCTAGGGCGATGAATGAAGCCTACGGGCGATATTTTGCCAATGCGTCGGCCCTGCATACGCCGGGGCATCTAGCGATGAATGAAATCGAGCGAACACGAGGACTGCTGGCTGAACTGATTAATTGTGAGCCCGAGGAGATTATTTTTACTTCGGGGGCGAGTGAATCTAATAATGCAGTGATGCATACCTTCGAGGGGTGTGAGATCGAGACGTCGCCTTATGAACATCATTCGATTATCGAAGTAGCTGAAATTTACCGTGGTAATAAGCGACCGAAGCTGTATTCTTATATGTTGGCAAATAATGAGCTTGGTGAGATTTTGGAGTTGCCATGCGTGGGTGAGGATGAATATCTACATTCGGATCTTACGCAAGTGCTAGGTAAGATGCCGATAGATGTGAAAGCTTTGGGGTTGGATTATGCGACTTTGAGCGCGCATAAGATTGGCGGTCCGGTGGGAGTGGGAGTTTTGTATGTACGAAAAGGAGTGCCGTTTCGACCTTTGATAGTGGGTGGCAACCAAGAGAAGAGGCGGCGAGGAGGTACCTATAATACGGCGGGGATTATTGGATTTGGTGCGGCTCTAAAGTATATGAAAGATAAAAAGACTTGGGAAATTTATGATACTTATGTGCGCAATCTTAGAGATGTTTTGGCTCGACGGATTCTGGCAGAGATACCAGGTAGTAGTCTTAATACAGATATTGTATTAGGAAAATCTTTGCCGAATATTCTAAATGTATCGTTTCGTGCGGCGGAGGGTGAATCTATTCAGCTGTACTTGGATGCGGAAGGAATTATTGTGTCTACAGGGTCGGCTTGCGCATCGGGGGATGCAAAACCCTCACATGTATTGATGGCAAAAACTGGTGATGCGGAAGTTGCACATTCGTCGATTAGATTTTCGTTTGGGATAGATAATACGATAGAAGATGTGGAGCGTGTTATGGAAGTGTTGCCGGGTATTGTAAAAAGATTGCAGGAAATTAGCACAATTTCGTGATAAAATTAGGGTATTATGGTACAGGAGGGACAAGATTGGATTTATTCGGAGACGGTGAAGGATCATTTTTTGAATCCACGAAATTTTTTGATGGGAGATGAGGCGAATTTTGAATATGATGCGATGGGTTTGGTGGGTAATCCAATTTGTGGAGATCAAATGAAGGTGTACATTAAAGTGCGTGACGGTAAGATTGTGGATGTAAAGTGGAAGACTTATGGATGCGCGTCGGCGATCGCTTCTACTTCGGCATTGTCGGAGATTGCAAAAGGCAAGACGCTTGATGAAGCGCTTGAAATTAAGGCGGAAGATATTGACGATTATTTAGGTAAGTTACCGAAGCATAAATTTCATTGTTCGGTGTTGGGGCATGATGCACTAAAAGATGCGATAGAAAAATATAGAGAAAAGGATGGTGAAAAGTGAAAGTAGCAATAATGGGAGCGGGAGCTTTCGGCACAGCACTGGGTGGATTATTGGTAGAAAATAAATACGACGTAGAATATTATGATGTAAAGGGTAATAAAAAATTGGATCAGGTGCTATCTGGAGCTGAAGCAGTAGTGCTGGCCGTGCCGTCGGGGGCAGTGCCAGAAATGTTGCCGCTTTTACCAAAGAACTTGCCGCTTGTGATTGCCACGAAAGGTATTTTGACATTGGATACTTTTAAAGATTTTGAAGATTATATGATATTGTCAGGGCCAGGTTTTGCGGACGATATAAAAGCCGGCAAAAGAACACGTTTAGTGGCTACAGACCAGAGAATAATTAAAATGTTTAGTACGATTTATTTGACTTTTGATTATACCAACGATGAGCGTGGTGTGTTGATGTGTGGAGCACTTAAAAATGTTTACGCGGTGCAGGCGGGATTGATGGGGTTGATACCAAACACAGAGGAGCATGTAGGATTTTTGTATGCAGCGGCACAAGAGATGAAAGCGATTTTGGTAGCAAATAGCGCAAAGGCCGAGACGGTAGATTTGCCTTGCGGTGAGGGGGATCTTGAAATTACTTGCGCAAAACCGTCACGGAATTATGAATATGGAATGAAGTTGAGGGCTGACGCAAATTATTTGCCAGAAAAGACTGTAGAGGGGCTAGCGGCGCTTGGGAAAATTAAGCAAGGCGATATAGTAGTACCAGAAGAGGCAAGATATCTGAGAGTTTTAATGGCGGATGATCGGCTTGAACGGAGAGATTAGATGGGTCTAAATGCGAAACAAAAAGAGGCTGTAGAATATCTCGAAGGGCCACTTTTAGTGCTGGCTGGTCCGGGGACTGGTAAAACTCAGCTTTTATCGGAAAAAGTGGCATACATTTTGAAAAATACCGATACGAATCCGGAGAATATTTTGTGTTTGACTTTTACTGAGACTGGGGCGGCGAATATGCGCGAGCGCTTAAAAACAATCGTAGGTAAAGATGGGCTCAAGGTAAATATTGGTACGTACCATGCTTTTGGGTCGGAAATATTAGCGCAATATAAAAATTATTCGCTTGAGTATGATCGGAAATTGGACGCAGCAATAGATGAAGTAACGCAATTTAAAATCGTGAAGTCGTTGCAAGATAATTTGCCGGGGACGGATATATTAAAAGGCGATAATGTAAAAGATATTATTAGCGTAATTGGTGAAGCGAAAGCAGCGGGATTGTCTGCGGAAGAGCTTGGGGCAATAGCAAAGCAAAATATAGAAGATTCGAAAGTGTTGTCTGAGGCGATTTCGCCGTATCTTCTTAAGGCAGTGCCACGTAAATATCAAGAGTCTTTAGAGAATTCTTATAATAATATATATGAAATATTGAATAATTACAAAAAAACAGAATCGAAGATTGAGCGATTAATTGTAGTGCTAGCGAGGGCCTTCGAAGAAGCTTACTTGGAAGCTGAAACGAAACAATCAGTAACTCCACTTACGAAGTGGCGAAATGATTTTTTTGAAAAGACGGAACGGGGGGAATATAGGTTGAAGGATCGGGTGGCGAATAAGAAATTATTGTCTGTGGCGAGTTTAATGGGAAGTTATGAGGAATATCTTAAAGAAAATGGCTTGTATGATTTTAACGATATGATTGAGGAGGCAGTGAAAGTTTTGCGAAGTGATGACGGTTTTCGCTTGACTTTGGAAGAGCGATATCAATTTATCATGTTGGATGAGTTTCAGGATACAAACCCGTCGCAATTTGCGATCGTGAAAGCTTTGACTGATTATGAAAAGCCGATGATTATGGCAGTGGGGGATGATGATCAGGCGATTTATGAGTTTCAGGGAGCTTTGGCGTCGAACCTGACGGATTTTAAAGAATATTACGGTGCTCATGTAGTGACTTTGGTAGAAAATTATCGCAGTACACAAGAGATTTTGAATTTTTCGCGAGAAATTATTAGACAGGCGCCGGATAGATTCGCAGATAAAGAATTGGTCGCGCATAAAGAATCACCTGATTCGTCGCAGATTTTGCGTTATGAATTCGCGGCCTCGGATGCAGAATATGGATTTATAGCTAAAGAAATCGCAAAGTTGATTAAGTCTGGCGTAAAGCAAAGTGAAATTGCGGTGATTTCATATAAAAGGAAATATTTTGAACCACTTTTGCCGTATCTGAAAATGTATCCGGAAATTAAAATTGCTTACGAAAAACGAGACGATTTGTTTGAGGATGAAAAGATACATGAAATTTTGACGATTGCGAGATTCGTGCATGAGCTGATCTATGAAAAAAAGTCTACTGTGCAGATGCTGGAACTTTTGTCATATGACTTTTTTGATTTGCCAATACTCGAGGTAATTAAACTGGCTGGAAAAGCGCATAGTGAGCATCGGGCGATATTTGATGTAATGATAGATAGCGATAATGATAGACTTCGCGCAGTGGCAGAATATTTTGCGGAATTAGCGAGAATAGCGTTTAGCGAGCCACTAGAGATTTTCTTGGATAAATTAATTTCTATAATGAAAATTGAAAAATTGGATACTTATGAAAGATTTTGTTTTTATGAAAAATTGGCGTCTTTGCGTGGTAAGTTGATAAAACATTGTGGCGAAAAGGTTTTGAAATTGAAAGACTTGGTCGAAATGGTGGATGATTATTTGGCGGCAGATATGCCGTTAGTCACATCAAGTCCGTATCGTGATGCAGATGAGGCGGTACAAGTGCTATCGGCACACAAGGCCAAAGGCTTGGAATTTGAATATGTATTTATTATTTCGGCGGATCATACGGCCTGGGGTAAAGGTAAGGGCAATAATAATCTACTGGCTTTGCCGAAAAATTTAACGCAAATTCGACATACTGGCATGACGGATAGCGAGAAATTACGCATATTATATGTAGCGTTGACGCGTGCGAAAAAATCTTTGATTATTACGAATTCTTTGCATGATTTTAATGGTAAATCTCCCGAGCGGTTGGAGTATTTTGAGGAATATGTAGATGGAGAAGATGTGGTGTCGCCATTTTTGCCGACTAAGAAAGTGCAACAAATATATGAAGCGGCGGCGCCAGACTTAAGTGAAGATAATGTCAAAAATTGGCTGATGCCTTATATTGCGAATAATCCTGACATGATAGCGCTTTATAAGGAGCGCGTAAAGAAATTCCGCATGTCGGCGTCGGCGTTGACGAGTTTTATTGACGTGGCTTATGCGGGGCCGGAGAAATTCTTTAAATCATACATATTACAAGTGCCGCGCGAACCGGAGACTGAAGCACTCGCGCATGGTGATTTGGTGCATAAAGTTTTTGAGAAAGTAACAAATGCTGGGTTTGGTGATGAAGAGGCAGTGAAGTATTATTTGTCAGAACTTGATAAAAAGGAGTTATCTGCTGATATAATTAGGAGTTTGCGTGAAAAAGGCCCGGCGGATCTTGCGGTGGCACTAAAGGAATTTGGCAGTATTCTGCGTGGTGGAAAGGCAGAAGTGGATTTTGCGCCAGAAAAATTAGTCATAGATGGCGTGCCGGTAACAGGTAAAATCGATCACATGATAATCGATGATGAAAAAAAGATTATTGAAATATATGATTTTAAGACTGGCAAATATCATAAAGAAAAGTGGCAATCGCACGCTACATTATATAAATATATGTTGCAGTTGGGATTTTATAAGTTATTGCTTAATAATTCGCCAAAATATGCAAAATATAAAGTAGAAAAGGCGCATATATTGTTTGTAACACCGGACGATAATGATGGAGAGGTGTATGACAAAATATATGAATATAATGATAAGGATGAGAAGGAGTTAAGGGAGATTCTCGGCACTATATATAATATGGTGGAATCTTTAAATTTCATAAGTGATAATGAGATAATGATATCGCCGGATAAAAATAGAGGACTCAAGGATATAAAAGAGTTTATTGAGCTTTTGCTTGCAAAGAAATCTTAAAAATAGTATAATTTGGCCAAATCGTACATTAGTGAAAGGGGGTGGAGTGGTTGACGTACAGTTGCTCAAGATGTGGCAGACCTTTCTTGACAGAGCATGAGCGCGATCAGCACGAAGCAGAGTGTGGCTTGGGTTATAAGCCGAAGAAATGTTATCATTGCGATGGTACTGGATATGACGTTGATAAATGTAAATGTAAATATTGTAATGGTAGCGGGTTGTTGCCGTAGGGTTCCCTAATCACTCCGTAAGGCAGGACTTAAAGTCTTGCCTTTTTTTACAATCTGTGATAAAATAATGTTTAATTATGGCAAAGAAGAATAATACTAAAAGAAAACTCGTTGGTCTCGTCTCGGAAGAGTCGGGTGTGCGTGCATACTACACGAAGAAGAATACGATGAATACTCCTGATAAGTTAAGTCTTAAGAAGTATGATCCAGTGCTTCGCAAACACGTGCTTTTTGTGGAAACCAAGAAAAATCTTGGACGCAACGAAGTAAAAGAGAAGAAACGCTAAATAACCCCCTAAAGGGGGTTATTTTTTATTCTATACTCAATATCTCGTAGAACATTCATGTAATACATGAAAGATTCATAGGGCGAAGCATAGGCTGAGAAGTAAGCATGAACATCGCCATCATTCCAATATTTGGTACACATAGAATATGGGTGATCGGAAGTAGTCATATTGCGCCAATCTGAAATAAGGCCAAGATCATTTGTGGCGAGTACTTGATCGCGCATATCGTAAAGATTTTGCATGGCAGAATTTTGCATGGAATTGGAGAGCCAGGCGGAAAGGTCGCGCTCGGTGTCAGCCCAAGTAACTGTCTCTGGCATGGAAATTTCATCTACAGGTGGTTCTAAATTGCAGGCTTCAGAAACGGTGACAAATTTATTTTCGTAAACACTGAGCCAAGATGAGATAAGTGTGTTCATGAAATCGAAAATGCCAGTATCTTTCCATTGGTGTTCGCCAAAAGTTTCAAAATCCATGAAAAGATTAATGAGGTTGCCTCGGAGTGAATCCATATCAAGCCAATTTTGATATTTTGGAACGGTGAGGGGCCATTCGCCCCAGCTACGGTTAGAGAAACGAAAAGCGATGTCGTCGGAGAGACGATAATTTTTGAGTAGTAATTTGATATTTTGACAGCCAGTAGGACGATAAACGTGGTTTGAGCTGCGCCAACCTAGTACTTTATCCCAACCCTCAGCAAGGATGCCTTCATAGCCGTGGTCTTCAGCCCATTTAGCGAGGCTATCATTGTAGGCGAATTCGGTATTACGGAAGACTTTTGGTGTAACACCGAAAAGTTGCTGAATTTTTTCGGAATGCATTTTGACCTGAGCGGTAAATTCGTCTAAATTATAAAAGTAAGCAAGCGAATGGTAATATGTTTCGTCTACAATCTCGGCCTGGCCACGTGAAACCATTTCGCGGATGATATCGATAAGTTCGGGTCCCCATTTTTCGGCTTGTTCAAGCCAAGTGCCAGTGATCGAGAAGGAAACTTTGAAACCTGGGCGTATTTTCATGTTGTCGAGCAAAAGATTAAGCATTGGATAATAGCTTTTGTCGGCAACTTTACGAAAGATGCGTTCGTTTGACTGGCGTCCATTATATTGGTCGTGGAAATAATTTGAGTCTACGCCCACATCAAAAATAGAGTACTCTCGATAACGGAGCGGCTGATGGATGTGTAAGTAAAGACAAATCGCGCGCACTCTAATACCTCTTATGTTTTATTGTATTATTATATATCTTCATGCATTTTTTAGCAACTTGCTTCCAGGAAATTTTGCGATATTCATTTTTGACGTTTTGCTGCAAAGAATCACGTAAAGCGTCATTTTTGGCAATAGCTACGATCTCGTTGGCGAGTTTTTCTTGATCCCAAAAATCGTAGGTCATAGCGGACCAAATTACTTCTGATACGCCTGATTGTTTGGTGAGAATTAATGCGTCGCCATGGTGAGCCGCTTCCAAAGCGGTAAGCCCGAAAGGTTCGGAAATTGAACTCATGACAAAAATGTCGGAGATCGAGTAAATATCACGTAATCTTTTACCGCGAATAAAACCGGTGAAAATGACATTTTTAGCGATGCCAAGATCGGCGGCTAATGAAATTAGCTCATTGCGTTCTTCGCCGTCACCGGCAAAAACGAACATAAGTTTGGGCTCTTTTGATACGGCGAGGGCGGCAGCATGCATGAAATTATGTAAACCTTTTTGTACGGTAAAACGACCAACGGTAGAAATAATTGTCCATCCTTCACTTTTGAGTTTGGTGAGATAGCCATAGGTGCTGTCATTAAAAGTATAATTGGACTTTTCGTAGTTTTCGTCGAGGGAATTATATACGACTTTAATTTTATTAAGTGGAATATGATATTTTTCGTGGATAATGCGTTTGGTAGATTCGGAGACAGCGATGATTTGATTGGCCATCATGAGGCCTTCATATTCGATTTCATGAATGAGTGGATTGCCAGTGTGCATGCCGGCGCGGTCGTATTCGGTAGCGTGTACATGTGCAATAAGTGGGGCATTGTATTTTTGTTTGGCAAGTATGCCAGCTTCGTAAGTGAGCCAGTCGTGAGCGTGAATGACTTCTGGCTTGAACTTCATGAGATGAGTTTCGATAAAGTCACAATAAGTTTTTTGGACATCCCGAATAGAAAGAGTTTGTTCTTTATCTGCGGTTGGGATAATTTTTTCAAGTAAACGCATGGATTCGTAGGAGCCTCCGCCATAACGATAAATTGGGTCGAGATTGGTGGCGGGGATAACCTGCATAAAGTCAATGTCTGGATGCTCGGCAGTGTATGGAACGATGAATTTAATGTCGGCACCTTCGCGAGAAAGTGCACGAGCCATGTTGAGGCAGGCTACGCCGAGACCACCACTATTATGCGGCGGTAATTCCCATCCTAACATAAGTATTTTCATCTATTTTATTTTAGCACGTTTTGTGATAGAATGTAAATATAATTTATTTAGGGGTGTAGCTCAGTTGGTAGAGCACTGGTCTCCAAAACCAGGTGTCGCGAGTTCAAGTCTTGCCGCCCCTGCCAGAATTATATGAAAGGTAAAACTGTTAAGATAGTGCGCCGTCGGCGCGTTTTGCCATTGGTGCTTTTGGTGGGTCTGGCTTTTGTCTCGGTGCTTGCAACCGAGTTTTTTGTGGCGTCTATTGTAATGAATATGCAAAAAAATGACAACTTGGCTGAGACTGAAGCTTTTTTGGAGGTTCCGGAAGATGTTTTGCCAAGTATAAATATGTCTTTTAAAAAAGTGACCGATGGTGGAGAAAATATCGATGTTGAAGTGCCGGAAAAACATGGCATAATATATTTGACTTTTGATGATGGGCCAGGTCCGTACACGAATATTTTACTTGATATATTGAAGCATTATGGAGTTAGGGCAACATTTTTTGTAACTGGTTCTGGTGATGATGCGGTGTTGTTGCGTGAATATGAGGAAGGTCATGCGATAGGATTACATACGTTTTCGCATCAATATTCGTATATTTATCGAAATGTAGATAACTTTATAAATGATTTGGTTAAAGTGCAGGAGCGCGTAAAAAGGGTAACTGGACAAACTACGATGCTGATGAGGTTTCCAGGAGGTAGTTCAAATACGATTAGTACGCGTTATGATGGCGGCAAAAGAATAATGTCGCGTCTCGTAGATGAAGTAGAAAAGCGAGGATTTGTTTATTTTGATTGGAATATAGTTTCTGGCGATGCGGGCGAAACTACAAAAACTGAGGAAGTGTACACAAACGTAGTGAATAAATTGGGCGACGGTGAATATATTGTATTGCAGCATGATGTCAAAGATTTTTCGGTAGCGGCGGTAGAAAAAATTATTCAATATGGTTATGAGCATGGTTATGATTTTGCGACATTAAACGCTGAATCTTTTAATGCGCATCATGGGGTGAATAATTGATCTTTACTTGAAATATATTTTTATGATACAATAGAGGTATTATGGAAGGTAATAAGTTAAAACCGCGCGCTTTGCTTGTTTTCGGGGCGCCTTGCAGTGGGAAAACTACATTTGCACAGAAGTTTGCAAAGAGATTCGATCTTGCCTGTTATAATCTCGACGAGATTCGTGAAGAAAATCGTTTAACACGTAAGAATATCGCGTTGATTATTGCTTTGATTGCGCGCACTGGTAAAACGATTATTTTAGAAGGATGCCTAGACACAGAAAAGGATCGTAATGAGGTGCGAAAGATTTTGATGACGGCAGGATATGATCCGTCACTTATTTGGATCCAAACTGATGTTGCTACAATTAAATCGCGTATGAAGATGAAATATAAGTCTGTGGCTAAGGCGAAAGACATTTATGATACTTCTGTGCAAAATTTGGAAGCACCTTCAGAAGTGGAACATCCGATTATTTTGTCTGGCAAGCATACTTTTGAAACTCAGTCAAAACATGTACTTTCTGGTTTAGCCGATGCTCTTAAACGATAAAGAGTTTGGTGAAGTAATAGTCCGTAAAAGTCCTTTAGCTAGGGGGGTTAGATTTTCGATTGCGACTTCTGGTAGATTGCAAATGTCGGTCCCGACTTATACGTCGGAATTTTTGGCGAAGAGATTTTTGAATTCGAATCGCAAAATGATCCGTGAGAAATTGCCAGTAAAAGACCCAGGTGAACAGCGTGCGAGAGATTATCAGAAAAAAGTTTTGATGAAAAAAGCGAAAGAATATTTGCCATATAGGTTGGAGTATTATGCAAATTTATATGGTTACAGCTATGAGAAATGTCGACTAACACATGCTAACACGAGATGGGGAAGTTGCTCATCGAATAAAACGATTTCACTTAATATTGGTTTAATGAAAGTGCCTGAAGCATTGAGAGATTATGTGATTTTGCATGAACTGGCACATCTTAACCACATGGATCATTCGAAAGATTTTTGGGCTGAGGTAGGGCGACATGACAAAAATTATAAAGTTCATGAAAAAAAGTTAAAAATGTTTAATCCTGGTGTTTAATTTTTTGTGCTTATGTTATAATGGTACAAAAGGAGGAGTGTGGAAATCAGGAAAACTGTGGATTTACGCAAGTTGACGATTGTGTTATATTCAATGTTTTTTGTGGTGTATTTGATTTTTGGCCTTACTCCTGCGGAAGCAACGCAATATGAGACTGCAAAAAAGCTTGCGATTCCAGCGATTGGGTTACAATCTGATGTGACTGACTTAAAGTTAGAAAATTATGCGTTAAAAACTCCTGATACGATAGTGGGGAGCTTTGCGGGGGCCGAAAATAATACTTTGCTTATTGGGCATTCTAGTGGAATATTTGAAAATTTGAATTTATTAAAAGTTGATGATGAGATTATTTATGACGAAAAACTTTATGTAGTGAAAGAAATAGGAATTTTAGAAAAGAAAGATGTAGATATGAGTGAGATATTATCTTCGCGTGAAGTGGATACGATCACTATTATGACTTGCGCTGGCGAAGATTACGGTAATGGTGATGCATCACATAGACTGATTGTAAAAGCAAGCCTAAAGTAATATTCTTTCGGACGCGCTCGAGGGCGCTCGCCCAAGCTTATGGTCCTCAAGAATACTACTTTAGCCTTGCTAGTCTAATCGCAAATCCGCCGCCTGGCGCCATGTAAATATCTAGTGCGTCGCTACGGCCGACATGCTTTTTTTGGATATTATAGCCAAATGGATTATCGCGATAATGAGCATTTTCGGAATCGGAATAGATTTCGGCTGAATAGACGCCGCTATCCAAGAAGTCTAAGTTGATTAGTATACGGCGGCTAGTTTCATCGGTGACACCACCGATATACCAATCTTCGCTATTTCTATCTTTGCGAGCAACGATATAATATTCACCAATTTCGCCAGCAATAGGTAAAGTTTTTTCAAAATTTGTAGGGACGTTACGAATAAATTCAAAAATTTCTGGAAATCTCTCTTCGTAAATGTACGGGCGGTCGGCAGCCATGGCCATACCGGAATAAATAGTAATAAAATAAGCGATTTGGCGAGAAATAGTAGTGGAAATACGTTTGACGCTATTCGTAATATCAAAGATACCATTAGTATAATCCATGCCGCCAGAAAGAAGACGTGTGTATGGCAAAAAGCAGGCATGGGAGGGTGAGATAGCGCCGCCTTCGTATTCTTGACCGCGTGCGCCTTCGCGACTAAGTAAATTAGGCCAGGTACGTTCGATGCCGGTGCCTTTGATTGGCTCATGGATATCTAGACAAATATGTTTTTTGGCGGCAAGTTCGACGGTTTTTTGATAATGATTAACGCCTAGTTGTGAATGATGATATTCACGGCGCCCATTTATCATCATCATGCTGCCGGCATATCCAGTTTTGATATAGTGTATATTGTTTACTGCGTAATAATTATATGCAGTTTCAAGTTGTTTTTCGTAATTGTCGACAAAACCAACGGTCTCATGGTGGCCGACTAGTTCAATATCATGATTTTTGGCGTAGCGAGCGACTTCTTCAAGGTCGAAATCTGGCGTAGCATCTGTGAAGCTGTTGTTAATGCCATTTTCAAGCCAATCACCTTCCCAACCTTCATTCCAACCTTCGATCAATAGCCCGCGAATACCTAATCTTACTGCGGCATCAATGTATTCTTTGGCATGAGTTGTGGTAGCGCCGTGACGTTCGCCTGGCGCCCAAGTCCACTCACCAACATACATAGCCCACCAAATGCCTATGAATTTTAGAGTTTCGACCCATGAGAAATCTTGGTGTGGAGGATCGTTCAGGCAAAGCATTGCGCGATTGGTCGTGAGGCTAGTGGCTGAATCGGCTACCATAATTAAGCGCCAGGGAGTTTGAAACGGTAAGTTGAGGTGAGCCTTGGTACCATCAGAAAGCGGCGTGATGTTGGATTTTAGGATTTTTTGGTCATTTAGGGTTAGAGTCATAGAGCCGTAATCGTAAAGTGCGGCTTCGTGAATGGAAAGATAGTAGCCGGCCGGTATTTTAATCGTGAGCGGAGTATGTACGGAGCCAGATATATTATATATGGTGGTTTTTTCGTAGTTATATTCATAGCGGTCTGGTTCGAAGGCCGGAATTTTGTAACAAATGGCATTGGGGTTGATATTAAATTCGGTCAGCTCGTCAGCCACAGTGATGCGCTGAAATTTGGGTTGAGGTGGGATTTCGTAACGAAAAGCAATAGCATCATTAAATACACGGATACGCAAAGTAAAAATGCGATTAGATGGTTTATTTTCGGAAAGATAAAATGCAGTTTCGCGGTAAAGATTTTGTATAATATGATCTTCTCCCCAAGGTAATTCAATAGCTTCATCATGACGGGTTGACCAGGTGCGAATAAGTTTAAGATTGCTACCTAATGGGTTTTCGCCACAAATTTTAAAACCTAGTTTGGATAAGCCAATAATAACTTTATTGTCACGAGTGGCGCGATAGAAAATTTGGCCATTTTTTAAGACAAAATAACAAATTGTGCGTCCGTCTGGAGAAGTGATTTCTTTGGTGGCGTCGTTTTTGCCAAATAAGTTTGCCCACTTAAACATACTAAAATTATATCATACGTGTTATAATAATGATATGGCAAGGAGGAAGACTCGCCGTAAACCATATTTATTAATATTATGTTGCTTTGCATTGTTTTTTGCGGCAACATTTTTTGGTGTGCAATTTTTGACAAAGACTGGGATTTTTCGAGTGCCCGGAGTGGTGTATTATGATGAATCATTAAGTAGCGAAGAGGTTGCGTTGTTGCAAAGTATTTTTAATGATGAAGTGGAATTAGATAATGACGTAAAGATTTCGGCCTATGATACTCTAGAGCTGCCCGATCTAAATGAGGGTGAATTTTTATACAACATTATTGTGCCCGTAACGGATTTTTATAGTAGCGATGATAATATTTTGGCGGACTCGGTAGAGGATGTTTTTGAAGAAGAAAATTACGATTTGATAAGTATAGATAATCTAGATTTCACAAGAAAATTATTAAAGATTAATGATGGATATTATTTGGATGATTTTAAGAGTGGCGCGGTGTTTAGGATTGTAAAATTTGAATCCGATGGTTATGATACGGAGGTTAAACCTTTGGTGGCTGGCGAGTTTACAAAAGATTTTCCAAGCAATGATATGACTTTGACTTTTGCACAAACTGGCGTAACGGCGCTAAGCCGTGGCATGAACGAGAAATTATATAAAGTGGGTGATGCGAATTATTTTGCAGAAAAAATTAAAGATTTTTTAAGTAGTTTTGATCTAACACACACTTCGAACGAATCGTCTTTTACAGACTACGCTTCTTCTAAAAATATTTGTTCGGATAAGAGATTTATTAACACTTTGACTGCGATCGGGTTAGATATTGTAGAATTGACTGGGAATCACAACCAAGACTGTGGTGACACGGCAGCGCTTGAGACGATAGATGCCTACAATGAAAATAATATTAAGATTGTGGGTGGTGGAAAAACTGCGGATGAAGCAGCAACGCCATTAGAAATTGATGAAAAGGGCACGAATATTACAATGTTGGCTTATAATTTGTCTACCGGTGGTGCTACTTATGATGATACGCCCGGCGCAAATCAATATTACGAAGACAAAGCAGCGGCACAAATTGCTGAGGCAAAGGGGCGGGGAGATTTTGTGATTGTAGATATACAGTATTATGAATGTAGCGCTTATGTATCCGAAACGGAAGATACGACTTGTGATTATGCGGATTCGGCAGCAGGGGATCAGGTGGGCTTCTTTAGACATTTGGTGGATTTAGGCGCCGATGTGGTAGTGGGAACTTCCGCACATCAGCCGCAAACTTTTGAGCTTTATGGAGATGGCGCTATATATTATGGTTTGGGCAATCTTTTCTTCGACCAAGTATGGTGGCCAGGTACAACTCGCAGCTTAGTGTTGGTGCATCATTTTTATAAGGGGAGGTTGCTACAAACGCAAATCGTGCCAACGGTATATGATAAAAATATGCAGCCGGAAGTGATGGATGCAGAATCTGCGCGGCGTTTTCTTGACAGATTGATTAGTGAAAGACCTGAGCCGAAGATTGCGGCTAATGGATTTCAATCTGCAGTAGAGAATTGGGTTGGCTCCGTGAATGGTGAAAAAGGCGTGGTAATTTACGACCTAGACAATGATAAGTTGGTGGGTAGCTATCATGGGAATGAGAAGTTTGCTACAGCGTCGATTTATAAATTGTTTGTAGTTTATGAAGGATACAAAAGAGTACAGAGTGGAGAATGGAAAGCTGATGATATTGCTGGAAGTACTGGCCACACGGTCTTGGAATGTTTGGACTTAGCCGTACGTGAGTCTAATTCCGCATGTGCTGAAACACTATGGGGTATGATAGGGCGCGACAATTTGGACAGTATAGCTCAGAATAATTTTAAGATTAAAAGTGCAAAAGTAAGTGATCTGGAAGCTACGCCAATGGAAATCATGCAAATGATGAAAATATTCTATAAACAT
The DNA here is from genome assembly GCA_017511925.1 of Candidatus Saccharimonadota bacterium. GTDB lineage: Bacteria > Patescibacteriota > Saccharimonadia > Saccharimonadales > Saccharimonadaceae > Nanosyncoccus. The sequence continues at coordinate 107,943 of JAFWHS010000014.1, read as the reverse complement.
AAAGAAATCAAAGATAGTGATTTGATCGCTAGGATGCAAGATTCTTTTTTGATCCAGCCAATTACCGAATATAATTGGCGACAAGGTCTGCCGAGCGGCTTTTCGGATGATGTGAAGGTTTATAATAAAGTGGGGTGGGATTGGAATGGTAAGGCTTGGAATATTTATAATGATGCGGCCATAGTTGATTTTACCAAGCAAAATCGTCATCTGATTGTAGTAGTTATGACGAGCGGCGTAACTTATCAACAAATTCGTACACTAGCCACAGAAATAGAAAAAGTAGTAAATAATTAATAAGTACTAAAGAATTGAGACCAGTAAGTACGATAAGTGGTAGTTGGGTTGTAAACAAAACCTACGGCCATTTTGGTAAAATCTGGATTTAGGATATTGGCACGGTGGGTTTCTGATCCCATCCAGAGTGCTACAACCGAAGCTGGTGAAACTGCTGCATTGCCAATGGCGAGGTTTTCACCACTTTCTCCACCAGTCGCTGGTGTTGGGCAGGCAGTAGACCAACTTGAGCCGTCTGGGCGGGTGTGGCTATATAAGGTAATTGTTTCGTTCGCGCGGACATCTGCCGCAGATTCGCAAGTATAGCCCCAAGTGAGTTGATCTAAATTATTTTTGGTTCGAACTTTGTTTACTAGTGTCAGAACTTCATGTTTCCATTGATCTACTGGTGGGTCTACCACCGTGACGGTGATAGAATCTTTGCGTTTACCATCATAGGTGCCAGCTGTGATAGTAGTAGTGCCGGAACTTTTAACGACTGGATAACGGCAGGTTTTATTGTCGTAACCAAGCCAAGTGCGTGATGAATCATAAAAGCCTGCAATAACATCCGTGTTGGAAGTTTGCCAATACATGTCGCCAAGATCAGATAGTCCGCCACCTACACAAATATCGATATCTGGTGTGGCAAAAATAGTAATATTGCTTTCGTTCCAGAGTTCACTAGAAGATACGGCGGAACTATCGAATTCATGGCTAGCAGTGGATACGTAATCGTCGTTACCTATGATATTAATATCATCTTGTATCTTAGCATCTGAATCTGATACGGATTCCAGTAAGGCCAGTTCTCCAACAGTGTCTTCTACGATGTCGGAACGCTCACCCACCATGCGAAAATCTACACCACCATTAAACCAGATGGCACTAGCAATTAAAACGCCGGCGACCAAAATGGCGGCTGCGTTTATTGACAGCAATACGGTCATTTTGGATTTTTTGGGGGTTGGTTGCTCCATTTTATTTTTCGGCTTTCTTGATTTTTTCTGATTCTTCTTCCGGATTGGCAATAAGTGAACGGACAAACGACATAAGTTCATTCATGGCCGGCATAAGTAAGAGGAAGAATAATACCATGATGAAATTGAGGATAATGACTTCTATGGATGGCGAGGCACCCTTAAACATGCCTTTAAATATAAGATAGAAAATGATCATATATAATACGGCGGCGGAAGTAATGAGTACAATGTAGGACAGGATCTTGAGCCAACGCGAAGTGAGATTGAGGGCGCGATATCTTAAAATTGTATAATAGAAAGCCAAGATCGTAGTGCTGATGGCTAGTGGACCCAACCAAATTAAACTCCAGTTCCAAAGTGGCAAAATAAGATTAAATACAAGAGACATAGTACCAGAAATACCAAAGCCGATTAAGAGTACTACATCACTACCGCGTACGCGAGTAGATCTGGAATCTAAGATTTGTTTGAGCAGTGTGATCATGACGGCTGGAACAAGTGCACAGAAGAAAGCAATATAGGTAAAATAGAATGGCCCAAAGTTAGTAACTAGGCTATTTCCGGCACTAGAGAGCTTAACTTCGCTATAGAGTAGACCTGGGTTAAGAATAAAGAATATTGCGAAGACCAAGCCTAGCATAGTGAAGGTAAGTGTAGCGATTTTGCCATACTTTTTGCGCCAGCTAATATAGCCTAGAAGAGCAATGTCAATAAAGATAGCACTGATATAAGTAAGATCTACAATCCATGTAAGCTGTTCGCCCCAGTCTGGCGTAGCAATAAGAAACAGTGAAATAGATACCATCCAAATAGTGGCAAAAATAGTGGCCAAGAAAAACCATGCTGAACGTGCACGATCGCCTTTACTAGCACCAAAAAACACTGCAATTCCCGATAAGAACGTGAGAATTGAGACCGTAATAAGTAAAATTGCAATTAATTGCACTTGACCTCCTTTTTTACAATTATAGCATAAACAAGAAAAAGCAACGGAAAATTATTATCTGCGATTGTTTGGCCCGGGCATCATATTTTGATTGATATTACCATTATTATTACCAACTGTGGTAGTGGTATCGGTGATAGTGAAATCTTGGTATTTTTTACCATTTATATATATAGTATAAGTTTCGCCAAGATTAAATTTGTCACTGCCCGCAGCCATATGGGCAAAAGCTTTGGCAGAGGTATGGCTTAAAATAGTATTGTTGGTAGAATCTTTAATTTCAATTTTGGTGCCAGCAGCTTGAGATGAAGCGAAATAAACACTAATATTATATACACTAGATGTAGAACCTAAAGTTTCGGCCATACCATTTGAGCCCACCGCTATCGCCGTACCGCCATGCATGATAATCCCCGCACCAGAATCGAGGGCGCCGTTGCCGTTATTTGTAGGGCCGTCCACTACGACATTGCCGCCATTGAAATAAATATAGCCATTACTGTCTACACCGTCTCCGCTAGCATTAATATATATATTGCCGCCATTAATAGTGAGGATGCAATTGGTATTTACGTCCATGGCGCCAGGGTTTCGACGGTCATTGGTCGTAGTGGTGGTGTCGGAGCCGCCGCCAGCATTTATACCGTCATCATTGGCAATGATAGATACTTCGCCACCATTAATGGTGATAACCTGGGCTTCGAGGCCTTCGTAGCTTTTTTCGATATTGATTTTGCCATTATTAATAACAAGTGTACGAATAGCATGAATGCCGTCATCGCCAGAGTTGATTGTAATATCTCCGGATTCGATTAGAACAAAGCCCTTGCCGGCATCAGTTTCATTAGTGGACTTAATGGCATCGGATTTGGCGGTGATACTAAAATCGCCATCGACAATATAAACTGAATCTTTACCACGAATAGCATCATCTGCTGCTGATATATTGTAGATGCCATTATTAAATTTAAGGTCGTCTTTTGAGACGATAGCATCTTGGTAGTTGGCAGTAAGGTTTAGTGTGCCTTCACCTTGGAAAGTGAGGTCTGACTTGGAATAAATAGCACCCTTGACGTCTTCATCGTAATCTGCGGAGTAGGTTTTACCATCCGAGAGAGTATTATCGCCAACTAGTTCAATCACCAAATCATCTGCCAAGTAACAGGCTATGGCGGGGCCAGTGGAATTTTGAATGTTAACATTATCTAAAATTATTTTTACGACGCCATCACTAACGTTAATAATTATATTGTCATCAATTAGTGATCCTGTAAGGTGGTAGGTGCCAGACTGAGTGATAGTCAATGTATCTTTAAGCTCTATCTCGTATGACGGATAGCGATCCCAATTAATTTTTAGATCGCCGTTGTCGGTATCTAAGGAGCTGGTGGCATTTTCTAGGTTAGTGGTGCCGTAATTATTATTAATTATAATAGCGAGCGCCAAGATGGCTACGAGAGCTAAGCCGGACAAAATATACCATAGGGTGTATCTTTTTCGCATTATATCTCCTCTTCACAACAAGGTTCGGAGAGCAAAACTTTGAGATTCATATTTTTAACACGGACTTCATCTAGGAAATCTTTTTCTTTGATGCCGTGTTTCAATTTAACATCATAAGTGAGCTTATATAGGCTGCCCATGTTCATAGTTTTCATACGGACGAGACGATGGCGAGAAGTGTATTTTTTGAAAACATCATCAAAGACTTCATCATAATCCATATCTTCTGGAATGACGATTTTGAGTACGCGTTCACGTGGGTCTGGTTCCAAAAAATGAGTGTAACTAAATAGGATGATGGCAATAATCGCAATTACAGTAATTACGGCGCCAAAAAGGATATGGCCCATACCACACGCGAGGCCAATCATCATGGCGAAAAATATACTAAGTAAATCTTTGGCGTGACCTTGCAAAGAGCGGAAACGGATAAGTGAGAAAGCGCCTAAGATTGCGATGGATGTACCTAGGTTTCCATTTATCATGATCATCACAGCCATGACTAGTAAAGGTAATACCGCCAGCGTGGTGAGAAAACCTTTAGTGGTTTGTGAAGTTTTCATATGAGTAATTGCTAGCACAATACCCAAAATTAATGCTGCACCAGCCGCGATTAGGGCGGTGTTTATCTCTAGCCCTACAGTTGTGGCATCAAAGATAGTATTAAACATTATTTCTCCTTTCTTATAGTTTCGTATATTTTACCGATTTTGCTAAATCGTTCTGGGTAAATGTGTTCTGCGCTGAGTAAATCCACAAGCCATAGCGGCAGAAAGCCATGTGCCTTTATTTCCATTATAATATTTTTTTCTGATTTAAAGTAAGCTTTATCGGAAGTTTTTTTAAGAAATTTTAAGTTCTTGTTGCGATATTTTAAGTTTTCATCAAAAGTAATACGAAGACCATCGTCATCTACATAGCTTTCGCGATCATAATAAACTAAAATTTTTGGCTTGAGATCAAAATGCTGCATGAAATAATCAACTTCTTTGGCGATTTGAAGATCGGAACCTTCTTCTATTTTGCGGGCAGCAAGTTCTAACATACTGGCACGACCCTTGACGAGATCATCATAATCTTTGTGCGCAATTAAGACTCTGCGTTTATAACCGACATTGTGGTCCTTGCCCAGCATTTTGGTCTTAAGTTCGAAAAATACTTTGTCGTAGCCATCATAAGACCTAGCACGGAGCTTTTGTTTGAAAGTGGGGTGGTCAATGGATTTGATAATAAAATCGTAATTGTCAGTATCGAAATAAATATTAAATACGTCGGATTTAAAGTATTTGTCTTTTTTCATATGTTTTTTGAGTTCTTTTAAAATCTTGCGCTTTTGTTTAGCAGTAATCAGATACTTTTTTTCAATCCGGTCGAATATTTTCTCGTCCATGGTTATATTTTAATATAAAAAGCTTAAAAAGGGCTGAAAATTAGTTCTCGGGGATGTTGTTTCTCGCAAGGGAATCATCGCTTATGAGTGGATGTTCGGCATGATATCTTTCTTTGTAAGCCGTGACTTGGTTCTTGGCATCACTAATGAGGGAAGAAACCATTTGATACGTAACATAACTTGAAAATAGTTTCATTTTTTCATTCTCTGGATTGCTGGAGCTTATAGTATACTTTGCACCGGTGGCAACTTTGGAGTCTACGCCATTACATGATTCGTAGAGTCCGAGCATATCAGATATGAAACTTACAATCTTTCGCCAAACTCCTCCGACGCCATTATTGTGAAAACTTTTCCAGCTCTCACAAATTTCAGCACTTTCGACGCCGACAGTAACTTCGCGTTCAGTACCGAGCGTAATAAACTCGGCCAACTCACTGTTATCTTTTATCTCTCCGTCGTCTTTAATCATAGACCCGATTGAGCTGTTTTTATAATCGTCTAGTGTGTAGCTAATATAATCTGTGCTTATCGTATTATGTGTATTACAATATAAGTCGCCCTCTACATTATATACGCTGTTTGCAGTAGGACAATCTCCGTTTAAATCACGATATTTTTGGCTACCTTCGGCGTTAGCTTGACTGAATAAACTCCCCGCAGAACTCGCTACGGTTTCACCTACAGCAGCAAGCGCTGGCGCAACTGAGCTAGAGTAATTTTTTAAATATGATATAGCGAATTGATTGACTAGCTTCCCAAAAAAAGTATTTTTGGAAGATATATCAAATGGACTAAGCGTAGCACGTTCGGCCTCGGCACGACGTGCAAGTACTTCTTCAACTTCTGCATTGTAATTAGAAATTTGCGCATTATCTGACGGCATGGCCCCCAATACGTTTTGGTTTATAAGATTAGACAGATATGCTCCGCCCTCAACAATGCGATTACCGCCAATAGAACTTTCGAAGGTGTCTATTGGGTCACTATAGAAGACGTTATCGATGCTAGTGGTGTTTTTTGCTATGGTTGCAGAATTTGCAGATTTATCACCTTTGATTGTGGTGAGAATATTAAACTTTTTATCTCCACTAGCAGACTCTTTAGTATTATTGATGATGTCTGAATCTACTTTTATTGATGTATTGATAACTCTGTCTCTAGAATAATCTAATGCTTCGTCTTGAGAAAAAGACGAATTTGACACGGCTGATATAAAATTATTGGTTTTTAAAATAGAATCTTTAATAGTAGCTTCTGCCCCAGCGCTTACGTCATATACTTTAGCTGTATTGGAGCTAGATAAAACATCCATTACCACATCTATGGGGCCGTCTCCGTCTATTCTGGCACGCTGAATAACTTCTTCAGTAAGGAGAAATGATTTAATAGCCGTATATGGTTCGCTAGATGAAACCGAAGCATTAAGGAGGCTGGTAGCTTTCTTGGTGGCAGTAGTACTGTCATCGGACTTGGTTTTTGTTGAAATTTCGTTAACTAATTTTGTGGCATCATTACCCTTAACGGACGTCTGAAGATTTTCAGGTTCAGGATTTTCTTCTTCATATCCGTTAAGGTCTAAATCGAAATTGGCGCTCAGAATCTGTTTGGCAATATCGTTGAAACTTTCACGATCAGTTTTCTTATCTCCGGTATACTGCCAACTTGAGAAATTATTGCGGGATAAGCCGAAGTTTTGATATATTTTTTCTACTTCGTCGCTATAATAAAATCTAGCAGTAATATTTAAGGCTTTTGAATAAGCCGCATACATTTTTGGCGTAGATTCAAGTTTGGCAATAAAATTGTCAGCCGTAATAATTTCGTTATCAAACAGAATGGCCAGTTCGCCGCCTTCTTGTTTTATGTAGGCTAAATTATTCGAAGCAATTTCAGGAGAGCCTAAATCTGCAATATAAGTATCCGTACGGACAAAATCGCCAGATGCCGTAACCTGGCCGACCAATATACCATTTTGTTCTAGATCTGCCGCATAGTCACTGCGGATTTTTCCTTTACTCAGTTGTTCCTTAGTCACATATTCTGATGCCTTTTCAAGAACTGCACTGGTGTCCGTAAAGCCTAATGAATCTTGGAGCCCTTGGTCTATGGCAGCTATTGCTAAAATTGGTAAAGCAAAGAGACCAATTATTGCCAAGATGAGGCCACCAAAGAGTATCACTATGACACTAATGGCGGCTTTTTTGGATTTAAGTTTAGAAAATATGTTTTTCTTGGATACGGCAATTTTTGGCATGATTTATTTATCCACTTTAAATTCATATTCCTCACCACTACTCATGTTTTTAATCCTCATAGTTTTTGGTTCGGATGGCGCCGGTGGCGTAGCGCTATTTAGAATTGTTTGTCTGACACGTTCTGCGACATCACCATGGGCGTAGAGATTGGAATCTGCTGCCATTCGATCAATACGAGCTTGGCCGTCCGGTGTAGATTTGAGGGCGTTTACAAGTTTCTCCACTTCACCGCCAGACTGAGTGACGAGGTCTTTATCCTTGTCGAGAACGTCACTTGCGATACTCTGAATGACCGTAGTGCTATCGCTGTCACCAGAGCTAGCTTTCCAGTCAGTTTCAGATACTCTTTCCATGGTGCCGGCTTGGCCAGCTGCACGTTGCTGCCTTAAGAATCGGAGATAATTATTATTCATACCTTCGTACGCGTCTTGCGTGGTATTAGCTGAGATTGTACCGGAAGCAATATCGGCGATACGCGCAGCCACACTGCGTCCTTTGCTTTCAAGAGCGGCACGAACCTTATCGTTTGACCCCATAATGGACCCGATTTTCTGTGCGGATTTGCCAGTACGACTGTTAACAGCTTCGTAGATTTTCTTAGCGCCACCACTTTGAGTAGAAAGTTGAGAGAATAATGCATTTAATCTATTTTCATCTGCCGCGGAAAGTTCCTTGCCGTTATCTATATTATCCAGCATTTGGCCCAATTGAGCGCCCATCAAGTTAACATCATAATCGCCAGTATCTTCCCGCATAGCTATACGCTGAGCTTCAGTATCCTCGGCTTGAGCTTTGTTGATCGCCTGTTGATTAGCTGCATAGAGTCTATTAGCCAAACTAGCTTGTCTGGCATTGTCTGAGTTCCCAGACATCCTTTTTGCTTTGTTAAACTGACGCTGCTCACTTCTGGATAAGTTTCCTTTGCTACTAAGTTCTGCAAATTTTCTTTTTGCAGCATTAAATTTAGCAACTCGACCTTCAGCTCTTTTTAAAGAAGTAGTGCGCAATGCATCTTGATACTTAGCAGTACCTTTAATTGCATCTTGCCCACTTCGAATGCCGCCTTTCAGACGTTCATCTAAGTTACTCATTCGACTCCCCAAGTTACCAAGGGCGTTGAGTGATTTTTTAATGAGCGATGGCGCAACAAGAAATGGCACAAAAGTAGACAACATGGCGACCATTACCATAAGTATATGAGTTCCGCTTGCACTATACGTAATAACTTTCATTAACTTGCTGATACCGTATAGCCCGGCACAGACCGGATATATAACAAGCATAGCCTTAAAAAGGTCTAGCCATTTATTAAATAACTTCTGCGTATTTGGTAGAATATAACAAACTAACGCGAGCGGAGAGATAGCGACCAACACAATAGTTATTATGTTTCTTAATGCCAAGATGACGAAAAACATCAAAATAGATATCAACCCTATAACTGCAGTAATTAAAAGAGGTATCCACCATAGCGCGCTACCAGCCACAGCAACTACGCTCAAAGCAGTAGATGCAGCTACGGCTGCTCCAGCTCCAGCGCCAAATAGGGCAGCAAAAATTCCAGAGAAACCAATTTCCGTCCTGTCTGCAGCGCTAACGGTCCCGTTCGCAACTAAAGCATCCCATACACTATCGGAGATACCAGTACACATACCCTTCAATCCGTTACCTATAATATTCGATAGGTCCACCGCGATCTGACAAATTATATATGATAGATTGATCAGGATTGCAGTCACAATAAGCTTAGGCAATATTTTCTTAATACCATAATTATCTATGCCGATACCGGTCAGCTGGGAAAATATAACAAAAATTAGTATTACTATAATTATTGCATTGGAAAAACCTTGTATATATTGCCAAACCAAATATGCCGGACTGGTATCACCACTAGTAAAGAAACTAGAATCTAGGCTTAAAACGCTCGCAAATTGCAACATATTATTCATCACCATCTTATATAAGCCCATCCACTGCGTCCATTAATCCATCGACTGCGTCGGAGATGTAATTAATAACAGGACATATTAACCAACCTAGATCTAAAGCTTCCATACATTTATCTTTAAATTTGTCTTCGAGGGCACCGGCTAAATCAGCCTCCTGGTCTACGATTACATCTATATACGGTAGATGACTGCGGCAGGCCCAGATAAAATCAGTAGGGATACTACCCTCATCAATCATTTCTTCCCATGACGGTCCTGATCCATACGAATATGACATTTCCCACTCTGGTATATAGTCATTATTAGCATATGTGGTTTTTACAGAAATTAATTCTTTAGTGCCGTCATCTTTTGTTTTTTCTACGTATTCGTTTTCCGCTTGTATTCTATCATATTCAGCAATTACGGCTTCAGCGTCAGCTTTTTTGTCGTTTTCGCTACTGAGATATTTTTCTTGTAGTTCTTTTCTTTTATCTTCGATGGCCTCATCGGTACCGGCTTTGCAGATGTTGTAAATTTCATAATTGACTTTCCTTACATAGGCTTCTATATGCCTATTCATGCCGTCAACTAATTGAGTACAGGTCCTTGTTTCGCCCTCCTCTTCGCTAACGACAAAAGATGCCCTAGCCGTGTTTGTTGATTCATTAATGATATAGTGTCCGGCTTCAATAACTCCATCGTTCCCGATCCTATAACCCCTATACGCATTATCCGTAGAATCCGTGACGTCAGTGCGAAAGTTTTCTCCGCACTGAGACTTATAGTCATTACTATATAGATAATACCCGTCCACACCGTTATACCTATCCAATGAATCCCAATCCAAGATATAATTATTGCCTGACCGTTCTTTCATTGCTTGATATAACTGTTTAGCATAGCTCTCTCCTCTGAGAGTAATAATTGAGCCGTTTTCATCTTTCTTCACCCACGACATTGCATATTTTTCCGCTTTCGAACAGTCATTTGAACCTACTGGGTACAGAAGTCCAGCCTCTGTACCGTTACAGGCTAGCTCTAAGCGCTCTTGCCGAGTGGTCTCTGGGTTTTCCTCTATATTATTTGGCAAACCTTCCTCTCCGTAATGATTAAGGATATATACAAACATGTTTGAAATATTACCATTCTCTCCATTATTACTAGGACACCTAATTGTTCCTTCGTCTGTAAAATTTTCTTTGTTGCTCGTGATAATCCGTGATAGCCACGGGCCAACAGCAACTCTATTTTCTCTGTAAGACCAGTCATGACTGAAAAATAACCCCTTGTCTACAACGTCGTCTCTTGATATCAACATCGTTTCTTTACTCTGATTTTGCATCGTCACTTCACGATACGTACTCGGGTCGATCTCTATGCATTTTTTCATTTTCTGGGCCACAAGATGTATGATGGCAGCATTTTTAATTTGACCCCAAGCATCTGCCAAATTAATGGTCGAGGTGTCTATATCTAACTCTATACCTTCCTCAAAAAACTCAGCATAAGCTCGGAAAGGTGTTGCAAAAGCTGTTATCGTTAGAGCTATAACCACTAAAAGCGCAGCAATCTTAACTTTTTTATTCTTCTTCTGCATTTTGCAACTCCGCGATTAAATCGCCAATTATTTCGTAATAGTATATACTAGTGAATTCTTCATTATCGGTATATATAGAGAAAATGTCTTGAACGGTAGTTTCGTCAGTATATGTGCCATCATCGTAATACTGATTATATAAGTCTACCGTATTAGTATAGGCGCTGATATTTTGATCTAGGTTCGCTTTTAATCTCTCGAGATTTTCTTTAGCCAATGGCACGGTGATTCTGGAGAGGTCTATAGCGGAAACTTCATTATAGAAATTTTCCATTGTGACGCCCATTTCGTTAATGTAATTTTTAGCGTCCTCCGAAAAGAGCCCTTCCGATGAATATTCGCCATCTCTTGCCTCTACAAATGTTTGCTGTATATTATTTATCTTACTATATGAATCCTCCATTAAATCATGTACATAGCCGTCTAGCGGCTCTATTTCTTGCGACTTTTGACTGGACGACAACAAGAACGCTAGCCCACTGCCAATTGCCGCAATCAAAACTATCATGGCGACAACAATCCATGGCCACTTTTTGCGACCACCATTGCTTGTTTGTAATACAATATCTTGATCCGAAGAATAAACCGGAGTAGTGAGTTGCGGCGTGCTAGTTATTGGCGCCGTAGGTTGACTACTATATACCCCCCCCCAGTCGCTGTATTTTGCATTGGAGGTCGTTGAGCACCGAAAGACTGGCCGGCCATATTTGGCTGGCTATTTTGTTGACCGTTTCCCACGTTTGGTTCCATGACCCCATATTAGCATAATTATTTTAAAAATGGAAGAAAAAATTTAGTTTATGGTGCAGGGTTTTAAATTTACTTCTTATATGATATAATGCCGGTCATATTTTGGAAATCAAAAAATATGCATAATAAAATATTATTTGAAGGACAAAGCCGCAAACAACTTCGTTTCCATGAAATGAATGTAATTTTGTTTTTATCAGAATATTTTGATACCGATATTATATGTATACATCCGGGATTCGGAAAAACTCCAGACCTTAGAATGAATGGTGTTGAATGGGAGCTTAAATCCCCGCAAGGTAATGGGGCTAAGACGATTGAAAATATTTTAAAAAAGGCAGCGAAGCAATCTAGTAATATCATATTAGATCTTTCGAGAATAAAAATGAATAGCAATCAGGCGATTTCTAGAACAAAATATTATTTACACAATAATAAGCATGGTATTAAGAAATTATTAGTTATCACAAAAAGTCGTAAGGTTATTGATTTCGTGAACGAATTGTGATAATATTTGCCTATAGAGTGAAACAAGGCACCGTATGGAGCTGGCGACACTCTCTTTTTTGATTATCGATATTTTTATAATTTTTTGTTATAATATAAGTAATGCTAGAGCTTAGGAGTGTGACTAGAGTCTATGAGACTGGTGGGCTGAAACATAAGGCCTTGAATAAGGTGTCAGTAAATTTTCGCGCAAATGAATTTGTGGCGATACTTGGGCCGTCTGGGTCCGGCAAGACGACACTGCTTAATATTATCGGCGGGCTAGATCATTACACTTCAGGTGATCTTAAAATTAACGAAATTTCTACAAAAGATTTCCATGATAAAGATTGGGATGCATACCGCAACCATAGAATTGGTTTTGTATTTCAAAATTATAATCTTATTCCACATCAAACGGTTTTGCAAAATGTGAGGTTGGCACTGACTTTGTCGGGCGTATCAAAACGTGAAGCGATTCGGCGAGCCAAACATGCTTTGATCCAAGTGGGTCTAAAAGATCAGATCGACAAAAAACCAAACCAGCTTTCTGGCGGACAAATGCAAAGGGTAGCAATAGCCCGAGCGCTCGTAAATGATCCTGATATCTTACTCGCTGATGAGCCGACTGGGGCACTGGACTCGGAAACTAGTTTGCAAATTATGGATCTACTAAAACAAGTAGCAAAAGATAAACTCGTAATTATGGTGACGCATAATCCGGAATTAGCGGATGAATACGCGACAAGGATCATAAATATAAAAGACGGCCAAATTGTGGCAGATTCTGATGTATATGATGGCAGCGCAAAAACTGATTTAGATGCAGAGCGTGCCAAACATAAGAGTAAGAAAACAAAAATGTCTTTCATTACGGCATTGTCTTTGTCATTGAAAAATTTATTGACCAAAAAAGGCCGGACGGTGCTAGTGGCTTTTGCGGGTTCGATTGGGATTATTGGTATTGCCTTGATTTCTGCAGTTTCTACAGGATTTCAAAATTACATTGATAAGATCGAGCATGATACGCTAACTTCGTATCCACTGGCGCTGATGCGAGATTCAACAAATATTACTGGAATTTTGCTGAATTTTACAGGCGGGAGTGAGCATGAAGATGGTAGCAAATTGATAGAAAATCAAGTTTTGACGGCTTCGCTTGGCAATGTAACGCATAATGATCTTAACAGCTTTATGAGATATTATGATGGACACACTGATGAATTAAAAGACGATGTACGTTTGGTAGAATATGAATATAATATAGATCCATTAATTTATACCGTAGATGCGACCGGGGAGCTCGCAAAATTAAATCCAAGTAGTCTATTTACGACAATTTTAGGTAGTAATTCTTTATTAAACTCATATTCGAGTATGACGTCTGTATTTCGCCAATATGATGCGACGAATTTACAAAACGATACGGAACTTTTGGCTGGACGATATCCAGAAAATTACAACGAAATGGTAGTATTTTTGCCGAGCAAAGGTGAAATTTCAGAATTATTAACATACTCATTGGGCTTCCATGATACGGACGAATTAAATGAAATTATCACTAAAATTATGGGTGGCGAAGCCGTAAATATCAAAAACGAGCCACTTGAGCTGACTTATGATGATTTACTCAACGTAGATTTGAGATTACTTTTGCCTGCCGATACTTATCAATATAATGCAAAATATGAAGTATATGAGGATATGTCTGATGATGCGGATTTCATGCGAAATGTTTATGAGAAACGATCAGAAAAACTCAAAATTGTAGGCGTGGTTACGATGGATGATGGATTAATGGCGGTGGGAAGTGGCGTATTGTATCTGCCGAGTTTAACTACGCATATTATTGAAGAATCTAGCAAAACAGAAATTGTAAAAAAGCAGATTGAAAACCCCACAATAGATATTTTCTCAAATACAAAATTCGGCGAGAAACAAAACAAATTTAATTTCGAGTTTTCGGATTTAGTGCGGATAGATGAAACAAAGATTGCAAATGCAATCAAGGTGAATGTTGACCGAAATGCGGTGGCAGCCAAGACCGAGGAATATATGAAAGAAATAGCAGGTGAAGTTACTGCAGATATAAAACCGGTGCAGGCTGAATTAACGAGCGAACTGGAGGTACTCACGCGAGCGACTTTTGCTGAAATTATAGGCAATGAGGCGCTAGGGAATTTTATGTATAGCGAGATTGATGATATTGTAGAGCGGGTGCTCAGCGCTAATTCTGAAAAACTTTCGGAAATTGGTGAAAAATATTTACTTGGAAAGGAGCAATTTGAAACAATTTATGGTGGGATAATGCGTGGGATGCTGGAAGCTTACGCAAAACAGTATGAAGAAACCATGAAGCAGTTTAACCCGAGCTATAGTTTAGAAGCCGATGCGGTTGTAGTGCCGGCGGGTGCAGTAGATACGGTGGTTGATGGATTAATGAGCTCGGCAGAAATTACGGCAACATTTGAAGGATTAGCTATCAAAATTACGGGCTTTTTAGTGCAGATGAGAGTTACAGAAAAAGTGATCGGATTAACATCTTACCTTACAAATAGCTTTACAGATGCTTTTGGTCTGGATACAGATGCCCTAATTGGTGCTTTTACATTAAATTTCAGTGAGGACGAATTAGCAAGAGTGGTGTCGGCAATGTTCAATGAAAAACAGGCGACTTATAATACAAATTTGGCCTTGCTGGGTTATCAAGATTTGGATGACCCAATGGAAATTGCTTTTTATTTTAACTCGTTTGACGGAAAAACTCGATTTATAGAATTTTTGGATCATTATAATGAGCTGATGCGTGAGTATAATCAGGATGGGAAAGTGATTGAATATTCTGATACGACTGGGGTTTTGATGAGTTCGGTCAAGACGATCGTAGATGCCGTGAGTTATGTTTTGATCGCGTTCGTGTCGATTTCGCTAGTAGTGTCATCTATTATGATTGGTGTAATTACATATATTTCTGTGTATGAGAGAACTAAGGAAATTGGGATTTTGCGTGCAATTGGGGCGAGCAAACATAATATTTCGTCAATTTTCAATGCAGAGACGTTTATTATTGGATTCTTGTCTGGCTTATTTGGTGTAGCAATATCATATCTTTGCATTCCAATCATAAACTTGGTGCTACATCATTTCACTGGAGATATACCACTCTCTGCGGCATTAGACCCAAAGACGGCTGGGTTTTTGATTATTCTTAGCGTTGTTTTGACTTTGGTGTCTGGGTTAATACCGGCACGCTCGGCTTCAAAGAAAGACCCGGTAGAAGCACTGAGGAGCGAGTAAGGGAAAGCGGTTAAAATTGACTTTTTTGATATTTTGTGATATAATTAAGGGAGAACGGGTTACCGTTACTATTGATCTTTAAAAGGAGTTGATTAACGATGACGAAAAAACACGTCTGGAGAGTCAAAAAAGAGTATTTCCGTCAGCTCAAAAGCGGAGAAAAGAACCTCGAGATTCGCGTTGGATATTCGCAGATCAAAAAGGTTCATCAGGGAGACACGATTACATTCGAGAACTACGGCCCAAATGAATTCTATGTAAAACGCGTTGCCGTTTATGATAGTTTCAAAAGGATGCTCGAAGTTGAGGGCGTTGACCGTGTTTTACCCGGCATGACTTTTAATGGAGCACTTCGTACGCTTCAGGGGATTTATCCTAAGGATAGAGAATCACTTGGCGTTTACGTCTTTGAGCTAGAATTCAAAACAGACGAGAAGCCTTCTCGCGAGTTTTACAAAGCTTCGGATTTACTTAAAGCTGGTGCAAATAAGAAATTTGCTAAAGTTATAGCAGAGGCATACATGATAACTGATTGGATATGTGAAGATTATCCCGATCATTGTGATCATTATTTTAGCAAATATATCCCAGGTATATTCGATGGCGAGCGCGAAATTATCACATGTTATATGGACAATAAGATTGCGGCTGTTGCAATATTGAAAAAGGATAACGATGAAAAGAAAATTAGTACTCTTTTCGTAAAGCCTGAATACCAGAAGCGCGGAATCGCCACCGAGTTACTTGAGAAGTGTTTCGCGTGGTTAGGAACAACTCGCCCACTTATTACGATTGCCGACTACAAATTAAATCAGTTTACTAAGGTTATCGAAAAGTATGGTTGGGTAGAGACAGAAATCCTCGCCGATGGCTATTACAATAACCACTCTCGTGAACACGTCTTCAACGGCTAATCTCTCAAAAAAGCGCCCTTTATAGAAAGGCGCTTTTTTATTTTTAAAGCATCTTTAGACGGATACCGACAACCCCATATTGGGCTTGTTTTTCGGGGGTGTAAAATTCGCTCAATACGCTAAGTAACTCATCTTTTGTCATAGAGGCATCGGCAAGAATCGAAATGTCGAAGTCTTCAAATAAATCATTGAACGAATTATAACGAAGAAGACCGATAACTTCGGCTCTTATTTTGTCGTTTTCAGATTTTGAAAATTCAATGATGTCTCCAAGCTGGATTTGGCTACGCTTCTCGTCATAAAGGCGCAACTCTATGCGCTTTGTGCCATCTTTCATGAAGTCGAAATATTTTGGTTGCAAATTCATTTCATGCATTTTCATAATTTATTATCCATTA
Organism: Candidatus Saccharimonadota bacterium; assembly: GCA_017511925.1. Taxonomy (GTDB): domain Bacteria; phylum Patescibacteriota; class Saccharimonadia; order Saccharimonadales; family Saccharimonadaceae; genus Nanosyncoccus. Next base: position 91,211 of record JAFWHS010000014.1, on the reverse strand, counting down.
CACTTATACTTGGCTGGGGATGAGGGATTCGAACCCCCGAATGGTGGGACCAGAACCCACTGCCTTACCACTTGGCGAATCCCCATTCGATAATATTAATTTTAACATAAAATGTCACAAAATGCTATAATTAATTTTATGGCGACAAAGAAAGTTTTTACAAACAAACAACTAGAAACTCTTTCAGCGGAAGAGATTATAGATAAAATTCAACACGAAGGATACTCTCTACTTAAGACTCTTGGGGCTGAAAATTTACGAAAAGAAATGGTACCGGTGGGGAAGATCTGTAACGCGGCAATTAATTACGTGCTTGGCACTACCGGGCCAAAAAATGATCCAGAGAAACACGCAAAAAACGCACGCGCCAAGCTAGTGAGGCGCTTAAAGAAAATCACGCCAGGTAGCTATGTTGGTTTTCCGAAAGATTCTGAAAATGGCCTAGTAATTGGTTTTAATCATCCCTCGCTGGGGGAAATCGCAAGAATCTTAATGATGAAAATGGACGTGATGGGAGATAAACCAATGCTATTTCCGGTAAATTTGCCATGGTATGAGGCACTTGCGACTGATTTTGACAGAATAAAGCAACTTGGCATCATAATTACGCCGACCATCACCCCGTCTACATGGGATAAAATGAATATACATAAAGGTTCACCGTTATTTGAAGCTGGATCTAAAATCAAGCGTGAATTTCGTGATTTATATACGAAGTTATCTCATGATGTGGTGAAAAATGGTGGAGTAATATTTGTAGCGCCGTCGGCAACTCGGCAAGCTACAGTGTTTAAAACTAAAGAAATTTATGATAAAGAAGAGCCTATCATTCCTACAATGTCAATACTGGCACTGGAATTATATCAAGACCCAGAAATGAATTGTGACTTTGTGCCAATGGCAGTTTTGCCACCAAAGGATTATAAAAGGGGTCTAAATTTTAACAAAAAGTATAAATTGATTCCTGGTGAAATTATGACCGCCAAAGAAATTCGTAAAAATTACTTCAAAACCAAAGCCCCCAAGAGACTTGAGGGTTTTGATTATGATTTTCATAAAAGAATTGCGGATAAACTGCCAGAAAAATTCTGGTATTAGCCAAGTTGCTTGACTTGCAATGCATCCAATTCTACAGGTGTTTCGCGGCCGAACATAGATACCATGACTTTGAGCTTGCCTTTAGCGGCATCGATCTCGGAAACTGTACCGTCGAAGCCTTTGAATGGGCCGTCGGTAATGGAAACTACTTCGCCAATTTCGTATTTGACGGAGAACTTTGGATCTTCTACGCCCATACGTTTTTTGATTTTGGCGATTTCTTTTTCGGAGACTGGAGTTGGCTGGGTGCCGGTACCGATAAAGCCTGTAACACCTGGTGTGTTGCGGATAATATACCAAGTTTCATCAGATAATTTCATATCTACGAGCACATAACCTTGCAAAATCTTGCGGTCTACTACTTTACGCTTACCATTTCTAATTTCGATTTGCTTTTCTTTTGGCACGATTGCTTCAAAAATTTTGTTTGCCATTTCTACGGTATTAGTACGCTGATTAATAGAATCAGCTACCTTGTCTTCGTAGCCACTGTATGTAGAAATTGCATACCAGGCCCTTGTGTCATCGTAACGGTTTACTGCCATTTTGTCTCCTTATTTTATTATTAAACTAAATAACCATGTAAAGAATAGATCGAGTAAAGAAATTAGCGTCACAAATAATGCTGTATAAACGAATACTGCGAGCACCATTTTCCAGGTGGCTTTGCGGTTTGGCCAGCGTACCTGGCGAATTTCACGCCACGAATCGCGTAAATATCGCCCAAAAGCTATAAATGGACGGAAAAGTACGAAAGCTTTCTTGGCTGTTTTCTTAGTCTTGATCTTAGTTTTCGTTTTGGCCATTTTACTCCTTTACAATAAAAATAGTCTGATACCAGACTTGTCAATAGTATACTACAGCGGGAAGAGGAAGTCAAGATAATCTTTTAGCATTCTGGAACCAGAAATCACAGGAAGGTAAGCGGCAAGTTGTTTCTGCAAAAGAAATTCTAAGTCAAAATCATTATTCCAAACAGAAATAGCTTCTTCCATTCTGCGATACAACTCTTCCAGTTCTTCGTCTTCTGTCATGCCGTGAACATTAAGATAATTTTCGGCCGAAGCATCAGCCACGCCGCCATCGTGGGTGGAGATAAGCAAGTTCAGGTTAATAATGTCTTTCATCCAGGATGTGCCACAGGCTTCTAGGCCAACTATTGGTACATTTACTGCAACATTCGACCCACAAGAAAGCCCGTAGGCCAGTTTTTCATCATAGTCGGCAATATAGTGAACATGGTCGCAGAGATAATCATCTTGTTTTACGGTTTCGAGTAAAATACGGAGTTTTCCTGCCATGATTTCGTCGCCAGTATGAACGCGCCCGGCGATGACATAATGTGCGCCTCTTGGCTCTAAAATTTCGCGAAGTTTAGTTGGGTTTTTGAACGGCAATTCTGGACGTTTGTAATCTACGAACCTGCGTTTGAAGTCGAAAATGAAATCGTTATCGCCAAAATGTAAGATTTTGCCATTTTGGTCTGGGCGAGTAGAAAGGGTATCGTTTAGAATTTTGCGGCCGGCAGCCTTAAACACGCGGATTTTGTCTGCTGTAATAGCGCCGAGGTGACTGGTAAAATCGACGTCCGGGAAGCCAAATGTATCTATAATGCTGGCCTCATGATAGAAAGATAGGATTTCGGGTAGAGTCCATTTTTCAAGATCAATACCATTAGTGATAGCTTTGAATTTGACTTTATTACCAGCGATATCATGGTAGTTTGCTACTCTAGCATGAAGCTTAGAGACTCCGCTGCGCAATTCTGCAATCTCTATAGTAACCGAAGATAATTTGAGCTGGCCATTCATAAACTTATCATCCAACCATTTGCGCACAGCTGGAGATTTAAGATTTGGATAGACGAATCTTCTAAATTGCTCAATATTAAACTCTGCTTCGGCTGCTTGGACTAAGGTGTGGTTGGTGTATAGGGTATGCTTGCGCGTGTACACCACTGCCTCGTAAAAATCCATGCCATTTGAGACAAGCTCATCTAGTCTGGCCAAAGCGGCGAAAAAGGTTGCAACTTCGTTTAGTTGCATAATGGCCGGCTTTAACCCGAGAAGTTTTAAGGCTATATAACCGCCAAAACCTAGAGAAACCTCTTGATATAATCTGTGGTCGGATCCACTCATACCGGAATACAATTCGCCAAAATTCGGCTCGGTAATGCAGATAATTCTGGTATTTTTGAATCTTTTTTCGATAACATCGAGTTTGCAGAGATTGTCGCAGCATTTAATATGAATATTATCGATAAACCTAAAACCGTAGTCATGATAATTTACATCAATGTGCTCGTCATGAACTTGTCCATTTTTCATGATTTGATGTGTTTCTGAAGGATAGAAAGGAGTAATTAGTGCAAAAGGTATGCCTACCTGTTCGGCGATCCTGCGGGTGTCAGCAGCAAGTACACCTAAACCGCCGCCACCACGAATACCGTTATCCTGGTCGTATAATTCGAGCGTCCAATACGTATAAGGTCGCTCTGAAGATAGTGACCTTGTGAAATGAGTGCGTTCTACGGCCTCCTCAAAAAGCTCTACATCTTCGATATTTTCTAGCGGATGATAAAAATACGGCTCTTCTTCCATATCGCTTATGATTATATCATATTTTTATTTTAAAAACATAAAAAATACAGCACCGTTTGATGCTGTATTTTTTGAGATTTTATTCTGTAACTTCTACGCCCATTGAACGAGCTGTGCCAGCTACGATCTTGATTGCACCTTCGATATCAATAGCGTTGAGCTGATCCATTTTTTTCTCGGCGATCTCTTGGAGCTGAGCTTTAGTAATTTTACCAACCTTATCAACATTTGGCTTACCAGAACCCTTGTCGATCTTGATAGCTTCGCGGATTAAATCATCCACTGGTTGACCAAGGCAGATCCAATCAAAAGTACGATCTTCATAAACTTTGATATGGACGATTACATTCTTGCCCATGAATTCTTTAGTCTTTTCGTTGAATGGATTAATGAAATCCATCATGTTAAGACCCCATTGGCCAAGCGTAGAACCAACCGGAGGGCCAGCAGTAGCCTTGCCACCAGGGATACGTAATTTCAAATTACCGATAACTTTTTTCTCTGCCATCGTAAAAATCCTTGATTAAAGTTTTTAATTTAGAAGCATTATGTAACACGTATATTATATCAAAAAATCTAAAAAAGTAAATAGTCTACACGTATAAGCTTGACTTCTTTGAAGTTTTGTGCTATAATTAAGTTAGTGCGTGGTTTTTGGTGTTATGCCAGGTACTAGAAAAACATTTGTAGGGGGTGACAAAATGACACCAGCAAGCGAATTACGGCAAAGGATTATTTATCTCTGGGAGATGTATGCAGAGTCGTATCGTACAAATCCGATAGAATATGCATTTCTCAAAGAGGAAAGACGGAGGCTAAAGCTCCCGCTGAGAAAAATTCCGGGATACATTATGGATGAGTATCCAGAGATAGAAGTTCTCAGAATCCTAAACCGAAATGTAGTGGTAGCCTATCTAACGGCTATGCCAGTAGGCAGGTTAAGTTTAGTTCTCAAGGAGGTAGAGAATCTGCAATATGACCACGCTTTTAACAGCGTAAGAGCTTATATTATAGATTCTCGGTGGCAAATTAGCCACCATGGAGAAAAGTACTACTTCTGTGGTACAAAGCCGGGCAAAGCTCGGATGAAATGCCATAGAGGCTATTGTTACGGAGATTAAATCCGCACAGGGTCCACTGAGGTGGGCCCTTTTTTTGTTTTTGACTTCATTTTTTGATAAAAATGTGGTATAATAGTGCGTAGTTAATTAATAGTGGGAGAGTTTTATTCGTTAGCACCACAGAAAGGAAAATATGGCCGAAGAAGAGGTCAAGAAGAACGAAGAAATCGTAGAGGTCGTTGAGGCAGAGGAGACCTATGCGAAATCTGGTAAAAAATCTAAAAAACATATCGAAGAGGTGAAAGCTGAGGAAGAACGCCAAGCTCGTAAGGTAGAGCGCGCTGCAGCTGAAGCCGCAGCGAAACCAAAGGGCGCCGCTCCAATCACTCGTTCTAAGTTGGAACGCCGTGGTAAAAAATATCAGGAAATGGCAAAGTTGGTCGAAAAGGGTAAGGCTTATAACCTAAAAGACGCTTTGGATCTCGCAATCAAGACTAGTCCAGTGAAATTTGATGCTTCCGTAGAAGTACATGCAAGGCTTGGTGTAGACCCACGTCAGGCTGACCAGAATATTCGCACTACTTTGGTTTTACCAAATGGTAACGGTAAAACTGTGCGCGTAGCTGTATTTGCTCCACTCGATGTTTGCAAGGCCGCCAAAGCTGCCGGTGCAGACATTGCCGAAGATGAAGAGTTTTTGAAACAACTCGACAAAGGTACAATTGATTTTGACGTATTAATTTCTACCCCACAATATATGCCAAAGCTCGGTAAATACGCACGTCTCCTTGGGCCAAAGGGCTTGATGCCAAATCCAAAGGCTGGCACTGTAACCAATGATGTAGAGAAAGCCGTAAAGGATTCTAAGGCTGGTAAGGTTGAATATCGTGTAGATAAGCAATCTATCGTACATATTGGTGTGGGCAAAGTTTCGTTTGGCACTGATAAATTACTCGAGAACGCAAATGCTTTCTTTGAGAGTCTAAAGGCACAAAAGCCTGCATCGCTCAAAGGTACTTACGTAAAGAGTGTATTTATCACCACTACGATGGGGCCATCGATCGCTATCGAAAACATTTATAACTAATGCAACAAAAATATACCTTTTTGGGGATGGGTCATTCGCTCCCGAAGGTATATTTTTTTGTTGTTTCTAATATTCCGCATATGGTATAATTGAGGTATGGAAAATACTGAGCTTATCTTGATGGCGCTAGTAGGCTTGGCTCTGCTGGTGTTGGGGTACAGAATCAAAAAAATTGCATTTTTTATAATATGGTTTTTGCTGGGCTACTCTTTGATGGGGTATTTGATGCCAATTATAAACGATGCGTTTACCGATATCGTGAATAATGACTTATGGCAAAATCTCTTGCCAATAGCTGGCGGGCTTCTGATGGCGCTGCTTGGGTTTTCGATCGAAAAAATCTGCGTGGGCGGGATTGCCTTTGGTCTCGTGATGATGATAACGGCGCAATATTTTGGTGCCGAAATGCAAACTTTGGCAATTGGCGCAGTGGTTGGCGTAGTTGCAGCTGGTGCGGCCGTAATGCTGATGAAGCCGGCCGTGATAATTGCAACTTCAGCGGCAGGTGCTTACGCTATAACCATGGCCCTAATTGCTTGGATACCAGGTCTCAATTTAGATTCTTATTATTGGCCGCTAATTATTGGTATCGCGGCGCTCGGGTCAATCATACAATTCTTGACGACTAAACGAGTCCGTTAGCTTGATTTTTGAAGCGATGTGTGCTATAATTAGGGGAGTTACCAAAGACAGTGGCGGAGCGTGCTCTTAATCATGCCACCGAGGAATTTTCTTAAATTTATTTGGTGACGCTATTTAACAATTAGCTAGCTATGATATTAACGAAATAACCAAAGGAACTTTTTATGGCAATTTCAAAGGATAAAAAGAATACATTGGTTGCTGATTTGACGGAGCTTCTTAGTAATGCCAAAATGGTGGTCTACGCAAAGTACGAAGGCTTAACCGTAGCAGAATTGCAAGAGCTTCGCAAGCTCGCACGTGAGTCAAACATCAAAATCAAGGTCGTAAAGAACCGTCTTGTAAAGGTTGCAATGAAAGAAATTGCTGCCTACAAAGATACTGACGCTTCTGGACTAACTGGCCAATTGCTTTATGCAATGGGCTCGGACGAAGATTTCGATGCGGCAAAAGTTTTGACAAAATTTGCTAAAACTCACGCAAAGATGGAGCTAATTGGTGGTTTTAATGCTGAAGGCGCTGCGCTTTCTACCGAAGAAGTCAAGACGCTGGGCTCACTCCCAACCAAGAACGAACTTATCGCTCAGGTGGTGGATACCTTGCTCTCTGGCATCAATGGAATTGTGTCTGGTTTGGAAAATAAGCCGGAGACAGTAGAAGCTAAGCCAGCTGAAGAAGAAAAACCTGCTGAAGCTGAGAAAGCCGAAGAAGAAAAGCCAGCCGAAACGGCAACCGAATAATTTATAAAGGAGAAAATATGGCAACTGATATTAAAAAGTTGGCTGAAGAGCTCGTAAATATGACCGTGCTCGAAGTTAACGAACTTAAAACTTTACTTAAAGACGAATATGGCATTGAGCCAGTTGCAGCCGTAGCTGTTGCTGCTGGTGGCGATGCTGCTGCCGCTGATGAAGGCAAAGCTGAGTACGACGTAGTCCTCAAGGATGCTGGTGCTCAGAAGATCGCCGTCATCAAGGCCGTAAAGGAAGCTACTGGACTTGGTCTTGGCGAAGCTAAGGCTATCGTCGACGGTGCTCCTGCTACCGTGAAAGAGAAAGTCGCAAAGGCTGACGCTGAAGCGATGAAGAAAGCCCTTGAAGAGGCTGGTGCGACTGTAGAACTCGCCTAAATCTTCAAAATGGTTAGCTAATTGTAATTTTTAAAACAGAATTACCCATTCTCGGGAGCGTTCAAGGCCACTAGGCCAAGCTTTACTCCCTCGAATCGGGTAATTCTGTTTTTTGTTATGTTATAATTATCTATATGAACGATTTTGATTATTTGGGTGAGGGGGAAGTTTATCTCGACTCGGCGTGCCAGAGTCTTAGACCACGCGCAGTGATTGATGCGCTCAATAAATATTACACTGAGCATAATTCTTGCGGCGAACGCGTTAAATATAAATGGGGGAGAGTGACTGACGAAAAAGTTGAGGCGACGCGTGAGAAAGTTTTGAAGTTTTTGAAGTTGAAGCCACGTAAATATACTGTGTCTTTCACACTTAATACTACTTATGGGATTAATTTAATCTTAAATCAGCTAGATGCAAAAAAGTTTAAAAAAATAATGACTAGCGATATCGAACATAATTCGCCATTTCTAGCCACAATGGCTTTTGCAGAAAAGACTGGTTTGCCGCGCGAAGTAATGGTGCGCGAGAAAAGTGGCGCGATCGATCTAGATAATTATAACTTTGATAAAGCAATCGTAGTAGTTAACTGTGTTTCAAATTTTGACGGTCGGGAATTATCAAATATTAACGAGTTGATTAAGGTTGTACATAAATCAGGCGGGATTGTGATTATAGATGCGGCCCAGGCTATGGCGCATTCATCAGAAATAGTACGTGGCGTGGACGCTGACGCGATTTGTTTCTCGGCACATAAAATGTATGCGCCTTCACTTGGCGTAATTGTGTGGCGAGACGATTTGGCAGAATTTTTGCAAACGAGATTTGTGGGCGGAGGTATGGTAGACGATGTAGAAAAAGATTTTTATGTTTTGTCAGCGGAAGGTAAAGAGCATCGCTATACTAGATTTGAGCCCGGGTTGCAGGCTTGGGGGGAGATAGTTGCACTTGGTGCAGCAATAGATTGGTTAGAAAAAGTACCCAAAAAAGATTGGAAAATGCTGTATGATAATACAAAAGAATTATTTGAGTTTTTGAAGAATTCGCCAAAAGTACATTTAGTAAATGCAGAGCCGAGTACTACTATTTCATTTTATATCGAGGGGCTAGATTCGCATTTGGTCGGCGAGGCATTGTCGCGTGAGAATATTATGGCGCGTACTGGATATTTCTGTGCGCATTATTATCTAGATCATGTGATGGGCTTTCCGCCATTGATTAGATTTTCGTTGGGTCTGCACAATAAACCTGAAGATATAGATAAAATCAAAAAAGTACTAGGAAAAGTATTAGGCTAGTGGTAAAATAGTTTCATTATGGTGTGTATAGCTGCATTTATTATTTTGGCAATTATTGGGGTTTTTGTGGGAATTATTTCCATATTTAAACCTAAGGTTGGCAAAGCTTATCTCAAAATGTTTAAAAAAGCTTGGGGCTGTCTTTGGAAAAAAGTACGTCTGCAAAAATGCGAAACCGGTTTTAAAGAGGATGTAAAAAACACAATCTTAAGTCGCGTAATTATAAAGCATCCAAAATGGACCAAGCCACTTTCGGTGCTGATTGAGATTTTATCGGTCATAATCGTGATTGTTGCAATTTGGGCTATATTAACTGCCGTCAAGTCATTACTTGCGCTCTGGGCGCTTGGTAGCTGTAATGTGACTAAACCATCCGCTTGTACATTGGGGGCCGAAATTTGTTCGATTGATGAATCCGAGCCGACTAATGTAATCGAGGCGACTGGGCGATGGTTTGAGGAATGGGGCGAGATTTTCGAAGCAATACCAGACAAATTTAGAAGTTATAATGCAGAGGATTTTGATTTTAATTATGTTTCGGTGAATACAGGCGAAAATGCCGATAAGCCTATTGCGATAGATATCTTTGACCCGGGGTGCTCAGTATGCATGACATCATATCGTAATCAAAAGGCGGCCGGATTCTTCGACAAATATGATGTGCATTTGGTGCCGTTCGCAATTCAAGACACTGATGATAGCTATAAGTTTAAAAATTCGGAGATTATCGTGCGTTATATGTTTGCAGCAGAACAAATACGTTCTGGCCTAGCGGTAGAGTTGCTTGATCATATCTTTACCGAAAAAAACGAGAAGGGAATTTCTTATCAAAATCTATTTAACAATGATTATGACAAAGATGAAGCTACTGAGCAACTCGAAGAATGGTTAAAAGACGCTGGGTTTGATAATGATGGAATTAGTGAAATTCGTAAAATCGCAAATTACCCGGAGACAACAACTAAAATGTCGGAAAACCGAAGCATCATAGAGAACGATCTGAGAGTTAAGGGTATCCCAACCATGATTTATGACGGAGCAAAACATACCGGACTTTGGAAAGAGTCTTAAAATGTAAAATTTACAACATTTTTTGCGCTACCGATGTTAAATTGGTGGAAAACTTTGACGGCAAAATGTTGACTTTTGCTGGCAGCTGATATAATATAATATTAATATTATATTTAGGCAGGAATGCGAGGTGATGTCTGAAATTTCGGAAAAACAAATAAAAAGATTGCGCAGCCTTATCACTGAGGCTGAGACAAATTTATCTGCAGCAAAAGAGCTTTTGATCTCAATAATTGGCGATGGGGAGACTATCGCTGCGCCACGCGAGACGGTGGTATCTGGCCCAGAGGGTAAAGTCATTGAGGGAATTTTTGATGGACAGATCATGATTGGACCGGATGGTAAAAATTATCCGGTACCAGCAAATTATGCTTCAAAATCTAAATTAGTCGAAGGTGACATCATGAAGCTTACCATTACAGAGGACGGCAAGTTTGTATACAAACAGATTGGTCCAGTAGAACGTAAGACGGTAATTGGTACTTTGGTACATCACGACGATAAGTATTTTGTAGAAGTAGCTGGCAGAGAGTATCAGATTCTTTATGCATCGGTGACTTATTTCCATTTACGCGACGGAGCGCAAGTATCCATAACGATACCTGCACAAAACGAAGATGCGACGTGGGCAGCCGTAGAGGCAGCACTCTAGCTTTATGAAGGCATTATATAGACGTTATCGTCCAATGACTTTGGCTGAGGTGGTAGGACAGCCACAAGTGACTGAGCCATTAATTAATTCTTTGAAGTCTGGCAAGATTAATCACGCATACCTTTTTATTGGGCCACGTGGAACTGGTAAAACTAGTGTTGCGAGAATTTTTGCACATGAAGTAAATGGGTTTCCTTATGAAATAGAAGATGACTATGTGGATATTATTGAGATTGATGGCGCGAGCAATCGCGGTATTGATAACATAAGAGAGCTGCGTGAAAAAGTAGCTATCGCACCAACTTCTGGGAAGTATAAAGTTTATATCATTGATGAAGTCCACATGCTGACAAAAGAGGCATTTAATGCACTCTTAAAAACCCTCGAGGAACCGCCTAAACATGTAATATTTATTATGGCGACCACGGACGCATATAAGGTACCTGTTACGATTACGTCTAGAGCCCAAACTTATACTTTTGGCTTGGCAGATAGCAAAACTATGTTTGAACATCTAAAATCTATCTGCGAAAAAGAGAAGATCAAAATCGCTGATGATGCATTGAAAATAATCGTAAAACGCGGTGGCGGGTCTTTTAGGGATTCTTTATCGCTACTTGATCAGATTTCAACTTTAACATCTGAAGAAATTACGAAAGAGATTGTAGAAAACGCCATGGGTTTGCCTGAGGATGAAAAAATTCTTGCATTACTAGACAGCTATAAATCTGGCGACATTACACAGATTACTAATTTACTAAAAGAACTACTATCATCTGGAGTAAGGCCAGAGACTCTGGCTGAAGAAATGATTGCCACGATCATTGACAATCCGCAGCCAGAATTATTAAAATTATTGGCTAGCTTGCCGGATGTGAGAGCCCCTTTTGCAGAAGCGAAATTATTGGTGGCATTATGCAGCGACGGGATAAAAGAAACCTCATCGCCGCCGCGAGCGATCAGTGCTCAGCCTAGCGTTGTCGCACCTCAGGCTCCCGCTCATCAGGATTCGTCTGCCGCCATCAATACTCCAGTATCTCACACGCCAAGCAACTTTGATTGGAATAGTTTTCTCGAAACCGTGCGCGGCATGAATGACGCAGTTTACTCTCAAGTTGCAAAGGCTAGTTATGTCGTAAATGGCAATAAATTAAATATTTATCCGAATAAAAAAATTGCTAAAACAATTTTGTCACGTGATAATAACAAAAAGATTTTGATTGACGCGGCCGGTGGTATGAAAGTTGCAATCGGAGAGGTTGGTGAAAATCCCAACGCGCCAAAAGATGAGTTAATTTCGAAGATTTCTGATATAATGGGTGGTGAGGTACATAATGATGGAGGAGGCAACCCGTTCTAATAGTGGCGGTCGTGTACCGCCGCAAGATATCGTAGCCGAAAAATCTTTGCTCGGTGCAATTTTGTTGTCAGATGGAGTTTTTCCGGAAGTAATTACGGTTATACGCGCAAAAGATTTTTACGAGGAAAGACATCAAGCGATTTTTGAAGCGATGATGAATTTGTATGACCAGCATCGCCCAATAGATTTGTTGACTTTGACGGCCGAACTTAAATCTTTGAAAAAACTAAAAAGTGTTGGTGGTGCGCCTTATCTAACTGAGCTGACAAATTTTGTACCAACTTCTTCACATGCTAAAGCGTATGCGGATATTATTGAAAAAGCTTCAGTGCGCAGAAGATTGATTCAGGCTGGCACAGAAATCACAAATAAGGCCTATGAAGAAGGTGAAAATGTAGATGAACTAATTGGCGCAGCTGAAAAACAACTTTTTGAAGTGTCAGACAAAATTATCAAAAGCGACTATACGCCGATGGAAGAGTTGCTAGCAAATGCCTTTGATAGAATCGAGGAGCTCCACAAGAATAAAGGCGCTCTGCGTGGGCTCAAAACTGGTTTTCGCGACCTGGACAAAAAAACCGCTGGTTTGCAAAAAGGTGATTTGGTAATTATCGGTGCACGTCCGGCAATGGGTAAAACTACTTTTGCGCAAAACCTAGCCTACAATATCGCCAGCATGAATAATAAAGGCGTCTTGTTCTTCTCAATGGAGATGGCAGCAAATGAAATCGTGGACCGTATGATTTCAGATGTGTCTGGCGTAGATAACTGGAAAATGCGAACTGGTAATTTGACGGATGAGGAATTTTCGAAAATTGGTGACGCCCTTGGCGAAATGGACGAAATACCAATTTATATAGATGATACTAGCTCAATGACAATTGTAGAACTTCGCAATAAGGCACGTCGTGCTATGCACGATCATGATATTGGCATAGTGATAGTAGACTATTTGCAGCTTATTTCCGGGTCGGATCGCTATGCAGGAAACCGTGTGCAGGAGGTGACAGAAATTTCTCGCGGTTTGAAGATTTTGGCTCGTGAACTAGAGATACCAGTAGTAGCCTTGGCGCAGTTGTCACGTCAGGTGACTGGGCGCGATGACCCTCGACCGGTACTATCGGATCTTCGTGAATCTGGTTCGATCGAGCAAGACGCAGACCTCGTGATGTTTTTGCATAGACCAGATTATTACCGACAAAATGATGACAACTACGAAGAAACGCACATTACGGAATTATTGGTGGCAAAACATCGTCACGGTGCCGTCGGCAAGATCGAATTGTACTTCCATCCAGAATTGCTACGTTTTATGTCGCTTGATAAAACGCGAGAATAATACTATTACAATTATTCTTGTGGTATAATAATGTAGTGAAGAAAATTATTATTTCTAAACTTTTTTTATATAGATACCGATTTGTGATTGGCTACGTGTTGCTCGGTGCGGCGTTTATTGCTTTGTTGTTTATATTGCCGATGGTGGCACAATATGGTTTGTCTGATGCGGAGATGAATTCTGCGGTAAGTTCTTATCATTTGGGCATGGACGGTTTTTTGAAAGGTGATTTAGTAGATTTACCATACCGACTTTTGCAAAAAGTGTCTATTATGTTGTTTGGCCTGACACCTTACGCAATTAAATTACCTAGCATTTTAGTGGGGCTTATATTTGGGCTCCTTTTGATTCTACTTTTGAACCGTTGGTTTAAGAGTAATGTCTCATTACTCGCTTCATGCTTAGTTGTACTATCTACGCCATTTTTGTTTTTAGCCGGCTCTGGCACACCACTTATTATGATGGTATTTTGGCCAACTTTACTTCTTTGGCTGGGTTCTAAAATCCAAGGTGAAAAGCGCCCTAAGCCGATGTATTGCTTTCTATTCGCCATAGCATTACTAGCATCTATTTTTACGCCTGGAATGATATATTTTGCAGTGTTTTGTGTTTTATTTGTGTTATTCCAGCCACATTTACGTTTCATAGTGAAAAGATTACCAAAATTACCGCTATTTTTGGTAGGTGTTATTATTGTCGGTGGAATTGCTTCACTGATTGTAAACATCATCAACCATCCTGATACTATATTAGAGCTATTATCAATGAAAGATTTTAAGCTAAATGAATTCTTCCGAAACATAGGGTCGGGGTTGACTCCATTATTTGGTTGGACTGCAGAAGTTAAAAGTGTATTTTTGGCACCATTAATGAGTCTGCCCACCTTGGCTCTGGCCTTGATTGGCCTCTTTTCGACGACAAAAGGATTTTTTGCGTCGCGTAACTCTATTGCTTCACTATTGCTATTATTCACTATTGCCATCACCGGTCTAAATCCAAATGCTGTAATTTTCTTTATTTTACCATTTGCTATCTTGGTGGCGCACGGTTTGAAATATTTACTAGAAAAATGGTACGGATTATTCCCAGAAAATCCTTATGCGAGAGTCGCAGCGGTTATTCCGCTTTCTATATTGTTTGGCGCCATGTTGATACCGAGCCTTTTGCAATATGTTTACGGCTATCGTTATAATCCGAGCGTAGCAAATGAATTTAAGTATGATTTATCAATAATTCGTAAAACTTTAACCGATGAGACATTGCTGGTTTCTGATAATTATGATTTTTATAAAATATTGGAGGATTCTACTGATATCAGTGTGGCTTACGAAATTGGCGAGGTTAACCCAGAGAAGCTAGCCGTATTATATGGTACAAATACGAGCGATAAATATCAACTTTCACGCATTATTACTTCATCTATGCGCGAAAACTCTGATATAATATATTTATATACTGTAAAAGGAGAATAATTACTATGGGTCAGACAATGGACCAAATGAAGCTTTTGAATCAGCTTCGTAAAGCTCAAAAAGAATTGAAAAATGAAGTCGTAGAAGTAGAAGCCGGAGATGGCGCAGTGGTAGTGCAAATCAATGGTGAGCTGAAAGTAAAAAAAGTAAAAATTGATCCAGAGAAGGTAGACCTCGATGATATTCATGAACTAGAACGTTGGATTGAGAACTGTATGCGTGATGGTTTTGCTAAGGCACAAGAAATTGCCACCGATAAGATGAAGCCACTAATGGGCGGACTCTCTGGCCTCGGAATGTAATATGCTACCCAAAGCACTAACGAATGTGATAGATGCGCTAGGCATGTTGCCTGGAGTGGGGCCGCGTACTGCCGAAAGATATGCTTATTATCTTTTTAAGTCTAACTCAAAAATCTCAGAAAATATTGCTGACGCATTAAGTAGTCTACATGACGGAGTAAAATCCTGTCCAGTGACTTTTGCCTTGATTGACTCCGACGAGACGGTTTCGCCGCTCTATGAAGACCCTAAGCGCGACAAGGCTACTATAATGGTAGTGGAAGAACCGTTGGACATATATGCAATTGAAGATACGCATGCTTATACTGGAACATATCATGTTCTTGGTGGTGCAATATCGCCGATAGACGGAATTACGCCAGACCAACTACACGTAAAGGAATTAGTGGAACGCTTAAATAAGGATAATGTGACGGAGGTCATTATTGCTACTAATCCGTCTGTAGAGGGTGAATCTACCGCTCTTCTTTTAGAAAAGGTTTTACATGAAGCGAAGCCCGACCTAAAACTTACACGGCTAGCAAGAGGGTTGCCGCTTGGCGTAGATTTATCTTACGCGGACCAGATCACATTATCAGCAGCACTCGAAAATAGGACTAAGCTATAGATTGGTAACGTGAGCACTTTGTGCTAAAATAATTACATGAGTATTTTTAAACCAGACAAAAAGTTTGAAAGATTTGAAGATGTAACCCCGGCTTTACTAAAAAAGGAAGGTGTGAAGCTTTTGCTTTGTGATCTTGATAATACTCTTAGACTTCACTCGGAAAAAGAGCCGGCCGATGAACTAGCCGACTGGATTGAAGAATGCAAGAGCGCTGGGGTAAAAATAGTGATTATTAGTAATAATGGCCGCAAAAAAATGATGCAGAAATTTTGCGAGCCAATTGATGTACCATGTGTGTGGTGGGCAAAGAAACCTCTTAGCACAAAATTAACCGAAGCAATGCAGGAATATAATTTTAAGCCAGAAGAAACTGTAATGTTGGGCGATAAATGGTCCACCGACGTACTTGCAGCAAAGTTTGCTAAGATTCGCTCATTTAAAGTAGATCATAGAAGAGATGTAGTATGAACGGACCGACGATACTAACAATACTAAGAATTATTTTAATAGCACCTTTGATGATTTGTATTTTTATGGATAATTTACCGGCACAAATTATCACGGTAATTTGTTTTGTTGCGGCATCAATCACGGACTTTATAGATGGGCGTTGGGCACGTAAGACAAAAAAGGTGACCGATCTTGGAGTGTTTTTAGACCCTTTGGCAGATAAAATGTTAGTTAATTTAACTTTTTTGGCATTAGTAGTACTTAATATTGTGCCGCTTTGGATGTTTGCAGTGATATTAATTCGAGATTTTGCGGTGGACGGCATGAGGATGATGTCTGCAAAAAGTGGTAAAGTTGTAGCTGCTTCTATTTATGGCAAATCAAAAACTATGGTACAAATGATTACTTTAACTTTAATATTATTAAACATAATATTAAATAATAATATCTTAAGCGTAATTAACGATATATTATTATATGTCGTAGTTATCTTAACGATTTTATCTGGCGTGGATTATCTTAGAAAAGGCTGGAAATTATTAATAAAATAGTAGCAGCAAAAGCAGTGGAGTCGATACGATCTAGATAGCCGCCGTGACCTTCGGTACCACCGACGAGGAGCTCCAACTTGGCAAAGATTTTGTTTTTGATAACGATTTCATTAGAATCTTTGACCTTGAATTGGCGCTTGAGATGGCTTTCAAATAAGTCGCCCATTAATGCAAGTGGGCCACATAGCAAATAATACCAGTCGGTGCTAAAACTGCCACGTACAGCCATTAAAATTGTCACCATTATGATAGCCGAGGCTAGCCCCAGGATGGTACCTTCCCATGTTTTATTTTTGGAGATATGTGGGAAGGGGCGAGACTTTTTGAAAATCTTACCGCCGAAAGCTTTACCAAAAAGATATGCAAAAATATCATAACCTGGCACACCTAA
This sequence comes from Candidatus Saccharimonadota bacterium, assembly GCA_017511925.1. Taxonomy (GTDB): domain Bacteria; phylum Patescibacteriota; class Saccharimonadia; order Saccharimonadales; family Saccharimonadaceae; genus Nanosyncoccus. Next base: position 74,101 of record JAFWHS010000014.1, on the reverse strand, counting down.
AATAATATACCAAAAGTGAGGCACATCAATGTCCGCTACGAAAATGGTACCCCATACAAGAAATACGATTTCTAATACAGCCAAAAACGTAGCAGAGGATTTATGTTTTTTACGGAAGAAACTAAATAGCTCCAACATAGAGATAACAGCAAATAACGTAAATAATAGTTTAAATGGTGTACCGTTGAAAGTATAGAGAGATACGAGCGCTACGGCAAACATGCCTACACCTACCGACACTCTCACGCGAAAGTTCTTATCCATGTTTTGATTATAGCACAGAAAATTATTATAAATATATATCTAAATGTTATAATTGTTTTATGCTCGAATTTATCTATAATAAACTGAAAAAATCTGTCCGTGCTATCGATATGAAATTGGAGCGCGCTAAATATGGTTATATTGAGAAATTACCAAAAGATATAGAATATTTTGAAGGTGGGCTTTACGACATAGTTTATGAATCGTCTTGCAAATGGCCGCACAATGTTGCGATTGATTATTATAGTGCACAAATCACGTATAAGGAATTGGTGAAAAAGATTGATCGCGTAGCAAGAGCGCTCAAGGCACTTGGCGTAGAGAAAGGCGATCGCGTAACTGTATGCATGCCAAATACTCCAGAAGAAGTTTATATGTTTTATGCAATAAATGAGGTGGGGGCGGTAGCAAATATGATCCATCCGCTTTCTTCGGAAAAGGAAATCGAAGAGTATGTAAACCGCGCTAAATCTAAGGTGATGTTATGCATAGACATCTCCTATCCGAAGGTTGAGTCGATTATCAAAAACACAGAACTCGAACAGGTGATTGTGGTGCCAGCTACGCGCTCAATGGATTTTATTGTGCGCGCAATATATTATTTCACTAAGGGGCGCAAAAATCATGTGAAGCGTGGACAAAATGTTTTGACTTGGGACAAGTTTTTGGCTAAGTCTAGTAAATATGTTGGGAACCCGCATGTACGAGTAAATCAAAATGATGCGGCGGTGATTCTTTATTCGGGCGGGACGACCGGCAAGCCAAAGGGTGTAGTGTTAACTAACTTAAATTTTAACGCGCAGGCGTTGGGGGCAAAATATTTAGTACCAGAACTTTTAAAGACGCGCTATTCAATGCTAACATTTCTGCCAAATTTTCATGCTTTTGGGTTGGGGGTTTGTATGCATATTCCATTTTATTGCGGCATGCGAATAGTTTTGATCCCGCAATTTAATGCAAAAAAGTTAAGAAATTATATTAAAAAATATAAGATAAATATTTTAGTTGGTGTACCGACGGTATTTGAATATTTAACTAAAATTAAATTTGGTAAACATGAACTTCGTCGCATCAAGGGTGTAGTATCCGGTGGCGACATGGTAAGCCAAGCGCTTAAAACAAAAGTAAATAATTTTTTGAAAGCTCACGGCTCAAAAGCTATTCTACAGAACGGATACGGATTAACAGAAGCGGCGGGAGGCATGATATTCTCACCGGCCAGCGTAGCAAATGGCGCGGACGTGATTGGCTTTCCATTGCCGGATAGCGAAGTGCTGATTCAAGACGTTAAGACTGGCAAACCAGTTGAGGTCGGCGAAGACGGTGAAATTCTCGTACGCGGGCTTACGATAATGAAAGAATATTTGGATGAACCAGCAGAAACAAAATCTACTTTTACGAAAGTTGGTGTTAAAAAATATTTAAAGACTGGTGACATTGGGTATTTAGATGAACGCGGAGTGGTTTATTTTAGAGGGCGCTTGAAGAGAATGATTATAACTAATGGATACAATGTGTATCCGACGAATATCGAGGAAGTAACTTTGAAATCTAAATACGTGGAGAGCTGCGCCTGTATTGGCGTGCCAGATAAATTGCGTGGTGAAATCGTAAAAGTATTTGTAGTATTGAAGAAAGACGCTAAAGAGCGTGCCTGTAAAAAAGACTTGGCAAAAATTTATAAACAATATTTGGCTAAGTATGAAATTCCTCGCGCCATACAATTCTTGGACGAGTTGCCAAAAACTAAACTCGGCAAAATTGATTTTATGGCCCTAAAAGCCATTTAGGCCTGTGTGATATAATATTTATATGTATAAGAAGTTTTTAGAATTTGTTAAAGATAAAAAATCTATTTGTATAATTCAAGCGGAAAACCCTGACGGTGATTCGCTCGGTTCGGCGATAGCGTTGGATTATTTGTTGAGTGATAAGGATATTACCTTGTATTGCCCGGTAGATATTCCAAAATATTTACATTATTTTGATGATTGGTCTAGGATAACAAATGAATTTGATTTTAGAGCGGACGGATATATCATAGTGGATACTGCGGCGGAGGTTTTGTTATCTAAATTGCTCGAAGATACGGCGATCAAAAATAGATTATATAATGCGCCCGTGCTCGTAATAGATCATCATGAGAGCGAAGACGATCTGAATTTTCCACACGAAAGCATCATCGAAACCAAGCCGGCTTGCGCGGAGCTAATTTATGAAGTCGCTATTGATTGCAATATAAACATAGATAAGCCTGCAGCGGAAGCGATTTTCCAAGGTATATTGTCTGATACTTTAGGGCTCACTAGTGCGGCAGTGACGGCGCGAACTTTTGAAATCGCAGCGGAATTGACAAAACTTGGTGCTGATATCTCAGAACTGGAAGAAAAACGTCGTGAATTTATGAAAAAATCAGTGCGAATTTTGGATTATAAGGCTGTTTTGATTAAGCGCGTGGAATATTCTTTGGACGGTGCGCTGGCTACAGTCCATATACCTTGGGAGGATATAAGAGAATATTCTGACGAATATAATCCAAATGTATTAATACTGGAAGAACTTCGCATGGTGGAAGGCGTAAAAGTAGCCGTAGCAGTTAAGACCTATCCGGATGGTAAGGTGACTGGCAAAATTCGTTGTGCGGCTGGTGTAAAAATTGCCGATAAAGTAGCCGGGTATTTTGGTGGTGGTGGGCATCCATATGCGGCTGGGTTTAGAACTTATGATACAAACTATACAGAAGTAGTGCGCGAATTAGTAGATATAGTTCCGAAATTGCTAGAGGAAATGCAAGATGAATAAAAATGGCCTGATTTTAGCAAAAGCTAATGATTTTTGCAATTCGGGTAACCCAAAACTTACTGTAGTATTAATACACGGGATCGCTTCTGATTCAAGCACTTTTAAAGGATTGTTGGACTATTTAGAAAATTCAAAGAAGCTAGATGATGTGAGGTTTATTACTTTTGATTTACTTGGTTCGGGAAAGTCAATGAAATCCGATGACCTAAATTATGATTACACTGAACAGCTAACAGCGCTACGTAATGCAATTAAAAAGCTGGACATTAAAACACCTTTGGTGCTAGTGGGGCATTCTTTGGGTACTTTTATCGTGACGCGCTATGCTGATAAATATAAAGACGAGGTCAAGAGCCTAATATTAATTTCTGCACCAGTATATACCAAAAAAGATTTTGACAATCCCGCTTTTATAACTGGTATTAAATTATTTAAAGATGCGGTGAGTGTAAAAGACCCTGCCCTTACAAAAGAAAAATCATTCAATAATTTAATGGATAATATTGTACTCGATAAAAATAATTACGATGCGCTAGCGAATATAAAGACACCAACTAATATAATATATGGCGAGTTAGACCAATTTATTGCGTCGTTTAATTATCCTAAACTGCTGAAAGATAATCCGAAATATATTATAATTAATAAAACACCCGGACGACATGGCATATCGCATGACAAATACGATAAAGTGTGTGAGATTTTAGAAAAGGAGCTAAATGAAACTATATAACACTAAGAGCCGAAAAGTTGAGAATTTTAAACCGGCAGGAGACGTAGTAAAGGTATATACTTGTGGCCCGACAGTATACAACTATCCCCACATTGGGAATCTAGCGGCCTATACCTATTGGGATCTTTTGGTACGCACCCTGAAAGCTAACGGCTATGCGGTAAAGCGAGTTTTGAATTTGACAGATGTGGGACATTTAGTGTCTGATGGCGATACCGGAGAGGATAAGCTAGAGAAAGGCGCTGCGCGTGAAGGCGTGGATGTATGGGAAGTAGCAAAGCGTTATATTAAAATTTATCTCGATTGTTACAATGATATGGAATTTTTGCCGGCAGATGTGGTAGCAAGAGCAACGGATTATATTAAGGAAGATATCGAGGCTGTGAACTTGATGACGGAGCATGGATATACTTACGAAACTTCGGATGGTGTGTATTTTGATACGTCTAAGTTTGAACGATACGCGGACTTCGCGAGATTAGATCTTGCCGGATTGCAAGCCGGAGCTAGAGTGGAATTTTCGGAAGAGAAACGCAATGCGGCAGATTTTGCGGTGTGGAAATTTATCAAGCCAGGCGAAAAACACGCAATGCGTTGGGATTATCTCGGCCGGCCTGGGTATCCTGGATGGCATCTTGAGTGTGCGTCGATTATCCATAAAGAACTCGGCGAACCAATCGATATCCATACTGGAGGGATTGATCATATACCAGTTCATCATACTAATGAGGTCGCCGAAACTTATGCAGCATATGGGCGAGAATTAGTAAGATTTTGGCTACATTGTGATTTTATTACAATTGATGGACAAAAAATTTCGAAATCACTAGGAAATACTTACTCTCTTGATGACTTGGGCGAGCGTGGTTACTTGCCAATGGATTATAAAATGTGGCTTTTATCTGGGCATTACCAAGGAACAAGAAACTTCACTTTCGAATCGCTTGATGGCGCAAAACAGAGAAGACTAAATTGGCGCAATCGTATTGCGGAATGCTATCAAAAAGAAGTTAAGGGTGAGGGTGGATTTGAAAAAATACTTGAAGCCGTGAATAATAATCTTAATTCCGCCGAAGCGTTTGCTTTGATTGATAATTCAGTATTGTCGCTAGATGATTGGAGAAAAATTGATGAATTATTTGGGCTCAGATTGGTTGCTGATACACCAGATATTGCTCCAGAGCAATATGAATTAATAAAAGAGCGTAGCGAAGCGCGCGCGAAAAAAGATTTTGCAAGATCTGATGAGATCCGTGATTTATTATCGGCTCAGAATATCACTGTAAAAGATACTGAGTCTGGCCCAGTTTGGAACTACATTAAGTAATCTCTAGTTAAATTGACAAAACAGGTATAATTTGCTATAATATGCGTCATAGTTGGGCATTTTGATGCCCGATTTGTAATCTTAAGAAAGGTGGAATATGAACAATGGCAATCAATTTAGTACTGGACGGAGCATCGGGAGCTCCTACTAAGCAACCTGATGCCGGACTGGCAAAAGTCGTAATGACAACCGATGAGGTGCTTTCGAAAGTAGAGGAACTTACTGTTGAAGAAAAACAAATGGTGGATAATTTCGCCGCCAAAATTGATATTTCTAATACGGATATAGTTCTAAACTACGGAGCATCTGCGCAAAACAAATCTGCAACAGTGGCTACGCGCACACTTCAAAACGTAAAAACTAAAAATACGGGAGAAATAAGCGGGCTACTAATCCAGATGGTAACAGCTATGGACACTGCCGAGGGTGGAGGGGATCATAAAGGCTTCCTGTCTAATTTCTTTAAGAAAATTCAGGTAGCTAGTAAAACTTACATCGTAAAGCAGCAGGACGTAGAAAAAGTTTTGAACGATATCGAGAAGCAGTTGGAAGGACATAAGTTAAAATTGCAGACCGATATCACAATGCTTGGAGATTTGTGGGACGAGAACTGGGAGACTTTTAAAGAGCTCACTCTCTATATTAAAGCAGCCGAAATCGCTGTGGAGAGAACGAGAACTGGTGAGCTAGTTGAGCTACAGAAGAAAGCTGAAGCTAGTGGCAAGCCAGAAGATGCAATGCTTGCGGACAAACTTGCCAAAAGTATAAGCCAATTTGAAAAACGCATCAATGATCTTAGGTTGACTAGAACTAGTTGCTTACAATCAGCGCCACAAATTAATATGCTAATCCAGAACGACGAAGATTTATCGATGAAATTGCAAACATCAATCATCGTGACGATGCCGCTCTGGCGTAAGAAAATCGCAATGGCTATTGCGATGACAAATAATTTGGAGGCCGCTAAAGCTGCAAATGCCGTAGACGACCTCACAAATAAAATGCTCAGAGAGCAGGCCGCACAATTTCACGCTGGAGTTGTGGAATCAGCCAAAGCCATTAATCGCCAAATTATTGACACGGAAACAATTGAATTTGTTAACAACGAAATCGTTGGCGCAGTAATGGACTACATTACCATTGAAAAAGAGGGGGCAGAAAACCGCCGCAGGGCTGCAGAAATTATAGCTCAATCCGAGCAAAAGCTCGTACAAGGCGTAATGGGCGCAGTAGCGCAAAGTACGCAAAATCCTGCAATAACGGCACCCGCCGAGTCTTAAGTGGCACATTAAAAATTTGAAAGGAGTTGATAAAGTTGAAGTGGCAAAGGGCGCTTGGCTTAGCGTTGTTAGCACTCGGATTTGTAGGCATGGGCCTAATGATGTTGTTTGATTCTGCTATCATTATATCGCTCGGAATCCGTGCATCTTTATTCTTGACGGCTCTTGACTGGCTTATATTCGGGCTCGGTTCGGGAAATCTCTTTTTGAGCTTTGTGCCCGAAATAAAAGAAAAGTTAAACGAACATAGGTCAGATAAATTGTTGCAAGAAAAGATCGATAATGATAATGAACAGACAGCTGACTACGAAACGAATTCCTTAGATCCTGAAAAGGTGAGAGTTCGTTTGGAGCAACTACGGGATCGAAATCCTAATCTGAATACACTGATGGTTAAATGCCTCGTACAGAAGGATGAAATTGATAGATACCAAGAACAGTTAGAAAGACTTTTGAAAGCTAACGAAGCTTTGTATTTAAACGATATCCCGGCGGTACTTGATAGTGCCGAAGAAAGGATTTGCGCAAACTTCCGTGATATTATAAACTGCTGTATTTTAGTAGAATATAATGGGCAGGAAATAAGTGAGCGCAATCAAAGTATTGTCCAGGACGCATTAAAAAGCAATGACGAAGAGCTAGAGGCCGTAGAGATTTTGCTCGACCGTTCGGTTGCGTATATCAACGATTATAATCGTAAAGGCATCAGCGATCGTCAAGAACTTGACGCCTGGATAAAGGCAATGGAGAAAAAAATTAACAGAGAGGGGGAGATTTCTCTTGATTAAAAAATATCTACCTATAATTTTGGCTATCATATTGATGGTTAGCCTACTTACTGGCTGCGTTTCAACATATGAGGTTGGAGAAGAAAAAATCTATTCATATGATGAAGCGATTACTGAGCTTAATGCTTTTAACAAAAAGTTGAAAGCAGATACCCGCGAGCCAAAACTGGATATTTATAGCGACGCGGCTACCAACTCAGCATTGGCAGATATTAGCACTTTCCCGATTGTAGTGAGTGGCAATGCACAAATTAATATTGAAATTGCTGCTGCCACTGAAATGTCAAAGGAAAAGGCGCCTGACGACTGGCTAACAGTTGTAGCAAAAAACTTTAATAATGCCGGCATTACTTATGACGGCAAGACAGTAAATGTCAGCATACGTAAAATAGCCTCTGGTGAAGTACTCACTTATATGACCGAGGGGAATTACAAGCCCGATGTTTATGCACCAAGCTCTTGGGCTTGGGGCGAAATGCTGAGCGCTTCCGGAGTGGACGTAATAAAAATTGCTGACAGAATTGCCGGGAATACTGCTGGTATTTTAATGCAAAAGAATACTTACGATAAATATATTGAAAAATATAATGTGGTGTCCGTAGACAAAATACTTGAAGCGGCACTTAACGGCGATTTAACTTTTGCCTACACTAATCCTTATACGTCAAGCACAGGGTTGAATATCCTAACATCAATGTTGCATGCTTTTGATAGTGAAGACCCACTTTCAGAAACTGCACAAAACAAATTGCTTGAGTATCAAAAAACTTCTCCGCCGGTAGCTTATACTACTTCGGAGTTGCAGGCTTCAGCGGCTAAAGGTTTGATCAAAGCCATGGTAATGGAAGAACAGGCGTATATTAATACACCGGAATTAAAAAATTATATTTATACTCCGGCTGGTATACGTCATGATCATCCAATTTATACTTTTAGTTATGTTTCGAGCGAAAAGCAAGAAGCTGCAAAGTTGTTTGTTAATTATTGTCTGAGTAGTGAGTCACAAAAACTTGCGAACCAAAAGGGTTTCAATTTACATGATGACTACAAAGAACAGGCAACAGGGTTGGATGGTTTAGGTTATTTATCTGCACAGAAAATTTGGAAGACTAACAAGAATGGTGGTCAACCGATTATTGCAGTGTTTGTGGCCGACATATCTGGCAGCATGGCTGGTGAGCCAATCAACGCAATGAAACAATCGCTGCTCGCAGCTTCGTCATATATTAGCTCGGATAATTATGTTGGCTTGGTTTCTTTTGCGGACGAGGTTCACATAGATTTACCAATCGCTAATTTCGACGAAGAGCAAAGAGCATATTTTTCTGGTGCAGTAAAAGCACTTGATATTGAAGGTAGTACTGCTACCTACAATGCAATGCTAGTAGCACTCAAAATGATGCTCGATAAGCAAGCTGAAGTACCAAACGCAAAGCTAATGCTATTCATACTTTCGGACGGCGATCAAAACCGCGGCTACAATCTTGACCGTGTAGCGCCAATTGTGGGCGGATTAAAAGTCCCAGTTTATTCGATTGGATACAACCTTAATGAAGGTTCAAGAGCCACTGATGAGTTGAAGAGGCTTAGCAATATTAATGAGGCGTCACTCATAAATGCTAGCTCAGAAAATTTAGTAAACCAGCTGCGCAGCTTGTTTAATACTCAACTCTAATTTTCAAATTATTAAAGGGAGCTTCGGCTCCCTTTTTCATTGACTTAATTATGATAATAGCGTGAGAGAAATGTATTTTTATATTCTTCAAATGTGTCGTTTAGCAATGATTTGCGAATTTTGTCCACAGTAGAAACGACGAAATGTTCATTATGAATACTGGCGAGGATTTTTGCGGTGATTTCGTCGGTTTTGAATAAGTGGTGCAGGTAAGCACGAGTATAGTTTTTGCAACAATCGCAATCACATTCTGACATGATTGGTGTGAAATCTTCTTTAAATTTGGCATTTTTGATATTAATGCGACCATCTAGGGTGTAAAGTGAACCGTTTCTGGCCATGCGGGTAGGACCGACACAGTCAAAGGTATCGCAACCGTATTCGGCACCAATAAATAAATCGCGCGGCTCTTGGCCCATGCCGAGGAGATGACGAGGTTTGTTTTCGGGTAAAATACTGTTGACGGTTTTTAACATTTCGTCCATACCGTCGGCAGTGAAAACACCACCGATACCGAAACCGTCCACATCTTTACTGGCGCAGTACTCAGCCGATTTGGCACGGAGGTCGTTAAAAGTGCCGCCTTGGACTACGGCATATAGATACTGTTCTAAATGACGCTCAGATGCTTTAATATGTTGATGTTCCGCAACACAGCGGTCTAGCCACGCGTGCGTGCGATGCATAGCAATCTCCATATCTTCGCGTTTTTCAGATTTAGCAAGATGATCAAACGCCATGTGAATATCAGCACCAATTGCCCATTGATCGCGCATGCTAGATTCGGGCGTCATTTCAAATTTATCGCCATTAATATGAGATTTAAATTTGGCGCCGTTTTCGGTGATTTTAACGTCTGGCAATGAAAAAATCTGAAAACCACCAGAGTCAGTGAAAGTAGGGCCGTGCCAACTGGAAAATTCTGCGAGACCACCAGCTTTTTTAATTAAGTCTGCTCCAGGAGCAAGTATAAGATGATAGGTATTTCCCAAAATAGCTTGTGAGCCGAGTTCGCGCATTTGCTCCATGGTAAGAGCCTTAACTGTAGCGCGTGTTGCAGCACCAACAAAAGCTGGAGTTTTAATATCTCCATGCGGCGTATGGATGATACCAACACGTGCAAGCCCAGATTTTTTCTCAATATCAAACTTTAGCATATAAACATTGAGTCTCCATAACTTAGAAAATTATATTTTGCATCAACGGCGTGGTCATAGGCATTTTTTAGGTGGTCCCAACCAGTGAAAGCCGCCGCGAGCATCAAAACCGTGGATTTTGGCGCGTGAAAATTTGTCAAAAGGGCATCGACAATTTTGAATTCAAAGCCTGGATAAATAAAAATATCATCCTCGCCAGAAGTTTTGCCGGTTTTGGCATAATATTCGAGAGTGCGAGCCACTGTGGTGCCGAGAGCAACAACGCGATTTTGAGCGGCTTTTACTTTTTCTATCGCTGCGAGGGTATCGTCTGGAATATTGAACCATTCGGAATGCATTTTGTGTTCTTCGATATTGTCGGAACGGATGGGTAGAAAGGTGCCGAGGCCGACGTGGAGAGTTAGGTATTTTACAATAACACCTTTTTGTTTGAGGCGATCTAGTAGGTCGTCTGTCATGTTGAGGCTAGCAGTAGGAGCAGCTGCGGAACCCATGTGGCGCGCCCAAACAGTTTGATAGCGTTTTTTGTCATCCTCCGTAGCGTCACGATGAAGATAAGGTGGCAAGGGAACGGTACCGTATTTTTCGGCAAGGTCAGCTAGCGGCGTAGCGGACTCTACTTCGGCGATGCCGTTGCCTAAAACACGCGTGATAGTGATGTGCTTTTCATCAATCTTCGGGGCGCGTCCGGCCGGCCCGTCGCCACGGGCGACCGGCGCTCGTTCTCGCGCTGCCGCGCTCCGAATCCCCTCAGATTTGACAAAAAGCACATCTCCGTCATGGAGTTTTCCGCGATACATGACGCGCTGAGGTTCGTCGCCATGTTTTTCTAAAACCACCAGCTCGCGCTCGCGACCATCCGGAAGCTCACAAAACAAACGCGACTGCATAACACGAGTATCATTTAAGATCAGCACATCGCCCGGATTTAAAAAGTCAGCAAGATCGCGGTAATAAGAATCGACAATTTTACCGTCATTGCGGTTAAGCACTAAAAGGCGAGTAGTCCCACGCTCTTTAGGTGGGAATTTCGCGATCCGATCTTCTGGTAAGTTGTAACTATAGTCTGATACTAACATTTCTATATATTATATACTATTTTTGGCTATTTCGCAAGAATCTAGGTCACGCATAATCTGTTTTTTGTAGCGGTCTTCTTCGGAGAAAATACAACCGCAATATTTTTGCATGTAGAGGCCGAGTTCGCGAGCTTTGGCTTGACCTTCGCGGAAACCAACACGAAAATCACGATAGACAAATTCAACACCAGAAAGCTTGGCAAGTTCTTCGCAAGCTTGTTTCAATTCTTCGTGTTTTTGATATGGCGAAACCAAAAGCGTGGTCGTAAAAGCGTCGTAACCATTTTTGGCGGCATAACGTACTGTCTCAGTAAGACGTTTTTTGTAACAATAATTGACACAACGATTTGGTATATCACTCACGACATTTTTGCAAAACTCATCCAGACCGTAGTCTTCATCGATAATTAATTTCACGCTAACTTGATCCGCATAATCTTTAAGACAATCACGACGAGTTTTATATTCTATATATGGATGGATATTTGGATTGTACCAAAAAAGCGTCGGTTCAATATCTTCAGCACGAAGGGCATCAATACAATAAACGCTACACGGTGCGCAACAAGTATGCATTAATAATTTCATTTACATAATTATACCATTTATGCTACAATAAATCTATAAAAGGAGGTTTATGTCGAAAGTAATTGAGACGGATTTGAAAACTTTTATTAAGTTTTGGTTGGTGCCGATTGGTATTGGTTTACTCTTGATGTTTTTGTATTCGGCAAAAACTGGTCTTATAATTATCGGGCTTTCAATCTTTTTGGCGCTTGCGTTAAGGCCGTTGGTAAGGAAAGTAAATGGGTTTTTCGATAAACTTTTTGGGGCGCAAAAGAAGCATCAGACAGCCTCAGCCGTATTAGCATATTTGTTGGTAGTAGCAGTGATCGGCGGCGTTATTGCCGTAATTGGGCCAGTGGTAGTAAACGAAACGGCTAAATTTGTCCAAAACTTTCCAAAAACTTTCGAAGAATCTTTTGGCGGCTGGGACGGAGTTAATAATATTGGCAAAACCTTCGGCGTAGAAGATCTACATACAGAAATTATCAATGCTGTAACCAGCTTATCAAATAACTTACTCGGCGTAATCGGAAATAATTTAGTTTCTGGCGTGAGTGGGATTGCAGATGTCATCATGAAAGTAGTATTAGTACTGGTATTGACACTCCTATTCTTACTTGAAGGGCCGAAGATTGCTAATGATTTTTGGGGCAAAATTAGCTCTGGCGAAGACAACAAAAAGCCGGTAAAAGTAGCCAAAAAGATTGTATCTTCTATGGCCAACGTGGTTTCTACTTATGTATCACGCCAGGTCATCGTAGCCATACTGGATGGCGTAGCATCTGGATTAATCGTGTTTTGTCTTTCACTCTTCCTTGGCATCTCGCCAACTTTAGCAATACCAATGGGTATGACGACGATGTCGTTTTACCTAATTCCGATGTTTGGACAATTTATCGGTGGCACGCTAGTGACTGTAATATTACTATTCTCTAGCCCAATAGCCGCAGCAATTTTTGCAGTAATATATATATTGTATGCACAAGTAGAGAACAATGTGATAGCACCGAAGATTCAAGGCGACGCATTAAATCTGCCAGTAGTAATGATACTTGTGGCTATCGTCATTGGTATGTATATGTTTGGTCTACTTGGTGCGATTATTGCAGTGCCAATTGCTGGATGCATTAGAGTTTTAGTAGATGAATATCCAAATATCAAAAATGCACAAAAATAAAGTTTAAGATATTTATGACGAAAAAAGATAAAAGAAAAATTTTTGGAGTAATTGCTTTCGTATTACTAAACGCTGTGGTTATTACCGCTACGGCTATGTCAGAGTTTGGTAATTCTAGTGAGGCTTCGGAGCTTTCAGAAGTAAGAATTATTTGGTGGTTATTGATTCCTGCAGTGATTTGTTTTTTGCTAGCAACTTTGGCAAATACATATAAATATGTTTTGATGATAAAGGCGTCTTATGACAAAAAAGAAAAACCCGATAATAAATTTATTTGGAAGACTGCATGGCGAGTGTTGATGTTGGGCAAATACTACGACAATGTGACACCAGCAGCGATTGGTGGGCAACCGTTCCAAATTTACTACATGCACAAGAATAGCAAACTATCTAGCGGTCATGCAACATCTATACCAATAGTAGGTATGATAGTGGGGCAAGTAGGGTTTTTGATTTTGGCAATCCTTTGTTTCGTATTTAGCAATGTATTGATCAAGAATCCAGTGCTTGGTATACCGGCCTGGGTTGGACTACTATTTTATGCTTTTTGGCCTGTTCTGATTGCCGGAATTAGTTTTTTTCCAAAAGCCACGACAAGATTTTTACAATCTTGCGTGAAGATTTTGGCGAAGCTAAAAATTATCAAAAATCGCAAGAAAACATTAGATAAAGTTGAAAATAATGTAATAGAATATGCAAATTCTATAAAAACCATCGCGAAGACAAAAGGATTATTAGCTAAGCTTACTGTACTGGCCACAATATTTAGCGCGCTCACTGCGATGATTCCGTTTTTTGTGTTGACTGCATTTGGTGGCGAAGTAGGCTTTTTAGAATGTTTCGCTATGACAATGGCGGTAATGAGCGCTGTATATTTTGTGCCTACGCCAGGTAACGCTGGTGCAGCAGAAGGTGCATTCTTCTTGGTGTTTTCGGCACTTTCTTCTGGCTATGTATTTTGGGCAATGCTAATATGGCGATTTTTCTCATATTATATATATATAATAATAGGATTAGTGATATATTTCAGGATGCATTTAGAGAAAAAAGGTGGTATAATAAAATCTCATGTTTAAACTTTTTAAATATCTAAAACCATACTGGTGGCAAGTTGCCTTGATTTTGGTTTCTACCGGCGCACAGGTTTTTGCTACTTTGCAGCTACCAGCCTTAATGGCTGATATCATAAATAATGGTATCGTGCCTGGCGATATGGACAGGGTTTGGCAGGATGGTGGCTGGATGTTGCTACTTGCAGCGATTTCAGCGATTACATCATTTGTGTCTAGTTATTTTTCGGCGAGAGTGGGAGCTTATTTTTCACGCGATCTTCGGGCGGCGATTTTCCAGAAAATTCTCGAGTTTAATATGATAGACATGAAAAATTATAGTACTGCTAGCCTCATCACACGAACGACAAATGACGTAAACCAAATACAAATGATAATTACAATGATGCTTTCTTTAATGCTCAGAGCACCAATGTTTTGTATTATGGGACTTGTGATGGCAATAAAGACGGCTCCTGAGATGAGCTGGATCATCGTAGTGGGCATTACGGCAGTGGTGGTTTCGGCAGCAGTGATTTTGTCAATCGTGGCGCCGAAGTTCAGAATTTTCCAAAGTTTGATAGATCGGATAACTTTGATCACACGCGAAAACCTTACGGGACTAAAAGTGATTCGTGCATTTAATAACGAAGATATTGAAAAGAAGAAATTTGGCAAAACTAATAAAGAATTGACAAAATTGTTGATCTTTATTGATTGTATATTGGAATTGCAAAATCCGATGATAAATATTATATTTAATGGCACGTCGCTACTTTGTTCGTGGGTTGGAATTTCTCTACTCAATCAAAATTTTGCATATCTCGGCAACATGACGGCTTTTGCGGAATATGTAACTTTTGTAATGATGTCGTTCTTGATGCTATCTATATTATTTGTGATGTTCCCGCGCGCCAATGTATCAGCAAATAGAATTCATGAAATATTAACAACAAAAGATAAGATCCGTTGGCTAAAAGACACTAAAGGTGTGCCGGATAAAGTTCCGTCAGTGGAATTTCGCAAGGTTGATTTTGCTTATCCAGATGCAGCGGAAAAAGTATTAGACAATATATCATTTAAGGCAGAGGTTGGTAAAACGACAGCCTTCATTGGCTCAACTGGGTCTGGTAAATCTACGCTAATTAATTTAGTGCCGAGATTTTACGAGGCGACAAAGGGAGAAATTTTGATTGATGGACTAAATATACGTGATTACTCAAAAGAAGATTTAATGCGGAGAATCGGTCTAGTGCCGCAACATGGAGTCCTATTTGCCGGAACGGTGAGGTCGAATATTAAATTTGGAGCACCAAATGCTACGGACGAACAAGTTAGAAAAGCTGCTGAAGTAGCTCAGGCTACAAAGTTTATTGAAAAGATGCCTGGCGGATTTTCGGCACATATCGCGCAGGGCGGTACAAATGTTTCTGGTGGGCAAAAACAGCGGTTGTCGATCGCGCGAGCAATTTGTAAAAATCCAGATATATTTATATTCGACGATTCTTTTTCGGCACTAGATATGAAGACTGACGCGAAACTACGCGAAGCCTTAAAACCAATCGTATCAGACGCAGTAGTTTTAATCGTGGCGCAGCGTGTTTCAACGATTAAAGATGCTGACCAAATTATAGTACTAGACAAGGGCAAAATGGTAGGACGAGGAACACACAAAGAATTGCTGAGAGACTGCGAAGTTTATCAATCGATTGTGAAGTCACAACTTTCGGATGCTGAGTGGAGAAAGGAGATGCATGGGGCCGCAAGGTAATAATGGTACTGGCAAAGTAAAAAATGCAAAGTTTGCATGGCGCGAATTTAGACACTCGATTAAGCCATACTTGCCACCGATCATTACGTCGATATTCTTGGCAATAGGTTCTGCTTTGTCTGGTTTATTTATACCAAAATTACTCGGCGATATGACTAATATTGCAGTGAACTCTTATCCAGATATCGATTGGGGTACAATTTCTGGCAAAGCTATTTTAGTGATCGTGCTATTTTGTGTAGCGGCAATTTTGAACTATGTGCAAGCTTTTATTTTGGCAGTAGTGGCAGCACATTATACAAAAGATCTACGTGGTAAGATTATAGACAAAATTGGCAGGCTACCGATTTCGTATTTTGATAAGCATAAATATGGTGATACGCTGTCGCGAATGACTAATGATATTGATGTTTTGATTACGTCTATGTCACAAGAGATTGCAGACATTTCACTAAGCCTAACAACACTGGTTGGCGTAATGATATTAATGTTAACGATTTCAGTGCCTTTGTCTTTGGTGGCATTTATAGTAGTGCCGATTTCGGTAATTGTGGTGGGTAAAATTACGGGCTTTGCGCAAAAATATTTCCGCGAGCAACAGGCAACGCTTGGTGTCTTAAATAGCAAAATTGAAGAAGACTACGCCGGACATATAATTATTAAATCAAATTCTTATGAAGCTACGGCGACTGCAAGTTTTGATGAAACGAACCAGAAATTAACACGGGCAGCGACTTTGGCGCAAGTGTTTTCGTCTTTGTCATTTCCGGTAACACATGTTTTTACAAATCTCGGTTATATTGCGATTTGTGTACTAGGCGGTATGTTTGTAATTGAAGGACGAGTAAATATCGGTAACATTCAGGCATTTATACAATATGTTTCGAGGTTTAACCGCCCGATTACCGAAATCGCCTCGACTACCGCGACGATACAGGCTTTGCTCGCAGCGAGTGAGCGGATTTTTGAGTTTTTGTCTGAGTCAGAAGAAGAGCCAGACGCTGAGCCAGCACTTACGATACCAGAAGTGAGGGGTGAAGTAGAATTTCATGATGTGTGTTTTTCGTATGATGGCAAGACGCCGATCATTCGTAATTTTTCCGTAAAAGTGGCGCCCGGCACAAATGTAGCAATCGTGGGACCGACTGGTGCTGGTAAAACGACTATTATTAATTTACTGATGCGATTCTATGAGCCAGACTCTGGATACATTACGGTGGACGGAACGCCAATTCGGGAAATGAAAAGATCAGATGTGAGGGCTATGTTTGGTATGGTGCTTCAGGATACTTGGCTGTTTTCTGGTACAGTAGAAGATAATCTGCGTTATGGGAGACGCGGAGCGACGCTGGATGAAATTAAAAAAGCAGCGGAGTTTAGCAATGTGGAGCATGTGATTGAGGCATTGCCGAAAAGTTATCGGTCGGAGATTTCGGAAGATTCAGATAATATTTCGGCAGGAGAGAAGCAACTACTTACAATCACGCGAGCAATGATCGCAAATCCACCAATGATGATTTTGGATGAAGCGACTTCCAATGTGGATACTAGGACTGAGCAACTGATCCAAGATTCACTTGAAAAGTCTACCAACGGCAGAACGTCGTTTGTGATTGCGCATAGATTATCTACGATTCGTAACTCTGATTTGATTCTAGTGATGCGCGATGGCGAAATTGTGGAGCAAGGGAACCATAAGGAGCTTTTGGCCGCGAATGGATTTTATGCGGAATTATACAACTCGCAATTCGCCGAGAACTAGATCATCTTTTTCTGATGAATCGTTGGCTGCGTATGTCGCCAAAAAATGTGGCTCTAGTTGCTCTAGTATTTTGTTAAATACTTCTTCAATAGTGCCGGAAGCGTCAACTGGTTTGATGTCATATTCTTTCGCGATCTTGAGATAAGCCGCATTAATCTTTCGCTGGAATTCGTTACCTTTAGATTTCCAAACCTCTTGTTTGCGATCCCATTTTTTGTCGGTTTGCGTACCAAGGCGTTTCTGCTGCTCTGCTTCAGGTATAGTGAGTAGGATTATTTTATCCGGGTTAAAATATGAGCCAGGCATAACAGTCTTGTGTAACTTAGTGATAAGAGATTTGCTGACACCTCCGCCATATCCTTCATAAATTAAAGTTGAAAACCAACAGCGTGTAGTGATAACTATGTCGCCATTTTTTAGTGCTGGTTCCGCAAGCTTGCGCCATTGTTCGTAGCGATTAACTAGATAGAGTAGCACACGAGTGCGATGATCGATGTCCTGCTTGGAACCGTAATTTAGTTTGGCAATTTCCGAAATAAACTCATCTTCGCTAGCAGTGCCAGATTCAGCGTAAGCAACCACTTTTTTGCCTTGTGATTCAAAATATTCTTTGAGCTTTTTTGCTTGAGTATCTTTGCCGGTGCCGTCTTGTCCTTCTATTACTATATACATTATTTTTCCTCCAGGTATTTTTGATAACAAGCCGAACACAGAGCGCGATATTCTATTTTACTAGAGCCATCGTCTATTAAAATATCTGGGCCTTCTATCACGAGTTTATCATTTAAGAAGCGGGTATTGCGCGTAGCTTTGCGACCACATTCGCAAATGGTTTTGATCTCTTCAATATCTTCTGCTATTTGTAACAGCCTAGTGGAACCTTCGAAACCGCCGGAATCTTGGCGGAAATTAATCCTTAGACCGTAGGCAATAACCGGAATATTGAGTTTGATCGCGACAAGCTCTAGCTGATCTACTTGTTTTGGAGTTAAAAACTGAGATTCGTCCACTAAGACGCAGTGAACATCTTTGTACTTTTGAGAAATTTTCTTGAATAAGTCAGTTTTACGGTCGAAACAAAAATCCGTTTCGCGCTCTGGGCCAATGCGAGTTAAAAGCTTGGTGCCGTTCTTGGTATCGGTAGCGGGCTTGATGACGCAAACTTTATGGCCGCGCTCTTCATAATTAAAGGCGACTTGCAAAAGTTGCATTGTTTTGCCACACCCCATAGCTCCGTAACGGAAATATAACTTCGCCATTTTTACCTCTTTTCGTAATTATATCATATAATATTACTTATATGCATGAGAGTTGGAGGCCGTTTTTAAATAGCGAATTCGGAAAGCCATACTTTAAAGAATTGGCGGAGTTTTTGCATGATGAATACGAACATAAAGTGATCTTTCCTAAAAAATCATTGGTGTTTTCGGCTTTTGCTACAGATTTGAACGATGTGAAGGTCGTGATACTTGGCCAGGATCCGTATCATACGCCGGGCGCAGCGGAGGGTTTGGCGTTTTCGGTGCCAAGCTCGCAACCAATTCCGCCATCTCTGATTAATATATATAAAGAAATAGATGCAGATATCGGGAGCCACGCAAACCGAACTGGAAGCCTGAGAAATTGGCAGAAGCAAGGAGTATTGTTGTTGAACACTGTGCTGACAGTGGAGGCACATAGGGCTGGGTCGCATCGCGGCAAGGGTTGGGAAATTTTTACGACAGAAGTGATAAAATACCTAAATGAATCGCGCCCACATCTTGTGTTTATTCTGTGGGGAAGAGATGCGAGGAATAAGAAAGCCTTAATTGATGCTTCTCGGCACTTAGTATTAGAGTCGCCGCATCCATCGCCTTTGTCAGCACATGCGGGATTTTTTGGGAATCATCATTTTTCAAGATGCAATGAGTTTTTGAGGGATTGTGGTTTGGAAGAAATTATTTGGTAATTTGTTGTAAAAAATACAACACTTTTTTGACACAAGCACTGTGGTTATGCTATAATTGTAGTGCAACAGTTTAATGTTTTATAAAATATACTCCAATATATTTTATATGTAATTTATTTTCTAGTTAATCAAAGTAAAGCAATGGCATCGTAAGGTAGCCTAAATACTTTGGTTCTAGATTGGAGTTAAAGCATTAAGCTGTTGCACCCCTTGCGGTGCCATTTTTATAACTTGTGCATGATCCTATAATGGTGGCACCGCAAGGGGGACATAGTAAAACTCTAAAGTGAGATATAAGTGAGGTAGCCACAACATGAAGATCAAGCATAGTTATCAACCACTAACCTATATTACTATGAGTATTGTAGGTATTACAGTATTAGCTGGTATGTTATTATCATGCAATATACCTATCTTCCCAGGAATAAGCGTTAATGGTTCTACATCAGCTCTCACTCAAACTACTACTGCTACCGCTTCCGTTAGAGTCAGTAACTTCTGTTCTATGACGGCTAATATACAACCAGGAGAAGAACATAGTGCTACACTAATAGGTGGACAATACCAATCAGATATTGGTAAGACTACTATTCAAACCTTCTGCAATGATCCTAATGGCTATGCTATCTATGCTATAGGCTATACTGGTGGAGATGAAGGAGTAGCAGAAGGGACCAATACAGTCCTGCATAGTAATGCACTAGGATCTAACTATGATATAGTCACTGGTATTGCCACATCAGGAGACATATCTAACTGGGCCATGAAAGTATCTAGTGTACCAGGTACTTATGAACCAACTATCCTAAGTGATGATGACGGACCTTATAGTGATTATCATATAGTACCACAAAACTATACTAAAGTAGCCAAATTTAATACTAACACTGATGCTACTATAGGATCATCCTTAACTACTACCTATGCCACATACATTAGTTCTACTCAGCCAGCAGGAACTTATGAGGGACAAGTAAAGTATGTACTAGTGCATCCTAGCAATAGTCTAAGTCCAAACTTCAATATGCAAAACGTAGATGAATGGGGGCCAACCATTGCCATAGGCGAGGAAGTCACCGCGGATGATCTTAGAGACGGAAAGTCTTACAGTGTAAGAAGAATGTGCATGGAAGGTACAGGCAATGCCTGGCAACAAAAGGAAGCTAACTGTACCAGTTCCATGCTTTGGATGACGCAAAATTTAGATCTAGACCTAAGTTCTTCCACTTCGCTTAATTCTGTGAACACGGACCTTAATGACATAACTTCCAGAGCATATACTAATGGCTATTCCATTGATGATAATGGCGTAATCCACTGGACGCCCGCCACAACAACTATTACCAGTATTGACGCTTACGATGGTAGATTTAATGGTTGGACAAATAATAACAACGTCGCTTACTCCGCTGATCCAGATGCCGGGAGTCCAGATAGTACATGGTATGCCACTGGTGATCCGAATACCTACGATAACAAATGTCTATACAATAATAACCAAGCCTGTAATTACCTAGTCGCCAATAATGCTACAGCTCATAAACTCTTCCAAAGAGCCCCATTTACAACCAACGGCAGTCATGGTAAGGTAGGTAACTACTACAACTGGTCCGCAGCCATAGCTTCTAATAATTCTAGCAGTCTTACTTCTTCTACATATAATAACGTAGCTAATAATCCACAGAACTCTATTTGCCCTAGAGGATGGAGACTTCCCACCATATCTAGTATAGCTATTAAGAGCGAGTTTGCCCAGCTTAACGATGTATATAATGGTAATTCTGCATCCAATGGCCACGACTTTGTAAGGAGCCCCGTTTATATGGTATGGTCCGGCACCATCAATAATGGTGCCCTTAATGAAGCAGGATACAGCGGCTACTACTGGTCTAGTACAGTAAGCACTGCTTACGACGCGTTCTACTTTCTCTTCCGCGGTAATCTCGTTTCTCCCGCTCTTGTCAATAATAGGATCTATGGGAGGTCAGTGCGCTGCGTATCTGAATATTAAGAGCATAACTTAAACCCACCGCGAGAGTCTAGCATATTCCGGGGAATCCTTGGCGTAGGAGTCGAGGATATCTTCGGTGTAAGTCTTACCGTTTGAGATATTTAGAGTCTCCACTTCTGGCATGGAGGCAAGTAGGCGGATGACGGCTTCGTCCGTCTCGACATTAGTCATAGATTTTTTGGGGTCGGTAGAGTGGGAATGAACACGAAGTTCTTTATAGACAAAGCGTTTGATGCCGGCCTGAAGACAATATTTGAGACAATTTTCACAAGTGGCGACGCGATTGTAAATCGTACAACCAGTGAGATCTTGGTGGGCAAACAAAATTGCGTTCATTTCGGAATGGATGGCAAAATAGTATTTCATGGGGCGCTCAGAGAGAGTCATTTTAGACTCGTCGGCACCCTGGAGCATACCATTATAGCCGAGCGATACGACGCGCTTATTTTGATCTACGATTACGCAACCCATTTTAGAAGATGGGTCTTTGCTTTTGGTCGCCACAGTCTCAGCGATCTGCATAAAATATTCATCCCATTCAGATTGTTTACTCATAATTATTATTTATTATAGCATGGTTTATAGGTAGGGGGTTGTAATTTTGAATGCGCTATGTATATAATCCTGAAAATTATAAACGGGAGAAATTATGCAACAAAAACTGCGAAAAATTCGTTTAAGGAAAATTAGTGGTAGGCCACGAAAAATTAAAATTCGATACCTAGGGCTAGCTTTGATGCTGGGCGTAATGATATGGGGATCACATACAACTGTGCGCGCCGAGAGCTGCCCGGATTTAAAAATAGTGTTTGCGAGAGGGTCAGGAGGGGAGCGTAATCTGACTGATGATTATCTGGAATTCAAATCTACGATAGAAACAAAATTGAAAACTATAGATTTAAGCTATGAATTTATAGATTTAGATTACCCGGCAGTGGGGGTGGGGTTTGATAGCCCGGAGGTGACGCTCGGGGCGGCGTTTGGGTCTGGTGACGCGTATGAATTTGGGGAGAGCGTAAATACTGGCGTGAAAAATTTAAAGAAGATGATAAATAACGAAAAGTGCGCTAATACGCAATATGTGATAGGCGGATATTCGCAAGGTGCGATGGTAGTATCAAAGGCATTATCCGGTCTGGATTCTAATAGGATAATTTATGCGGCGACTTTTGGCGATCCAAAAATTTATTTGCCGGAGGGGGCCGGGATCATACCTGCGGCCTGTAAGGGTGAGAATTTATCAGACTATCGTATGTATGTGCCGGATTGTCAAGCTTATAAAGGACTGCTCGGCGCATATATTCCTTACGAGCCGTCTAAATACGCTGGAAAAGTTGGTACTTGGTGCAATAAGCGAGATATTTTTTGTAGCTCGCATCTAAATGTGAGCGATCATGTGAGCTATGTCGCAGATGCGCTATATGAGGATGCCTCACGAGTGATATTTGATAAAATTACAAAGTACTTTGGAATAGAAAATCATATATCTTCGCCACACGATACGGCGTTTTTGATAGATTCGACTGGGTCGATGGCGGGGATGATCGACACGTATAAGGCAGAGGCGCTGAGACTCGCAAAAGAGACTTTGGCGGCTGGAGGCCGAGTGGCGCTGTATGATTATCGTGATCTTGATGATCCTTATAGAGAAGTAGAGCATTGCAATTTTGAAACGTGTACGCTAGAGGTGTTTGAAGATGAGCTTGCGAAAATTGAGATTAGTGGCGGTGGGGACACGCCGGAATCTTTGCTCTCGGCCTCTTGGCATGCGATGAAGACCCTTAAATGGAAATATGGATCGACAAAATCTCTAGTAGTGCTGACGGATGCGAATTTTTTGTCGCCAGATAGGGATGGGATGACTTTTGACGAGGTGGTGGCGCTCAGCAAGACTATCGACCCGGTGAATTTTTATATTATCACTAAGCCGTTTAACGAATATTATTACGGAGATTTGGCGGCAGCGACTGACGGCAAGGTAGTGACGAATTTTGATGAGCTAAGTTTGTTGACGGATTATATTATGGAGAGGTATGATTCATTGCCGCGGGTGGAAGAGAACGAAGCGATGGAGCGGCCGATACTTGAGATAGACTCAGTGCAGCAAAGTGGAGAGGCAGAAATGACGGTGGAGTTTACGACCAATGGTGTGCGAACGATGGTGATTTTGAATGACACAGTGCTAG
Organism: Candidatus Saccharimonadota bacterium; assembly: GCA_017511925.1. GTDB lineage: Bacteria > Patescibacteriota > Saccharimonadia > Saccharimonadales > Saccharimonadaceae > Nanosyncoccus. The sequence goes on along the minus strand of JAFWHS010000014.1, from coordinate 50,525 downwards.
GAGTGACGGATGATGTTTTGGTAACATTGAGCGGGCTAGACGCTGGAGTAGAGAATGTATTAACTTTGGTACCACTAGGAGATGATATACGTGGAGAAGGAGTGAGTGTGGTTTTGGAGATGAAAAATAGTGGCACGGTTTTTGTGCCAAAAGCGCCAGATACTGGGAAACTTAATTAGAGCTGAGGTGCCAGTGGTCGCCATATTCGCATTTGTATACGCTAAGCTTCGCGCTGATGTGATGATCATATTCAGCGACACGAGCCGCAAGCTCGGCTTCTTCGCGAGTTTTGTAGCAAATTTTATGAGAATCGCCGACCCAACAGCGAGGCGGATCGTAAGACTGATTTGGATTTAAGTGTTTGTTTCGGTTAGCCATATATTTTCGTTATATCACAGATTCAAGATAATGTCAAGTTTACCTCTGTTGTTTTTATTTCAAAATTATGATATAATTATATTTATGACTTTGAATAAAAATTTAATTCGTAATGTGGCGATTATTGCGCACGTGGACCATGGTAAAACTACTTTGGTGGACGGGCTGCTTAAGCAATCGCATACTTTTCGTGACAACCAAGCCGAGATGAACCAAACCCTGATCATGGATTCGATGGATCAGGAACACGAGCGCGGCATCACGATTACTGCTAAGCAAACCTGCGTATATTATGACGGCTACAAAATAAATATTATCGATACGCCGGGGCACGCTGATTTTTCGGGTGAGGTGGAGCGCACTCTGAATATGGCGGACGGGGTTCTATTGATTGTGGACGCGCAAGAAGGCCCAATGCCACAGACAAAGTTCGTGCTCTCAAAGGCTTTGGGACTAGGCCTGAAGCCAGTAGTGATTATCAACAAAATTGATAAGCCAGCAGCGAGGATCGATGAAGTTTTGAGCGAAATAGAAAGTCTGTTTTTGGAGCTAGCGACCGATGAGTCACAGCTAAATTACCCGGTATATTATGCAATTGCACGTGAGGGAAAGGCCGGAAAGACACCGGAGCTAGATAATGATTTGCATGTGATTTTTGAGTCTATTATAAATGACATTCCGGCGCCATCGGTTGATGAAAATTCTGACAGCGCACAGCTACTCGTGGCGGCGCTTGCGGCGGATAATTATCTTGGAAAATATTGCATCGGTAAAATCTTCCGTGGGAAGCTCAAAAAAGGACAAACTGTAAAGATTTTGCGTAACGATATTACTAAGACCGCAAAGATTGAAAATTTGTTTATTTATAAAGGGCTTGGGAAGGAAGAGGTGCAGGAAGCGATTGCTGGGGATATCGTGGCAATTACCGGTGTATCTGAGGCCAACATTGGTGACACCATTGCAACCGGCGACAACCCGGAGGCTTTACCGACTATAGAATTAGAAGCTCCGACTTTATCTATATATATTGGGCCAAACACTTCACCGCTCAAGGGTAAAGAAGGTGAATTTACTACTTCGCGCCAGATCGCTGAGAGATTGGAGCGTGAGCTGGAGACAAATATCGCACTCAAGATTCAGCCAGACGGCCTAGGCTATAAGGTTTCGGGGCGCGGAGAATTGCATTTGTCGGTTTTGATTGAAACGATGCGACGCGAAGGCTACGAGCTTGAGGCTGGGAGACCAGAGGTAGTTTATCGCGAGATTGACGGGCAAAAATGCGAGCCGATTGAAGATTTAACAATAGAAGTCTCTCCAGAGTTTGTAGGTGCAGTTTCACAAGAACTCGGGATTCGTAAGGCCGAATTAAAAACTCAAGAAATTACAACTTCCGGTACGACAAGATTTGTCTACGAAATTTCCACTGCGGCTTTGATTGGTTTGCGTAATAATTTGCTTACGGCAACTAAAGGCACTGTAATTATGTCCAGCTTGCCAAGTGGTTATCGCCCAGTAGAAGGAAAGTATAAGCCAGAAAGAAACGGTGCTTTGGTGGCATTTGAAAGCGGCACTTCCACGGCTTATGCACTTGATACAGCTCAGGCACGTGGTATTTTGTATATTCCGCCTGGAGTAGCGGTGTATCAAGGTATGATTGTCGGGCTTTCAAATAAAAAAGATGATCTCGATATTAATATATGCCGTGAAAAGCAACTCACAAATATGCGCACACACGCTTCGGACGGCGCAATTCAGCTGACTCCATATACGCAGTTGTCGCTCGAGCAATGTTTGGACTTTTTGTTAGACGATGAGTTGCTTGAGGTGACACCACAATCGCTTCGGTTGCGTAAGCGCCAACTTGATCCAATAAAAAGAAAGCGTGAAAACCGTGCTAATTGATACACATTGTCATCTGCACGATAGGGAATTCTTTTCTGACGAGCAAGCAGAAGAGATGATTAAGCGGGCAAATGAAAATGGCGTAAAGAAAATTATTTGTATAGGAACATCGCATGAAGATTCAATGGCAGCAAAAGAATTTGCGTCTAGCCATGAGGGAGTTTATTGGACTTATGGCATACATCCCGAGGCCGCAGAATTAGAATCCCGCTCGGGGGCGCGTCCGGTCGGCCCATCGCCTATAGCTATAGGCGAAGTGGGGCTGGACTATCATTATCCTGGATACGACCGAGTGGCGCAGATAAAATTATTTGAAGAAATGCTACAACTGGCTACAGATAATGATTTACCGGTATCTTTCCATGTAAGAAATGCGTTCGATGACTTTTTCCCGGTGGTGGAAAATTTTCCGACAGTGCGAGGAGTGGTACATTCTTTTACAGATAGCAAAAAAACATTGCGAAAAATATTAGAAACGACGAATTTTTATGTAGGAGTAAACGGACTTGCTACATATTCAACTTTGCCGTTGCCACCACTAGAGAGAATTCTACTAGAAACTGACGCGCCATTCTTGACTCCTGTGCCATTTCGTGGTATGATTAACGAACCGGGCTATGTTTATAATATAGCCAAGTGGCTAAGTGGTGTAAACGGGGTGGACCTTGAGATTGTAGAAAGGGAAACAACAAAAAATGCCAGACAATTATTCAACTTTCCAGATACCGTCATTTGCAAAGCGTGAAGCTTATAATTTTGAAGCCACAAAAGAAACTTTCGAGTTATATCAAGAATTAAATCAGATATCCGAGGAGATTGAGCAATGTCGCTTAAGGAATTGTTAGGTTTTGGCGGCAATTATTCAAGCAGGCCAAGTTACGACGATTTGATGAGCGCCGAGAGTGAGCTAGGACGAACACTTTTTGGACCAATACCGGCTGGATATCAGAGAGAATTTTTTAAACACAAAAATAACGTTTGGATTTGGTATGAAGGCTGGATGGATGCGAATGGTGTAGCGAACGGTATGACTATTCGCTACGAAGTGCGGCCAGATGGCGTATTTAAGGGCGTGGCGGGCAGAAAATATGAAAAACTCGAAGGCAAAGAATTGGATAATTTTTGCGAAGCAGTGCGCTCTTATTCTAAACTTGTGAAATCGAAACTTTATTGTTAAAATAAGCTCATGGATAATAATGAGCTAAATACCAATAAAAAAGAGAAAAAAATAAAAAAATCAGGAGACAAAAAGAAGACTGCTGCGATCGTCGTATTTATTATCGGTATTGCAACGCTCGTGGGTGGATTAGTGTTTTTGTTATTAAATATTTTTGCAGAACCTGGAATGCGCGATGCGGAATATGTGGTATCTGTAGGAGAATGGACTGCGGAGCCAGGGGTGATTTGGAATTTTACGGAGATCGGAAAAGGTACGCTGACGACAAATAATCACGAAAATGACTACGAATTCATTTGGGCAATGGAAGACAGTGAGCTCAAAATTGAGACCGACTGGCTATATAAGTTAGATGATAAATATGATTACAAGTTGGATCAAAATAGTAATACTTTGATTTTGACAAGTGGTGATGAGAGCTGGACTTTTGTACCGGCTACTTCAGAGAGCGAATAAATTCCATAAATAGTGGGTGCGTACTGAGGGGGCGAGATTTAAACTCTGGGTGTGCTTGAGTAGCAACGAAGAATTTGCATTTTGGTGCTTCAATAAATTCAACGAGCTTACCATTTTCTGAAGTGCCAGAAACTTTAATGCCACCTTCGATCATTTGTGGAAGGAATTCCTGATTGACTTCATAACGATGACGGTGACGTTCTATAATTTTATTGCTATCAGAATTACACCAATTATATTTGCGGTACAATTTTAAGGTTTTGGATCCGTCTGCCAAAATCGCCGAATAATCACCTAGCCGCATAGTGCCACCAGTGGACTCTTTGCCTTTTTGGCCCTCCATTATATAAATGACATTATTTTTATCAGTATTGCTGGCGCCAAACTCTTCGGAATTTGCCTTAGTAACTCCGCCGAGTCGAGCTGCAGCGATACAGGCCACCTGAAGCCCCAAACAAAGACCAAGGTATGGCTTGTCATTTTTTAGTGCATAGGCAGCGGCGGCAATCTTGCCTTCAACACCACGCGCCCCAAAGCCACCTGGCACAACAATACCGTCAACGGAATCTAAATCTTTTTTAGTAACATCCTCGGCATTGATCCAAACAAGATCCAAGTTGACATTATTCCAAGCGGCGGCAGCTTTTAAGGCCTCTGTTACACAGATGTAAGTGTCATCATTGCCAACGTATTTAGCGACAAGCCCGACTTTTACTGTCTTGGTGTAAGTTTTTGCACGACGACGAGAAAAATCTTTCCATTTTGACATATCTGGTTGAGAATCATCGTTTACGAAACGATTTAAAATAGTAAGGACACCCGATTTTAGAACATTAAATGGGACGTCGTAGACAGAACTAATGTCTGGGAGATTAAGCACCGCATCGGCTGAAATACCAGAAAAGGCGGCGATTTTTTCACAAATCGCACGAGAACAAGGCTCTTCGGTGCGAACGCAGACGACGTCTGGTATGATGCCGAACCCTCGGAGGTCTTTGAGGGCATTTTGAGCCGGTTTGGTTTTGAGCTCATTTGAAGTATGAATAAATGGCACATAAACTACGCTGACATAGAGACAATTTTCGCGGCCAACTTTATTAGCAAAAAGACGGATGGCCTCCACGAAAGGCAAACCCTCATAGTCGCCGATGGTGCCACCAATCTCAACAATATGGATATCTGAATCCGCAGAAGCTTTTTCGATTTTTTCACAGACTAAGTTGGTAAAATGCGGGACAAGCTGTACGGTCTTACCATGAAAACCACCGGAACGCTCACGTTCGATTAGCTCTTTGTAGATAGAGCCCGATAGCGTGATTGAATATTTTGATGTTTCAAAATCAAGAAAGCGCTCATAATGGCCTAGGTCTAAATCTGTCTCGACGCCATCGTGAGTAACATAACATTCACCATGCTCAACTGGATTTAAAAGTCCCGCGTCCACGTTGAGATATGGGTCGCATTTTTGCATAGTTACCCTGTAACCTTTGGCTTTCAAAATGGCACCCATTGAAGCAGCCGTGATGCCTTTTCCTACACCAGACAATACGCCACCAGTAACAAAAATATACTTACATGGTTTTTGTTTTCTTTTTTTCATGCTAACTTGCATGTGGGGACCTCCTCCCACCCGTTATTATTATGCTTATTGTTTCTATTTTAACATAAACTAAATAAGAAAGTTGAATTTTGTTGATTTTTATTATCGCAAAAAATGTGTTATAATATATTTATGATATATCTTGATCACGCAGCGGCAACACCGGTTTCCGAAAAGGTACTAAAAGCAATGGAGCCGTATTTTACGGTGGATTTTTTTAATCCATCCGCAGCGTATTTACCGGCTAAAAAAGTGGCGGCTAATTACGAAACAGCAAAAGGCGTGATCGCGCATGCGATTGGCGCAAAAAGTTCAGATCTTGTAATAACAGCCGGGGCAACCGAAGCGAATAATTTGGCATTTTCATGCCTGGGACAAGGAAAAGTCTTATATCTTATAACTGAGCATGCTTCGGTGCGGGCGGTGGCTGAAAAATATGGTGGGGAAGCGGTGAAAGTTTTGCCAAGTGGCGTGATAGATTTGGCCGATCTGAAAGGCAAATTAAATGACGATGTGCAGTTAATTTCAGTGGCACTAGCTAATAATGAGCTGGGGACAATACAGCCACTAGCCGAGATATCGGCATTGATCCGTGAAGTAAAAATCGACAGATTAAAACGTGGGGTAAAAATGCCGCTGTATTTGCACTCTGACGCTTCGCAGGCGATAAATTTACTAGATATTAACGTTGCTAGATTGGGCGTAGATTTACTAACTATCAACGCGGCGAAAGTTTATGGACCGAAGGGCGTGGGAGCGCTTTATGTATCACACGATGTAAGACTTTCTCCAATTAGTGTTGGTGGCGGGCAGGAAAACGGACTACGCTCTGGTACGGAAAATGTGCCCGGCGTAATAGGATTTGCTGAGGCAATTTCTAGGGCAAAAGATCATATTAACGGAAATCGTAAAAAATATGCCTCTTGGCGAAAGATGCTATTGCAAGAATTACAGGGGTATGAACTGATCAACAAAAAGCATACTCTTGACAATTTTGTCGTTTTGTGCTATAATGGTATAGATGCAGAGAGGTTAATCTTTTTACTTGAAGATCAGGGGATATATGTGGCGACTGGTGCAGCCTGCGCGGCAAGCAAGGGAGTAAGGTCGCATGTTTTGAAAGCTATTGGGCTATCGGATGAGCAAATTGCAGGGTCGCTCAGGATTACTTTTGGTGAAACCAATACTGAAGAGCAGATTCATGAGGCTGCGAGAATCATTAACGACGCCGTCGCTAAAGAATACAGGAGAATAATGGGATGAACCAGTCTTCCTCGGACACGCTCAAGGGCGCTCGCCCAAGCTTACGGTCCTCGAAAGACCGGTTCATCCCAAAGCGCACCGTATTCGTTGGCATGAGTGGCGGGGTGGATTCGAGCGTTTCGGCTTTGCTACTAAAAGAGCAGGGCTATAATGTGATTGGTGTTTACATGAAGAACTGGTCGAAAGACCTTCCCGGAATGAAATGTCCTTGGGCGGAAGATTTGGCGGACGCAAAGAGAGTAGCCGTGAAACTTGGTATACCATTTGAGGTGTGGGATTTTGAAGAGGCCTATCGCGAAAAAGTAGTAGAATATATGCTGTCAGAATTTCGCAAAGGGAACACGCCAAATCCGGACGTAATGTGTAACCAGGAAATTAAATTTAAGTTATTTTATGAAAAAGCAATGGCGGCTGGAGCTGATTTTATTGCTACGGGTCATTATGCGAGAGTATTGCCAGCGGGTCCATCTTTGATGCGAGCAGTTGACGAAAATAAGGATCAGACATATTTTCTCTATCGGATTTCTGATGAAGCTTTGGCACATACAATTTTCCCAATTGGCGACATGATGAAACCGGACGTAAAAAAGCTTGCTGAGGAAAATGGATTACATAATGCCTACAAAAAAGAATCTATGGGTGTGTGTTTTGTTGGCGAAGTGGGAATGAAGGATTTTTTGAAAGAATACATAGATATAAAGCCTGGCGAAATTCGTGAAATTGAAAGCGAAAAAGTGCTTGGATATCACGAGGGCGCCGTGTTTTATACGATCGGACAAAGGCATGGGTTATATCTTAATGGTGTAGCTGGAGAGATTAATGACGGTTTGCCATATTATGTAGTAAAGAAAGACATAGAAAAAAATATTGTATATGTATCGAAAAATTTGAATGACGAAAATATCTGGGCGGATGAATTGCATCTAAAAGATGTAGCGCTAAGATCGGATGATAATCACGAGGTCTTGGTGCGGTTGAGGCATCGAGCCCCGCTTATCCCGGCAATATTTGACGGTAATACATTGAAATTTGAACAAAAAATCAAACGGCCTGCATCCGGACAATCCGCCGTATTGTATAATGACGAAATTTGTATTGGCGGCGGGATTATAGCATAAAAAAATTGCCACTTTAAAGTGGCAATTTTTGATATTTTGCTAGACAGTCATCATAGCGATGTTTGCGCAAAGCAATACGGCCGTAATGATGCTCATAGCCGTGATGAGATAGATATGATTCCTATCTGCATTGCTTACTTTTTGTGTGCGACGTGCAGCTGCAGCATGAGTTGACCGCTGAGCGCATTTCTTAGCGGTGGTCTTTTTTGCAGTTTTGGTCGCAGTTTTCTTTTTTGCCTGTGGCATAGTTTATCCTTTTTTAATGCTTATGTTTATTTTATCATACTTTTTGAAAAATGTCTAAAGTGTTTTGGGTTTTATGCCATTTCAGATAAAACATGTACCATTTTTTCATAGCCAGCTGCGGTAAGATTGCCGACGATAAAGTTATCGTGGAGATTTGCGCCTTGCCCAATCTTCTCGATATAATGATTTTCGCCAAAATCAAATATAGCGTATTTTGAACGGAAAACTTCAAATGGCACTATTTTACCAGTATCTTTATCAATGGCGGCGTCCAAAAATCCTTTTCTTGCCGCTTCAAAAGAACCACCGTTTTGAATAATCCAGTTTTCGACTCCAGCACCACCAAGTCCACCTTGCTTATGAGGGCCTTTTCCATAAACTTCAGCGTTTTTTAATATTTGTTTGGCATAAATAATATTGGCGAGAACTTCTTGGTATTTTTCTGGAGATTGTCGTTTCATAGAGTCGTAATATTCTTTGAGGGCTTCTTCGGTGCCGTATCCCACTCTATTCATTTTGATCACATAGGATATTTCTAGATCAACCGTTTCACCATCGCCAATTTGTACATTTTTCCACCTCGGATTTTCGGAATATTCTTGGCCAAATGTTGACGCTATGGCACTCAATATTTCGCGTTTCTTTTCTGGATTGACATAGTCGGAACGGTTTAATCTGACAATAAAATCAAAGTCGCCATCACCACGCACGTTACTATCTCTACCAGTAGATCCGGTGTTTAAGACTTCTACGGATCCGCCACTAATATCACCGTCTATATGTTCTTTAATCTCTAATTCAAATCGTCTGAAAACATCAGCGAATTTTTCCATGATTAGACCTCGTTTTGTTGCGTTTTCGGCTTCATTTTCTGGTAACTCAGCCATAATCCTTGAAATTTCTGGGCTGCTGCCACCATCTAATAATTCTGAGAAATTATATTCGCCACTATCATAATGTTTTAGGCCGCCCATTCTTTTTCTTAGCTCGCCATATTCTTTTTCTGAAAAGACAGGGTTGCCTTCTTTGTCTACGATAGGAATGAAAAAGCCATTTTTTGCGACTTCGAATTTAATTCTGTTTAAATCACCATGCGTATCGGATTGACCAAAATCATCATAAATTAGAAAGTCTATTTCGGAACTAGGAAAGCCGACCCTGACGCCGTAATTATCTCCGTTGGAGCCACCGCGTGAATTGTCCCAAATTTCGTATTTAGTTTTATCGAATCTATTTTGAGGATTTTCAAATTGGAATCTCGAGCGTCCACTATTTTGGTCACCTTTTAAAACCATCATTAAGTGCATCCGGCCAAAAGCAGTGCTGCTGTTTTTCCATTCAATTGTCTCTGGGAATGTTTTATCTTTTAAACGATCTGGGATAACCCCAACATCAGTATCTAGTGGCGTAGCATCGGTCTCGCTTTGGCCATTTAAAAACTCTTTACTGACGCAGCCATTTTGGAGAATCTCGCCAATATATTCTATACCAGTGGATTTCACCAGGTCGCCTGGCTCTAGTTTGAAATCGCCACGCCTGAGCCTATCGCGATTTCTAAGGTCGGCCCCTCTGGTCTTATATGTTATACTGTCTCTAAATTCGGCTAGGGAATGATAGCCTAAAAGATAAGCAAAATTCCTTACAACTTGATCCGGGATACTTTTTCTTTCATCGGCGTCAAAAAGTTGACCTAATTTTTTGACTTTCTCGATCAAATTGTTAGACTTAATTTTAGGTGCGTCTTTGCCTTTTTTGAGATTGTGATATAGAGTTTCAAGATGATTGGTATAAGTTTCGAGCGTGGACTGGTCTTCTGGCGATAAATCATCCATACTAATATCATTGGCTAAAATTTTTTCCGTTAAATTTTGGCCGATTTTTAGATTTTTTAAATAATTTTTTAAAGATAAGTTATTTGAACCGGCTGCCGCCCTTAGAAGATCGGCAAATAAAACTGCTTCTTTGCTTCTTGCGCCATATTCTGGTAATTTACCCAAGGCACCCCTACTCATGGCGCCAGCTAAAGCCGGACTATTGGCAGACAAAATATTAAAAGTTTGAAAAACTTTTCCCACATAGGGAAGATTGTTCTTCAGGAAAATCTGCTCAATTCTCTCGACCTTTTTCTTAGCTTCTTCATAACTTTCGTCCGACATCGGTTGCCCAGCCATCGTAGTGATTAATTGCCGAGTTAAGGTTTTTTCGCATTTCACAAGTTCTTCGGCATTTGAATTCTTGATATATTGAACTAGTTTTGCATATCTTTTAATATTCTTTTCATCGTAAATTGGCTGAGACAGAATATCATTGATCGCCTCTGGAAAAGTTTTATCCTTAACCATTTCTGGATCGTAAGAAAATGTTTCAGCGATTAAACGTGCGCTCTCTACAAAATCGTCTTTACCGTATTTTTTAAGCATAGCATTGTAGAAATTTTCGATCATTTTGGAGGCTGGATTATTAGTTGGGTTTCTCCTTATATATTCTTCTGCGTTGCGGTAACCAAGAACGCGCTCCGATTCATCTAAAATCGTGCTGATATTTTTGGCCGCATACTCTTCACATTCGCGTAGCCATTCATCACCACCAAAAACACCGTCGCCAATTAAACTATTAGCCATTGAGGCTAAGCTACCGGCAAAGATATATCTATCTGATTCGCTTAAAGTACTAAATTTTGCAAGTTCTGTCCTGATCATTAAATCGTCTAGAAGCCCTCTGCGAATATGGTCGGATAAATCTGCCATAGCCTTGGCGTTTTCTTTTACTTTTTTGTCGTCTTCGGGAAGATCGTCTATCATAATTGCTAAATATTTTTCCGCATCTCGGCTAAGATACATAAATTGCGGTAATCTATCGAAATTTTTTAAGCTTTTAGCCTTTAGGAGATAATCTTTGTTGCTTTCAATAAAACGCCGAAAATTTGGGCCTTTTGAATATCGGTCTTGATCCATGGCTTCACCGTAGAGATCGGCCAATTTTGATTCGATTCTTTCGGCATGTGATTTTTCTTTGTCAGGAATTTTGTCTAAAATTTCTTTTGTAATAAATAAATTTCCCTTAGCGAAAGCTTTTTCGGCGGTCTCTCGGCTAAATCCTTTTTCTACAACCGTATCGAGCGTACTAAAATCTTCGTCTTTTACTAGTGATTTGATGAAGTCGGTAATGTCTCCTCGAGAATGCGTGTTTTCAAAACTGCTGTTTACATTATTGTAAAATTCGGTGAAGTGGTCCTTGCCGTCTTCTTGCTGTTTTTGATACCAAAAATTACCGATCCGATCGTCTTCACTGGGCTTAATTTCACCTATAGTCTTCCACATTGCGTCAAATTCTTGATGGCTGTAGGACGAAAAATCGTCATTATATGTGAGGCCGTCTTCTATTCTGCGCATCTTATATTGTAATAATTCCAATTGACCATTGCGGCTAATTTTGTCTATAACTTCAGCCTTAGTGTCAAGACCATAGCGCGCAGCAGACAACAAAGCATTCTCGATATCGGGATGATCATTAAATAAATAATACCCGTGCTCTGATCCGATTTTATTGTATGATGAGACGGTTTCTTCGATTTTGCGCCGTTCTATTTTTTGTGCTTCAGTAATTGAATTCTTAATCAAGTCAGATATTTCGTCGTCGCTATCCTCTGCGATACTGGTTAATTTTTCATAGCCACCAGAGCCACTCAAGATCATAGAACTTGGCAAATCTATCATTCTAATGTTTGTGTCTTGGCCATTTCTTTTTTTAAATTCTTGCTCCACCATGAGAGCAAAAACAATGTCGTCTTTTTGAACATTCTCGATCCTGGTTTCTCCGATTTTTTCATCAACCGCCGCCAAGCCTAGTAATAATGTTTCATCTACGTCCTTTATGCCATCTTCGGCTAATTCCTCTAGGACTTGCTCTAATTCTTTACGATATTGTTCTTCGCCACCCGATTCTTTAATAAATTTATCTTTGTAATCTTGGGAAATCTTTTCGAGTCGCTCTTTAAAAATTTCACGTTCATTACTTTCGCGATCAAAATCAGCCAAACTATCCCACTCGTCATTAACTGCGGGAGTTTTAGAACCATTAAGGATTTCGCTCATACTTATTATTTTAGCATGATTTCTTGGCGCTAGATGTATAAATAATTATTCTAAAATTGCCTTAATGCGACGAACGCCGGCAGAACTGGATTCTTCTTTAGTGATCTTGAATTTACCAAGAACGCCAGTGTTTTCAACATGCGGACCACCACAAACTTCGCGAGAGATTGGACTATCAAAATCGCCAATAGTATAAACCGTGAGCTGCTCCGGATATTTATCCCAGAACTGACCATGGGCATGCAGAGTGTCGCGAGCGTAAGTCTTATCATATTCGTCGTGTACTACCGGTAAATTGTCAGAAATCCATTCATTGACTTGATTTTCAACTTTTTCTAATTCTTCAGGTGTCATTTTGTGATCTAGATTGAAGTCAAAGCGGACGCGGTCGGCAGTAATATTGGAGCCTTTTTGCACGATATCAGGACTGATGTGTTTTTGCAAAGCGGCAAGTAATAAATGGCAGGCTGTATGATATTTGACGGTTTGTTCACCATGATCTTCGAGACCACCCTTAAACATGCCCTTCGAGGCAGTTTGCGAACGCTCGCGCTGTTCTTTCAAGGCTTTTTCAAATTCCTCGCGGTAATTTTCGGTAAGTTTAATATCTTTACGATAACACTCTTCGATAGATAACTCCAGCGGGAATCCATAGGTATCTTGTAACTTAAATAAATCGTAGCCAGATAATAAATTATCTGTCTTATGAGCAATCTTGTCTAGCTCTTTTAGGCCTTTATTTAAAGTGAAGCGGAAAGTGCGCTCTTCTTTTAATAAAACATCGAGAGCGGATTCGCGATGAGTGAGGATACTATCTGGCAATTCGCGATAATTTTCGGCAACGATTGGGATAATTTCAGAAAGGAAGTTGGCAGAAATACCAAGATCAAGGGCGCGAAGAATTGCACGACGCACCAAGCGACGCATGGCATAACCTTGGGTTTTGTTGGATGGCGTAAGGCCTTGCGCGGCCAGTAGGTATGCGCCACGGATATGGTCGGCAATGACACGCATTTCGTCGGTATTGTTGTCGTAATTTTTGCCGGAAATTTCTTCGAGTTTATCTATGATTGGCTTCATGAGGGAAATTTTGAATACATCAAAACTACCAATAGATGCAGCCGTGATACGCTCTAAGCCACCGCCAAAGTCAACGTTTTTCTTTTCAAGTTCTTCAAAAGTGCCGTCTTCCTTGCGACGATATTGCATAAATACTTGATTGCCGATCTCCATGAAACGAGCACCGTCTGAGGCTGGGTGAGATTTGCCGTATTTTTCGACATCTTGTTTGTCTTCGCCAAAATCATAAAAGACTTCAGAGTCGGGACCGCATGGGTCGCCAAGTGGCGTAGACTCGATACCGCCGCCACGGCTCCACCAGTTTTCGTGATCATCGTAAAAGAAAATGCGTTCGCCGTCTTTGATGCCGCGTTCATCGCCATGCTTAGCAGAGCCAATTTCGGCAATTTTTGCTTCAACACCAGCTTCGCTAAATACCTCTTGCCAGATTTCGGCGGCTTCGGTATCTTTTGGAATGCCATATTTTTCGTCACCGATAAAGCAGGTGACGAAAATTTTGTTTGGATCAAGGCCAATCTCTTTGGTCAAAAATTCAAAAAAGTTGCGAATTTGTTCTTTTTTGAAATAATCACCGAGCGACCAGTTGCCAAGCATTTCAAAAACAGTGGTATGGCGGGGATCGCCGACATCTTCGATATCCTGCAAACGAACACATGGCTGAGAATCTGTAAGTCTAGTGCCGTCTTTGTGCGGCTTGCCAAGTAAATATGGGAGTAGCGGCTGCATGCCAGAGCCAGTAAAGAGAGTGGTTGGGTCATCTTCCAGCACGAGTGGTGCTGGCTGGATGATTTTGTGACCATGTTTAACTTGAAAATCTAAAAATTTTTGACGAACTTCATTTGCATTCATAGGGAAATTATACTAGTTTTGTAAGAGTTTCGCAAGGTGAGCCTTGACTTTGTTCTCTTCAGGAGCACCAGCAAGTGTATCAACACCAACCCTCAAAAGCCCGAGAGCAGTAGCAAAAGAATGATCCAAATCCACGTTGTCTTTGACGGTGAGATTTGGTAATTCGGCAATTTCGAGCAAGTGGATGACTGGACGACGAGAGAAAGGAAGATTTTGATACCAGTCGGATAGGGCTAGTTTTTCTTGTAAAACACTAAGACTTGCGCCGCCACCACACAAAAGGACATTACGAGGCAAAGAGCCGTCTTCGCCAAAATCTTCGAGGGCAACCTCTACACCAGTAAGCCAAACTGATAGATTGCGAGAGAGGGCGGTTTCGACTTTTTGCTTCAGGGCGTCATCTAGTTTGCCGGAGTCAAAGGCTAATTTGTATTTTTCGGCAGTTTCAAAATCTACGCCGAGAGCTTCTTCTACCTGATGAGTAAAACTACGGCCGCCGATAGAGAACATCTTGGTGCCCTCAATACCGCCGTCTTCGACTACGGCAATATCTGTAGTACCACCACCGATATCCATAACGATGCCAGAAAAGGCGGAATCTAATTCATCACCAAGGCATGCGCGACAGACCGCAAATGGCTCCACGGCCACGGTAAGCAAATCAAGATTTAGCTCTGCGCAGACTTTCTCGATAGCGGCGACATGAATCAAGGGAGCAAAAGCAGTGTAAAACTGAATCATAACATCCGAACCTTTAAAACCGATGGGATTACTAATCTTGTAACCGTCAATAGTGAGCGCTACGATAGCAGAATTGATAAGGCGGACTTCGACGTTATCGTTGTCGGTCTCTAAGGCTACTGTTTTACGAGCAACTTCGCCAGCTTTTTGTTGAACCCTTTTGATGATTTCATTCATCTCGACTTCGGTAATCGGTTTGTTGGAATCTTTTCTGGCGTAATGAACAGTAGTAGTGTTACCTTGAATTAGCTCGCCGGCAATACCTACTACGGTAAGGTCAGCGCGCTGACCAGCTTGGGTTTCGGCGCTAATAAGTGCCTCTTCACAGGAAGCTACAACGGCAGGAATATCCGCTACCGCCCCAGCATACATACTACCTTCTTCCTGTTTGGCCTTGCCAACGCCCAAAATTTCAAGATTACCCTTTTTGCCGGGTTTGGCTAAAACGGCTTTGATGAATTCTGTACCGATGTCGAGACCTAGGATAGTGTTCATGGTTTTATTATAGCATATGCCCCAGATTTTAATCCAGATAGTTGGTATTTACCAAACTTGGTACGATGAAGTTTGGTAACGGTGTAGCCAAGGGCAGCAAAAGTACGACGAATTTGGCGATTGCGACCCTCAGAAAGAGTAACGACATAATCAACTTGCTGATTGTCTTTTTCGGACACGCTCAAGGGCGCTCGCCCAAGCTTACGGTCCTCAAAAGACAAATCAGCAAGTTTCTTCACTACCGTGAATTTTGAAGGACCGTCATCGAGCATGATACCATAGTCGGAAATCATCTGTTGATGAAGTGGCTCGAGTGGCCGATCTAGCTCTACTTCATAAATTTTTTCTTTGTGAAATTTTGGGTGAGTCATTTGGTAGGCAAAATCACCATCATTAGTGAGCAAAATTAGACCTGAGGAATCTTTATCTAGACGACCGACGGTTTTAAGTTGATGATATTCTTGCGGTAATAACTCATATAGAGTAGGAGTATTCCCCTGGGAACGACGCGAACAAACATAACCTACTGGTTTGTTGAAGGCTAGATACAAGAAATTTGTCTCAAATGGGACTATATCTTTATTATAGCACACTTTGTCATTTTTGTCAATCCTAGCTCCGAGGACAGCCTTTGCGTCATTTACGGTAATTTTGCCACTAGTAATCAAATCGTCGGCTTCACGACGCGAAACGCCAATTCTTTCGGCAAGAAATTTATTGAGCCTGAGTTGTTCCATAATTTGTTGGCTCTGGGGCTGGTTGAGGTTGAGGGGCAGGTTGTGAAGTTGTCGGAGCTGGAGCTACTGGAGCAGGCTCTGGAGTTGGAGTTGGAGCGGGTTGGGCTGGACGATCACCCAATACTTCGTGTACGGCATTTACTACATCCTCGATACCCACTTGAGATTTGACGAGGTATTTATCGCAGCCAAGCCTTTCTCCACGAGCACGCTGATCATCACCCGACAATGCGGTCATCATAATTACTTTGATGTTGGCAGTTTCTGGGGTGTTACGAAGGATGTCTAGCATATCAAAACCGGAAATTTTTGGCATCATAACATCTGCTAAAATCAAATCTGGGCGCTCGCGTACAGCTACGGCTAGCGCTTCTTCACCGTCGCCGGCTGAGACAACATCATATCCCTCTGCGGTAATGCGGATGCTGTAAATTTCGCGAAGAGCCGCATCATCTTCTACTACCATTACTTTGCTCATTGTATTACTCCTTGATTAAAATTATTTTGAAATGCAATCATACGTTTTTCGTATTCTTCACCAGTAATGCGTGGCAGAGATACATAAAAAGTGGACCCTTCGCCGAAGGCAGATTCAGCCCAGACGCGACCACCCATAGCCTCGACGCGTTGCTTGACCAAATATAAGCCAAGGCCAGTTCCACCAATAGTGCGGGTATCTGAATTATCGGAGCGATAGAATTTTTGGAAAATATGTTGGAGGTCGTCTGACGATATACCCATACCAGTATCTGTAACATTTATAAGTACTCGGTCGCCATCACCTAAAACATTGACGTAAATAGAGCCGCCGGCTGGAGTATACTTGATAGCATTATCTATGAGATTATCCATAATTTCACGCATAAAGTTGACATCAACATAGCCATACACTACTTGGTCTAAGCGACGTACTTCGCTGACGGAATTTGATTTATTGGAGCCAAATTGATAGTTGATACGAGCATTTTTGGCTGGAACAATATAGCCATCAGAAATCTGTTTAACCAGCCCCACCATCTCGACTGGCTCAAAATGAGGACGCAAGCGATTGTCGTCTAACTTAGTGACATCGAGTAGGTCGTGAAAAAGCTTACCAAGATGTTGCGAAGCAGCATGGGCGGCATTTAGATAGCCACGCGCACGCTCGTCTATCGTGGCAGTTTGAGGATTTAGTGCTAGAGATAAGTAGCCCTCAATAGAAGCAACTGGGGTACGCATTTCGTGAGAAGCAGTAGAGATAAACTCAGTCTGCTCGCCTTCTTCAGCCAACTCCTTGGCTATATCGCGAAAAGTGATAACTTTATTGGCGTGTCCTGAGACTGGGATAACAGAAACCGCAATTGGGACACGCTTGCCAGACTGGCCAACAATGAGACAAACTTCGCAATTATCTAGATATTGGTTTGAGTTCATAGCCTGGATGAGAGGGTTTTCTTCTGCGGGATATTCGCGCCCCTCTTTGGATTCTATTTTCATCAATAGGCCGTAGTCTAGACCGATGGCGTTTTGGGCAGAGCCACAATCTATCATAGTGACTGCAGCAGGGTTAATAAACTGCACAGTGCCGGCGCGATCTGTAATAATAACTCCGTCGTGGATGTTGGCGAGCACCATCTCAGCCAATGGGCTAGTGGCGTTTTGCACTGGTGGGGTTTGGGCTACAGGGGCCGGGTTTTCTTTTTTACTGAAAAAGCTCATCTTAACTTAATTTTAACACAAGCTTTACGAAATGTGTTAAAATTAATTCATGAATAAAGATGTGATCTATATCGAGCCGGAGGATGATATCACTGATATCATTACTAAAATTGAAAACTCAAAGGAAAAAATCGTAGCATTGGTACCACCCAAAAAGGCTGGTGTGTTTCGAAGCATCGTAAACATAAAATTAATCACCAAAGCCGGCATAAATGCCGAGAAGACTATTGTGCTAGTGACAACCGATCCGTCCATCATTAAGTTGGCAGCGGTCACTAAGTTGCCAGTAACCAAGAATCTACAATCGGCACCAGTGATGCCGAAGTTAGACGAGGAGTCGGACACTGAGGCTGTGACTAAAGAAGAAGTAATTGAGGCAAGCGGCAAAGATAAAGCCGAAAAGGTAATCGTGAAAGAAATTACCGTAGAATCAGCGGATGAAGATTCAGAAGATGATGAAAATGCAGAGAAAGTAGACGAAGAAGAAGCTGGCGATGAAAATTCTGATAATGGCGAAAAAGCAGAGAAAAAGAAACGGAGCTCAGATAAAAAATCGGCATCCGGAAATAAATTTATCGACTGGATAAAAGAGCACAAGAAAATCTCAATTGGTTGTGGAATTGGCTTGGTAGTTTTGATTCTCATAGCAATTTGGGCTTTTGCGATAGCTCCGGCGGCTACAGTGACAGTTGGTGTACGTACGGTAGAGAATAATTTTTCGCAAGGCGTGACTTTCACGGATAACCTTTCGGAAGAAAATGTAAATGAAGGGAAATTTTACTTAGAAGAAAAGAAAATCGAATCAAAGAAAGAAGTTGAGTTTACAGCTACTGGTAGTAGAAATGATGGAGAGAAGGCCACTGGCCAAGTAGTAATTTATACTTACTTTAGAGAACAAGGCGACGTCGCCATTAGCGCCGGCTCTACCTTTACAATTAATGGGCTTTCTTATGTACTAGATAATAATGTCACCTTGTCTTGGAACCAAGATCCGAATGAATGTAAAAACACTGGGGAAGCTTCTTCGTTTACTTCTGGGTGTCTAATCTATGAGCACGTATCCGTTACGGCGGCAGCGCCTGGCGAAAAATATAATATTGCAGCCTCAAGTGCTGGTTGGTCTACCAATGCTCGCGTAAGTGTCTATTCCGATTCAGCCATGAGCGGCGGCACTGACAAGATGGTCACCGTAGTACAACAATCTGATATTGAAAAAGCTAAAGAGAGTCTATCGAGTGAGGATGAATCTGCAAGCAAAGAAAAGTTACTGGCGACAATCGGCGAAGATGCATTTGTGATTGATTCTTCATTTAAACAAACCGTGGGTAACGTAATTTCTACTCCGGCAGTTAATGAGGAAGCAGCGGACGGCAAAGCTAAGTTAACCGTAGTAACTACAGACTCTATTTACATTATAGATAAGACTAAAGTTGAAGAATTCATCTCAGAAAAAGCGAAGTTGGCGGATAATTACAAAATCTACAAGATGAATGATCCATTTATCGAGAACTTCATGAATACCGGCTCTGGATATACCGGAAAATTAAAGACCTCTTATGTCTCCGGTCCTAAAGTAACCGAAAATGATATCATTGAGATCATAAAAGGTAAGGGCCTAGGCGTAGCTCAGCACGACTTGAAAGAGATAGACGGTGTAGGGACTATCAAAATCGACGTTTCATACCCTTGGGTGATGTCTATACCTGGAGATCCCAACAAAATCACTGTCATCATTGAAGTAGAGGAATAAAGATGCGAATTTTGGGGCTTGATGTAGGGGAAAAGCGTATTGGTGTAGCAAGAGCTGATTCTGATACTAAAATTGCAATACCGGTAGGGTTTATCAATGCAGATGGGACAGAGTGGCAAGAGATTGCTAGGTTAGCGAGACTAAATAGTACAAATTTGTTTGTACTTGGATTGCCGCGCAGTAATGAAGGTAACGAGACGGCACAGACGCTTTATGTAAGAAATTTCGCCAGAATACTGACCGAGAAATTGCCCGAGGCCAGAGTGCGTTTTCAGGACGAATCTCTTACCTCCGTAGAAGCAGAATCTCGCCTTAAAAAACGTAAGAAAAAATACGAAAAAGGCGATATTGATGCCGAAGCTGCTTCTATAATTTTGCAGGATTTTATAGAAAGTTTTCAGCCGACAACGGAGACTAAGGCTAGCGATGAGGAGCCGGCCAAATCTAGCGTAGAAGCTTTGGCTGAAAATACTAAAAATATAGCAGAAAAGCAGGGCAAGAAAGTAGCACTTAATACCAGAAAGGCACATAATACATTGAAAAAGACTTTGACGATTTCCCCCCTTATATTAATGGCGATAATTATCGCAGTGGTTGGGGCAATGCTTTGGAGGAAGCAACAACTAAAAGAACGCGAGGAATATTTTGCACAATTAGAGGCAGAAATGGAGCCTGCTGTTTTCAATTTTACAATTCTACCCGGAGAAACAATTTTTGATATTGAGAAAAAGTTAATCGAAATGGGGTATAGCGAAGCGGAAGTGGCGGAAGCATTTGGCGCTGACTATGATTTTGACTTTTTGAAGGATCGTCCAGCTGGAGCGACTCTTGAAGGGTACTTGTATGGCGAGACCCATGAATTTTATAAAGATACGCCAGTGAAAGAAATTATTGAGACATTCCTGAGGGGGATGGGTACAGTAATCGAGCAAAATAATTTAACAGCAAAATATGCCGATCAGGGGTTGACTTTATTTGAAGGGGTTACTCTTGCTTCTGTTGTGCAAAAAGAGGCGAAATCTTCAGAGCAACCTACAGTGGCGCAAGTGTTTTTGAGTCGTCTGAATTATGGCTGGAGATTAGGAAGTGACGTGACGGTAACATACGCATTGGACGTAGTAGACCCTAATCGCACGATGTACCAAGATAATCAATCTGCACTTACGATAAATTCTTGCTATAATACGCGAATTTATGTTGGTTTACCGTGTGGGCCAATATCAAACCCTGGTCTTTCGGCGCTACTTGCGGTGGCAGAGCCCAGCGATACTGCTTACCTCTTTTTCTTGACAGGCGACGACGGTATGATGTATTATAGTTATACAGAGGCAGAGCATAACCAGAACACTTACCTACATTGCCAAAGCCTCTGTAATATATCGTTATGACAAGAGGAAAAAAGTTTAATTTAGAGCGTTTTAAGCAGATTTTGCCTTATTTTTTGGCTGGAATTTCTATTTTGACCGTGGTATTTTTGGGGTCGTTAGAGAAGCATAATTCAGATGTAAGTTTGAGTCTCAATGCATTTGCCGAAGACAACTACAAGATATCGGTAGATCAGCTTTCTGAGCTATATGTGGTGGCAGATTTGTCCGACGCTTTGGGCCTCGCGAGTGCATCTGATGTAGCGTCAAACTACGTGGTAACTACTTCTATGTATGAGGCTGGCCAAACTTCTACTGGCAAACTAGAGAAGCCGAACATCACAAATATTTCCGGTTCGCGTGGCGTAGTAGAATATGTGGTAGCTGAGGGTGAAACAATGGCATCCATAGCGGCCAAATACGGCATCTCTACAGACCAAATTCGCTGGTCCAACAACCGAAAAAACACCGATGTAAATGCTGGCGATCTATTATATATACCAAGTAAAAGTGGTATTGTTTATACCGTAAAAGCCGATGATACTGTGGAAAGCATCGTATCTAAATACGGCGGTAATGCGGCCGAGATTATAGCCCTAAACGACCTTGAAGTATCTGGTATTTCTGAGGGGATGAAAATTTTAATTAAGGACGGTACGTTACCAGAAAAGGAGCGCCCAGAATATGTGGCTCCAGTAGTGAGAACTTACACTTATAGTTATACTTACCTTGGTAGTACTTCCGAGCGTCAAGATGTCACGATACGTGGATTCTTTTATGGACTCGGTGGGCCATACGGGGCGGGTCAGTGTACACAGTGGGCTTGGTACAATCGCCAAGATTTACCCAGCAGCTTGGGGAACGCTAATTCTTGGGCCAGCCGTGCAGCAGCTTTAGGATATACAGTAAACCGTATACCATCTGCAGGAGCAATATTCCAAACTTCTTCTGGATGGTATGGTCATGTGGGCTACGTAGAAGGCGTCAACCCGGATGGTTCTATTCGGGTTTCAGAGATGAATTACAACTATCGTACATATATGGTGATTGATTCGACCATCCCAGCTAGTGCCGTTGGTAATTTCTGGTATATCCATTAGCATGATCTTGATTTTTTGAAAGAAAAATGATATAATTAAGGTAATATGTTTAGTGATACGGCAAAAGTGAGTTTAAAAGCTGGTAAAGGCGGTAATGGAGCCGTATCTTTTCGACGGGAAATTTATATTCCAAAAGGTGGGCCAGATGGTGGCGATGGTGGCAAAGGTGGTGACATTATTTTCCGTGCCGACAAAGACACTAATACTTTGATTGATTTTAGATTTACACCAATCCTAACGGCGGAGGACGGGAAAAATGGTTCAGGTACGCGCTCAGCCGGAAGAAGTGGTCGTGATTTAGTTGTAGATGTGCCAATTGGCACCATCGTAAAACGTGATGGCGTAGTGATCGCCGATCTTGTGCGCGATGGGCAGGAGGCAGTGATTGCCAAGGGTGGCGATGGAGGCTTTGGCAATGCGCATTTTAAAAGTTCTACTAGACAGGCGCCGATTATTGCTGAGGTAGGCGAACCAGGGGAAGAATTTGAAGCAGAATTGGAACTAAAACTACTCGCCGATGTGGGTTTGGTAGGGTTGCCAAATGCTGGTAAATCCACTTTCTTGTCGGTAGTATCCAATGCGCGCCCGGAGATTGCAGACTATCCATTTACTACCCTTACTCCACAACTCGGCGTAGCGACGATTGACGGACAAGATCTTTTGATCGCCGATATACCTGGATTAATTGAGGGGGCTTCAGAAGGCAAAGGGCTTGGGCACGATTTCTTACGCCACGTGGATCGAACGGCAGTTTTGTTGCACTTGGTAGATGTGTACAACAATGATGCCGGAGAAGCTTATGCCACCATCCGCAAAGAGTTGGAAAAATACTCAGATCTAGCTGATCGTCCAGAAATAATTGCTTTGACAAAATGTGAAGGCGTGGATGAAGATATTATCAAAATGCAAATGGCTTCAATTTTGGCCGTAAACCCAGAAGCGAAAGTCTTTGCAATCTCTTCTAGCGCGCATCAAGGAATTACGGAACTACTAAGAGAATTGCGTCAGATGTGTTTGGCTCGTGGTTCACTGCGCTCCGGGCAAATCCCTCAAAGCTCCGCCGGGGCTGCGCCGGAATTAACAGTTCCGTACTCGCCTCGGGAAGCTTCTCAAGATTTGCTCGGGCTTGCTCAATACTCGCCTCACACACCTGACGCAACCCGCTCCGAAGTCCCTACCATCTCGCTTGGAGATGATGCGCTGAGGACAACTTGGAAGGTAGAAAAAATAGATGATAAATTCGTGGTGACTGGCGAAAAGATTGAGAAGTTTGCCAGACGCACTGATATGAATAACTACGCCAGCGTAAACAGATTACGCGACATTATGAAAAAGCTCGGCATTAAAGCAGAGCTCACTTCGCTTGGGGCGGAGCCGGAATCAATTATTTCAATTGCTGGAAAAGAATTTACCCTAGTGGAAGATTGGTAAAAACTCACGTTTTCTTGACTTTTTTGCATTAGTGTGATATAATTAGAAGATAGATGCTCACAAAAGGGCATTGAATTTTTTACAAAGAGGTGATTGATATGGATAAAGCTGCTTTACAGAAGCAATTTCTGTTTTTGGCGCATTTGTCCGATGCTGGATGCAAAGGTGTAAGAGAAGAATTAGAAGAGAGACTTGAGGAATTTCTGAGAGCTGGCATAGAATTAAAACCGATTATGGACATGCTTAGCAATGAAGGAGTGTTTTACAACTATGACACCCTCGCTGAGCACGGAGCATATATTAATTTGTGCGAGTTAGCCAAGAATCTGGGCGGTGACTTCGTTTATGAAAACCTGGATACTTTTCTCACAATAACAACCAAGGCAGACGAACTCCTGACAGAGGTATACGATTGCGATTCGTTTCGTGAAATATGTGAAGAAAATTCCGCAGAAGATTTCTTCTTCCGTCTTATCTGTCACGGAGTTAAGGCTAAAACTATTTTCCTTCTCGCAGATGCTTTTTTAAGAGATCTAACGGAAGACCCGGTAGAATTATTTAGAGCGCTTAGCTTCTTTATTGGCTACGGGCTTGAACAAAAGATCGTAAAAAAATGGCTATCTGACAGATTGAAGGAAAATTGCTTTGAAATTTTGAAGTATAGCACTGGATATGCGAAAGTATTGAAGAGTTTTGGGATAGATATACGCGATTTTACAGAAGCATATCTAAAACGCTATGGCTATGATCATTTGGCGAATTCTACAGCCAAACCATTGCCAAACTGGATAAACATGAATACTTTCATAAAGCATATCCCAATGCGCAAGATCATAGACGACGGTGGACCGGAGTTTATCTATAACTTTGAGAAAAACTGTGGCGATATGGATAAGTTAGCTGTGAAATTTATCAAGGAGATAGGGTATCCAAAAGATTACGCGGATGCTTTTGTACTTTTGATAATCGTCGAACGTGGTGGCGGTTTGGCAGCAATAAGCTTCGATAAGTTCGCCGAAAGCGTAGACGTAACTCAACTAAATCCTGCTGATAAAGAATGTTTTAAAGAAACTTTATCGCGATATGTCACAGAGGCTGAAAAGCTTCAAAAATTTAATTAGCATTTATCTTACACTTGGCACCTCCTTAGAAAAGCCCTCGGCTGCAAAGTCGGGGGATTTTTCGTGAAAAATGTCTTGACACGTGAGTGCTTATGCTTTATTATGGTAGTAAGCTGATACGCTTCACAGGGGTTCCACTGATTAGTTAGTGGAGTGTGGAGACTTACATTAATAATCAAAAACAAACAGCGGATTAAAACAAACCAATGTGCCCCAAGGGTGGGCGCGCATCAGCGCGAGAGCCAGTCGCAAGACTGGCTTTTTTATGTTATAATATAGATATGATTAAGTTTACTATTATTACACTGTTTCGGGAAGCGATTGAGCCATATTTAAAGTCTTCGATGATGTGGAAAGCGGTAGATAAGGGGCTCGCGGAGTTTGACTTTGTGAATCTTCGGGATTTTGGGCTAGGCCCACATAAGAGCGTAGACGATACGCCGTATGGCGGTGGAGATGGGATGTTGCTGAGGTGTGAACCGGTATTTGCGGCGATAGAGTCAGTAAAGGAGAAAGATCCGGAAGCAAAAGTAATACTACCTACCCCCGTGGGTGAAATATGGACACAAAGCATAGCTAGGGAATTCACGTTTCATTCGGGGCCGCGTCCGTCCGGCCCGTCGCCACGGGCGGACGGCGCTAATTCTCGCGCTGCCGCGCTCCGAAATGCCCCGAATCAAAACGTAAATTCCCACTACATCATCTTGTGTCCACATTACGAGGGGTACGATGAGAGGATTTTGTCGGTGGTGGATTATAAGATATCACTGGGGAAGTATGTGCTGACAGGTGGGGAGTTGCCGGCATTAATCATGATTGATTCTATCGTCAGGCTAATACCGGGCGTACTGGGCGGGGAAAAATCGGCGGAGATTGAATCTTTTTCGGACGGAGATAATCTAGAATACCCGCAATATACAAAGCCGGCGGAGTTTCGCGGGATGAAAGTACCAGATGTACTACTCTCTGGCAACCATGGTGAAATTGCCAAGTGGCGCGAAGCGCACAGCGGAAAAGTAGCGGATTAAATTATAAGATATAAAATAGAGAAAGGTGTTGTAAAAAATACAACACCTTTTTGACATAAAAATTATAGTTATGCTATAATCAAAGTGCAATAGTTAAAAGTTAGTTATAAACAGCATGGTATTTTTATCGTGTAGCGTTTGAGTCCGTCAATGGCACCGTAAGGCTGTTTTGGGTTCGAACGCTACATGCTGGACGAGCTTTTAACTATTGCACCCCTTGCGGTGCCATTTTTGCGCATGATCTATAAATAAAATAAGTGGCACCGCAAGGGGGCGTAATAGTAAAACAACAATTAAAGTGAGGCAAAGAGGGATCATGCACACAATGAAGAAAAAAGAGAAATTTTTTGGGCTGCTTGGTATTAGTATAGTCAGTATCATATCATTTGGTAGTATATATACTAATAGCTATATTAATAATGTATCAGCTACCACTCAAACTAAAACCACTTCCACTAACGCCGCAATAAGAGTTAGATCCACCTGTTCTATGACTGCTACTATAGATTCTGGTAATGAACATACAGCTACTATGATCAATGGACAGTATAAGGAAGATATAGGACTAACTACTATTCAAACCTTCTGCAATGATCCTAATGGCTATGCAATCTATGCTATAGGCTATACTGGTGGAGACGCAGGAGTAGCTGCAGGAACTAATACAGTACTTCATAGTGCAGCACTAGGATCTACCTATGATATAGTAACAGGCATTGCTACTTCAGGAGACATATCTAACTGGGCTATGAAACTAACAAGTGTAGATGGTACATATAAACCAGATATTCTAAGTGATGACAGCGGGTCATTCAGTGATTATCATATAGTACCACAAAGCTATACTAAGGTAGCTAGCTTTAATACTAATACAGACCTAGATAACCCAGCCAGTACTAGACAAGGATCAAAACTTACCACCACTTATGCTGCATACATTAGCCCTACCCAAGATGCTGGTACTTATGGAGGGGCGGTTAAATATGTGTTAGTAAACCCAAGCAATATTGATACCTTCCCATACTATATGCAAACTGTAGATGAATGGGGCCAAACCATTGCTATAGGCCAGGAGGTCACCGCTTATGACATTCGTGACAATAAGTCCTATACAGTAAGGAGGATGTGTATGGACGGGAATGGTTCTACCTGGCAAGAGAAGGAAGCTAATTGTGCTGTGACAAATTCTATGCTTTGGATGACGCAGAACCTAGATTTGGACTTGAATAAGAATATGGGGCTAACCTCAGAAGATACAGATCTGAATGTGGTGGATGACAAAGCTTACAAAAATGGTTACAGCAAGGATCCATCAGGCATGATCAGCTGGGTGCCAATCTCTTCAACTAACGCAAACGTCAACTCGTCCACTGGTGCTTTTTATAATTGGACGTATAGCAATGTCGCATCTGCAGACCCAGACGCTGACGACCCGAATAATCCATGGTATACTACTGGTGAAGTATATAACTCTAATTTGTGCTATGTAAGTTCTGATACCCGAACCTGTAACTATCTCAACAACAACAACACGGTAGCTCCAATCTACTTTAGCCATACACCATTCACTGGCAATGGTAATCACGGTAAGATAGGTAACTATTATGACTGGGGTGCTGCTATTGCCTCTAACGACGCCGGCTTTGGCTTTACGTCGTCCACATACAATGATGTTAGGAATAATCCGCAAAACTCTATTTGCCCTAAAGGTTGGAGATTGCCAAGGATATCTTCGCAGAGGGGTTATGCTGATTTTGGTAGATTAGCTGGAGTCTACAACAGCAATGGCAGCACCAGCAGCGGTACCGGACTTATCAATAGTCCTATTTATATGGTCCGGTCTGGTTTTGTGCGCGATGCCGTCCTTTATTATTCTGGCTATAGTGGTTTTTATTGGTCTAGCACCGTTTATGATATGGCAAATGCTTATAACCTGTATTTTCGTAGTGATAATGTCATATATGGAGGTGGTGGCGATAAGGGTAGGTTATTATCAGTGCGCTGCGTCTCGGATTATTAAAGTTCATCAAACCAATAAAACAGGCTTCTGACCGAGGCCTGTTTTTGTATCTTTTGCGCGTGTTATAATTAGTAATAATGGATTTATTTACTAGTGTAGAAAATTTGAAGGGAATTGGCCCAAAAACAGCTGAAACACTGAAAAAAGCTGGTATCAAGACGGTGCGGGACTTTTTTTACAATTTGCCAAGAGATTATGAGAGCTACCAGGCGGCTACCTCTATAGCCGCTATGCGCCCAGGCAAGGTAGTGATTAGAGGTAAGATCGAGAATTTGACTAGCCGAAAAGCCAGGAAACGCAATTTATCAATTACTGAAGGAGTGATAAGAGATAATACTGGCTCAATAAAAGTAGTATGGTTTAACCAGAGTTACCGACTTAGACAGTTTGCTCCAGATAAGGAATATTATTTTACCGGAACCTACGAGCTAAAAAATGGCCGTTTTCAGCTGACTTCGCCGTCTGCCGCCTTGGTATCCGATATCGACCCATCGTCGGCGCTAAACCCTATCTACGTGGCCCACGGGGCGATTCGTTCGGCGGATTTTAAGAGGTTGGTTAATAATTCGCGCGATAAATTTGCAGAAATACCTGATCTTTTACCTACCGTGAGGACTGGAGTAAGAAAAGAGGCTCTATTTAGGGCACATTTCCCAAATTCCTTGAAATCTGCCGAAAATGCACGAGATTATTTGGCTTATGAGGAATTATTTGAGCTGATTTTGGCGGCAAAACTCAACCGGCGTGAAAACGAAAAATTAAAAGCCACCCCGGTACCTTTTGACGCTGCAAAGGTGAAAAAATTTGTGGAGAATCTGCCTTTTAAGCTAACCAATGCCCAGAGGTTAGCGGCTTGGGAAATTTTCCAAAATATGGCACTAGACACTCCGATGAATCGTTTGCTTCAGGGAGATGTAGGATCCGGCAAGACGATGGTAGCGGCGCTTGCGGCTTATGAAGCTATCATGGAGCAAAAACAGGTGGCTCTACTCGCGCCGACGGCGATACTAGCTTCGCAACATTATGAGAGTATGGGGCCACTACTTGGGAAATTTGGCGTAAAGACAGCTCTTCTTACTGGGGCGACGAAAGGTAAGATGCAGCTCAAAAAGCAGATTTCCTCTGGAGAAGTTGATTTGATTATTGGGACACATGCACTACTCACCGACGATACAGAGTTTAAAAATCTGACGCTAGTGATCATTGATGAGCAACACCGTTTCGGAGTGGAACAGCGGCAAAAATTAGCGTTAAAATCACCTGATGGGCTGGCGCCACATCTTCTAGCTATGACAGCTACGCCGATACCGAGGTCTTTACAGCTTACAATTTTTGGCGATCTTGACGTATCGATATTAAATGAACTGCCAAAAGGGCGACAACCGATTGAAACTTTTATTTTGCCAGAAATTGAGTCAAAAGCTAAATTATATCCTAAAATCTGTGAGACAGTAGCTAAAAAACAACAAGTTTATTGGATTTGTAAGGCGATAGACGATAATCCGCGCACCGAAACTACCTCTGTAAAAATGCGCGCAGAAAAGCTAAAAGCAATGTTGCCAAAATTTAGAATAGAATTCTTACACGGGCGGATGAAGGCAGCCGAAAAAGATGAAATTATGGAGAGGTTTTCTTCTGGCAAGATTGATATTTTGGTATCTACTACGGTGGTAGAAGTAGGGGTGGATGTGCCGAATGCTACGCTAATGGTGATAGAAAATGCTGAAGGATACGGCCTGGCGCAATTACATCAGTTGAGAGGGCGCGTGGGGCGCGGCACGGCAAAATCTTATTGCTACCTTATGACCACTGGGGATGCTCAGCCGTCGCGGAGACTAAGAGAGCTAGAAAAATCGTGCGACGGATTTCACCTTGCTGAAGTAGATCTGAAATTACGCGGGCCAGGTGAAATTTATGGCGCATTACAACACGGGGCGCTAGATCTTAGAATCGCATCACTCTCCGACACAAAACTTATTCACCGCGCACAGGTAGATGTGGGTAAATTTTTACAAAATGACGAAAATATGTTAAAATATAAGGAATTAATGCGAATTATTTCGAAATATCAACAAATTACGACTTTAAATTAATATGGAAATAGTTAGAATTACATCTGGAGAATATAGAGGACGGACACTAAAAACGCCCGGTGGGGCCACGCACCCGATGGGGGCAAGGGAAAAATTGGCACTATTTAATATGATTTCTGGGTATGTGCTGGAGGCTGCAGTTTTAGATGCTTACGCTGGAAGCGGCGCGCTAGGGATAGAGGCATTATCCCGCGGAGCAAAATCAGTAGTATTTGTAGAAAAATCTCCTGCTGCCGCTGGCGTAATAAAAAAGAATCTATCCGAGCTAGAGCTCGTAGCTGAAGTTGCTACATCCGATATCGCTAATTTTCAGCCCAAAGAGAAGTTTAATTTGATTTTGGCTGACCCACCATATGACAAGTTTGATGCTGATAAAATCAAAGACCTAGTAAAGTTTTTGGTTAGCGGTGGAATATTGGTATTATCTCACCCTGGTGAAGCTCCAGAGATACCTGGACTCGAGTTTTTAAAATCTCGCCAATACGCCGGAGCAAGAATTAGTATTTACAAAAGTGCCTAAATATTGTATATTTTGAATATTGAGTTTACTCAAAATTTTGCACTTTAGGAGGTGTCATGATGAATACTATCAGAAGTTTTCAGATTGATCACGAAAAGCTGGAGCCGGGCATCTATGAGTCTCGCGTAGACAAGATCGGTAAGGGATTTTGTAGCGCATATGTTACGACTTACGATTTACGTTTTACGAGACCAAACAGAGAGCCACCCATTGACCAGTCGGCCTTGCATACGATAGAGCACCTGGGAGCAGTTTATCTCAGAAATCGTACTGGGTACAAAGACAATATCGTGTATTTTGGGCCGATGGGCTGCAGGACTGGATTTTATCTGATTCTGGGAGGAAAGTTCGAAGAGATGGAAGTAGTAAGGCTGGTAGAAAGTATGTGCGGATACATCTTGAATTCCACCAAGATCCCAGGCGCGGGACCAGCCGAATGCGGCAATTATTTAGAGCATAATCTGGATTTGGCGAAATATTATATAGAAAAGTATTTGGACCAAATAAGATTAAAGTATCTAAACAAAAGGCCCTGCACTCCAGAGTTTCACTAGGTCGGTTCTCACACCGACCTTTTTTCAATTGACATTTTTGACAAAGTGTGGTATAATGGTTATGTAAGGAGTTTTATTATGTATAATCTCGATACAGAGAAAAAGGAGCGTCGCAAGGTAATCTTGTTTGCTGCTGGGGCAGTGATTTTGATCTTGGCGCTTATCGTAGCAATTGTGGTGGTAGCAACTGGTAAATCTGCTCGCAAAAATCTCGGCGGAGACGACAATGCGTCGTTTGTGATCGAAGAGAAAAGTGAGGAGAAGGAAGAATCCAGCGAAGAAGCTAAGAAATCAACCGCTTCGGAAGAAACTACAAAAAGTTCTAATACCACAAATAATACAAACACCTCTAGCACTACAGCTACAACAAACAAAACTCAAGCTGCTACTAGCAGTAGCTCTAAATTGCTAAATACCGGTCCTGAAGATTTGATGCCAGTGGCTATTATTCTAGGTATACTCACTGCGCTTGGAACCGCAGCCGTAATGGCAAAGCGCGAAGCTTAATTTCACAAAAAAGGCGAATCGGTTCGCCTTTTTTGATGTTTTATGCTATAATCTTATTAATGCCCGAGTGGTGAAATTGGTATACACGTATGCCTTAGGAGCATATGCCATTAGGTGTGCAGGTTCAAGTCCTGTCTCGGGCACCACGCTATTGAGTGCACTATCGAATGATGGTGTTTTTTATTTCTTGAAGAATTTAGGCTTAGCTATGCTAAAATTAATAGCGTTTTTCTGGAAAGTTTTGATGGCGAGATAAATGGCAACGACTGCTGAAGCTGCCACTACCGCGATGCCAATGCAAAATCCTAATGTGTCAATAGTGCCAAAGCAGCTCCTGAGCATTAAGGCAATCGGCGCCGAAAGTGGGAAGTAGGTGAAGATTTGAACAATAAGATTTGGTTCAGTAGCCATAAACATTTGCATAAAATAAAGCGGAAAGACCATACAGATGATTGCTGGGCCGATAAATGACGAGGCGTCTCGTGCGGTGGAGACTAATGACCCGACGAAAACGCAAACCCCGGCGTATAAAACTGCAGAAGCGATGAATAAAATGACGCTTAATGTGATCAGAACCGGGTCTATTTCGATCGTTGACAATATAGATGATATAAAAGCATCGTCACGCTTAATGAATACAATGGCCAGAATTGGTATTACGAGTGCTAAAATTTGAACCAGCCCCAAGGCAAGAAGAGCAATGATTTTACCGACAATTAAATGCTTAGATGAAATAGAAGTTAAAATCATTTCACTAATGCGGTTCTCTTTTTCTTCGACTACAGTGAGCAAAAATCTATTGCCGCAAAGTGCAATAAACATGAAAAATACGACACCGATAAAACCAGGTATAATGGCTCTGCCAAGAGCATTTGAGTCGGCGCCGTCTTTCGCGAGTTTGTTGTCTACAATTTCATAGCCACTGGTTAGGGCAATCACATCAAGTTCATCTACTCGGCTAGCAGAATCTTGCGATAAAATCATTTTTAGAATATTGCCATCATTATTGAAAATTTCTAGGCCCTCAGAAATATGGTAAAAGTCAGCTTTTTTGCTTTCAGCAAAATCGGCTGGGATGTAAAAATATAAATCCACTTCACCATTTTTGACCATTTCGATACCGTAATCTTTGTCGCCGTTAATGAGATATGGTACGTTGCTAGACAAAACACCAGCATCATCGGTGATAGCGATCTTGGTGTTTTCGTCAAAGGTTGGTTCAGTCTCTACACTTTGAGCGGAAATGAAACTAATGAAATAGATAACACCAATCAACAGAGGAATAAGCAGAGTCGCAGCCCAAAAAGCTGGTTTTTTGAGTTGGCGAATGATTTCAAATTTTGCAACTTTTAAAGTGTTTTTATTCATGGCTGTCTCCATATATATCTACAAAAATTTGATCAAGGCTTTTATTTTTAAATTCTTTTTTGATATCGGGGATTGTACCGTAGGCTCTGACTGTGCCGTCTTTTAGAAGTAGCGCACGATCACAAAGCTGTTCGACTTCGTCCATATAATGCGTAATCATAATGATGGAAGTACCTTTTTCGTGAAGCTCCTCAATGATCTCCATAAGAAGTCGGCGATTCATTGGGTCAAAACCTTTGGTTGGTTCATCCAGAATTAATAGCTTTGGATCATTCATAATGGTGATGCCAAGTTGGATTTTTTGCTGTTGGCCACTGGATAGTTTTTCGATTTTTTCGCTAGATTTGTCTTCTAGGCCGACGCGTTTTAGATATTTTTGACTCCAAGCAAGGGGGTCTTTTAGGCCTTTGAGATTGCCAAAATATACCATAGTATCGATGACGGTTTCCTTACGATAAAGACCGCGCTCTTCCGGCAAATATCCTACGGTTAATTTGGTATTTTCTGGGTTGTATTTTTTGCCGTTTAATAAAAGTTTGCCGCTGGTGGGTTTATAAAATCCCAATAATGCTCTTATGGTAGTAGTTTTGCCAGAGCCGTTGGCACCAAGAAGGCCGAAAATTTCACCCTTTTTGACCGCAAAAGATAAATCTTTGATAACGGTTTTGCTGTCGAAAGACATCTGAAAATGTTCTACCTCTACTAAATTATTCATATTATGATTATAGCAAAAAATGAACCAAAGGATAAAATTAACATTGGTGACAAAACCTAAGTTATATGATAAAAATAAATGACATAGGGGGTGTACATTTGTATTTTGTGAGTTTTTTACAAAGTTTCTCCCTAAGACTTTAGCTTTTATAGATAAAGGAGGGGTATTATGATAGCCGTATATATACTATGCTGCCTGTTTGCATTGGTATTTGCTCTAATACTAAGCATACATACGCCACTCAGTGATGAAGCCTTTATCATAACCGGACTAGGAGCAACCGACCGCAACGGAGTACCGCGAGTAGTAATCGGGCGAAGTGTTTTAGTAATACCAATAATACAAAGAATATCCATTTTGGATATTGGACTAAGATCTTCGGATTTTATCTCTGACGAATTTGAATTAGTAGATGGCGCGACTGCGACTATCACCTGGTCCATCACTTATTCACCAATACCGGAATTGATACCAGTAGCGGCGAGGAACTTTGCCAATCTTTACCCAGACGATGTCTGCGAGATAATGGTAGATTTAGTGTATGATATATTGGGGTCAGTTATTACGCCGCTAGATGCAGCAGGCTTAGGAAGGGGGATAAATGATGTTAGAAAAAGGATGGAAAATCGTATCGCAGAACATTCAAGAGAGACGGGAATGAAAATTGAACTTTATATGCACAAAATTAAAATCGTATCGCGATAAAAAAGATTTTAAAACTCACGCGCCCCCTTTTATAGGGGGCAATTTTTAAAATGAATTATATATGCTTTTTGAAAGACGTGTGTTATAATCATAAGAAGGATAAGGGATGGGAAAAATTACGAGGTATTTGAATCAGTTGATTGTTGGAAATGTTTTTGATACCCCGGATATCTTGGAAGCCTATTCTACTGATAGGTCAGTATTAAAAATTAAGCCAAAATACGTTGCTTTGCCAGAGTCGACAGAAGATATTCGTAGATTGATGCGATTTTGTTACCAATTGGCCACTAAAGACATGAAGGTACCAATAACGGTGCGTGGAGCCGGATCAGATGAAATGGGTGCTGATCTTGGTAGTGGACTAGTTATTTCCATGGAAAAATTGAATAAGCTACTGGAGTCTGACCGCCGTGAGCGTTTGGTGCGCGTACAAGCCGGCATAACTCTGAAAGAGTTGAACACTGCGCTTTCAATGCACGGTCTGACCGTGCCAATTGGTGGACACCAAAATGAGACTATTGGCGGATTGATATCTAATTGCCCTACAGATAGTTATGCCGGCAAGTATGGTGGCATAATGAATTATGTAGAAAAAATAGAAGTAGTATTACAAAATGGTGATGTTTTGCAAACTAGCAGAATTAGCAAGTCTAGCCTAACAAGAAAAATGCACGAAAAAACAATGGAAGGTGGAATTTATAGCAAAGTCGCCAAAGTTGCCGAAGCGAATAAAGATTTAATTGAAAATATTCGCAAAAATGGAGTAGGCTCGGCTGGCTACCCGACCATTGCGCAGGCCGTGCGTAATAAAAGTATCGATTTGATGCCACTGTTTTTTGGAGCAGAGGGCACACTTGGCATAATTAGCGAAGTAATTTTGAGAGCTGTACCAATAAAATCGCAAACTAAACGGGTAGTAGCGACTTTTGAAGATATTACGATGGCACAAAAATTTCTTGATCTTGTAAACGACTGGAAGCCCCGCGAACTAAACATATATGATTTAAACATTGTCACATCCGCCAAAGAAGCCGGTAAGAGGCTTAGCGCCGTAACTAGCAAACTAGAAAATGGCTTTGTGGTGTATGCATGTTTTGACGACAAAGCAAATTCTGCGCTCAAAAAGATAGAGGGGCTAAGAAGTGCTTTACCGAAATCTACCCAGCTTATAGTTGAGTCGCGTAAAAATGAAATCACGTTAAACGAATTCAAAAACGTGCTAGAGAGTTTTTTGAATCAAACTAAGGATGGCGAGCGTGTACCAGTATTGACGAACTTTTATTTGCCGGCAAGAAATTTAGCGAATTTCATTGAAGATATGAAGGTTGTTGAGCAAAAAATGAACTTAGAACTCGATCTATATGGGTCATATTCTTCTTCGACATATAGTTTAAGGCCAAAATTTAATCCTGAAGATGAAGATTTTAATAAAAAAATTATTACTTTCCTAAGAACCGGAGCATTTATCGTAAACAGACAAGGTGGCGCATTGACTGGTGGTGCACCAGAAGGGCGTTTGAAAGCTGCGGCCCTAGATGGTGAACTCGGCAAAGGTGAAGAACAAATGTACTTGGAAATTAAAGGCATTTTTGATCGTTATGATATTTTGAACCCTGGCGTAAAATTAGACGTAGACCTTAGATATATACTGAGACACTTCCGCACTACAAGCTCAGCGAAAATTGTGATATAATAGTCAAAACTATAGGAGTTATTTATGAAGACTAAGCTTAAAAAGCTTTCGGATTCTCGTGTCGAGATTACCGTTACACTAGATGCAAAAGATCTAAAGAACGCTACAGAAAAGGCGCTTGAGAAATTATCAAAAGAAATCCGTGTGGAAGGGTTCCGTAAGGGCAAAGTACCAGCAGATGTTGCAAAAAAGTTTATCCCAGAAAATGATCTAAATGCTGAAGCAATAGATATCGCAGTACGCACCACAGTGATTAATGCATTTATAGAACAAAAGAAATCGCCATTGGTGTTGCCAAGTGTAAATGTAACAAAATATGTACCAGGTGAAACTGCCGAATATACCGCCACAGCCGATATTATTCCAGAAGTAAAATTGGGCGACTATAAAAAATTAGGCGTCAAAAAAGAAGAGGTAAAAGTATCCGAAAAAGATATTGAAGGTGTGCTTAATAATATCGCTAGCTCTTTTGCAGAGAAAAAAGTTGCAAAAAGGGCAGCAAAATTGACCGATGAAGTAATCATTGATTTTGTCGGTAAAAAAGACGGTAAGGCTTTTGAAGGGGGTTCAGCTAAGGATTACCATTTGGTGCTTGGCTCGCAAAGTTTTATCCCAGGATTTGAAGATGGTATCGTAGGGCATGAACCTGGCGATAAGTTTGATCTTGAATTGACTTTCCCGAAAGATTATGGCGTAAAGGATCTAGCTGGCGCAAAGACAGTATTTGAAGTACTACTAAAACAAGTCAATGAAGTAACTAAGCCAGAAATCAATGATGAGCTAGCTAAAAAATGTGGCCCATTTGATGATTTGAAGGCGTTAAAAGAAGATATTAAGAAAAATTTGTCTGCCCAAAACGAACATCAGCTTCTTGAAAAGTACAAAAATGACTTAGTGGAAGCTTTGGTAAAGAAATCCACCATACCAGCACCGGAGATCTTAATTGATGATCAAATGAAGATTATTCGCGAAGACGTCAATCGCAACGCCGCTGGCGCTGGCATGAGCTTTGAGGATTATCTAAAGCGAGCTGGCGAGACGATGGAAAATTGGGAGAAACAAGCTCGCAAGGTAGCCGAACAGCGCGTAAAAGGATCTTTGGCCTTGCAAAATTTGGCAATTGCCGAAAAGATTACTGTGTCTGACGATGTAGTGAATGCCAAGATCGCTGAACTCAAAGATGTTTACAAAAAATCACCAGAAGCTTTGAAAAATCTAAAAGACCCGAACGTCAAGATGGATATCAAGAATCGTATGATTATTGAGAAAACCTTGGATTATCTTGTAAAAGTTAATAAATAGTGGTATAATAGAGGGAAGAGTTTCATCTCGTTTACTATTGCTGTAACTGTAAACGGGGCAAATAATAACTATAATAAGGGAATTTTAATGCCAACTATTAATCAGTTGATTCGTAAGCCTCGCAAGAAGCTAGCGAAGAAGTCGAAATCTCCAGCACTTGGCTCCATTGTGAATACTTTGAAGACTAAGCGCTACGAAAAAGCTGCGCCTCTAAAGCGTGGTGTATGTATTAAAGTAACAACCAAGACGCCAAAAAAGCCAAACTCGGCTATGCGTAAGGTCGCCCGTGTGCGCCTAACTAATGGTCAAGAGGTTTGGGCATATATCGGTGGTGAAGGTCACAACTTGCAGGAGCACGCAGTGGTGCTAGTGCGCGGTGGTCGTGTGCCAGATCTTCCTGGTGTGCGTTATCATATCGTACGCGGCACTTTGGACCTCCAAGGTGTACAGGGCCGCAAACAAGGTCGTTCCAAATATGGCGCGAAGAAGGAGGGCAAGTAATTTATGCCACGTAAAACTACTAAATCTTTAGAGCGTAAAGTTAATCCTGATCGCAAATATCAATCTATCTATGTACAAAGATTGATCAATAAGTCGATGCTCGACGGCAAAAAACAAGTTGCCGAACGCGCAGTGTATTCTGCAATTGAGGGCGCCGCTAAGAAATTGAATTCTGAGAATCCAGTAGAAGTACTCGAGAAAGCCATTTCTAATGTATCACCGGATTTTGAAGTAAAGTCTCGCCGTGTAGGTGGTGCTAACTATCAAATTCCTTTCCCAATTTCTGGTCATAGGCAGATGCATTTTGCATTTACCTGGATGGTACAAGCAGCTCGCGCTCGCAGTGGCATGCCTTATGCGAAGCGTCTTGAAGCAGAAATCGTAGATGCCTACAATGAGACCGGCGCAGCCTTCAAGAAGAAGGAAGACTGCCACCGTATGGCTGAAGCGAACCGTGCATTCGCACATTTTGCAAGATAATATAATTGCAGCAAAAAATCTCTTCCAAGAAGAGATTTTTTGATATATAATTAACATAAGTATATTAGGAGGTAAAATGAAAGTTGCAATTAACGGATTTGGCAGAATCGGCCGAAACGCATTTAAGATTTTGATGGAGCGCGGAGACGTTGAGGTAGTGGCGATAAACGATATTACAGACGCTAAGACTTTGGCGCATCTTTTAAAACACGATTCTTCGTACGGTACTTACAATAAATCGGTTGCTGCGGGTGAAAATTCTATAATCGTAGATTCAAAAGAGATTCCAATTTTTGCAGAAAAAGATCCAGCAAATTTGCCCTGGAAAGATTTGGGTGTAGATGTAGTAATTGAATCTACTGGGTTCTTCACTAAGCCAGAAGATGCCAAGGCACACATCACAGCTGGAGCAAAACGCGTAATTATTTCAGCGCCAGCAAAAGGCGAAGGAGCTAAAACCATCGTGCTTGGCGTAAATGAAGAATTGATCGACTCTGGTGACGAAATTGTTTCTAATGCTTCTTGTACCACCAACTGCATTGCGCCAATTATGAAAGTGCTTGAAGATGAGTTTGGTATCGATAAAGCAATGATGACGACGGTACATTCATATACCGGATCTCAAAGAATCCTAGATGCTCCAGCTAAAGATCTCCGCGAAGCACGTTCGGCAGCAGAAAATATTGTGCCTACTACGACTGGCGCATCAAAAGCCGCGGCACTCGCAATCCCAACGTTGCAGGGTAAATTCAATGGTTTGTCAGTACGCGTACCAACTCCTGTAGTTTCACTTTCTGATATTACCGCCATAATTAAACGCGATACCACCAAGGAAGAGCTCGTAGAGCTATTTACAAAGAAGGCCGCAGAGCCACGTTATAAGGGGATAATCGGCGTGACGAACGAAGAATTGGTGTCGTCTGATTTTATCGGCGATCCAAGATCGTGTATCGTAGATTTGCCTTTGATCGATGTCGTAGGCGGCGATATGATCAAGGTGGTAGCTTGGTACGACAACGAATGGGGATATTCTAATCGTTTGGTAGAACTAGCTGTGGATTATGGAAAGGAGAATTAATGGAAATCTTCATTGGGGCAGACTACAAAGGCTTAGAAAAAAAAGAAAAGATTCTTCAGTTTTTGGCTGCTAGCAATGATAACGTAACTGATGTTGGAGTATATGAATACCGCGAGGGCGACGATTTTAATGATCCGGCTGTGGCCGTTGCTAAAGCCGTCCGGGAAAACCGCGGGGCTCTAGGAATATTGATTTGCGGATCTGGTCACGGTATGACGATCCAGGCCAACCGTTTCAAAGGTATACGCGCAACACTTTGCGATTCTGCAGATTCTGTAATCTCAGCCAAAAAACATGACGACGCAAATGTGCTATGTTTGTCTTCGGACCGAGTGAATGACGAGGAAGCAGTAAGAATAGTAGACTTGTTTTTAAAAACAGAATTTGAACCATTGGAACGTCGCGTAAGACGCATGAATCGCTTGGACGAAAGGGAAGATTATGCTTAGAACCGTATCCATAGTACCAACAATTTTGACGAACAACAAAGTAGAATATCGCGCACAAATAGAAAGAATTAATATTTTTACGAGGCGCGTACAGATAGATATAACAGACGGCGTATTTGCAAAGAATGAAACTATAGACATTACTAATGTGTGGTGGCCAAAGGGCTGGGTAACGGATCTACATCTAATGGTAAGAAAGCCGTCCGATAATTTGGATACTATTTTAAAACTTATGCCTTCACTTTGCATACTTCACGCCGAAGCAGATGAGGATTTGTTGCCGATTTTTGATACGTTAAAAGAAAAGGGTATACGCACCGGTGTGGCACTTTTACCTTCTACCTATCCTGGAAATGTAAAAAATTATATTGATGCAGTAGATCATGTATTGATCTTTGCTGGCCAGCTTGGCGAGCAAGGCGGAGCGGCTGATATGATGCAGATGGAAAAGATTGCACTAATCCGCAATATGAAACCAGAGCTAGAAATTGGATGGGATGGCGGAGTAAACTTAAAGAATGTACGTGCTTTGGCGCACGCAGATTTGGACGTGATAAATGTAGGCTCGGCAATTAGTCAGGCAGAGGATCCTGCACATATGTTTGACGAACTAGTGGCAGAAATTGATAAGAATGGAGTGGTACTATAATGGCGAGAATGGTGGCTTTGGGCTCGGCATTGCAAGATGTATATTTAATAGATCATGATGATTTGTCTCCGACAAAAATTGGAGAAGAAGCAATT
The DNA here is from genome assembly GCA_017511925.1 of Candidatus Saccharimonadota bacterium. Lineage (GTDB taxonomy): Bacteria > Patescibacteriota > Saccharimonadia > Saccharimonadales > Saccharimonadaceae > Nanosyncoccus. Next base: position 10,168 of record JAFWHS010000014.1, on the reverse strand, counting down.
TTTGGCAAAGTACTAGTCGGGTCAAAAGTAGATATAGACAAATTGCACTACGGTATAGGTGGCGGTGGGATAAATTCTGCAATTACTTTCGCTAGAAGTGGGCACGAGGTAGTGTTTTTAGGGAATATCGCGCGTGATTCGGCAGGTGAAGCCATAATGCGGGTCTTAGATCGTGAAGGTGTAGATAATAGCTATGTGAATTTTTTGGAACGCAAAACCACTGGCACATCCGTGATACTTTTGGATTCAAAAGGTGGAGAACGCACGATCTTGACTTATCGTGGAGCAAGTGAAAAGTTTGACAATTTCCGTGAAGAGGATTTGGATTTGATTCAGCCAGACTGGATATACGTAACCACATTGCGTGGAGACATGGAGACTTTAGCAAAATTTTTCAAAAAAGCTAAAACCCTAAACACTAAGATCATGTTTAATCCAGGTGTAAAAGAATTAGAGCAGGATAAGAAACTAATCAGATTATTATCTTTTGTTGATGTTTTGCTAGTAAATAAGTCAGAGGCGGCTAAAATAGTACTCGGCAAGGTACTTCTGGAGCTTTTGTACCACTTAAATGGGTATGTGCAGACCGTAATTATTACTGACGGCCCGATGGGCGGGATTGCTAGTGATCGTAAAGAAATCTACAGGTTTGGTATTTATGAAGACACTAAGGTAAAGGACGCCACCGGCGCAGGCGATGCGTTTGGTGCCGGGTTCCTGGCTCGACTAGCTAACGGATACAGTTTTAAAGATTCATTGATATTTGCTTCCGCGAATTCTACATCGGTAGTAAGTAAAGTCGGAGCAAATACGGGAGCTCTATTTGATACCACAATCTTGCACCCAATGCCAATTCAAAAAATATAAGGAAATAGAATGTTAAAAACTGAACAGGAATTATTGAAAAAATTATCTATTGCAGATCTCGAACGGGCCAATGCTTATGCCAAGGACTTGGGGCAGGGCCTACAAATTGTACGGTCGTTCCCGCAGGGGGTGACAGTATTTGGATCGGCTAGGTTGCCACAAGACCATAAGTACTCCAAGATGGCTTTTGAATTAGGCGGATTACTTGCCAAAAATGGGCACACCGTAGTAACGGGTGGTGGGCCTGGCATCATGGAAGCCGCCTCACATGGCGCATATGAGATTGGTGGGCGTACAATTGGGTTAAATATCACGCTAAAACATGAACAATTTCCAAATCCTTATCTTACTGATTGCTTGACTTTTGAATATTTCTTTGCGCGTAAAGTAGCGCTTGCGATGGCGGCAAAAGTATTTGTATTTTTCCCAGGAGGTTTTGGTACGATGGACGAACTATCTGAGATCTTGTGTTTGATGCAAGAAGATAAAATGCCGAAAATGCCGGTATTCTTAGTAGGGAAGGGCTTTTGGAAGAATTTTGATAGAATTATTATGAAGATGTTGGACCTGAAATTGATCGCCAAGCCAGATACAAAAATCTTTAAGATTACTGACGATTTAAACGAAATAGTGAAAGCGGCAAACAAGATTGGTCATCCAAAAATTTCTGAAAACTTTTATGATGGTTTTCGTGAAGCCAGCAAACTAATGTAGTTTACCTTAAACTTTTTGTTGCACAAAAATAGCACCTGTGATATAATGAGGGTGCAACAATTTAATAACGTAAACATCAGAATTTTTATATTGGAGTTTTATCCAGTTAAACAATGGCACCGTAAGGTTATCATTAACTGGATCAGAACTCTGATGTAGGTTATTAGATTGTTGCACCCCTTGCGGTGCCATTTTTTGCGCATGGTCTATAAATAAAATAAGTGGCACCGCAAGGGGGCGTAATAGTAAAACAACAATTAAAGTGAGGCAAAGAGGGATCATGCACACAATGAAGAAAAAAGAGAAATTTTTTGGACTGCTTGGTATTAGTGCAGTTAGTATTATGTTGTTTAGCAGTATGTGCCACAGCAACTTAGTATTGGCCACAACATACGCTAAAGCTGCTACAGCCGACGCGACCATCACGGTTAAACCTACTTGTTCTATGACCGCCACCATAGAATCTGGCAACGAGCACACAGCTACTATAATTAATGGGCAGTATAAAGAAAATATAGGGTTAACTTCTATCCAAACCCTTTGTAATGATTATCATGGTTACGCAATATACGCTATAGGCTATACTGGTGGGGATGTAGGTGTAGCTGCAGGAACCAATACGGTACTTCACAGTAATGCCCTAGGTGGCACTTATGATATAACTACTGGCATTACTACTTCAGGAGACACTTCAAGCTGGGCTATGAAATTAGCGGCCACAATCATAAGTGGTACCTATAAACCCGATATATTGAACGGATATGACGACTACAGCATTATACCGCAAGTCTATACAAAAGTAGCCAGTCTAGACCCTAATATAGACTTCGCGGATCCACGCACAGATCTTACTGCTACATATGCTGCCTATATTAGCCTTGGTCAACCCGCTGGCGTTTATGAGGGGCAAGTGAAATATGTACTTGTGCACCCATCATCTAATTTGGGGCCGGATTATTATTATATGCAAGATGTAAACGAATGGGGGGCTACCATTGCCGTTGGACAAGAAATTACAGCTTATGACTCTAGAGATAATAAAGCATATACTGTGCGCAGAATGTGTACAAGTGGTGCCGGATCTACCTGGCAAGAAAAGGAAGCCAGTTGTACTGATTCTACGCTTTGGATGACACAAAATTTGGATCTAGATCTAAATCCTAGCATAAAAATAACTTCTATGAATACAGACCTAAATGAATATAGTGTGGATTCAGTGGCTTATTCTGATAGTGGTGGTTATTACTTAATACAGGAACCTTATGGACCAGATACGATCGTGTGGAGTCCAAGCAGCCGTACCGTTACTGATATAGATAATACTAGTGGAGGAATTAATGGTTGGTACAATAGTAATACTGCACCCTGGTCATTCAGCCCGGAAGGCAACGACGCATCTACCTCCTGGTATACCAATGGCACATACTTTCAATCTAGTCTTTGCAACACAAGCAACGATCAGACTTGTAACTATCTAAAAGCGAGTAATACCTTTGCTCAAAATTACTTTCAAAGAATTCCCTTTGCTTCTAATGGTAGTCATGGTAAGGTGGGGAACTATTACAATTGGTCTGCTGCTATTGCCTCTAATAATTCAAGCAGTTTTGCCACATCTACATATTACGACACCACCAAGAACCCAAAAAATTCTATTTGTCCTAGAGGCTGGAGGCTACCGATAGTTTCTGCCACGGGTGACGAGAATGATTTTGCAAAATTAAATAATATATATAATAGTATTCACGACAGCGACAAAGCGGATCAGGGATTATTCAATGCGCCAGTTTATATGACCAGGTCTGGGAACATAAGTTCAAACAAGCTAAATCTCGCGGGATTTAATGGTAGTTATTGGTCCAGCACTGTTTACAATGACACCAATGCTGATTACTTAGTTTTTCGTAGTAACCTTGTTATTACTGGAACAAACAACAGTAGGTTTTTTGGCTGGTCTATACGATGCGTGTCTGATTATTAAATCGCACAAAGTCACAAAAATAAGCCCCTGTAGGGGCTTATTTTAATAGTTAATATATTAGAACGGGTCGTGCAGACCAAGGCGAGAGTTAGTCTCGGCGATACGGATCAGCTCATTATACTTCGCGATACGCTCAGAGCGGGAGAGAGAACCAGTCTTGATTTGACCAGTGCCGAGCCCAACGGCGAGATGGGCAATAGACACATCTTCGGTTTCGCCAGAGCGGTGCGACATAATGGTATTGAAACCAGCGCGCTTAGCGAGTAGTACCGCATCTATAGTTTCTGACAAAGTGCCAATCTGATTTGGCTTGATCAATATAGCATTGCCAGCTTTTTCGGTGATGCCGCGCTCTAATAATTTAACATTTGTAACAAATAAATCGTCGCCCACTAATTGCACTCGGCCGCCAATGCGTTCGGTCATGATTTTCCAGTTAGCCCAATCATTTTCAGCGAGGCCGTCTTCGATAGAGACTACTGGATAATTATCTATAATCCAAGTGTACCAGTTAATGAGATCGTCGGCAGACTTCCAGTCGCCGTTGGTTTTTAGTACATAATGATCTTTATCGTAAAATTCGCTAGCGGCAATATCCATGGCAATAGCAATATCTTTGCCAAACTCGTAGCCAGTTTTATCTACGGCATATTTGATACATTCGAGAGGTTCATTGTTGCCGTCGCGGACTTTTGGCGCATAACCGCCTTCATCTCCAACCGTAGTGGGGTAATTGCGTTCTTTTAGCACGTCTTTTAGGGCATGGAACACTTCGGCCCCCATACGTACGGCGTCGGCAATATTGCCAGCAGAACGCGGGACGATCATGTATTCTTGAAAATCCGTAGCCCAAGAAGCGTGCTCGCCGCCATTCATGACGTTCATCATAGGCATCGGGATAGACATTTGTTCCGTAGTGCCGGCAAGCTCTGCTACATAAGCATAGAATGGCATCCTGTAGGCACGAGCATTGGCTTTGGCATTGGCCAGGGAAACGGCAAGAATTGCGTTAGCACCGAGATTAGATTTGTTTTCGGTGCCGTCTAGTTCAATCATCATTTGATCTACGGTGAATGGATCAGAAGAATTACCAACTAAGACATCGGCTATCTTAGAGTTAACATTCCAGACAGCTTTTAAGACGCCTTTACCGCGAAACCGCTCTGGGTCACTATCTCTAAGCTCCAAAGCCTCTCCGGCGCCGGTAGAGGCCCCAGAAGGCACAATGGCCCGACCAAAACCGCCATTTTCGAGAAAAACTTCAGCTTCTACGGTAGGATTACCCCTAGAATCTAAAACTTGTCTTGCTTTAATCTTTGAAATTGTGAAATTATCCATATTTACAATCTTATCACGAACGTGATAAAATTAACATAAGCATTATTAAAATTAAGGAGTTTTTTATGAATGAAAATCCAGAGGGGACGCCGAATCCTCTCAACCCAAATCCTGGGGTGGAGATGCCGCCTGAAACACCGGTGGCACAGCCAGAGCAAATAGCTCCACAGGAGCCGATTGCTTCGCCAGAGCCTGTACCACAGATGGTTCCGCCGCAACCACCAAATAATCGTCCGCTTACGATGGATACCGTTGTAGCAGAGTCCGTTATTAGCGAATCAGTTTCTGAGCCCTTGGAGCCAATGCAACCGGTTCAGCCAACCGCAGAAGAGATGCCGGCCGCAAAAGATTCTATCGTAGAGCCAGTCAAGAAACCAAAGAAAAAAGGCGCATTTATTTTTGCAGTAATTTTGTCTTTGGCAGCAATCGGGTGCGCAGTAGCAGCGATTTTGATGGTAACAGTATTTAATAAGAAGCAAGATGCAGTGCCAGAGGCAATCGCAAAACTAATGAGCGGCGATATCCCTCAGTACGTCAATATGAATGGCACGATCAAAGTAGAGTCTGATTCTTCATTCGTAAACTCACTTGAAGTAACTTTCGGTTCAAATATAGATAACGCGAACCAAGAAAATGCTGCAAATGCTACAATTGTAGCCAACTTTACAAACGGGTCAGATTTTACGTTTACGGCAGATGAAGTGCACACAAAAGATGGTGATTTATATATGAAGCTTAGCGGCGTAAGTGATGCTCTTACTAATTATGCCAATAATGGTTTGAGTGTGACAGATAATTGTTTGTATAGCGGTGAGTATGACGCTAGCGACGATGAAGAAGAGGTATACATGAACTGCGTTTCTACAGAACAGATTACCACTTCTGAATCTAGCGAGGATTTAATCTCCGTTCTTAGCTCAATTGGCTTATTTGAAGTAATTGATGATGAATGGATTCGTATCCCAAGCAGTGATTTTAGTAATATTAGCGATCTAAGCGGTATGGGCACCACAGCGCAGTGCCTAATCGATGCGGCTGGCAATTTGGGCGAATATGGTAGCAATTTCGCATCGATGTATGAAGCAAATCCTTTCATTGAGTATTCTACCGAAAATCTCAAAATTGCAAAAAAGAAAAATGATTTGTATCGTCTTTCTATAAATTCAGGGAAGTTTGCGAATTTCATCAACTCAATGACAAATTCTGGGTTTATGAATGAGATGTTGGCCTGTACTGGCGGCTTTGCTACCAACGTAAGCGTAGACGGCGACGAGTTGGCTGAGATCGTTAGCGTTTTGCCACAAATCTACGTAGAGATTGATGAGGATAACAACTTCACTCGCGTATATCTAAATGGTAATAGCAATGAGGTTGGCGCCAATATTACGGCAGATCTATCATTTAGCTACCCGACTGCTGCTGTAGTAGTAGAGGCACCAGAAGAATATTTGGATTACACAGATGTGCTAAATATCGTATTTTCTCAATTTTATGGCGTAGATATCACGGATTATGAAACGACGCCAGAATATGAGGTAGAAATCGCTGAGTAAGCGCTAGTGGTATTTACATTTTTGGCATTTTGTGATATAATTAAGGTATGGATGCCTTGCTGAAACAGAAACTTTCTAAGCTCCCGGCTAGTCCGGGAGTTTATTTTCATAAAAACGCGGCAGGCGAAATAATCTATGTAGGGAAAGCCGCGGTACTCAAAAATCGTGTAAGGCAATACTTTCAAAAGGTACAAAAAGACATAAAAACCGAAGCTCTGGTGCGTGAAATTGCAGATACTGATTGGATCGTGGTGGATACAGAGATGGATGCACTGTTTTTGGAGTCAGAAATGATCAAGCGATATATGCCGAAATGGAATATACTGCTACGCGATGACAAGACCGTGTCTTATGTCCGCATTTCTATGCAGGACGCGGTGCCGTATGTTTCTTTTACGCGTACACCAATGGACGATAAGGCTACATATGTGGGGCCATTTTATGGTAAGACCGCAGTAGAAAAAGCCGTGCGGATGCTAAGGCGGATTTTTCCTTATTATACGAAGCCTTATGGCGGTAAAAAAACTTTAGATACAGATCTCGGGCTGACCCCTGGGATAGAAATTGGCAAGACTACCCCACAGGATTACAAGAGAAATTTGCGCAAATTAATTAAATATCTCGAAGGTGGTCGCGAAAAGTTGTTAAAAGATTTAGAAAAAACGATGTATGATGAGGCCGCAAAAGGAAATTATGAACTAGCGGCTGAAGCAAGAGATCAGCTGGCCGGGCTCAAAGAATTAAAAAGGAAGATCGTATTTTCTGATAAAGAGTTTTTAGATATATCGTCTGACCAGGCCTTAAAACAGCTGCAAATGATGCTCGGATTAGAAAAACCACCACGAAGAATTGAGGGGTATGATATTTCACATCAATCTGGAGAAAACACAGTAGCTAGTATGGTGGTATTCATAAACGGAGCGGCGGCGAGAAGCGAATATCGTAAGTTTAAGATTCGTTCGTCTACAAATGATGATTTAAAAAGTATGCAAGAAGTGATAACTAGACGTTTGAAGCATACAGAGTGGGATTACCCGGATTTGATCGTGCTAGATGGCGGGATTACACAAGTAAATGCGGTGAGCTCGCTCACGGAGCCTTATGGTATCCCGGTGATTGGACGTGACAAATCTGGCGACCACTCAAAATCGGCAAGTGTAAAAATAGTTACACAAAATCATAACACAATTGAACTATCTAAGGGCTCCCATGTTGCGAGATTAATCGCCAGGATTGATGAAGAGTCGCATCGCTTTGCCATAACTTATCATTCTTTACTCAAAAGAAAAAATATGCTAAAGTAGACATATAAGGAGTTATATGCAGATAGGAAGCTTTTTAGAAGGGGTTACGTTTATATCGGCTTTTCTTACGATATTATTGATTCTATTGCAGCAAAGAGGGGCGTCGCTAGGTGCGGGCTTTGGAAGTTCTGGCGAGTTATACACCACTAGGCGCGGACTAGAAAAATCTTTATTCGTGACGACGATTGTTTCTTCGGTCGTGTTCGTCGTTTCAATTTTGGGACTACTTTTAATTCCGGCTTAATATGGTAAATTCTCTCAAAAAGCGTGGGCAAAAATTTGTTAGGAAGTTTTCTAAAGCCTCTGTGAAGGCTAGTGCGGACGGCAAGGAGCACTTAAAAGAAAACTTAATCGGGCGGATTTCTCATGCACGCAATGTGAGGCTCTTGATTTTTGAGTGGATACTTTTGGTGCTAGCACTGGTGATGGTGGCAACAATTCAGGCATTTTGGTTTGGGGGATCTTATGCAGAAGATGTTTTTGTGGACGGCGGAAGCTATACCGAGGCCACGATTGGCCGCGTGAGCTCAATGAACCCACTGTTTGCAACCACCAGTAGCGAAAAAGTTTTGAGTAGATTGATGTTTGCGACACTAATAAAAGTAGACTATTCTGGTAATCCTGGCCCAGGGCTAGCAAAAAGTATTTCTTATAGTGAAGACGGCAGGATATGGACCATAAAACTACGCGAAGGTCTGGTGTGGTCCGACGGCGAACCGATCACCAATGAAGATGTGATGTTTACTGTAAGTTTGATAAAAAATCCGATAGTGAATTCTATTTACGACTACAGCTTGGAGGGTGTGAAAGTATCAGAAAATGAAAATGGCGAAATAGTTTTTGAATTATCTTCTGCTTATGCTGATTTTGCGACAGCTCTTGAATTCCCGATAGTGCCAAAACATAAACTGAAGGATGCGGCACTTAAAACTTTGGTGGAAGACGAGTTTTCGAACGCACCAGTCACTTCTGGGGCATTCAATTTAAACGCTCTGCAGATCTCAGCTTCTGACGACAGTGAGACTATTTATTTGTCAGCGAACCCGAACTACTATCTGGGCAAACCGATGCTTAGTAGTTTTGCAGTGCGCACTTTTGGAGATAAGGAATCTTTGATATCAGCAGTAAACGCTGGTTCGGTTACAGCTACGGCGGAATTATCCGGCTTAGATGCAGACAAGATAACTTCCGGCGCCTTAGAAAAGCGTAATACCAATATCAATGCCGGCGTATTTATGTTTTTTAATCTTAATAATGCCTATACAAAAGATCGGGATTTCCGAGCAGCAATTCGTCAAGGTATAAATATTAGCGAGCTAATGGCCGAAGCAGCAAACGCATCGGAACTGAGCTACCCGTTGATAGATTCGCAAATACGTTTGTCAAACTATCCACAAATACCAGCTGAGGATTTTGAGGCAGCAAAAGTTAAGATTGGGGAAATGACCGGCGGGAATGCTGTGCAACTTAATATTGCCACTGTAAATTCTGGGTATTTGCCACGCGTAGCAGAAAAATTAAAAGAAGAGCTAAAAGCACTAGGGTTAGAGGCGAATGTTACGCTATATGAAGAAAATCAAGACTTTGTAACAAACGTAGTGTCGAGAAGAAATTACGACATATTGCTTTATGAAGTAGAGTTAGGCGCAGATCCGGATCCGTTGCCATATTATCATTCATCGCAAGCGACTGCGGCAGGCTTGAATTTGTCGAATTACCGAAATGCTTTAGTGGATGATCTGTTAGTAGCCGGCAGAGCGACGCTAGATACAGCTTTACGCGCGAAAAAATATGAGACTTTCCTAGAACACTGGGTGAGCGATGTGCCGGCGATCGGTCTATACCAAGCGAATTTGACCTACATTTACAACAAGAATGTACGGGCATACGGAGACGAGGTGCATTTAGTGACGGCTTTAGATCGTTTTGGCGATGTGGATACGTGGGCGGCGGTAAAAGGTACTAAGAACAAGACTCCTTAAATACTCACTATTTTCGCGGAAATGTGTTATAATGTAGATATGCGCCTGTGGTGGAATTGGTAGACACGCTACCTTGAGGTGGTAGTGGCCACATTTACGGCTGTGCTAGTTCGAGTCTAGTCAGGCGCACCAAACCTAGTTCTGTTCTTAAGAGCCTGGTTAAAGACGTTTTCAAGAGGTTTCTTCCATCTGAAGGAGACCTCATTTTTGTTGTTAATTTCTAGGTTCGTAACCAATTTTCGTACTAACTGGTCCTTTTGCCACGAGTCGGCACTTTTCATCTTGTCAGCAAGGGAATCTAGCTGGTTCGTAAGTTCTTCCAGAATTTCTCGAACTTGGTCAGGATCGTAGATTTTGGCGCTAATATCGTCGCGTTCAGCTTGCAAAGCGGCTATCGCGTCGCGACATTCATTCATTTGCTCTTTGACGAGT
>JAFWHS010000013.1 GCA_017511925.1 Candidatus Saccharimonadota bacterium | reverse complement strand
TTTATATCCGGCATGATCGTTAGGAATTTTGAGGAGATCTGTCTCTAGTACGAGAGGACCGAGATGGACGAATCTCTAGTGTACCGGTTGTGGTCACCTACTGCATCGCCGGGTAGCTATATTCGGAAGAGATAAGCGCTGAAAGCATATTAAGCGCGAAGCCCACTCCAAGATAAGAATTCCCAAGGAGACTCCAGAAAGAAGATCTGGTTGATAGGCTTTAAGTGGAAGCATGGTAACATGTGGAGCTGAGAAGTACTAATAGGTCCATCGCCTTTTTATGTTCCATGTTCTCATTATAACTATGTGCCTTTGCGGCGACGCGGCGGGTAGTTTACGGCGAGAACATGGGAGACATGGCTAGCAACCGACGTTTAATGCAAACGTCGCGACGTCATTAAAATCATTAAAGCATCTTATGGACATCAATAGTAATAATATTGACGTGTTATTACGATTTGGTGCCCATAGCGCTGGGGAAATACCTGTTCCCATTCCGAACACAGAAGTCAAGCCCAGTCGCGCCGATTATACTGCTCTGCGGGAAACTAGGAAGGTGCCAAATTATGGAGAAACCACTCTTTACGGAGTGGTTTTTTCTTGTCCACAGGGGTGGTATATTGACTTTTTGGCATAAGTGTGATATAATAATGATATATCCTAAAAATTTATTAAGGGGGAATAAAAATGAGTACTTTAACAGTGTGGATTATGTTGGTGTTTTTGGCTGCAGTAGCGGCAATAGTGGCGGGCCTTTGTCATCCTTGCATATCGCAGGATACTAAGGATAAGCTAAAATGGCTTGAGACCGAAAGGGGTTATGAGGGGGATATTATATATCGGAATAATCCTGTTGTAGAGATAACGGAGAGATATAGCTTAAAAGTGAACTGTATAATTGTAGCCGTTTTTATGCTTACGGCGTGGACTGTATTTGTCGTTGGAGGACTTTTAACTACGGTTTCTTCAGAGATTTTTGGAGAGTGCTCTTTCTGGCAGATGTTTGGGGCGGCCGTTGTGTCTCTGTTAGCACATGCGATTGTTTGGATAATGCTATCTATACACTCTGTTTGTATATCTGGGTCGAGGTTTATGACACTAAAGAAATATTATAAGCATCGTCGGGCTAGGGTAGAGATAATAACGTCGGTTGATATACCTATTTTAAATCAGATTCATTGGCGCCAACATTAACTAATCACACAAAAATCCCCGCTTCAAGCGGGGATTTTTCCATTTCGCAATAAGATGATTACTCTTCTTCGGTTTCTTCCAAAGCGGAGAGGAGTGAATCTTCAACGTTTTGTTTCTTTTTCTTCGGGGTAGATTTGACTAGTTCGATGTCGATATCGTAACCAGTGAGTTTAGAAGCAAGGCGAACATTTTGGCCTTGTTTGCCAATAGCGATAGATTGTTGATCTTCGGATACTGAAACTTTGGCTTTTTTACCGTCTATTTCGACTTTATTGATTTCAGCTGGAGAGAGCGCTTCTCTGATATACTCGGATGGATTGTCACTCCAGGTGACGATGTCGATTTTTTCACGATCGCCGATTTCGTTCATGACGGCCTGGACGCGGATGCCGCGGCCGCCTACGAAGGTGCCAACTGGGTCTACACCTGGCACGGTGCTAGTAACGGCGATTTTGGTGCGGCGACCAGCTTCGCGGGCGATACCCTTGATCTCTACGGTGCCGTTTTCGAGTTCAGGAACTTCTTGACGGAAGAGATATTCGACGAATTCTGCGCAACCACGAGATAAAATAAGTTGTGCGCCACGGTCGTTGCGCTCAATATTTTTGATGTAAACTTTAATGCGGCTACCTACAGTGTAATATTCGCCGTCGATTTGTTCGGAACGCGGCATGATGCCATTGGCACGACCAAGGTCGATGCGGACTAGTTTAGGCTCAACACGGGAAACCATACCGGTAACTACGGTGCCGAGTTTGTCTTCAAATGCAGTAAGGACTGCATTGTTTTCAGCTTCGCGGAGACGCTGGATGACAACTTGTTTAGCGGTTTGTGCTGCAACGCGACCAAATTCTTTGACTTTGAATTTTTCTTCTACGATGTCGCCGAGTTTAGCGTCTTTACCGGCTTCGGATTGAGGAATTTCGGTGGATGGGTTGTATGCTAGGCCATCTTCGATTACTTCACGAGCTACGAAAACGTCAGCGTCGCCGGTCTTGGTGTTTAATACGGCGCGAACATTCATTTCGCGATCGCCATTATCTTTGCGCCAAGCGGCAGCGATGGCTTGTTCGATGACATCAATGACGGTATCTTTTGGTAAGCCTTTTTCTTCGGCGATGATGTCTACCATGGTGGACATCTGCTTCAAATCTAGATTTTCCATTTTACTCCTTATATTAAAATAACCGTCTCTTTTCGAGCCGGTCAATTATGTATAGTCTTATTATAGCAAATGGGTTGAAAAAATGCAAGAATTTTGCTATAATAGAGGTAACGAATTTACTTGTAATAATAAAAAAGGAAACTTATGAATTTAAGAGAGGAAGAGCGTCGTGCGCGGCTTTTACAGTCTAGGGCTGAGCGTTTACCAGATATAAAAAGGCAGTTTGAAGAAGCGCAAAAACGGAATTTTAACTCAAATTTTGCCCCTGGAGGCAAGGATGCGAAATTGGTGGCTAGTAAGCCTAGTCAAGCCAAAAACGCTGGAAAAGCGGTAAAAAATGCCTCTAATGGCAAAAAGGCTGCAGGTAAAAGTGCAAAAGCCACAAAGGAGGGTGCAAAAAAGGAGGCTGAAAAGAGAAAGGTGAATCTATCTGTATCAGTGAAAAAAGGCGATATGGTACATCACCAGAGAATGTTGTCTCAAGATGTAAATGCGCAGGCTACGCAGCACATTATAGGAGTGCCGGTAAATAAATCTCGCTACAATGGCTATGGTGGTGAGCAAGTGACTAATGCTAAGTTGAAGCAGATGCGTCCGGATCCGGAAGCGGTGAGGGTTATTCCGATCGGTGGCGTGGGCGAGTTTGGTATTGGTAAAAATATGACCATTATAGAATATAAGTCAGAGATGATAGTGGTGGATATGGGAGTGTTGTTTGCGGGGGAAGATTATCCTGGTGTAAATTACATGATACCTGATATTAAATATCTTGAAGATAATCGTGACAAGGTGAAAGCGATCTGTTTTACTCATGCGCACCTTGATCATATTGGGGCTTGTAGGCATCTTTTGCCGAAATTTTCGCATTTGACGCCGATTTATGCAACTGATTTTACGATAGGGATGATCAAGAAACAGATGAGCGAGCTTGAAGATGTGCCAGAAATGAATTATCAGGTGGTAGATCCGTTTAAACATGAGAAAATCCAGGTTTCTGAGCATTTATCAGTGGAATTTATTCATACTTTGCACTCTATTCCTGGGAATGCGGCGATAGTGGTGAGGACACCAAATGGCTTGATTTATCTTTCTGGCGACTGGCGTCATGAGGAAAAGCCAATGGGAATTCAGACTGATTACGCCAGGATAGATGAAATTGTGGCAAAAGAAGGTGTAGATTTGATGTTGAATGAGTCTACTAATATTGATTCGCCTGGGCGACATCCGCATTCTGAGTATGATGTGGGTGAAAATTTGGGTCGCGTGATGGATCATTATGCGAATGGCCGGGTGATTATTTCGTGCTTTTCTTCGCAAATTTTGCGTATTGAATTGATTTTGAAAGAGGCAGCTGCTAGGGGGCGTAAAGTAGCGTTTTCAGGATTTTCGATGATCAATAACGTAGAAGTGGCTTTGCGTGCGAAGTCCATTAAAGTACCAAAAGACACGATCATGAAAATGGAAGACATTATTAAACTTCCGGACGATAAAGTTTGTATTGTGTGCACTGGGTCTCAGGGCGAGCTGAATGCAGTTTTGAATAGAATGGTAACAGGGGCGCATAAGTATATAAAGATAAAATCTACGGATACGATAGTGTTTTCATCTAACCCAATTCCTGGCAATGAGCCACATGTGGTTTCGACGGTGGATGGGCTACTCCGCGAGGGTGCGCAGGTAATTCAAAATGGTAAGACGCACCTTACGAATATTGGGCCTTTGCATCTTTCGGGACATGCTTATTATGAAGATCATGTGGAATTTGTGACGAGGCTTCACCCAACGAATTATATGCCTTACCATGGTGAATTTTACATGCTTGAACATAATGCTGAGATGGCGGAAAATGTACTAGGTATACCTAGGGAGAGGATTTTGGTGTCTGATGATGGCGATATCGTGGAACTTATGCCAAATAAGACCATTCGTAAGAGTGGGCGGATCCAGGTAGGAAACAAATTGTATGATGATGCTGATCAACCGGTACATGAAGCAGTAGTGAAGGATAGGATTCATATTTCGCGTGAAGGCATTTTTGTGATTGTTTTGACTTTAAATAAGAAAACTGGGCATTTGATGAAGACGCCAGATATCGTGTCGCGTGCATTTATTTATCTTGATAATTCTGAGGAGTTGATTGGAAAGATTCGTCATTATCTCAGACAAAAAACGGATAAATCTATTTCTACTGATCCAGAGATGAAGGTATTGAAGGAAGAGATCAAGGAAGATATTACGCATATTCTCTTTGACGCCACTGGTCATACGCCGATTGTGATACCTGTAATTAATAAGGTATAAACATAAGATTGTTTAACTTGAGGGAGTGAAGCTTGGCCTAGCGGCCTTGAGCACTCCCGAGAGTAAACAATCTTATGATATAATAACTTTATGAATTACGATGTGATTATTATCGGGGCGGGGGTTGCTGGGATGACGGCGGCGATTTATGCGAGTCGTGCCGGGAAGTCTGTTTTAGTTTTGGAAAATAAGATATGCGGTGGGCAAATTGTTAATACTTCTAGTATTGCGAATTGGCCAGGTGATCCAGGGGTGTCTGGGGAGGAATTTTCGCAAAAAATATATCACCAGATGAATAATTTCGGTGCGGAAGTTAAGTATGAAGAGGTAATCGAAGTTTCGCATAATAGGGATAGTAAAGATGGAGTTTCTGGTTTTTGGGTAAAAACTGACGATTCTGAATATTCATGCGGTGCGATAATTATTGCGACAGGTACGGAGCCGAGGAAGTTGAGTGAAAAGCAAATGAAGGATGTGGGCGAGAGGCCGATTTCGTATTGTGCCACTTGTGACGGTACTCTTTATAAAGATAAGCCAGTGGTCGTGGTGGGGAGTGGAAACACGGCAAAACATGAGATAAAGTATTTAGAAAATATTGCTTCAAAAGTTTATCATATTCATCACGATGATCCGGTGCCGGAGGATGCGGTGGCGGTATTTGTAGCGATTGGGCGAGTACCAAATACAAGGATTTTTTCTGAATTGGTGGAATTAAACAGAGATGGTTATATAGTGGCTGAAGAAGATTGCCATACGTCTTGTCGGGGTGTTTTTGTAGCGGGGGACTGTAGGACAAAAGATTTGCGTCAGCTGGTGACAGCGGCGGCTGATGGTGCAGTGGCAGCAAGCGAAGCAGTAAAATATTTGAGGTAAAAAATGATGGAAAATTTGACAGAGGATGATTTGAAGAACGAAGAATACAGGAAGCAGGAACGAATAAAGGAAGAACGCGAAAAGGCTGCGCGAGCGATAGAAGAAGAGAATAAAAAACAAGTAAGATTAAATTCAGCTTATTTGGATTTTTCTGGTATGCCAAAGATTAAAGGTTTTAGCAGAGGACAAGAAGCCATGCGCCAGAGTTGTGAGAGGTTGGCGAACTTTAGTTCGGTTGTGGTAACAGCGGGGGTAATTATAGATTTTCTGGGAAGGATGACTGACGTTAGTGGTTTGGGAACATCTGGAGCTACGATGATCGGAATAATTGGCGGAGTGGGCACTGCGATGATCCCGGTGGCGTTGTTTGTGGCAATTTTTACGGTGGGGGCAGTGATTTGGACAAATAGAAAATATCAGATAAGAGCGAAGGATGCGTTGAGGTCTGCAATTGTAGCGCTTGCCGTGGGCGGAGGTTATGAAATAATCTGGTTAGTGATAGGTCTTTCGGGAAGAATGTGATATAATTAGGGTGTGCCCGAGTGGCGGAATTGGTATACGCGTTCGACTTAAAATCGAATGGTGAAAACCATATGGGTTCAAGTCCCATCTCGGGCACCAATGGATTTTGTATGAATATATTATATTGCGGTGATGAGGGGATTAAGCGTGGTGTGCTGGTTTCCATTTTGTCACTAGTTGAAAATAACAACAAGCCGTTAAACATTTATATTTTGACAATAAATTATGACAATACGCGGGCTTTTACAAAAAAGTCGGCGGATTTTTTGAATAAATTAGTGAAGGAAAAAAATGCGAAGAGTTTCGTGAAACTGATTGATGCGACAGATGCGTTTGTGGAGAATTTGCCGAAGAAAAATATGGGTTCGTATTTTACGCCTTGCTCAATGCTGAGACTTTATGCGGATAAAATACCAGAATTGGCGAAATTAGATAGAGTATTGTATTTGGATTACGACGTAGTGTGCCGCAAAGATTTGTCAGAGTTTTATGAGATGGATTTAGATGGAATTGAAGCGGCGGGAGTACTCGATATCTATGGGAAGAATTTTTATCATTACAATGGATTATTTAATTTTGATTATATGAATTCTGGCGTGATGTTATTTAATATGCAAGAATGTAAAAAAACGAAGATGTTTGAAAAAGCGGTGAGGCTTTGCGCTAAAAGGTGGATGATGTTGGCAGATCAGGCAGCACTTAATAAATCTATTAAAAAGCGTAAATTGATGCCAAGAAAATATAATGAGCAAGGCGAGCGACCAAGGTATGATACGGTGCTGCATCATTTTTCAAATAATTTTAAGTTTTGGCCATATTTTAGAGTACAAAAAGTAAAACCATTTGAGGTGGAGAAGATTCATGAAATATTGAAAATTACTGAATATGATAATATATTAAATGAATATAATAATTTAAAAGATAATTTATAATGGCAAAAGCAGAATTATTTCAAAAAGACATCCCTAAAGATGAACGAGTGTTTTATTATGAGTCTGAAGAAGACGATCCAATAAAAACTAGCGAGCAAGAAAACAAAAAAGAAGTTGGATTACCTGAAGGTTATGAATTTATTCCAAGGAATATTTTTGTGCGGATGTATTCATCGGTATTATACCGGGCTTTTAAATTATTTGGGCAGTACTATGAGCGGGGGTATTGGCAGGTAAAAGTCTATGGGCGTGAGAAATTGAAGGAAGCCAAAGGTAAAGGCTATGTGATTTATGCGAATCATACAAATCCATTTCATGATGTATTCGGGCCGGCGATTGCGGCGGATCGCAGGATTTTTACAATTATCAACCCAGTGAATTTGAAAGTACCTGGGATAGGGAAATTTTTGCCACTGATTGGTGGAATGCCGCTTGGCAAAACTAAGGAAGAGAAGAAGGCCTTTAATGACGCTGTAGATAAAAGGTTGAAGCAGAAAAATTGTTTGGTGATTTATCCGGAGGCACATGTTTGGCCATATGCGACGAAAGCGCGGAAGTTTCCGGCAGGCGATAGGTCATTTAAATATGCCGTGCGGAATAATTTGCCGATTTTTACGATGATTACCACATATCATAAACGTAAAGACAAGAAACATGGTGATTTGCCGAGGATGGATATTTATGTAGATGGGCCTTTTTATCCGGATATTGAGCTTGACGAAGATAAATGCAGGGCAAAATTAGCCAAAGAAGCTTATGATTCTATGGTAAAATATAGTAAGAAAAATAGTTACGAATATTTTCAGTATAAAAAGAAAGAGAAAAAATGAGTATTTTTGCAACGGGGAATCCGTTAAATAAATATACAAAAGTAGTACCGGTGTTTCTTGCCATAAATAACGAATATGTTCCTTACGCGGCGGCAGCGATTCATTCATTGACGAGGAAAGTGGATCCGAATAGGTATTATCGTGTGATAATTTTACACGATGGGATGAATTTACCAAACAGGATTAGGCTAAGGAGTTTGGTAACAAATAATGTTGCTTTGCAATTTAGAAAAATTAGCAATAATTTGTATTTAAAAGCGGTGATAAAATATTGCTCTCGGCGGCGAGGGATGGGTGATTTCTTTTCGGCAGCAGTGTATTATTATAGATTTTTTATTCCGCGACTTTTCCCAATGTATGAAAAGGCTGTGTATATAGATAGTGACACAATTTTGTTGGGCGATATCGGTGAATTATTTGATACTGAGCTTGGTGAAAAAGTGGTAGCAGCGATGGTGGACCCGAAAGTGACGGTGGTACCAGAGTTTCGTGATTATGTAGATAATGCAGTGGGCGTGCCACATGACGAGTATGTTAATTCTGGCGTGATGGTAATGGATCTAAAAAAGATGCGCAAAATGCATTATTTGTCCACTATGGTTGAGTTGATCGACAAATACGACGCGGATTTAGTGGCGCCAGATCAGGATTATCTGAACGTGATTTTAAAAGGGCAGATAAAGCATCTTTCTAAATGGTGGAATATGGAGCCGGTGGATGGTGAATTGCCAAAAGAAGCTAAATTGATACACTTTAATTTGTTTAATAAGCCGTGGCGGTACACGGATGTTCCGTGTGAAAAATTGTTTTGGAATGCGGCTAGAGGTACTGGTTTTTATGGTGATTTGAAGCGTCAACAACAGGCTTTTGATGAGAAAAAGCAAGACGAAGATCATGCAAAGGTGGATGCTCTGATCAAAAAAGCGGCAAAGTTAGCTAAAACTAAGAAGCCGCTAATACAATTATAATTTTCGCAGAAAAAATGGAGGTGCCTACCGGAATTGAACCGGTGTACGCGGTTTTGCAGACCGCTGCGTAACCACTCCGCCAAAGCACCACCTGGGATTATTATAACACAGAATATCTTACATTTGCATCAAAACGATGCCAACTACTACAATTACGGTAGCAATGAGATGAACAAGGACGGTTTTTTTGTCGAGCTTTTCGCGCCCAAACTTTGGCCATATGAGAGTAAGAACGATACCCATAAAGAAAATCACAATTGGTTCGACTGAATCTGAGGCGGCGGAAGCTAAAGCGACAGCTGGGGCGGCAATGAGCGCCATGCGGTAGGCAAAAGTTTTGATAACACCGACTACTAAGCTGGCGCTAAGCGGGACGAGGACTTTGTTTTTGCTGGCTTTTTGAACATGGAGATAGCGTTTGCGCCATTTGGGAAAGATTATGTACATAATGATAAGATCCATGATACCAACACCAAAGACTACGATGGCGATTTCTTCTATTAAAATGTCGGTTTCGAGTCTGCCAGCATTGACGCTGGTGAATAGCAGGTTGCCTATGACACTGATTAGTACGTAAAGAAAAGCTAGAAAAATGGCGTGCATTTTGACTTTACGGCTACGCTTGCGCGAGGTAAGAACTATAAGAATTGGCGCGACGAGGATGATGGCGATAGCTATAAGCTGAATAAGTGAAAAGGTTTCGCCAAGGAAGAGCCAGCCAAGTATGAGATAAAAAATCGGTGCGAGTTGGATGAAAATGCCCAAGTTGGTAGAATTTTCGATGCCAAGGGCTACGTAGTATGGGATTTCGGCGATACTGGAAAGCACGCCGGACAGGAATAACAAAAACATGGTTAGTGGATCGAATTGACTAAAATTAAAGCCAACAGCGATTAAGATTATGATACCAATGATTGTTTTGGCGTAGGCGGAAAATAGTTTTTGGGCAGCGACTTCGCGACCTTTATAATAAACATCTGAAATGTAGTTGTCAATAAAAATACGAAAGACATCGAATAGTACTGCGACACCAACTAATATGAGCCAGTTCATGCTAGAGCTCCGTAAATGATAAAGCCATAATATAGGGCAAAGATAGCCAACATGAGGAGACCGTTTGAACGGGAAATTTTATGATCGTGACGAGTGAGGGTAAAAAGTAGAATTGATGAGAAAACCAACATAAATAAATCGATCATTTGAAAACTTTCGGGTGTGATAGTGCCAAAAATAGCAACTGGTAACCCCATGACAATGCAAATGTTGAAAATATTACTGCCGATAATGTCACCCACGATGAGATCGGTTTCTTTGCGGCGGGCGGCTACGATGGTCGTGACTAACTCTGGTAAGGATGTACCGAGGGCTATGACAGTGAGCGAGATAATACGCTCCGATACGCCAATACTAGATGCTATAAATGAGGCACTGTTGACGACGAATTGGCTACCGATGACAAGACCAACTAAGCCGATAATTGTAATAAGGAAAGATTTACCGAGTTTGTATTTTGGTTTTTCGGTTTTTTTTGATTTGGCATCACGATTTCTTTTGGCCATGACGATGAGGTAATAAAGAAAGATACAGAAGAATAACAAACAAATAATAGCATCGCCGCGGGTGATTTCGTTTGTAATACCGTTAGCTAGAGAAATATCTAGGAATAATACAACCAGTGCGGTGGAAATAAGGAGCAAGATGGGCAATTCTTTTTTGACGGTGTCTTTACTGACTTTGATCGGACAAATGAGTGCCGCGACACCAATTAGGAGTAGGACATTTATAATGTTGCTACCGATGACGTTGCCGAGAAGCATATCTGTAGAGCCAGAAGCGAGCGAACTGATTGACACGGCGAGCTCTGGAGCGCTGGTGCCAAAAGCCACAACGGTGAGGCCGATAAGAGTTTTTGAAACTTTGAAATTTGTAGCGATAGACGAAGCTCCGGACACGAGCCAATTGGCACCTTTAATCAAAAGTGCAAATCCGACGATAAGTAACAAGATTTGTAAAAATATGTCCATATGTTTATTTTGGTTAAGTTTATAAAATTATTATATTATTTTTTTCAAAAAATGTAAATATATGATATAATTAGGGTACGTGCGAATGTAGCTCAGTTGTTTAGAGCGCTTCCTTGCCAAGGAAGAGGTCGAGAGTTAGAGTCTCTTCATTCGCACCACATTACAGGGCCGCGAAGGCCTTTTTTCGTTGGCTAACTCTCGTACTTCGTATCGAGAGTCAGAGTCTCTTCATTCGCACCATTTTTGTTTTTTATGATATAATGTACTTATATTTAACATAAGGAGCGGTAATGAGTCCAATTGGAATAATATTAGTTGTGCTAGCGTTTATCATCTTGCTGGTGATTATAATTGTGGGTGCTTATAATAGTTTGGTTAGCTTGAATGAACGCGTAAATGAAGCTTGGAGTGATATTACTGTACAGCTTAAATATAGGGCAGATTTGATCCCGAATGTAGTTGAGACCGTAAAGGGTTATGCGAAGCACGAAAAAGAAACTTTTGAGATGGTGACTAGTGCGCGTTCGGCGGTGATGGGCGCTAAGACCGTAAAGCAAGCGGCTGATGCTGAGAATGCTATGCAAAACGCATTGGGGCGGATTTTTGCAATCGCAGAAGCTTACCCGGAACTTAAAGCAAATACAAATTTTCAAACTCTTCAGACTCAACTTCAGGATGTAGAAGATAAAATTCAGGCAGCTAGAAGATTCTATAATTCTGGAGCAAAAGAATTAAATACGAAAATTATGACTTTTCCTTCAAATATTGTGAATAATATGTTTGGACATTTTAAGAAGCGCGAATATTTTGAAGTAGCGGAAGCCGAAAAAGCTAAAATTGAAAAAGCTCCGGAAGTGAAATTTTAAAGATTGGGGAGTTTCTCTCCCCAATTTAGGATGAAATAATGTATAAACAAATTGCGCAGAATAAACGTAGAACCGTGCTGATTATGTTGGCATTTGTGGTGATGATTGGCGTAATTGCGGCGGTTTTTGCGGTTTATTTTAAAGACCCGTGGGTTGCGGTGTGGACAATTGTGGTAGCTATAATCTATGCGGTTATACAATATTTTGCATCTGGTTCGCTTGCAACGATGATGACTGGTGCGCATGAAATTGTTAAAAAAGATAACCCGCGTTTTTATAATATTGTGGAAAATTTGAGCATTACTACAGGTTTGCCAATGCCGAAAGTTTATATCATTGATGATCCGGCACCAAATGCCTTTGCGACGGGGCGTGACCCGGAGCATGCAGTAGTAGCGGCGACTACTGGACTTCTAGATATCATGAACGATAAGGAATTAACTGCGGTGATGGCGCATGAGATGTCACATGTGAAAAATTACGACATTAGGGTGTCGATGATAGTGTTTGGGCTTGTGTGTGTAGTTGGTTTGATTTCGGATGTGGCTTTTCGGATGGTGTTTTATGGAAACCGGCGTCGCAATGATGAGGGTAGCCCGATGGGGTATCTTTTAATTATGTTGGCGGCGATATTTGCGCCGATAATTGCGGCTTTGGCGCAAATGGCGGTGTCACGGGAGCGAGAATATCTTGCGGATGCTTCGGCGGTGAATATTACTAGATATCCAGAAGGGATGATTGATGCACTAAAAAAATTACAATCGCATAGTCGGCCAATGAAAAACCAAAATGTGGCGGCGGCTTCAATGTATATTAATGATCCTTTAAGGAAAGGTTTCTTTAATAATTTACTTAGTACGCATCCGCCGATTGAAAAAAGAATTGAAAGATTGGAACATGGTAAAAAAACATTCTAAAGAAAAAGATATGGTGCCTGATATATCGAAGCCTGTTAGGCATTTGGTCGAGAGTTTTAAGATTATTTTCAAAAATTATAAATTGTTTTTGCCACTTATGATAGTGGCGGCTGTGTTAGGTGGTGTATCACTTGGCGTAAGTGATGATGCATGGGTTATAATAATGGTACTAGTGATTTTGATGTTGTGGCTTGCGACTTTGATTGTTTTAAGGCATTTGTCGGCAGGGAAAGAAATTAGTTTTCGTGATGCTATATATAATGCAATGGGGCCGATAATTCCTACCTTAATAGTTTTGGTGGTTTTACTAGCAGAATGTATCCCGATTTTTCTTTTAATTATTGGGTATTCTTCGGCAGTAGAGACGAATTTATTTGGTAATGTTTTTTACGGATCGATATTCGTATTGGTGGCACTAGGGCTAGTGGCAGTGTCGGCATTTTTTGTTACCAGTAGTTTAATGGGATTAGTGGCAGTGAGCGTACCGGGCACTTATCCGGTAGAAGCTTTGATGCTTTCTTCTGAAATGATGAAGGGGCGAAAAATGAAGATGTTTTTGAGACTTTTGATATTGGTCCTTATGATGTTAGTTATTTGGTTGGTCGTGATGGTGCCGGTGGGCTTAATACAGAATGTAACAGGTTGGCAAATTGTGGGTGGAGGGGTATTTGTGCTTGGTTGTTTTTCGGTAGTATATGTCGCAACGTATTTGTATTTATATTATAGGTGGTTGTTGAATGACGAAAGGGCTAGGTATGATAAAAAGTGAGGCTGAGGCTAGAATTTTAAAATTGAGAGAATTGATTAACGATTATCGTTATCATTATCACGTGCTAGACGAATCGATTATGAGTGAGGCGGCGGCAGATTCGTTAAAACATGAACTTTCTCAGCTTGAAGCGGAATATCCAGAACTAGTTACGCCGGATTCGCCAACACAACGAGTAGCCGGAAAGCCATTAGATAAATTTGAGAAAGTGGCGCATGAAAAGAGGATGATTAGTCTTGCGGATGTGTTTTCACGTGAGGAAGTGCTAGATTGGATTAATCGAAATGAGAAGTTGGTGCCAGGTGGTAAAATTGCAGAGTTTTTTACGGATATTAAGATGGACGGGTTGGCGTGTTCGCTTAAATATCGTGACGGAGTGTTTTATCAAGCAGTGACGCGGGGAGATGGTTTGATTGGTGAGGATGTAACTTTGAATGTGAAGACGATTGAAA
The DNA here is from genome assembly GCA_017511925.1 of Candidatus Saccharimonadota bacterium. Lineage (GTDB taxonomy): Bacteria > Patescibacteriota > Saccharimonadia > Saccharimonadales > Saccharimonadaceae > Nanosyncoccus. The sequence goes on along the minus strand of JAFWHS010000013.1, from coordinate 27,791 downwards.
ATATACCACTTAAACTTTCAACTTCAGAAGAATACCTGTCCTCCTCGGACACACTCAAGGCCGTTCGGCCGAGCTTACGGTCCTCGGAGGAGGGTATTCCTTCTGAAGTTGAGGTTAGAGGAGAAATTGTCATCTTCAAAAAGGATTTTGAGAAGTTAAAGGATAAATTTGCCAATCCGAGGAATTTGGCGGCTGGATCTATTAGGCAACTAGATCCAAAAGTAGCAGCGAGTCGCCCGCTTAAATTTGTAGCTTATGATTTAGTAAAGCCGGATTTGCCGACACACAAGCAGGCTTATGAAATGTTGCGTGATTTAGGTTTTCAGACTTCTGGCGAGGATAAAGTGTGGGGCGGAGATGATACAAGGGGTTTATTTGAATATATTGATAAGCTTGATGAGTATCGTAAGACTTTGCCATTTAATACTGATGGGATGGTGATAAAGATAAATGACCGTAAGGTTTATGATAAGCTTGGGATTGTTGGCAAGACTCCGCGTGGAGCGGTTGCATATAAATTTCCGGCTGAGGAGGCTACGACTAAGGTAAAGGATATAGTGATATCTATCGGGCGGACTGGTGCGGCTACGCCGGTGGCGCTGTTTGATCCGGTTTCAGTGGCAGGAACGACGGTAAGGCATGCATCTTTGCATAATGCAGATGAGATTGCGAGACTAGATGTGCGGATTGGCGACACGGTGATAGTTTACAAGGCTGGAGATATTATTCCGCAGGTGAAGGAAGTACTGATAAGTTTACGTCCAGACGGTGCGGAAAGATTTGACTTCAAAGAAGCTTTAAGGCGGCAATATCCAGAACTTACGTTTGTGCGGCCGGAAGGTGAGGCGGTATATAGGGTAAAAGGCGAATCAAGTGATTTTATTTTGAAACGAGCGATTGAATATTATGCTTCAAAGCCGGCACTTAATATTGAGGGTCTTGGTGAAAAAAACGTGGAGGCGTTGGTGGATACCGGACTAGTGAAAAGTTTGCCAGATTTGTATCGTTTGAAAGTTGGAGAGGTGGCAAAATTAGAGAGGTTTGGGGAGCTATCAGCTCAGAATTTGGTTAAGGCAATAGCTAAAACTAAGACGCCAACTTTAGCTAAATTTATTACGGCGCTCGGTATTCGTCATGTGGGCACACAGACAGCTATTAGTCTGGCGAAAAAGTTTAAATCGTTGGATAATTTAATGGTGGCGACGGAAGAAGATCTGCTTGAGATTTCGGATATTGGGGAAGTGGTGGCAGAGTCGATTTTGGCGTGGTTTTCGGATGATGACAACGTAAAAATGCTTGAAGAATTGCGTGAGCTTGGTGTGTGGCCTCAAGATGAGGCCGGAGGAACGTTGCCGCTAGAAGGTAAATCTTATGTAGTGACGGGTACGTTAGCTTCGATGGGGAGGGAGGAGGCCGAGGATAAATTGCGTGAGTTTGGTGCGACGGTAACTTCTGGTGTGACGAAGAATACTACGGCTTTGATCGTAGGGGAGAAGCCGGGAAAGTCAAAGACCGATAAGGCTGACAAAATGGGAATTCCGAGATTATCAGAGGCGGAGTTTTTGAAATTGATTTGATTTTTGCATAAAAAAGTCCCCGGGCAAGAGCCCGAGGCTTTTTTCTGAGGGGTGTTTAAAATCCGGGACCATATGCCGATAGGCGGGTTTTTCCGTCCCATCTGCCGTTTGTCCCTACGTAATAGCCATCAGGGGTGATGGTATCACGCAAATTGACACCGTTGGCGTCGAAGTAATGGCTGTATCCGTCAATTTCCGCCCAGCCGCCGAAATACATAATTCCGGTTTGCTTGTCGAAGTATCGATGGCTACTTCCAACGGTGCGCCAGCCGGTTGCCATATTGCCACTACTATCGAAGTAGTAACTGTATCCGCCAATCACTGTCAAGCCTTTATCTAGCTTGCCATTTGTGTAATGGCGGTAATAGCTACCAGTTTTGATCCAACCGGTGTTGCCATTGGTTACTACTTCAGGAGTTTGCCCAGGGTATACTGTTTGAGCAGTAGTCTGGTAGGGCATTGTCCATGTCCCCAGATAACTCTGGTTGTTCATGGCGGTGCCATTTTGACCTATAGGACAACCCTGTTGTGAAGGATCTATTACGACTTGTCCAACAAAGTTAGGGTTATTCCACTGGAGGACGCCATTTGCGTCCGCCCAAGCGCCGTTCGGAGCCTGCGCATTCTTTACGAGGATACCATTCCTGTAATTTCCGTTACCGGAGGGTGCAAAGTAGTAATTGTAGTTTACTCCGCCCCAGGAAATGGTTTGGTAACCTTCGTAAAGATGTCCGTCGTTTAAGTCAAAGAACCTTTGTCTAACGACTTGTGAGTTATCCCAAACTCTCTTGTCTGCCGCGTCGAATCCGGCCCATCCTTTGACAAGATATCCATTTTCGTCAAAGAATCGCCAAGTTGACGATTGTGCGCTTTGTCCGATTTTCCACCAACCTGTGATGAACGAATTGTCATCACAGACAAACTTAGCGCCATTTCCATCTTCGATCCAACCGCCGTGGTAGGACTGAATTGTTTGGTTGTTACGAGCGTCAACGTCGTAACAGTAGCCGGAATATCCGGCTAACGCCAAGGCTGGAACCGTGGACATACAGATTGCGATCACCAGTACCGTTGTAAATGCTAAAAATTTCTTCATATTAAACACCTCAATTCCTCAAATTTTTTAAAGAGCTTCTGTATACTTTGCCCCCTCAGATACTTCTAATTATAGCACACTTATGCTAAAAAGTCAATATTTAAGACATAAAAAATCAAAATAAGACTCCTTTGGAGTCTTCTTCTGATTCTGGTGATCTCGGCGGGAGTCGAACCCGCGTTGTCGGGATGAAAACCCGATGTACTAACCGTTATACTACGAGACCATAAAATGCAAATACCGTTTAATTATAACAAAAAAACTTAAAATGTGCAAGCGTAGTGGTAATCTATGTGATAATTTTTAGAGGAAAATGGAGATTCTGGGTAAATAGTAATAATGGTGTCGTTTTCGTCGCAAAAAGAGGTGATAATATTGGCAGATTCGGCATAGCGTCCGTTGTTAAAAAGGAGAAGTTGGCGTAGGGTGATAATTGGAAAGCCGGAGTTTGCGTAGCGTTCGGCTAGTTCGGCGGTAGATTGTGTGTCGGTGGGGGCGAGAGCTTTTTTGTAGAGGTAATTTTCGTAATAATCAGATGCGATATCGGTAATTTTTTGTTTAACTACTCGTTCTGGGTTGGAAAGCATAGCGGAGAGTGCGGCTAAAATGACTGCCATCATCGATAAGACAATGATTGTCAAGACAGTGTATTTAATGGCGGGGCTGGCTTTGGAATTTAAAGTTCGGCGCACCCTTTTATTTTTGGTAGTTGTCATAACTACATATTACCATAAAAACTTTAATATGGTAATATAGAGTATATGAGTAAACTTTTTAAGAGAACAAAAATATTGGCAACGATTGGGCCAGCAACAAATACGCCGGAGTTAGTAGAGGAAGTAATTATGGCGGGTGTGAATGGCTGTAGAATGAATTGTTCACATGGTTCCAATGAAGAGCGTGATAAACACATTGAATGGATTAGGGCGGCAGCAGCAAAAAAGGGGCGTAGTGTGGCGATTTTGCAAGATTTGCAGGGTCCGAAGATTAGATTGGGGGAGATAAAAGATAATCACTTAGATTTGTATAAGGGGGATGAGCTGATACTTGAGGCTGATCCGAATTTTGTGCATGATGGTGGCATGGCGGTGCCGGTACAGTATAATTTAGCCGAAAAAGTGCGTGTAGGAGAGCCATTATCGATGTTTGATGGCAAGGTGAAGTCTATTGTAAAGGAGATAATTTCAGGTACAGCTATAAAAGTGGAAATATTAAATGACGGTTTTATAATGTCGCGAAAAGGGCTGAATTTGCCTGATACAGATTTTGGGGGGGATATTTTAACAGGGAAAGATTTGGCAGACATAGAATATGGGGCGAGCCGGGACATAGATTATGTATCATTATCTTTTGTGCAGTCCGCTAGCGATATAGAAAGATTGAAGCAAATACTCTTGTCTTTTGGCTCGACAGCGAAGGTGATCGCAAAAATTGAGACTAAAAAAGCGATTTCGTCCGACGAACATCTAGAAGAAATAGTAAAAATGGCGGATGGTATAATGGTAGCTCGTGGCGACATGGCAGTAGAAGCTGGGGCTGAGGTAGTACCGATAGTTCAGCGAAAATTGATAGCTATGTGTAGAGCGCACGGTAAGCCATGTATAGTGGCTACTCAGATGATGGGATCAATGGTGGATTCACCGGAGCCAACTAGAGCAGAGGTATCCGATGTGGCGACTGCTGTAGTGCAGGGAGCGGATGTAGTAATGCTTTCGGATGAAACGGCAAACGGTAAGTATCCGGTAGAGGCCGTAAAAGAGATGAAAAAAGTAATTTTGTATGCACAAAATCATTCTCGCGTAGCTCAGATTTCGAAAAAAGCAGAGAGTGAGTCTGAAGTTTATGGTGCGATTTCCAACACAGCGGCGAGATTAGCTGAGAAGATAAACGCAGATGTGATAATTTGTCAGACGGCGTCTGGGACGACTGCATTTGCTATGGCATCGCAGCGGCCCAATGTACCAATTATTTCTGTGACTTCGAACCCAAGGGTGGCAAATCAGTTGGCATTAATTTATGCGAATTCGGCTTTCGTGAGACCGTATTCTGAGGATGTAGGATATAGATTAGCCGAGGAATTGAAAAATAATGGATATCTTCGGGTAAAAGATGGAGAAAAAGATTTGCTAACGGTAATTGTTTCTGGCGATAAGGATAAAATAGGTACCGATACGATACAAGTAAGGTACATTTAAGGGTGAGCAGAAGGGAAAATATGCAAACTGTACGCGATGCAAAAATAAAAGGTAAAGTAGTTTTGGTACGAACGGATTTTAACGTGCCGATGGAAGACGGAAAGATCACGAATGATTTAAGAGTACGGGCAAGCCTGCCGACTTTGGAATATTTAAGGGAAAAGGGCGCAGCAAAAATAATAGTGATTTCGCATTTAGGCAGGCCAGAGGGTAGAGACAAAAAGCTTTCACTAGGGCCAGTAGCCGAATTATTAGGTAAAAAAATGCAAAATGTGGCATTTGTGGACGATGTTTCTGGGCCAGATGTGGAGGAAGCGGTGGCCAAGATGCCAAAAGGCGGGATATTGGTATTGGAAAATTTGCGTTTTTACCCAGGAGAGAAGGCAAACTCGGCAGATTTCATAAGGGAAATTATTGATTCTACTGGAGCCGAGGTATATGTACAAGATGGTTTTGCAGTTGTGCATAGAGCGCACGCTTCAACTGCTGCGGTGGCGGATTATTTACCGGTTTATGCAGGGCTTTTGTTGGAAAAAGAGGTAAAGAATTTAGAAAAAGTAACTAAAAATCCAACAAGGCCGCTACTGTTTATTATTGGCGGGTCAAAAGGTGAAGACAAGGCTTTATTGATTGAAAAATTTGCCAAACTGGCGGATCAGGTTGTGGTAGGTGGCAAAATTGCAGCAGATGGGTATAGCGGCAATGATAAGGTGTATGTGGCAGAGGATTTTGATATAGACGAAACGGGCGCAAAATTAGATGTGGGCCCGGTTGCCACCACTAAGATAGCGGGATATATTACGGATGCAAAGACTATAATTTGGAATGGGCTACTTGGCAAGGCCGAGGATCCAGCCTATGCGACAGCCTCTACGATTGTGGCAGAGATGTTGGGTGAAAAAGAAGATGCTGAAACGGTAATATGTGGTGGCGATACGACTGGATTTGTGGAAAATTTAATGGATGATCATAAAAATTTGAAATATTCACTAGTATCTACTGGTGGTGGAGCGGCTCTTGAATTTTTGCTAGGGAGAGATCTACCAGGCTTAAATGTGATTGAATAAATATTCGTGCCGTGATATAATCTTTTTATGGCAAAAGTAAAGACATATCAGCAGGTAATTGGCGAGACCGTAGAACAAATGCGGCTTGAAAAAGGCTGGACTCAGGAAGAGTTGGCTAGGGCTGCGGGTACAAGTCAATCTGCGATTCACCGCATAGAAAAAGGTGGACAAAATATTTCACTTGAAATGATCAAAAAGCTTTCTGAGGCTTTGGGGAATCAGATTCTCTCTATAAATGATTCTGTATCGCAGAGTTTTAGGATTCGTGGCGGTAAGGAACTACACGGTGAGATTACTGTGAATACTTCAAAAAATGCGGCGGTGGCGCTTCTTTGTGCGGCACTTTTGAATTCAGGCAGGACGATATTGCACCGAGTGGCGAGGATTGAAGAAGTCTTTCGGATTATTGAAGTATTAGAGTCCATAGGTGTGAAATGCCATTGGCAGAATCGCCATCGTGACTTAGAAATTATATCACCACGCGAATTAAAGCTTGACGAAATGGATATTGAAGCAGCACGTAAAACTCGTTCGATTATTATGTTTTTGGGTCCGCTTCTGCATCGTTTCCAGAAATTTGAGTTACCATATGCTGGTGGGTGCTCACTAGGTACTAGGACGGTAGAGCCGCATCTTCAAGCTTTGAAATCGTTTGGCTTAAGGGTGGATGCTGAGAAGAATAGCGGTTATTATGAAGTAGAAGTCAATCAAGAGACGCTCACTAAGTACGAGGATCGTTATATAGTTTTAACAGAAAGAGGCGATACAGTTACAGAGAATGTATTAATGGCGGCAGCGTTGTCGCCCGGCAGAACTACCATCGTAGGTGCTTCGCCGAACTATATGGTACAAGATCTTTGTTTCTTTTTGGAAAAATTAGGTGTTAAAATTTCTGGAATTGGTACGACTACTTTGGTAGTACGAGGAAAATCTCAAATTGATGAGGAGGTGGATTATAACTTATCTGAGGATCCGATAGAAGCTATGAGTTTCATTGCTGCGGCGCTTGTGACTAATTCGGAGATTACGCTGCTTCGTACGCCGATAGAATTTCTTGAGATAGAGTTAGAAATTTTGAAGACAATGGGTGCTAAATATACAAAATCTCCAGAATATCTTTCAGCAAATGGTAGGACTAGGTTGGTGGATCTTACAATACATAAGTCAGAATTGGTGGCGCCAGTGGATAAGATTCATCCAATGCCATTTCCGGGTTTAAATATTGATAATTTGCCATTTTTCTCTGTAATTGCAGCTGTAGCTGATGGACGCACTATGATACATGATTGGGTATTTGAGAATCGAGCTATTTATACTACGGAATTGGCTAATTTGAATGTGAAAGTGGAATTATTGGATGCACATAGGCTGTATATTGAGGGGCCGACGAATTGGCGATCTGCTGAATTAGTGGCGCCACAGGCTTTGAGGCCGGCTGTGGTGGTGCTTATTGGGATGTTGGCTGCGCCTGGCATTTCGATTTTGAGAAACGTTTACCCAATTAATCGTGGATATCAAGATTTTGCGGCAAGATTGAGGCATCTTGGTGCGGACATTACTCCGTTGACTGGGATATAGTCGAAAATGGATGTTACTAGTGGATTAAATAGCATGCAAAAAGAGGCGGTGGAAACGCTTGAGGGGCCACTGTTGATTTTGGCGGGGGCAGGAAGTGGTAAAACCAAGACATTAACGCATAGAATTGCGAATCTGATTGCGCATGGGGTACAGCCGAGCGATATTTTGGCGGTAACTTTTACTAATAAGGCCGCAAATGAAATGCGGGAAAGATTGGCGAAATTGCTTGGCACGATTCCATCGAGGTCATTTATGCCATATATGGGAACTTTCCATGGTATATGCGTGAAGATTTTGCGTATCGAGGCGGATGCAGCGGGTTTGGACCGGAATTACGTAATTTATGATATGGATGATCAAATATCTTTGATTCGGAGAGTGATGCGGGACTTAAATTTATCAGATAATAAAAATTTGAAACCGAAATCAATCCAGTCGATCATATCGAATGAAAAAAATCAAGGTAATATGCCGGAAGAATATGCCGCGAAGGCATTTTATCCAAATCAAAAACAAATAGCGAAAGTATTTTTGAGATACGAGGAAGAGAAAAGAAAAGCCGGTGCGTTAGATTTTGATGATTTGTTGCTCAAGGCTTTGGAATTATTTAGTAAAAACTTGGAAATTAGAAAAAAATGGCAGCAGAAATTTAAATATATCCTAATTGATGAGTATCAGGATACTAATACCATACAATATCAGTTGGTGAAATTACTAGTAGGAGAAGAACGAAATATTTGTGTAGTGGGGGATGATTGGCAATCTATCTATTCTTGGCGAGGGGCGGATTTTACAAATATTTTAAATTTTGAGAGAGATTTTCCCGGAGCAAAAGTGATTAAATTGGAACAAAACTATCGTTCCACTGGAAATATTTTAGCGGCGTCACAAAAAGTGATCAATAAAAATAAGACTCGGACGGATAAGGTTTTATTTACAGAAGCTGGCGATGGTGAACCGGTGGATATTGAAAGTTTGAGAGATGAAACGGAAGAGGCGAATTTTGTAGCGCGAAAAATTTTAAACATGAGGGTAGAATTTCCAAATTTTGGCGATTTTGCTGTGCTCTATAGAACGAATGCGCAATCATATGCTTTTGAAAAAGCTTTTATAAATTTGCACGTACCTTACAAAATTGTGGGCGGCGTAAGATTTTATGATCGCAAGGAGGTAAAAGATGTACTTGCGATTATGAAATTAGTTGTAAATGAGAGAGACAAAGTAAGTTTGGCGCGAGTGGTAAAAAACGTATTGTCTGGAGTGGGCGAAGCTTCACTAACTAAAATATTATCAGCAATAGATTCTATAGAAAATGAGCCATTAAAAAATATAGATTTACCGGAAATTTTGAATGCGGCTAAGGCTAGGAATGCCGTGGCGAAGTTGGTGGAATTTGTTAGAAAAGTGAAGCCGGACGATAACCCCGGGGATTTGGTTGGTGAAATTGTGGAATATTTTGATTTTAGGTCTTTGATGGATGACGGTACCCCGAGCGTAGATGATAGAATGGCGAATCTAGAAGTATTAAAAGCGAATGCTGCAGAATATGATAGGATTGAAGATTTCTTGGCGGATGCGATGTTGATGTCATCGGCAGATGAGGCGAGCGGGAAGGATGCGGTAACTTTAATGACATTGCATGCGGCTAAGGGTTTGGAATTTCCGGTAGTGTTTATGGTTGGGATGGAAGACGGGCTTTTCCCGAGCGGAAGGATTGAAGACGAAGAGTCTTTAGAAGAAGAGAGGCGCTTAGCTTATGTTGGCATGACGAGAGCAATGAAGAGGTTATTTTTAACTTATGCTGCTTCTAGGTATTCTTTTGGTAGCAGAAATTATAATATGCCATCACGATTTTTGACAGAACTAGGCTATAATCCATATGGTTCTTCTGGATATAAAGATGAGGACGGTGATGGTTTCACTGATTTTGATGATGAAGATTTTGATCCATTTCCGGATGACTTGCCCGTGTGGGAATAAGTTGAAATAAAATTCTAAAAAAGCACTAGACAGATGAAAATGGTTGTGTTAACATGGTGTTATGAACAAAGGTCATAAGTGTACCTTCTCTTTTCGGGGAGGTGCAGCAAAACAAAAATGTAACAAAAAACATCTTGCAATAAAAGGTGGAGCTTTGAGAACTTTAGCTTTTTCATCATTTATCGCTTTTTCATCTCTTGTAGCTTTGACGGTGCACCCGTTAAGTATTAGCCCGATTTCTACAGAGGCGATTTCTGATAGTTTTGTTTCGAGCACGTTAACTTTTGATAGCATCAATAGTGTTGCCAGCGTTAGTCTTAATGTTTCATCTCCGGATGGTTCTTTTGCGACTAGTGAAGAGGATCAAAAGGCAAGTTTTTCGATTTCTACGAATAACTATACCGGATATACTTTGATGATAAGGTCAAATAGCGACAGTACGGATCTTACGGATGGCGTCAATAGATTGTCGTCTGTTGCGGACGCTGTTTCGTATGATGATTTTAATGGTGTAGGACGCGTTAGTAGTGCATTGAACAATAAATGGGGATATTTGCCAAATTATTATAGGGATGGTGATGTGAATATTTCGAATAATGACGTATATTTGCCAGCTCCTACGGCTGTGGCCACAACGCTTAGGGTGACTGATTCGGCCAATAGCAGTAATGGGGTAGAAAATGCGGATATTTACACGATTGGTTTAGGTGTGCGTGCAGATTATGCCAATCCAAAAGGCGTTTATACGTTTAGCAACAATGGTGATGGTGCTACATTTGTTTTGGAATATGTGGCTAATCCAATAAACTATATTGTAAACTATGCCGATAATACTGGGGACGATGCGGTGACTGGCTTGCCGGAGACTCAAGCCGGCAATACAAGTGGTGATAGTATAAGGATTTCTAGCGATATTCCAACACGGGGCGGTTTTGAATTTGTTGGTTGGTGTGTGGTAGAGCCGGTCCTAAGTAATGGCGTTTCTGAGTGTATTGACTCAAATAGCGTAGCTAGCATGGTTTATTTGCCTGGTGATAAATATAACATAAATCAGACCACGGCCAACGATGTTACTCTTTATGCCTTATGGAGGGCTGAAGAGGTGGATGCGGCCGAACTAAATGACGAGATTGATGAGTCTGAAGACAAGGTGTTATTATATGATTTATTGATGGATTTGGCCGAAGGAGATGAAGAGGAGAATGAGAATTCTGATATCATCGAGGAGTCGGTGATGGAGGAGCTGGAAGTAAATTCTGAAGAGGATGGGTCGGAAGAAGAGGAAGTTTACTATGTGAGGTTCGGTGATGAAGATGACGACGAAAAGTATACGTGTTGGAGGGTGATTGAAATTACTGAGGATGGCGAGATAAAAGTTGAAAAGAGTGGTATGTATGATGACGAGGCTGGCGTTTGTGTGGACCTAGTAGAAGAGGAGAGTGAAGAAGTGGATGAAGAAGAGGGTGAGGAAGAAGAAGATTTAATGAGGATACTCAGCCATGATACGGTGGTTTTGAGAGGGAATGGCAGTAATGATGATCCTTGGATGATCACTGAATATCAGATATATGAAGATATTATGGACTGACGGTAGTGCTGAGCCAAATCCTGGTCCAGGTGGCTTTGCCGTAATAGAAGACGCAAACGGTGGCTTTCCGGTGGTGCTCGGGAAGGATAAGGATACTACTAATATTCGAATGGAAGGTTTGGCTTTGATTGCCGCAATAAAATATGCCGGTGATGAAGGCTGTGAGATCCATACGGATTCTGAATTTTGGATAAATGTATTAACTAAATGGGCGCCTGTTTGGGAAAAGAATAATTGGCGAAAGAAAAGTGGAGCAATAAAAAATTTAGATTTAGTGCAGGAGCTTTATGATCTATATCACAGATATAACGTGAAATTAGTGTGGGTCAGAGGGCATGTAGGCACAGAGCTCAATGAAATGGCTGACGAATGGGCAAACAAAGCTAGGTTGGGTGAAGAGTTGTGATATAATTGAGGTATGAAATTATCTGAAGAATTGATTTACCGGGGCTTTATAGCTGAAACGACTATTGATAATCCAGAGGAGCTGGATAGCCGGGAGCCAAAGAAATTTTATTGGGGAGCGGATCCGTCGGCGGACTCTTTGACAATTGGCAATTTGGCAGCATTGATGATGTGCGCGTGTTTTACGCGGCATGGCTATGAACCATATTTATTAGTAGGTGGTGCGACTGGTCAGATTGGTGATCCAAAAGAAAACGGCGAAAGGGATTTGAAAACTTTAGCAGAAGTTGAGCATAATAAGGCTTGCATTAAAAGTCAGATAGAAAAAGTTATCAATGCTGGTGATGGCGACGTGAAGGATTTCGAGACGCCAGGTTTGGTGATGGTGGATAATTATGACTGGTTCCGAGATATGAACTATTTGAAGTTTTTGCGTGAAGTAGGAAAGAATTTTTCGATGACGCAGCTTTTGGATCGGCAATTTGTACAAAATCGGATTGGTGAGGGTGGTTCTGGCATAAGTTATGCGGAGTTTTCGTATACTTTGATACAGGGTTATGATTTTTTGCATTTGTATAGGGAATATGGAGTAGATTTGCAGCTTTGTGGAGCTGATCAATATGGAAATTGTACATCTGGTATACATTTAATTCGTCGCTTAGAAGATGCTAGGGCAGATGTGTGGTCTACGCCACTTATAATTGACCCGGTGACGGGACGGAAGTTTGGTAAGTCTGAGGGCAATGCTATATGGTTGGCTGCTTCTGACAATGGCGGTGGTAACTACACTTCAATATTTGATTTCTATCAATTTTGGTTGGGGCAACCAGATCAAGCAGTAGAGTATTTGGTCAAAATATATACCTTATTAGATAAAGATGAGATCGAGCGAATTTTAGCCGAACACCGTGAGGCTCCAGAAAAGCGTATTGCGCAGAAAGCGTTGGCGTTTGGCGTGACTAGTGTGGTTCATGGGAGAGAGAATGCGGAAGCGGTGGAAAATTTATCACGTACGTTGTTTGATAAAAATACAGATTTTGAGGATTTTTCAGAGGATGAAATTACGGAGTTCGCGGCATATCTTCCAGTAGTTGCTAGAGGCGCAATGTTGGTGGATATATTGGTGGATACTGGACTTGCTGAGTCGAAAAAGAAGGCGCGTGAGTTCGTGGCGCAGGGCGCGGTATCTATTAATGGTGCAAAGGTAATGGAAGATATTGCAGTAAATCAAGTTGCGATAATAAAGAAGGGTAAAAATAAATTTGCAATTGTTAAATAAAAAATAGCCCCTCGGGGCTATTTTTTATTTAACGAACTTCTACGCGTACTCTTGGTAAGCTTTTGCCGGAGAAATGTGTCTTTTTGGTTTTAACAAATGTGACAACACCGTCTTTAGCAGCGTGAATGGTAAAGTTGCGCGACATATAGGTGCCTGGGCCAGCAATCTTTGTGGCTCCGGTTTGGCGAACTAATACTTCGCCGTTTTTGACTTTTTGGCCACCAAAGCGCTTAACGCCTAGGCGCTGGCCAGCATTGTTATGGACGTTCTTGGCGGTACCGCCAGCTTTTACGTGTGACATTTAATCTTTCCTTAATATTATTATATCTCTCGCTACGATTTGCTTTTCTCGATGATAAAGAAGCCCCTCGCGCGATTTATTGTTAACATTATACCCCAGTTTAAGAATATTGTCAATGATTTCAAGGCGTGAATATGCACCATCTTCGCGGAGCCATGCGGGGCAAGCTATGACGACAGGCGTATTTGGTTCTATTTGGTTTGCTAGGTTTTTTAGAAAACCAAGGATTATCGTGCTACATTCTTGTTTTTCGGTTTTTAATTTGATTTCGGTGGGGATCTTAGACATAGGTTTACCAAGGTAGCCTTCGCAAGCGACGGCATCGATAGGCGGGGTCCATTTGAAAGATGTAGCGTCGCCATGGGTAACTTGAAAAAAAGCATCAGAAGTTCTTTTTTCAAGTTTTTCAAGCCATTTCAGGTTTTTTTCAGAATAATCCACCATACGTTCATTTATGTCGGTGCCGTAGGCGTGATAACCCATAAGTAAGGCTTCTTGCAAGACTACTCCGGTGCCGCAGAAGGGATCAAGGATGCAAGAATCTTTTGGTAGTGGTCCGCAGAGGTTAATTAGAATTTGAGCAAGTTTTGGTGGGAGCATACCAACCTTGGCGTCACGCGCTGGGCGAGCTTGGTCGCGTTTTGAATAGGCATCGATATCTTGTATGCCGATCACTTTATACCATGCACTATTAGTTTTGATGAATTCTATTTTGCGGATATTTTTGCCACTGAGGCCATTATGCAAAGAGGTGGCTGTAGAAAGGATAGCTTCCTTATTTTCAACGACGCGAACGCTGCGATTGTGCCTTGATAGGATTTTTTTGAGCTTTAGGGCTTCAATTGCGGCCGATTTTTTGGTAGCATTTTTTGAGTAATCACTAATTCCTAGGGTAATTTTGCCTTCTGGTAGTTGGCGTAAATAGTCTAGAGGGTTTTGTGGCAACTTTTCAGCGATTTTAATGCTGCCGCCTAGCTTATCAATGTTTGGAGTTTCTTTACTATCGAAAGTTGCAAGGCAAAGGCCGATTTTTTTGACATTAGAATATAATGCCTCTAGTTCAGCCATGGATATATCACTTTGACGCCCTAATACAGATAAATACATATATTATATATTATAGCGTAAACTGCGTTTTTATGCTATAACTAGCGGATTGAACGTGATATAATTGTGCTATGGCTAAGAAACGTAAGTGGATTTCTTTTCGGACGGTTTTGTCAATTTTAACTGCGGTATTGGTGGGCTATGTAGTGTATCAAAATTGGCCGGATATGGTAGATACTTTTTATCATCTTAGTGATACTAATATTTTTGTGTTGCTTTTATTAATACCGGAACAATTATTTATGTATTTTGCTTGTGGGCAGATTTTCTTTTCATATTTAAGGACGCAAAAAAATGTGCAGAAATTTAGCAATAAAGAGATTCTTTTAATATCTACAGAGTTAAATTTTGTGAATCATGCAGTTCCAGCGGGTGGTTTGGGTGGATTGGCTTATCTTACTTATAGGTTGCGACCTTTTGGGGTGCCGGCTGGTCAGGCGAGTTTTTTGTATATTTTTCGTTATGCGGTAACTACGGTGGTTAATTATGCGCAGGCTTTAGTCGCTATTATGGTGTTGCTTGCTTTGAATTTGATACCAGAAGAAGCAAAATGGGTAATACCAGTATCACTACTGATGAATTTGGGTGTATTTATTATGCTATCGTTGGTTGTATATGTAGCGGTTAGTAAAAAAAGAATTGAATTTTTCTCTAAAACCGTAGCTTTGGTGATAAACGCATCTACGAAAGTGGTAACATTTGGGCGAAAAAAGAGATTGATGCAATATGCAAAGATTAGTGAATATTTTGCGGATATTCATGAGAGTGTAAAAATTGCAAAGCAAAATAAAAAATATTTAAAAAAGCCACTTTTGTGGGGTTTTTGTTATAGTTTTTTTGAAGTTGCAACTTATTGGTTAGTGGCTATATCATTGGGTAGGCCAGAGCTTTTGCCATTTATTTTGGTAGGCGAAGCGATAGGATCGGTATTTGATGGGATTGTGCCGTATGGGTTGTACGAACTTGGCATGGCCGGAGTGATGATTGCACTAGGCGTAGATTTTCCGACGGCTACTATTATTACGGTAATGACGAGAGTGTTTACGTTGATATTCACAATTCTCACCGGTACGGCTCCATATTATAAAGTGATACGGGGTAAGAGTGAACAATAGTTTTACGCCGAGTGAGTTTATCGCGACGGTAAATCAGACTTTGGAATATGCGTATTCCGAGGTAGTGATCGAAGGCGAAGTAGCAAGTTTTAAAGTTAATCAGGGGAAATGGATATTTTTTGACGTGAAAGATGCCGAGGCTTCGGTGTCATGTTTTATGACGCTGTATCAGCTTAGGATGCCACTTGAGGACGGTATGAAGGTAATGATTAAAGGTATACCTAAATTAACAAAATGGGGAAAGTTTTCTTTGACAGTAAATGCTGTAAGGCCAGTAGGTGAGGGAAGTATCAAAAAGGCTTTTGAAATGTTGAAAAATAAGTTGCAAAAAGAAGGTTTATTTGATGCGAGTAGAAAGCGGTCAATACCAGGAGATTTAACTAAATTGGGTGTGATTTCTTCAACTGGAGCGGCGGGGTATGCAGATTTTATAAAAATAATAAATGCGAGATGGGGTGGCATAAGAGTGCAAGTGGCGCACACGCAAGTACAAGGAGTTGATGCGCCGGATCAGATTATAAGGGCTCTTAAATATTTCAACGAAAAAAGCGATGTGCAGATGATAGCGATCTTGCGAGGCGGCGGTAGCGCGGATGATTTATCGTGCTTTAATGATGAAATGCTGGCTAGGGAGGTGGCGGCTTCGCGTATACCAGTAATTACTGGTATTGGACATGAAATAGATGAATCTTTGGTGGATCTCGCAGCGGATGTAAGAGCTTCTACGCCTTCTAATGCGGCCGAAATATTAACTAAGGATCGTAGAGAAGAGAAAGAAAAATTGTGGCGTAATATGAAGGTCGTCAAGCAAGCTATTTTGCAAGAAATAGATAATGCTAGTTTTGTGAATGTTGATAAATGTGAAAAAATTTCGCGAGGTTTGATGACAAAATATATTGAACCCATGATAAGCGAGAATAAAAATAAAATGATGCGGATTTATGAAAGAGTAAAAAACGGAATAAATTTAGGTCGAGAAAATTTAAAACAAAAAATAATAATGTTAGAAGCTTTAAACCCAGAAAAAGTTTTAAAGCAAGGTTATGCAATATTGAATGGTAAGATATCTCCCGGTAATGTTGTAAAAATTACAACATTTGACCAGGAGATAAATGCAGAAATTAAAAATGTGCGATTGCGTAATAAATAAGAAAGGAAAATAAATGACAGAAAAGATGAGCTTAAACCAAAAGATTGAAAATTTAGACAAAAAAGCGGAATGGTTTTATTCGGATGATTTTAATTTGGAAGAAGCAGTGAGTAATTATAAAGACGCAGTAAAGTTGGCAAAAGAAATTGAAAAAGATTTAGATAATTTAAAAAATGAAATTGAAGTTTTAGCTGAAGATTTTAGTAAAAAGTGATATAATGAGCTTATGGATAATATACAGATGCCACCAGTGCAGCCTTATCAATCGGGTCAAGATATGACGGGGCCGACGCCTGGTCCGATGTCGCCATATCAGTCTTCCCCTACTACTCCTGGAGGGACTGGAGTGATTGGCTCGGGTACTGGCCAGACTAATGCTTACACGCCAAAAAAAGATGTGGCTAGTTTAGTAAAAACTATTGTAATAGTGGTGCTTAGTTTGGTGTCGGTGACGTTTATTGGCCTGTTTATTTGGATGACAGTACAATATAATGAAGTAAATGATGATGTGAACGGACAAATTGAGCTTGCGGTCGGCAAGGCGATAGAAGAAAATTCTATGAAAATGGAAACTGAGTTCGCAGAGCGTGAGAAAGAGCCATATCGAGATTTTTCAGGTCCGATTGATTATGGTGGATTGTCGTTTAAATATCCAAAAACTTGGAGTTTGTATGTAGCATCGGATGCCGCTAAAGGTGGAGATTATCAAGCTTATTTTAATCCAATAGAGGTAAATCCGGTTTCTAACGATACGGTGAATTCATTGAGGGTGACTATTGCTAATAAATCTTTTGAGGCTGTGACTGAAGAATACCAAAGGGCATTAGATAGAAAAGATTCTAATTTGAGTGTAGAGTCTATAACTGTGGCTGGCACAGCAGCAAATAGATACACTGGCACTATTCCAAATACAGAATTGAATGGCCAGATTGTGATATTTAAGATTCGTGATAAGACTGTGATATTGCAGACGGATGCCACTCAGTTTATCGATGATTTCACAACTCTACTTACGAGCGTCTCCTTTAACGAATAGTATGTTATAATGGGGGCATGGATGAGGAGGTGAATGGTATTTTGGTGGCGGCGCATGAGCTAAAGGCTCCACTTGCGGTACTTCGACAGTTGGCTTTGTCGTTTGGCGAAAT
This sequence comes from Candidatus Saccharimonadota bacterium, assembly GCA_017511925.1. Classification (GTDB taxonomy): domain Bacteria; phylum Patescibacteriota; class Saccharimonadia; order Saccharimonadales; family Saccharimonadaceae; genus Nanosyncoccus. Next base: position 10,205 of record JAFWHS010000013.1, on the reverse strand, counting down.
GGATGAAAAGGATGAGCATATTAGGTCTGAAATGATTAGTGTTTCGGAACGGGCGATTAAACAAGTAAATGATCTAGCTAAAATTAGAAGGCTTGAGGACGGTTTGTTTGAAATGGAACCCGTATCGGTAAGGGTGGTATGTGATGCGGTAACGAGAGAGCTGGAATATTTGTTTAATCATAATAAGCGGGAACTATTTATTAAATATTCAAATCGTTCGCAGTTAGTGGTGGCGAATAAAGATTTGCTATATAGTGTGGTATATAATTTTTTACTGAACGCAATGCATTATTCGGGCGAGGGAACGAGGGCTGAATTAGTGGTAAGAGATTGTTATGACAAGGTTAGGATTATGGTGCGAGATTATGGCCCGGCTTTACCGATGGATGTGTGGCGCGAAATGAAAAGAGGATGGGTGGCTAAGCCCACCTCTATTGCAATGCGGCCAGGATCTAGTGGGTTGGGATTATTTATTGCGTCGAGATTTTCGAGATATATGAACGCGGCGGTGGGTGCGGTTCGGCATCGCGATGGGACAAGTTTTTATGTGGAATTGCCTAGTTCTAAACAAGCGAGTTTATTTTGAGATGATATTTATAATTGATGATGATGAAATAATGGCGGAATGTGTGGCGCGAGCTGCTGGTGGGACGGTAAAGATTTTTGGTAATGCAATTGAAGCAATGAGTGCAATTGCGGATGGTGAGTTGCCAGATTTGATTTTTTTGGACATCCTTTTGACTGGGCCTGATGGATTTACGTTTTTAAATGAGACGATTTCTTATAAGGATACGGTGGAAATTCCGGTAGTGATAGTGAGTTCGTTGGATTTTGGTGAAAGAGATTTATCTACATATGGGGTAGTGGGTGTTTTGAATAAAGATAAGATGCGGCCTGATGATGTGAGGAAGTATGTCGAAGAGTACGCGAAATGATATAAAGACTTTGGCTTATGTTTTGCGTCGAACTAATTATGGTGAGGCGGATAGAATTTTGAATATTATTACACCAAACGGTAAGATATCGGCGATTGCTAAGGGTGCACGAAAAGAAAAATCTAAATTAGCTGGCGGTATAGAAATGTTTTCATTAGTAGAATTGAATATCCACGAAGGTAAAAGTGATTTATATACAATTACTAGTGCAAAAATGTTGAAATATTATAATAACTTGTTGGTGGATTTGGGAAAGATGGAACTTGTAGCCACAATTTTAAAAAAAGTGAGTTTGGCGGCAGAACATTCGGATAGTGTAGAATATTTTAAAATTGTAGATCAAATAATGAAAGCGTTAAATTCTGGTATAACAAATGAGTTGGTTGAGGCATGGTTTTATTTGAATTTTGCAAAAGCTACTGGCGAACAGGTGAATTTATTCTTTGATCTAAATGGAGATAAATTAAGTGAGAATGAAAGGTATAGCTGGGACACTATGGAGGGGGCATTATTTAGAAATCCTGATGGCGAAGTGGACGCGGGGGCAATAAAAAGTATGAGATTGATGTTGACGGTTGGGCTTGACGTGTCATGTAGGGTAAAGGGTATTGAAAAATATTTGCCGACGATACTTAGAATTGCGCGAGCGGTAAATAAGATATGATATAATAGTAGGATAAAAAGGAGAAAAAATGGCAGACTTTAATAAAGTTTTGACCCCGGGGGATTATGAAAATGGTGAATTAAATGTAGTGATTGAAATCCCAACTGGATCAAATCATAAGATTGAATGGGATCGTGAGCACGCTTGTTTTATGTTGGACAGAGTAGAGCCAATGGCTTTTGCTAAGCCTTGCAACTATGGTTTTATTCCGCAGACATTAGACGAAGATGGTGATGAACTTGATGTACTTATGATTACCGATCAGCCACTTACGACGGGTATTTGGATGAAAGCTAAGATTCTTGGCGTAATGAGATTTGTGGATGGTGGCGAAGTAGATGATAAGGTGATTTGTGTACCGGCGGATGATCGCAACAATGGTGATGCGTATCAAAAGCTTGAAGATTTACCAAAGCAGACTCTGAAGCAAATTGAGTTCCATTTTAATCATTATAAGGATTTGAAGAAGCCAGGTACGACTGAGGTAAAGGCGTTTGAGGATGCTGAGTCGGCCAAGAAAATAATTGCTGCTTCGATTGAGCGTTTTGATAAAGCTTATAAATAATTAGATCAAAAAATAACTCCTCTTAAAGAGGAGTTATTTTTTTGTGTTTTATTCTTCTGTGTTGACTTCGACTATTTCAATATCGCTTTCTTCTGTGCTGTCGCCAGAATCTTCGTAATTGAGATTTTGGAGGCTTTCCATGAATTCGATTTGTTGTTTAACTTCTGAAGCGGTGATGTCAGCGTATTCAGATTCGTCAGCTACGATAATGACATATTTACCATCTACGGAAAGAGAGTTAATTTCGTTGACGGAATCTTTGAGTGAATCATAGGCGGCTTGAGCGGTTTCGGCATTTGCGAATTCATAGTAAGTTTTAGCGCCAGTTATTTCTTCGCCGGAGTAGAAGTAGACAACATGGGTTTTGACTGGTGCGGTTTCATCTTCGTTGGAATCTGATTCTATGGTGAGAACATATTTGGAGCCGTCTGATACGAAATACGAATCGCCTAGTGCTTGTTTGCCATTTGCGCTAATAATTGCGGCAATTATAATAATAATTACGGCAACTACCGCTATGCATATACCAATTATGGTGCTTTTATTTTCTTTTTTAGCTTTTTCAGCCATAATAATCTCCTATTTATAGATTTATTATAGCATAAAATTAAAGTCTTTAAGCTTATTTAGAGATCAGAAATTTTGACTCGGATTTGTTTAGTAGTGTCGCGGTCGCGAACTGTGACAGTGTCATCGCTCAAGGTGTCAAAGTCGACGACAACGCACTTTGGTGTACCAATTTCGTCTTGTTTGCGGTAGCGTTTGCCGATGTTGCCGGAGTCGTCCCAAGTAACAAAAGTATATTTGTTTTTGAGTTTATCATAAACTTCGTGGGCTTTTTCTACTAGTTCTGGTTTATTTTTGAGTAGTGGTGAAACGCAGAATTTATATGGAGAAAGGTTTTCTGGTAGTTTTAGAATTGTGCGTTTTTCGCCGTCAATATCTTCTTCTGTATATGCAGTAGCGAGGACGGCTAAGAATAAACGTTCAACACCGATGGATGGTTCGATAACATGTGGGATGAAAGTTTCGCCGGTGATTTTATCACGATATTCCATAGATTTACCAGATTCGCGAGCAATGTTTGCAAGATCAAAATCGGTGCGATAGGCAAGACCCATAAGTTCTTCTTTGCCGTTTGGATAATCAAACATAAAATCAATCGTGCGCTTGCTATAATGAGCGCGATCTTCGGCGGGGACTTCAAGTTCATGAATGTTTTCGGCGTGAAGGCCACAAATGTTTGTAAGGAAATCATGTTGTAAGGTACGCATTTTTTCAAAGTTGTCCTCCCAAGTATCTGGAGCGACAAAATATTCAATTTCCATTTGCGAACATTCGCGGTCGCGAAGAATGAAATCGCGAGGGCTGATCTCATTGCGGAAGGCTTTGCCTTGTTGGGCTAGGCCGAATGGAAGGTTTGGATAAAAAGTATCAACGACGTTTTTGTAGTTTGTAAAAATGCCTTGGGCGGTTTCGGGGCGAAGGTAAGCGATGTTTTTGCTCATGAGCTCCTGATCGTCGTCTGGCAAAACGGCGCCGACGTGTGTAGAAAACATCATATTGAACTTGCGGATTGGTCCCCAATTTTCTTTGCCACAAACTGGACACTTAGTGTGGGTCGCTAAGAATTCTTCGGTAGTAACGGATTCGGAAATACCGTCGGCGATTTTATCAGCACGAAAACGGGATTTACATTCTTTACACTCGACGAGTGGATCCGCAAAAGTGGCTGTGTGTCCGGAAGCTACCCAGGTGCGAGGATTCATGAGAATAGCAGCATCGATGCCATACATGTCGTTACGATCTTCGACGAAAAATTTCCACCAGGCATCCATGAGGTTTTTCTTTAAGGTGACGCCGAGTGGGCCGAAATCCCAAGTACCAGCCATACCGCCGTAAATATCACTGCCCGGAAAAATAAATCCGCGACGTTTGCATAAGCTTACTATATCTTCTAATTTATTCATATGTATTATATAATAACATATATGGGAAAAAATAAAAAGAAGCCAGGTAGTGTAAGGAGAACGTTGTACTATTTTTGGAAGGCGTTAATGCGGCAAAAGGTACGGACGATACTTTTGATTATCCTTATTCCTATAAATGTTTTCGTGCAAAGTGTCGTTGTCTCTGCTGGAGTGAGTGAAATTGTTGGGAAGATTTCGGCAGGGGATTTCGAAATGGCAAATTATACTGGAGTTTTGATGGCTACTTTGATTCCAATGGTTTTAAATAATTTGTTTTTGATGAGGGCATTAGATTGGCTCGATTGGTCTTTAGACGCAAAATGCGGTGAATATTTGTCGCAAATGGCATTTAATGCGGTGATTAATCAATCCATGACATTTCATGCAAATCATTTTTCGGGGTCTTTAACATCTCAAGCGAATAAACTCTCGGGGGCATTTATAGATTTTAAGTCTAATATAGTTTGGGATTTGTACCCATTAATCTTGACGGCAATCTATGCATTGGTGGCAACTTTCTTAGTTTGTCCACCATTTGCGTTGGTGTTGGCAATCTTTACGGCTTCATTTGTAACGGTGGCGATTGTTCTATATCGTAAAACTGCTTATCGTGAGGAAGAGATGGCGAGCGCTGAAAATAAACAGACTGGTCAACTTGCGGATTCAATTACAAATGTGATAAGCGTGAAATCTTATGCTAGGGAGAGTTATGAGAAGTCGCGTTTTGCGCGAGCGACTGGGAGAACTAAGTCTGCAATTTTTGGTTTGGCCAAAGCATCATTTACTCGTAATTTTTCACTGAATGTTGTGGAAACAACAGCTTTTGTTATGGTGATAATTCTGATTGTTTTAAGTCATCAATGGTTTGGACTTGGAGTGGCGGAAGTAGTATTTTTGTATGCGATGGCGTCAACTTTAATGAGTCGTTTGTGGGAGATTAGCCATGTGCTTAGGACGATGAACCGATCGTTTGGTAATGCGAAGGAGATGGTTGAAATTTTGGATTTGCCTTATATTATTGATGATAAAACTGATAAGCCGTTAGTAATAACGAATGCCGCGATTGATATTGAACACATTAATTTCCAACATGAGGAACAAAAAGAAAAATTATTTAAAGATTTTACTTTGGAAATTGCACCGGGGAAGTCGGTAGGACTTGTGGGTGTTTCTGGGTCTGGCAAGTCGACTTTGACGAAATTATTGCTTCGGTTTGCCGATGTGGAGGCGGGAGCAATTTATATTGATGGACAAGACATTCGTGATGTGACTCAACGGAGCTTGCGTGAGAAGATTGCGTATGTACCGCAGGAATCATCACTATTTCATCGTAGTATATATGAAAATATTGCGTATGGTAAACTTGGTGCAACTAAAGACGAGGTATTAAAGGCAGCTAAATTGGCAAATGCGGATGAGTTTATCCGTGATTTGCCGGATGGGTATGAAACTTTGGTGGGGGAAAGGGGCGTAAAACTTTCGGGTGGGCAAAGGCAGAGAATTGCGATTGCGCGAGCTATTTTGAAGAATGCGCCAATATTAGTGCTTGATGAAGCTACTTCGGCTCTTGATTCGGAGTCGGAAGCGGCAATACAAGAGGCTTTAGTGAATTTGATGAGAGGACGTACGTCAATCGTGGTAGCGCATAGGCTTTCTACGATTGCTGGGTTAGATGAAATCGTAGTCTTGAATGACGGTAAAATTGTGGAGCAAGGTTCTCATAAGGAACTACTTGCGAGGGGCGGTGAATATGCAAAACTTTGGTCTAGACAAAGTGGTGCTTTTCTAGACGAATCAAAATAAATGTGTGTCTTTTATGCTGTCTGGTAGGTAGTTTTTGTCGAGATGAAAACCAGCTTCCCATTTTTGGCCTTTACCAAAACCAAGATCTTTCATGAGTTTAGTAGGAGCATTACGGAGCCAGACTGGTACTGGTTCGTTTGGGGTTTTGCGAGCTAGGTCTAGCGCAGCATACCAAGCATCGGTAGTGGCACGAGATTTTTTTGACTTAGCTAGGGCAACTGCGGCGTGAGCCAATATAAGACCAGACTCTGGCATTCCGACGCGTTCGACGGCTTGAAAACAAGCCGTGGCAAGTGAAAGGGCGCCATTGCCAGCGAGGCCAATATCTTCGGAAGCAAAAATTACCATACGTCTGGCAATAAATTTGGGATCTTCACCGGCTTCGACCATGCGGGCAAGATAATATAAAGTCGCATCAACATCTGAACCGCGCATAGATTTGATGAATGCTGAAATAGTGTCATAGTGTTTGTCGCCTTTTTTGTCGTAGCCGGGCATTTTGCGCCCAGCAGCTTCGAGAACTGTTTTTTCGTCAACTTTGTCGGAAAGCGAAAGGGCGAGTTCTAGATCGCCGAGAGCAGAGCGGGCATCGCCACCAGAAAGTTCGGCGAGGCAGTCGAGGGCTTTTTTTGTAATTCGGTTGGTAGATTTTTCAGCTTTAGCGGCATGTTTTAAGACTTTTAAAATGGCGTCTTTTGAGAGTGGCGATACGATTACGACGCGGGAGCGGGATAGAAGTGGCGATATAACTTCAAATGACGGGTTTTCGGTAGTTGCGCCAATCAGGGTGATAAGGCCAGATTCTACATGCGGGAGAAAAGCATCCTGTTGAGCTTTATTGAAGCGATGAATTTCGTCTACGAAGAGTACGGTGCGTATTTTGAGGTTCCAGTTAGTCTTGGCTCGAACTACAACTTCTTCTACATCTTTTTTACCGGCTGTTACAGCGGAAATCTCTATAAAATCGGCTTTAAATTCGTGGGCGAGGATGCGGGCGAGAGTAGTTTTGCCGGTGCCGGGAGGACCCCAAAAAATCAAATTGACAGGCTCGCCTTTTTTGACGATTTCGGTGAGAATTTTGCCGTCGCCTATAATTTCGTCTTGGCCAAGAACTTCAGATAACTTTGTTGGGCGCATACGTTCTGCCAATGGAACTCTATTCATAAGGCAATTATAATTTAAAATAGTGGATTTTGAAAATTTTTATGTTATTATTGAGGTATAAAAAGTAAAGGAGTTATAAATGTATACGTATACTTACAATGATTTGACAAGTCCTACGACTGTAGATTTGTCGGGCAGCGTAGATGCCGGTGCTGGCATATGGATTATTATTGCTGCAGTATTAGCGTTAATTGGTGGGATTTTGGTGCACTTTTTGTTTGTAAAGGGTAAAGATGAGCCAAAAGGTAAATTCTTGAAGTGGTTGAAGGATTTCTTAGCCTTTAAGATTATGTGGATTGAACCAATCATGAAGGTGATTTACTATATTGGTACAATCTTTTGTATTTTGGCGTCATTTGCATTTATTAGTACTAGTTTCTTGACGTTTGTGATCTTACTAATTTGTGGTCCGATTTTGATTCGTTTGACTTATGAAGGCATAATGATGTTTATCATGATCTGGCGTAATACACAAAATATTGCAGACAATACAAAGAAAAGTAAATAATCCGTTATAAAAAATCTCCCCTTGTTAGGGGAGATTTTTGATGAGTTTGTATACATAACGAGCTACGCCGTCATTGCCGTCTATGAGTTTTGCGGTGGGGAAATAAGTTTGGATTTTATTTTTGATGAGAGAATAATGAGTGCAGCCAAGTACGACGGCGTCGATATTATTGTAATTTTTAAGAAGAGTATCTAGAATATTATATATTTCGGAGAGTGAATTTTTTTCTATAGCGTCGGCGAGGCCGGGGCAAGCCAAAAGTGTGATGTTTTGATTTGGCTTGAGATTTTCGTTGATTAGAGTATGTGCGCGTTTGGAATTGACGGTGTTGGAGGTTGCCAAAACCAGAATGTTTTTGGCGTTAGAGTCTGTAGCAACTTTAATGGCCGGCTCTATACCTACAAAAATAATGTCTGGGTAGTCTAGGCGGAGCTTTTTGATACATTTTGTGGTAGCGGTATTGCAGGCGATGACGATTAATTTTGCACCCCAGTTTTTTAGCTTTAGAACGTTTGCGTTAACGATTTCGTAGAGGGTTTCGTCGGTTTTATCGCCATAAGGACAATTTTCGTGGTCGCTGATATAAAAATATTCTTCGTTTGGTAGAAGTTCTTTGATGGCGGACATAGTGGTAGTGCCGCCTTTGCCGGAGTCAAAAATCCCGATTTTCATTATTATATTATATAATAAAATATATGATAGTGAAAGTTTTAGTGAAACCAGGGTTTAAAAAGGGACCATTGGTGGATGCAATATCTTCGGATGAAATCGTAGTGTATTTACGGGAAAAACCGCACGATGGGGAAGCAAATGAGGCTCTTGTGAAAATGTTGGCGGATTATTATGGTGTGGCGAAGAGTTGCATAGTGATAAAAAAGGGACAAAAAAGCCACCAGAAGTTGGTGGAAGTTATAAAGTAGTGGTGGGTTGTGAGGAACTCGAATCCCCGACCTTCTCCACGTCAAGGAGACGCTCTAGCCAACTGAGCTAACAACCCAATTCTAATGGTGAGTACGAATTTTACTTCGTAAAATTCTGCCTCACCTGCGTTTATTCTAAAAAGAAAGCAAGCTTTCTTTTTCTCGTAAACTTGGTGAGTCGGGAGGGGCTCGAACCCTCGACACCGGGCTTAAAAGGCCCGTGCTCTAACCAGCTGAGCTACCGACCCACGAAGGTATATTGTCATTATAACATATTATTTAGAAAAATGGTACTGTTGATTTTGGCATTGGAATACTTTTGTTCCTTCATTGATTTTTAGATATATATGATAAGATATATAATATATGGTGGTTGAAATAAATAAATATTTTACAGATTTAGTGGAGCGGTTTGAAAGTGAAAAAAGCCGAATACGGAATTTTTTGCCGGGTCATGTAAAAATTGAGCATGTAGGAAGTAGCGCGGTAGGCATTGGTGGCAAGAATATCGTTGATATTTTGGTGGGCGTAAAAGATGCTGATGAAATGGTAAGGGTGCGTGATATTTTGACTAAAAATGGTTATTTTGAGAGAAACGATAGTCATGCTGATAGAATTTTTCTTGCGACTAGCCTAGAGGAGACGGGCGAAGGAGATTTTCATATACATATTTGTCCGGTAAACGAGAATTCATATAAGGATTTTATTATTTTAAGAGATTACCTTAGGAGAAATCCTAAAGAGGCGGAGAAATATTTCGAGAAAAAGTATGAGTTTGCTAAGCTTGCAGGTTTTGATCGTAAGAAATATAAGACTTTAAAATCGGTATATGTGACGGAACTTTTGGAAAAAGCTAGGAAGCGAATTTTGATAGCGACGACGAACCCTGGGTTGAAAAAGGAAGTATATAAAGATGAACAATAGAGAAAATTTAAAGATATTGTCTGTTGCGGCGATTTTGCGTACGGTTGGAATTGTTTTGATTTCTTTTTCAGTTTTGATGACTATCGTAACAATAGTAGGAAATTTATTGATCACAGTTAATCCCGATACTGGTGAGAGTATAAATGGTGTTGGGAATATAATACCAAGTATACTGAGAGATTGGCAGTTTATTTTGTTGTTTGTCGTTGGTGCTATTTGTTTAAGTTTATCGCGTAGAGCTTTAAAGAAAAATAATACACATAGTGAGTCTGGGGCAAAAATTATAACTATGGAAGAAGTAAAAGATACGACTCATGAAAATGTTAGTTTAAATCTTGAAGAAGAAAATAAAATTCAAACAGACGAATATTCAAAAAAATAGGATTTTAGACTTTTCACTAAAAAATCGGCGAAAGTGCCGAGTTGGATATAATCTGACTACTCCGTTGGCGAAGCCTGGAGCCCCGCTTTGGATGCTGAACGCTAGTGAAGTATCAAGGTGTTGGTGGACCCACCTGAAATTCAATGGAACCAAGTTATAGATGAACTGAGAGAACTGAAGTATATCCTATACTCGCCAGAGGTTAGTATAGATAGCTTTTTAGTAGACTCTTAACAAAGAAACATAGAACACTCTATGCAGTAGGGTAGGGTCAGAGTGAAGCTTGCTTCATCTGAGCAACCAAGAGCATTAGCAACCCAGGAGGATATATGGTAAAGAAAGGACAAAGTAGGACCACCAATACAGACCA
>JAFWHS010000012.1 GCA_017511925.1 Candidatus Saccharimonadota bacterium | reverse complement strand
TGACAGAATTAAAAGATTATCAAATTGCTACTTGTGAACCAGTTATTCAATCACGTAGACCAAATAATCGAATAGATAAAGTACGCCATATGTTTAATAAAAAAGAAAATTAAGTTACTATTCGCTAAATTACAATTTGTAGAGCAAAGATAATGAGAGCTGAAAGGCTCTTTTTTTATGCCTTTAAATCCTATTCACTTACAATTTTTTTCTTATTATATAAGATAAATCGTGTTCACTCTAAAAGGTTTGTTGTATTAAGAATGGTGTCGTGATAGATCCACCTCGACGCTAGTTAATAATCTAATTTTAATGTTATTCTTGATGGCATAAGCAAAACCTCGTGCTGCCGCAGCTAGCACTTTTGGCGAGAAAAATCCCGTAACGCGGTCGTATTTTACAGAGAGAGATAGGACCGGATCGTAGAAACATTCAAGAATATCACACTCATCGCTAGAATATGTGTCTAATATGTTTAAATCTTTGAACGACTCTACCATATTTAGGTCCGCAATTACATATATATTACGTATATTATAACATAGATTTCAGATGTAGTAAAACATAAACGTGAATATTTGCAAGTGTTTATGTCTTTTTTTATTCGATTGCGATTATTAATGCTTTTACGCTATCAAGGCATTTTTCAACGTCTCATGTCAAGAAAAAATCCCACCCCTATTTTCTGCACAATAACTTTCAAAACCCGATTGTGTCCAAGTGGATGCTACCTATTGACTAAATGATAGAATGTTTTGTTAGAATCGTTGCCGTAATGGTTGATGTCTTCCGGTTCGGCCCAGAGCGAAAGCTTATGTACGCGCCATTTGCCAATGAAGAACATCTGGACTATCGCATCATTCACGTCGCGTTTGTTTAGCGCGCGTGGAATGTATGCGAGGGAAAAGTAGTACCATTTGTCGTCTTCGGCGTCTAACCTCGCAAAAACGCGCTTACCGCGCCCAAAAAGGCGTACATCGAAGCGCTGTGCTAGTGTTTCTAGAGAATAAGTCTTTAATTCGTGGATCGCGTCGCGGACGGGCGATTCTGTCAGTTCCATACGTTCAAACTTATCGTAATCGCGCGAATTGAATCTGCCGTTATGTTCGAGCATGAAACTTTCAAGTTGTCGAGCAGTAACCGGTATTGGTTCGCCGGGTTTAGTCTTCTTGAATGGGTGGCGTTTTGCCATGATACCTCTTTTCGGTTAGAGGTGCGCTCGCTAGAGCGGTATCGGCTAGCTAATAAAAGTTGCACCTTTCTTTTCTAGCATTTTGAAGTATTTGTCTTTCTTTTTCTCAAACATAGTTCCAATAGCTTTCGTATTTACGATAACTTTAAAGCCATTTCTAATTGCACCAAGTGCAGTCAAGGCGACGCAACCACCGCCATCGACGCCTACTACTTCTACGGTGTCGATATTGTTCTTTTGTAAGTATTCAAGTAATTGCGAATTAGAAAAAGCGTCGCCTTTGTATTTATCGAAAACCGCATTACCTTTCTTAAGTAGGTCTTCGGCCAATTCAGCACCCTTGTCGCCATCAAATATTTGCACCGGTGCGAGTTTATTAATGAGGTTCTTCTTCATGAGATTGCGGATATAGATGACATTCTCGTTGGCTTTTATTTCTTCATTAACTTTATTGATGATATCACTATCGTATTTAAAGAATTCTGCGTGATTCTTGCCGACGCAAGCTTCTTGCATATCAATTACAAGTAATGCTTTACTCATCTTAGCCCCTTAACGGTGTTAGTAACTATTTCTGCTAGCTTTTCTTTATTGTCGACATCTTCCACAAAATACATCGGTTTCGCGCCGTCATATGGAATTTCTTCGGCCATTTTGTATTGTTCGTTTTCTGGAACAATTTTCACTAGCAGACGATCGTCGTAAATACCGCCAAACAAGACACTATTTGAATATAGCAAGAATTCGCCCATCATTGGCCGACAGGTAATATTCGGCGCTTCCGACAGCTGTTCTAAGATAAAATCGCGATATTCTTTGGTGCTTGCCATATTACGCCTTTTTAATTGGGTGCCTTATTACGGTCTTAAGTTTACTTACGTCGCATTTTCTGGGATCGCTTAGATAAATCTCATGATGGTATCTAGTATCAGTTATATCTAGCTTATAGCCGTTATCTTCGGCAAATTTGTGCATTAACTCAACTGTAGCCGGTTCGTCATCGTAGCTTCCGATATGCATACATTGAACACATAAACCCTCGTCATAGGTTAAAAATTCCACCCTAGAGAAGTCTTGCTTCTTCTTTTTGGTGGCTTCTTCTATTGCCCAGTCAAAATCAGCTTTCGTCACAAAGTCTGGTAAACGGATAATGGAGATGAAATTCAGGGCTTCTTTATGATCGTAATCTATATCATCTTTGCCATCTTGCCACCAAAAGCCCTCAAGTGGTGGGACAACGTATTCAAAGAACCCATTTATTCTATGGTCGCCTTTATAACTCATCTTTATCGTATAGGCGACTCCGTAAAGTAACCCAAGCGTATTTTGGTAATCACCATTTTCTTCATTAGGATTTCCTTTACCTCTAACGGCAATGTAATTCATCTTCGGAACGTCAACAATACTCGGTTTATTCTTCGGTAAATAGTATTCTTTATATTCCTTTTTAAAATCGAAAGCCATATCTACTTTAATTATACCATCAGACGCATTTTTCATTGACATTGTAAGCTCTTAAGAGAGCTTTAACATTGACAATGGATCTACTAGCCTAGTCTCTATATATGTATATATTACTAATAGTTCGTAATTGGTTTCGTTGTCATGGCTTTAATATATGAAATCTTGCAGTTCAGGGTTAAGTTTACTTTCGACCAAAT
>JAFWHS010000003.1 GCA_017511925.1 Candidatus Saccharimonadota bacterium | reverse complement strand
TACAGTACTGACTGGTATATTATTATCATGTAATATACCCATCTTCCCAGGTATAGGCATTATTTATACTACCTCAGCATTAGATCAAACCAAAACTGCCAATGCAGCCATCCGTGTTAGATCCACCTGTTCTATGACTGCTACTATAGATTCTGGTAATGAACATACAGCTACTATGATCAATGGACAATATAGGAATGATATAGGCCTTACTACCATCACTACCTTCTGTAATGATCCTAATGGCTATGCAATCTATGCTATAGGCTATACTGGTGGAGACACTGGAGTAGCTGCAGGAACTAATACAGTACTTCATAGTACAGCACTAGGATCTACCTATGATATAGTAACTGGTATTGCTACTTCAGGAGACATATCCAACTGGGCTATGAAAGTATCTAGTGTATCAGGTACCTATGCTCCTACTATAGAATCTGACACAGAAGGATCATTCTCAAACTATCATACAGTACCACAAAGCTATACTAAGGTGGCATCATACAGTGCCAATACGGACCTAGATAATCCAGGTAGTACTAGACAAGGATCAAAACTTACTACTACCTATGCTGCCTATATTAAACCCACTCAACCAGCTGGTACATATGAGGGGCAAGTAAAGTATATACTATTACATCCGGCAAGTAACTTAGGCCCAGATACTTACTACATGCAGGATGTAGAAGACTGGGGTGGCACTATAGCCGTAGGTCAGGAAGTTACTGCTTATGATACTCGTGATAATAAATCCTATACCGTGCGCAGAATGTGTATGGAAGGTACTGGTTCTACTTGGCAGGATAAAGAAACCAATTGTACCAACTCTATGTTATGGATGACGCAGAATTTAGATTTAGACTTAAGCTCTTCTGTTGCGCTCAACTCCATAGACACGGATCTTAATGTGGTAGATTCGGGAGCATATATCGACGGGTATTTTATAGATAATAACGGAGTTATTTTCTGGACTCCGGATAAATCTACCATAACCGACATAAATACATCAGTTGGTAATTTTAATGGTTGGACAAATAACAATAATGTAGCTTACTCTGCAGATCCAGATGCGGGTAGTCAGAATAACTCCTGGTATTTTACTGACACTTATTTTCAGTCCAATCTATGTTATGCAAATAATAATAATCAGACTTGTAATTATCTAAAAAATGGCAATACGGTAGCTCCAATCTACTTCAGTCATACTCCATTCGCCGGCAATGGCGATCATGGCAAGATGGGCAACTACTATAACTGGTCTGCGGCTATAGCTTCTAATAACTCTAGTAGTTACAATACTAATACGCAAAGCAACATAGCAAACAACCCGCAGAACTCCATTTGCCCTAAAGGTTGGAGGCTACCGACCACCTCTAGTATAGCCGCAAAGAATGAATTTAACCTCTTAAATGCTATATATAATAACATCCATGATGGTGACAAACTGGACCAAGGCCTGGTAGGCTCGCCTGTCTTTATGATTCGGGCCGGCATCGTGAACTACGGCTATCTTAACTTTGCGGGGTATTTTGGCTATTATTGGTCCAGTACAGTCGATAGTGCCAGTAAAGCTTTTAGCTTATATTTCTTTAGTACGGGTCTTTACCCTAGCAGTAGCTACAATAGAAGTGCTGGGTGGTCCATTCGCTGCGTCTCTGAGTACTAATCGGCAAAGAGCAGGGAATTGTTCGGTTTTTGTTCTACTACCATTCTCTGCTCTTCTGTTCGGTTTTTGTTCGGAAACATAATAGTTTATATGCACCACAGCGCGCGCAATCATCCCGACAAACAGGGAAAATAACCAAAAAGGGAAACAAAAACGGGGAAATGTCAAATCCAAAAAATCTACTTAGGAACCTCTAAAACCTCATATTTAGTACAAATTTACACTACATCAATGAACCGACATTGGCTACAGATGATCGATTTCGACGGACTCAGAGGCTATTCGTATTTGCTGATCACCGTAATTCGACTCATAAAAATCTCAGTTAAATTAGTAAACTTTATTATGGGCTCACCTACATAGATTTAGGATTATGCTCATACATCCAGAACTATTTTATCCCGTAATTCCCGCCCGCTAGGAAAAACATATCAATTATAGACGATAGTTGAACCGTCTATAAAACATAACCTTAATGTCTTAAAATCTGTATTGTGCGACATTAAGACTATGTCGAAAAGCCGATTGCTAATAATGTACCTCATTTTTGTATGATTTTGCGGGTTCTTTAATAATTGCTTTGTTTTTAAGCTTTAATTCTATTCATGTATATAGGATATCTATGTAATTCCGACTAGTGTTTTATAGACAAGAATCCATCTACGGAGTTATCTTTAGAGGCATAATCTTCCGGATCTTTAACAGGGGTAGATAGGGAAACAGGGGTGTTATCAGGGGTGATTTTGGCTGCAGATTTCTCCTGGTACTCTATTTTAGGGGTAAGGGCATTATGACGACCCTTTTTCTCTGGCTTCTTATTTCCCTTTTTGAAAAGATTCTTATTAGCTTTTCCCTTTTTTGGAGTCTGTTCTTCTGGTTTGTCCCCCGCTACTTCATTCACAAGCTTTGCCAAATCTTTTAGACCTAACCGCTCTTTGCCTTCGGCTGCATTTGGACTTAGATTTTGCCTACGAAATTCAGCCTGTGGGGTGGAAGGCTTTTTAAAGTTCGGTTTTTGTTCGGTAGAGGTCACATTATTGCGAACAGGTGCAAACACCGGGGCGACAGATTCTTGCCTACCAGAGTCCGACAACTCTTTCTTGTATTTTTCAGACTGTTCGATCGTCTCACGAATCTCTGCTTCCACATCCGCTCTTGGGCGTGCATAATTAGCCCTAGAATGCTCAATAATAGCCTCAAAATTATCTTTTGGCGTGTCTGGTATAGAAAGAGTTGTGGCAGAAAACGCAGGCACTTTCTCACCGTTGATAATCATGGATATAATGAAGTGGCGGTTATTTAATTGCAAAAGATCAGAGTCTTCAAATGTCGGCTCGAATTGCTTTGCTAGTATTGGTGCATCGTCTGCAGATACACGAAACGATATAGTGGTACCTACGTTGCCAAATACCGCATCGCGCACTTGGTCGGTCATTTGTGCTACATATTGGTTTGCCACGGTAAGATTTAGGCCGTATTTACGCGCTTCGGATAAGATTACTGCAAAAGATTCTGTTGCAAAGTTTTGGAACTCATCTACGTAAAGATAAAATGGTCGCCTGTCTGCCACATCTGGGATATCAGACCTAGACATTGCTGCAAGCTGCACCTTAGTTACGAGGAACGCACCGAGTATGCCGGCATTATCTTCGCCGATCAAACCCTTGGACAAATTTACTACCAAAATCTTTCCCTCGTCCATGATTTTGCGGATATCAAACGATGATTTAGACTGCCCAATAATATTACGGATGATTGGGTTCGCCGTAAATGCACCCACCTTATTAAGCACTGGAGCGATTGATTCGTTCACCTGTTTTTCGTTCCATTGGCCAAACTCATGTTTCCAGAACTGCAACACTGTTACGTCATTACAATAGCCGAGCGTCTCTTTGCGGAAATCTTTATCAGTCAGCATACGAGAGATGTCTAGCAAGGTAGTTTCTGGCCTGTCTAGTAGTGCCAAAAGGGTATAACGAAGAATATGTTCGAGCCTCGGGCCCCAAGAATCACCAAACATTCGCTTAAGCACACCGATCACCTCAGAGCAAATATTTGGTTTACGCGAAGGATCGGTGATCTCTAGTGGGTTAAATGCGATCGGATAAGCCGTATCGGCAGGGTTAAAGTATACTACATCTTTGATGCGTGATTCTGGTACGAATTTTAGATTATCTATCGCGAAGTCACCATGCGGGTCGATAATACAATATCCCTGATTATAAAATACGTCAGATAACGCCAGGAGCTCTAGCATACCGCTTTTCCCTGCTCCAGTCTGACCAATAATGTATACATGGCGAGAGCGATCACGCCTCAAAAGTCCAAACTGATGATTGATGCCGCGGAAATTTGTCAGGCCAAAGGCCGAGACGTTCTCATCCACCACTGGGTCGCCGGTCAGTACTGGTAATTTAGCTGGCGGCTCAGCCGTCTTAGAAGAAGCCCATACAATATTTGGAGTTTCTACCGATGTGTGCGGCAAATGATACACACTAGCGAGCTCTGAAATATTTAAAATAAATCCACGATCCGAGAATTGGCGCAGTTTATATGCATCTAAATCGGCCTTGTTGAAACTTCCACCAAGCTGTTTAAAACCATTGAGATTTGTGGAATTAAACTGTTTAAATGTACCCACTAAAGCCTGCATATTTAGCTTTGCATCAATTTCGCTATTACCTAGATAAGCTAAACGGATTTTTACATCATAGCCAAGTTTGGTTGCTTTTTCCTCGGCCTTAGAAATCTGTGTCTTAGCTCGCTCAGATAGCTCAACTTTTACATCTGATCCAGTCCCGCCGGCCGGTGGGCGAAACAGCGCACCTAGCACTTCTATGAGCCATGACCAATCTATACCAGTACCCATAGATAAAACTTTGCGCCCAGACTTTATCTTGCGAATCCATTTGTCCGTAGTATTTTTATGCCAATCATCTGGTATCGGGCGGGCTAATATCTGGATCCACATTTCTTCTGAACGATCTGGATTTAATTTTGCCAAAGTACCAGTAATGCCAGCCAAAGGATCTACCTCAAAACTATCGAACGTCTTGATCGGCAACGCATCCGGTTCGGTTAGTCCTAATTCTGCCGAGTAGTTTATTGGATATTTAGTCCTTGTATCTACATAATCCTCATTCATCTTGTAGATTTGCACCGTAGGATATTGTGAATAAATTTGCCCCTCTACAAAGCTCTGCAAAACTTTTGGCGTCCATACATAAAATCTAATTTGCCCTGCTGTGGATACGATCTCAAAAGATAAATGCTCTTGCACGCCGCCAGAATTTTTTAGCTCTTGTTTATCACGCAAAATACCATGCAAAGATGCAAAAAGCTGCTCCGCTGCGAGCTCTTTCTTGTCGTTCTCGCGCGGGATCTCAAGCATTAAAAGCACCGAATCTACATTCAGTACTTTAAGTTTATTTAATTTTTTATAATTTCTATAAGTAAGAAAAGCCAAGATTCCAACTGCCGGAATCCAGAAAATCGGCATTAAGATAAAATGTATGACTGCATCCATAGGATAATTATATCACATCACCAGGCGAAATTACGCTAATGTATATAGATTTTTGTCTACTTTCTTAAACAATTTTTTGTTCTGCAAATTCAATAGAACAGTAGTCTCTTTTACTTTGCGCACCTTTAAGACCTGCTTCACAATTTCTTCGCGTGTGATCGGTTCACCGGCCTTCTCAATAATAGATACGATGATTTCTGAAATAGTTCCCTTCTTGTATCCCCAAGAAGAAAGCGCATAGATACCGCGTCCAATCAATACGAAACGCGGATCCTTGATCAGTTCATTGTGGATTGCTTGTACAGTCACATTCTTGCGTTTGAAATTAGAATCGGCGATCTCCTTAGCAATCTCAGAAAAATGCATCGGCTCTTTTCTGGTCTCGAGAATCACAAAAATCTTATCGCGGATATTTTTTGGGTTTACAGAAGGCCATTTTGCAAGGCCCCAGAGCCCGTTCAAAGAAGCAAGTAGCTTAGAAATTGACGCAATTGCTTTTATGTGGTCAGGATGCTCATAATCTAGCTTGTTGTCAAGTTCGTCTAGTGTCATCGGTTTTTTGTTTTCTTTGATCGTCTTAACGATTTCGTCTACCTTGGCACGAATTGTCTTGTCATCACCGTAATCTGCGATTCCTACGGCGGCGTTGTATTTATCGTTCTCTTCTACTACGGTCAAACTTTTCGCAAATGTTGCGATAAAATAAATGCCCGTCTTATCGGACGCGGCAGAATCTGATCCATAAATTTTATCAGCTAAATCTGAAATTTTTGCTACGCGTCCCATCTCGGTGAGATTACGTATTATTAGTTTCTCGGCAGCTGCGAGTTCTGGTATTTGATTTTCTTCGGCGGAAATTCGAAGACGTATAAGAATTGCTTTTTCCAGCTGGCGTACGCGTTCTCGCGTGATGGATAACATTTCTCCGATTTGTTCAAGAGTTTCTTTGTTGCCGTTTAGCCCAAAGCGACGTGTGATAATTTCTTTTTCACGATCTTGCTCGATGATTTTCAGGCTGCCGGATATTGCTTTTTTGAGGATTTCCGCATTTTGGTCCATCAGTAATTTTCCTTATAGCCCCCCTGTTAATATTGTTAATTGTGCTTATAATATCATAGTATTGGACGATTGTCAACTACGATTTTTAATGTTTCTTTGTAATATTGTAGCACAATTTTTACATTTGTGAAAAATAATTTTAAAACCATAATTGTCATGCTAAAATAACCCCTAATTTTAAATTAAGGGTTATTCATTTTTTAGTTTTAGTGGTAGCTTTCTTTTTCCCGCCTCTTGTTCCGCGCCGAGTTTTGGTGGTTTTCGTTTTTGGTTTGTCGTCTAGCATCTTGCACGCTTCTTCTAAGGTAATTTTTTTCGGGTCTACATCTTTTGGCACTTTTACGTGATTGCGCCTGCCAGGGCCTTTTACGTATGGCCCGTAAGCCCCATTTATAATCATTATTTCGTCCCAATCCGCGATGATAGAATCAACTTTGGCCTGATACAAAGGTAAAGCCTCTTCTATGGTTACAGTGTATGGATCTAAATCTTTCATCGGTATATTATATTTACCACCTTTGAGATATGGGCCAAATGGACCATTGGCAGCAATCAGTTCCGCTCCGTCTGGTGCTTTGCCGAGTACTCTTGGTAAAGCAGGCAAAGCTAGTTGTTTCAAAGCTTGCTCTAGGCTTACGGTCTTTACGGATTTTCTCTTTGGCAAAGGCGCAAACCTTGGCTTTTCGCCAGATTCTTTTTCATTGTCGCCCAGCTGAATAAAGCCGCCATTTTTGCCAACTTTGGCGTAAATTGGTTTGCCGGTTTCTGGATGATGACCAAGCAAGCGCGCATTATTATAGCGCTCTGCTCCATTTGCTACCATTACGGTATCGTGGAACGGCCCATAAAAATCTCGGAGCATTTTTACGCGCTCTAATTTCGCATCAGCTACCAAGTCTAAGTCTTTTTCAATGTTTGCCGTAAACTTATAATCCACTATATTTTTAAAGTTATCTGTCAAAAATCCAGCCACCAACTCACCAATCGCAGTTGGTACCAGTTTGCCCTTATTAGCGCCGAATTTTTCGGACACTAAATTCTCGGTGATTTTATTATCTTCAAGCTTTAATTCTGTTACTTTGCGCTCTTCCCCTTCGCTCTCGCCTTTTATCACATAGCCACGCACTTGAATAGCAGACATAATAGAGGCATATGTGGATGGACGCCCAATGCCAAGTTCTTCCAATTTCTTTACTAGGGAGCCTTCAGTGTATCTGGCTGGCGGCTTAGCAAAAGTTTGTCTGGCGGTAATATTAATATAGTTCAATTTATCACCCTTGGTGAGATTTGGTAGCTCTGTGTCTTTGCTCTTGCCATATACCTTAAGAAAACCGTCAAAAACTACCACTTCGCCTTTTGCTTCAAAATCATGTGAAATATAAATAGTGGTTTTTGCTACTTTGGCGTTTTCCATTTGCGTAGCTAGCGTACGCGCCCAGATCAGCTGATACAAACGCTTCTCGTAATCGTTTTTACCGGCAGAGGTAAGCGCGATATTGGTGGGGCGAATTGCCTCGTGTGCTTCCTGCGCCGAAGCATCTTTGGTCTTAAAATGCCTTGTTTTTAAATAATTCTTGCCAAAATTAGCTTCAATATATTTCGCCATTGCAGATACAGCTTGCGCAGATAAATTCAGAGAGTCTGTTCGGTGATAGGTGATAAGACCAGCCTGGTATAGCCCTTGTGCAGCACTCATCGTAGTGCGTGAAGAAAACCCAAGCTTGGCATTTGCTTCAATTTGCAGAGCAGCAGTAGTGAATGGTGTAGGATTTGATTTACTCCCCTCAGTTTTTTCTATGTCGGTCACTACAAAGTCGGCTTTAGAAAACTCTTCAAGCAAATCGAGCGCAGATTTTTCATCTTCCGGAGCTTTACCTGTAAAATTGGCTGAAAATGTGGTTTCTTTACAAAATTCCCCAGCAATTTTATAAGTAAATTTATCTTCAAATTTTTCAATTGCTTTTTCGCGCTCCACGATTAGTCGCAAAGCTGGTGACTGTACGCGCCCAGCCGAAACTGCCCCAGGCACCTTTCGTCGTACTATGTCAGATAGGTCATACCCCACCAACATATCCAGAGTTTGTCTTGCCTGCTGTGAAGCCACCATATCCATATCTACCACACGTGGAGCCTTGATTGCCGCTTCAAGCGCCGGCTTAGTGATTTCGTGAAAAGTAATCCGCGCGGTGTCTTTTGGTAAATTCAATACCTCACATAGATGCCACGAAATAGATTCCCCTTCGCGGTCTTCGTCCGTCGCGAGCCAAATTTTGTCAGCCGCTTTAGCTTCTTTTTTGAGCTCAGTGATAATCGATTTGTGCCCTGGGTCTATTTCATAAGTCACATCAAAAGTAGATTTGTCTACTTTTGTATCTTTACGAATATGTCCTACGCTTGCTAGCACCTTAAAATCCGATCCGAGATATTTCTCGATCGTATGTGCTTTCGCTGGGCTCTCTACTATCACCAAATTTTTAGACATAATATAATAATATCATATCGGTCAAGCATAAACACTAAGTATTTTTATTGGATACTTTTATTGTGATTGGTATTTATGAGTGAGTGTGATATAATAAAAATATTAGAAAAGCCCCTCTAGGAAGAGCTTTTCGTTTAGGGTTGGTTTGCTAAGCACTACTGCTTAGCAAATTTTTTCTTCGTACGATCACGTTTTGGAATAATGATACACAGAAGATTAATCTGTATAGTCATTTTCACTACTCCTTTCTGGCAATCTAATCATCCTAGAAAGATCGTTTAATGATCACCTCACACAGCACGAACATTTCTATTCCTGCAAACTAGGCCCACTAAACCCACGAAGCCAACCTGCCCAGTAATCTAGCACGCCCAGTAACAAATTACAACCCCCTACCATGAATTATATATTTCCTAGTTTCTCAATGTTAGTCACATACACCACTTCGCAAGCATGATCTCCTGCATCTTCTCTGGTTTCACTTGAGTCCAGCACAATACCATCATAACTAACGCGTACCAAATAACCCACAATCCTTACTTTATCACCTGCGCTTAACCCAAAAATTTGGCCACGAATTTCTGGCGTGCTAGAAATGAGGTGGTTATTTGAAAAAGTACTAATCCCAGTCATTTTCACACCCATTTTGCTGCGCGTTGTGAAGGTTTCTTCGTCGCTGAGTTCTACGCCATCTATTTTTGGCTTGCAATATCTATCTGCTTGAGAAAATTCCAACCCAGGGCTTGGGTAATTGTTCGCTAGATTCCCCCAAATTACACAAACATCTCTCGGCACCAGTGCATCGTAGGCATTAAAACCCCAATAGTCATGCACACTTACTACTATGCCAGTAATATCGTAATAATCTTTAAAAGTAATATCAAGCTTCCGGCCTTTATATTCACCAGATTCACGATATCCATCCAACCTAATCTGGACTGGCCCACTTTCTATGGATGACGACATTTCCTTGCTATAATTCGGCACTCCGTCTGCGGTGATGGTGTTCTGAAAATAAAATCGCCAGTTTATATAAATCGCTGCCGGTATCGCAGAAACCAAAATTATGATGAATGAAATAATCCATGTTTTTGCGCCGAGCTTTTTATGCAGATTTATCGCCGATTGACCGTACTCATAATTTCCACTAGCCATATTTTAATATTAACATAATTAAGCGAAAGAACTATGTAATACGCCTCAAAGATAAGCGTTATGTTTTTTCTCGTCTGCATGTTATAATATCGCCAGCGTGGGAGTAATTTAAAAACGGAGGTGATTTTATGTTGTTTGTCTCTCGCTATTTTAACAGCATTCCTTATGACGATGATACGTCTATCATCTGGCACTCAATCTTTGGGCGTCCTATGTTGGTTTCAAACTCACTTGCGGAAGCTCTAAACAAGGTAGACCCATCTTCATCGATTGGTATCTACGATGTCTTCGGTCAAGAAATGTATCTAAAGAGAAAAGACTCAGACCTATCTAGATCATTGGACGATTTGACAGAAGCGCATATACTTCATTATTCGGATGACTTCGAAAAAATAGACATCGAAAAGTTATTTTACGAACATAATCCGCAACACATCAATAATCCACATGGGCATAGTAAGGTTAAAAGTCTGTCGCTTATTATGAGTGAAGAATGCCAATTTCGGTGTAAATACTGTATCCATTTTGCAAACTCTAAACATTACTACAATCCGCAGAAGTTTATGTTAAAAGAAGTTGCAAAAACCAGCATAGATCAGTATTTTGAGACGATCGTGAGAAATCGTGTTAAGGAAGCCTACATTAATTTCGGCGGAGGGGAGCCTCTGATAAACTGGGAATTAATAAAAGAACTCTTGCCCTACATCAGAAAACTTAGTAAAGATCTTGATATTCCGGTCAAAATGGGCATCAACACTAATTTAGGGCTTTTGACTCCAGATATCGCTCAAGTATTAATTGATTATGATGTTGAAATAGCTGCAAGTCTTGATGGTTCCAAAGAAAGTAATGATCTGGTGCGTTTAACCAAAGATTTAAAAGGCACATATGATCAAATCATGCGAGGCTTCAAAATCATGCGAGATTTAGGTCGTCCACTAGATGGTTTCGCGATGACTGTAACGGAAGATAATTTCTTTGGCGTCAACGAATCGCTCATTGATTGGGCCGCTTCTCTTGGTATGAAAGAAGTCCGTATCGATATTGATGTTGTTGGTATGGTCAATGTCCCAGTTGACGATATCGTCACGCGTCTAATAAGCATCCGTCGATATGCCAAATCAAAAGGTATTTCGGTGATTGGTTTCTGGTCGCGCCCAGCCGAGAATATGGGTCTTGTACCAGAAAACGAAGACATAGGCTTCTGCGGTGGCGAACGCGGCAATTCCCTATGCGTTGCGCCAAGTGGTCAAGTTTTTCCTTGTGGGTATAGCAATTACGAGATTGGTAAATATGACGAAATTACTGATATTTATAAAAGTCCAGCCTATCTCGATTTAATTAAACGCCGCAATCTTTTACGAAATGTGGAATGCCAAGATTGCCCAATCCTCGGTTTTTGTCGTGGCGGTTGCATGATTACTCGTGAAGCCGGTGGCGGCAAAGAAAAAATTTCTCGTATGTGTGAGCTCTATACCAAGATGACTTACGAAATTCTACGTGAGTCGGTCGAAGACTGAGCTTTTCACATAAATCTTTAGAAAGGAGAAGTTCGACATGAAAAAATCTCAGAAAGCAGTTGTCATCAAGAAGCTGAAAATGCCTATAGTTTCGATGACCTGCAAGAACCCTAGTAACTGTCATTAGGTCGGTTAATACCAAATGGCAAGACGGCTAGAATTCTTGCGCACATTATCCCCAGGTTGGGGCCGGGCGGTTCTTTACGAACCGCCCTATTTTTTATATGATATTAATTATGGATCGAAAAATCATCGAAATACTAGAGAAAATTAAATTAAAATATCAAGATATCGACACTATCTTACTTTTTGGTTCCGCCGCCACGAGCGACTGGACGCCAGATTCAGACATAGACGTATTCTTAATCGATGACAAATTTCACGACTCCCGTGAGGATTTGATCATAGATGATGTGCAAATCGAAATCCAACAAGATAATTTCAGTAACCTAACTAAAGATATCGAAAATGAGCGCGGTCGTCTCAATAATCGCAACGTCGCCACTATGATAGATGGGTCCATAATCATCAAGACTAACTCTGAAAATAATGTACAGGATCTCAAATCCCTCGCAGAGTCCGTCTTGCAGTCCACCCCGACATTCACTGACGAAGATGTCAAAATGTGGCGTTATTCCATCGATGATTATCTCTCTAAGGCCGAAAAAGATTTAAAACGTGGCGACACGATTGCCTTCTATTTTGATACTAACTACGTAATTCAGAATGCCACCGAGCTAACTTTGGCTACTCACGGCGCATATTTTCCCCAGCCCAAGCGTCTAGCCGACCTACTTCAACAAATCGCTCCAGAATTCCACGATATCCTCCAATCTTTCACGACCGAGCCAAACTTGGATAACAAACTAAAAATCCTACAAAAACTCAAAACCTTATAAATGCATCAAAAAACCCTCAGGTAAGGGTGGGCATCACCTGAGGGTATTTTGGCCCTCTAACTCTTCACTACTATACCGGGTGAACCCCGGAAGCGTAACCCACCTCACACAAATTTGGGGCCCGCCGGTTAGAGGGATTGCTATGCCTTCGAAATGTTCCCCTCTAAAGTGGAGGTAATACTTATAAACTTGAGAACCATGAAGAAATTCCAAGCCTGAGGGGGTTTCAAAAGCACGCAATTTCTGCTAGACTTAAATAAGTATAGCTGAAATTATAACTTATTTAGGTGCGGTGTAGAGCACTTTTTGTGCTCTAACTGTCCTCATTATATCACACAGGAGAAATTATGTCAACACTTTTTTCACACTTTTTTGAAAAAATCAACCAAATCTCACCCCTAGAGCACAATTTTACAGAGGTGTTAGACTCTATTGCGCTTAAGCCTAAAACATTGTATTTTCGTGGTAAAATACCAGAAAATGTGCTAAAAAATGACCAAAAAATCCGCCCCAAAACCGTCGCCATTGTTGGTTCTCGGCATAATACTAAATATGGCGAAGAAGTAGCTTATAGGCTCGCGCATGAGCTTGGCAAAAGAGGCGCAGTAGTTATTTCTGGTCTCGCTTATGGTATAGATAGTATCGGTCACCGCGGTTGTCTAGATGCTGGTGGCGTCACCATAGCTGTACTGGGCACCCCAATAGATCAAATCTATCCCAGGAATCATACTCCCCTTGCTAGAGAAATTATCGAAAAAGACGGCGCGATCATTAGTGAATATGCTCCTGGGGCCCAAATTTATACCAAGGTAAGCTTCCTCGAACGTAACCGCATCATCTCTGGACTAGCGGATATCGTGGTGGTGGTAGAGGCAGCGGAAAAATCCGGCTCACTCAATACGGCTACCCATGCCATCAATCAGGGTAAGGAAGTCTTCGCCGTGCCGGGTAACATCACAAACCCATATTCTCAAGGTTGCAATAAATTAATCAAACAAGGCGCCATCCCCTACACCGAGCCAGACGACATCCTCCGCGAGCTTTTCCACGAGGATTTTGCCAAGAAATATCACAAACTAAAACAGGCTAAACTTTTCGGCGATACGGATGCCGAAACAGCTATTTTGAGGGCTCTCGCCGCCGGCGCTAGAAGCGGTGATGAGATTATGAAACTTTCCCTGCTGCCACCGGAGGTCTTTAACCAGGCCATCACTCTTCTCGAGATTAAATCTCGCGTCCGCTCTCTCGGTATGAATAATTGGGGGCTGATATAGGAGCGTGTTAAAGTATCTTGTCAAATCAAAATGGTTGTGGTACAATGAAGGTGCTATAAGTTGATATTATAAAGATGCTCAGGCGTTTTTGTAATAGATTACATCACAGATAGTGACGGCACCGTAAGGGAAGTCGTATCATCTGGGATGTAGTCCTGAGCTTGATATCAACTTATAGCACCCCTTGCGGTGCCATTTTTGTGCATGATCCAAATAAATAAAATAAGTGGCACCGCAAGGGGGATTAGGGGCATTAGGATACTAGCCAGAGCCATGGCTAAGTAGAGTGTGGGGGAATAATAACATTAAGTGAGGTAGCCACATGAAGATCAAACATAGTCATCAACCATTAACCTATATTACTTATAGTATATTAGGTATTACAGTACTGACTGGTATATTATTATCATGTAATATACCTATCTTCCCAGGCATAAGCGTTAATGGTTCTACTTTAGCTACCACTCAAACTAAAACTACCACTACCAATGCTTCCGTTAGAGTCAGTAACTTCTGTTCTATGACGGCTAATATACAACCAGGAGAAGAACATAGTACCACATTAATAGGTGGACAATACCAAGCAGATATTGGTAAGACTACAATCCAAACCTTCTGTAATGATCCTAATGGCTATGCTATCTATGCTATAGGCTATACTGGTGGAGACGCAGGAGTAGCTGCAGGAACTAATACAGTACTTCATAGTAATGCACTAGGATCTACCTATGATATAGTAACAGGTATTGCTCAATCAGGAGACACCTCTAACTGGGCTATGAAAGTATCTAGTATATCAGGTACCTATGCTCCTACTATAGAATCTGACACAGAAGGATCATTCTCAGACTATCATACAGTGCCAAGTAGCTATACTAAAGTAGCTAAATTCAATACTAGCACTGATGCTACTATAGGATCATCCTTAACTACTACTTATGCCACATACATTAGTCCTACCCAACCAGCAGGAACTTATGAGGGGCAAGTAAAATATGTATTACTACACCCAGCAAGCAATCTAGGCCCAGGTGTTTACTATATGCAAGACGTAGAAGAATGGGGCGGTACTATAGCTATAGGTCAGGAAGTCACTGCCTATGACGATAGAGATAATAAAGCCTATACCGTGAGACGCATGTGTATGAGCGGTACTGGAGACAACTGTACTTTGACCAATTCTATGCTATGGATGACGCAAAACTTAGATCTTTGTATTGGTTGTACTGGTACCGATACTCTCACTTCCGAAAACACTAATATCACGGAGTACCAGATAGCTGAAGTTAATTTTGCCGATTATACTATAGAAAATGGCCTTATTGTCTGGAGGCCTACGGCTTCCACTATGACTGGCGCCCCAGCCTATATTACTACTGCAAACGGTACTACTGTATCTGGCTATACAAATAATTACAATATCCCATACATGGCAGAAGGTGGAGATAGATACTCATACCAAGGCACCAGATACAATTCATTAGAAGATTGTAAAACTGCTGGACATAGCGCTACGGAATGTGCTCACTATCACATTGGTAATTACTATAACTGGTCTGCATCTGTAGCCATGAGTGATACTAGTGCTTACACCACGAATTATACCGTCATGCCAAACTCTATCTGCCCAAAAGGCTGGAGATTGCCAAATGGTATCACAGAAGATCCAACTGACAACACTGTAAAAATCCAATCAGACTTCAATAAACTACTATCTACATATAACATCGCCAATGGTACAGACTTAGCCGGTAGTACTAATATAGGTTGGAAGCCCAATGGCTTTATTAACATTGGCCTTTCTCCACTTTATTTAGTCCGATCTGGTCTTATCAGTGGCCAGACTATGTATGGCTATGGTGCGAATGGTCTCTATTGGACATCTACAATCTCCAGCACCAGTACGGCCTATGCTCTAAATTATTATTCAGGTGAGTTACGTCCAGCGAACCCAAACAGCCGTAGTGATGGCTGGTCCGTGCGCTGCGTCTCGGATTATTAGTAACCCATAGAGCCACATAAAATAAGCCCCCAGGAGGGGCTTATTTTATTCCACAGATTTCATCAATTCTCATCTGTACTTCACTTAGTATCTCCGGCAACTGCTGTTTCTCTTCCGGAGTAAACTTAGATAGTACAAAATCCACATCCCCAACCTTATTGCGCAATTCTGCATTCTCTGTACCAATACGGAGCCTTGCGAAATCCTCTGTTTTTAGCTCAGATATCACCGATTTTAGCCCATTATTTCCCCCTGCGGACCCACTAGAGCGATATCGCATTTTTCCAAACTCCAGGTTAAAATCATCACAAATCACCAAAACATCAGATATATCTATCTTGTAATATCGCATATACTCCGCCACTGCTTTGCCGCTCAAATTATAAAAATCTTGCGGTTTTATAAACAAAATATCGTCCTTACGGCCCCACAAAGCCCCTAAGTGAGGTTTTGCCTCCCAACTAAGCTTATGTACCTTAAAATAATAATCTAGCGCTAGAAAGCCAAAATTATGCCGTGTAAAATTATACCGATTCCCTGGATTTCCTAACCCTACAACTAATTTCATAGCTAAATTATACCATACATCCCTTGAAAAAGGCCCCGCTTAAAGCGGGGCTCTTTAATTTTGCCCTTAACGGGCGGAAGGTGGTGTTTTTCTGTTCTTTTGACGTTCCGCGATCATTTTTACCAAAGGATGGCGTACGACTTCGTCTTCTGTAAAACTAATTTGGGCAACTAACCGACTATCAATTAGTTCATTTCTCGCAAAAACGAGGCCGTTGTTGTCTTTGTCTAGGTAGGCTGCGTGAACTTGCTCAATGTCGCCAGTGATGATCATCTTGCCAGCTTCGCCGATACGTTTAATAAGAGTATCAGCCTGCGAACGATTTTGATCCTGAAATTCATCATAAAAAGCGATTTCATGAGCAAAATCACGACCACGAGCATGTTCGATCGGCACATTGTCAAACCAATTTTCCCAGATCATATTCACTTGATCTCTTAAGCGTGTCTTGATGGATTTCTGAGATTGTTGATCAGAATTCCGGCCTCTTTCCTGAGAGTCACCTTGCGAAGTACCAAACTTTTGGACATTGCGCAACATCTTTACGATATCCTTATCGAATTGTAGCAAATAATTGCGCAAAGCGTTTTTGATCGGTTGCACGCTCGGATCTAGCTTCTCGTTCATATTTCCCGGGAGAAAACCAACCGAGTCCTCTACGAGGCACGGAACTACTGTGGTGCCGATAAATTGACCGCTTTTGCAGGCTTCATAAGCATAAACTGTAGCCATGAAAGTCTTGCCAGACCCGGCAGGACCAGTACAAATGACTACCGGAATATCCGGGTCCATCAGAGCTTCGGCGTAAATCGCTTGGCCAGGATTCTTAACTGGGCACGGAAAACGGCTTACATACTTTAGGGGAAAAATTAGCCCGATATCTGCGTCGTAACGACCAATGTGCGGGAAATAATCCAGATTATCACATTTCAGTAGTAGCTTAATCGTCTTTGGCGTCATTACCAAAAATTCATTCGCAACCAGCGGTGGCTCGTTTGGCATAAGATTTTCCCAATCCTCACGCGAAATATACCCCGCTGACATGAAACGACTAAAGAGTTCATCCGGGACTTCAAGATCACGACGCCCGGTGTAAGGTTCAGGATATTTGTGTCCATAGCGGCTGGTCTTTACTCCACGCGCAGCCGCGCGAATTGCTAAGCCATTGTCGTTTGTTAGCAATATTATTTCGGAGCCATAGCTCACAAAACAGTTGCTTAGACAACGCGCAACTTCCATAGCCGCCAAGATGATCTGCCCATCCATGTCTGTAGATGAAGGATTAAAGTCTCCGTCGAGTTTGTGGCTAATCGGGAAAATAGAGAAAAGTTGATCACTAAACTCTGATTCTATCGGGCAATTTAGCTCGTAAAAATCCTTGAATTCATGGCCACTACAGTTCTCAAAAATCCCGCGAAGCCTCTTTAAAGCAATGCGTGCTGCACGTCCTCTATCTGAAGTTTCTTTCTTAAAACTGGACAGTTCTCTTATCACGGCCGTCGGAATTACGATGTGCGCTTCCGATAGGTCAATTGTGGGATCCTCTGGTGGTCTGCTAGATTGATCAGGAATGATATCAACATAGTCTACGATAATGTTGGTATCAAGAACGTAGGTTTTTCGTTGCATAAAAATACCTCCTTCTTTTAATGTGCGAAAACGGACATCATTGATGCCCGCCTCAAGGTCATTATATCTTAAAAAAGATTATTTGTCATCTTTATTTTTATCACTGCGATAACTAAAGAAAATTGGTGTGCCCATAAAGGGGTATTTTTCGCGGATCTTGCGCTCCAAGAATCTCTTCCATGACCAGTGAAGTAGTCCTAGATCGTGCCCGTGCACCACGAACCACGGCGGGCAAGTGTCGGTCTGTACGATATATTTTGGTTTTGGACGGGTGTTTTTGAGCCCGGCCGGCGGGTGCGCGATGATCGCCTCATTCAAGATTTTATTTAAGTCCGAAGTCTTAATTTCTTGATGGCGATTTTGATTGATCTCTAGGGCTAGTTCAAATAATTTCGTGACGTTTTCGCCAGTTTCGGAGCTGGTGATAAGTACTGGCGCATAGGGGAGAAAATCAAAATCTTTCTCTAGTGCATCTATTAGGAAATCTGCCGCCGTACGATTGCCGACATTTTCCTCGCCAAAATAATTAGTCGGCTCAGCGTTCTCTAGCAAATCAGACTTAGTTATCACTACGATGATCCCCTTACCGGCTTCTATTATTTGCCCGGCTAGAGATTGATCTAGTTTAGAATGTGGCTCGGTAGCATCAACTAGTAATGCGCAAATATCGGCCTCCTCGATCGCGGCTAGTGTTCTGATCGCGCTGAACTTCTCAATCCCCACTTCGCGCTTGCCAGGTTTACGCAAACCCGCTGTATCCAAAATCTCTAATTCTTGGCCTTTATATTTAACCGATACACGGTTTATGTCTCTGGTAGTTCCCTGTCTTGAACTTACTACTGCTTGCTGTTTTTTGCCAAGGGTATTGAATAGGGACGACTTTCCTACGTTCGGCCGCCCAATCAGGGCGATTTTTAGGCAGGCTTGAGAATCCTCCTCTTGAGGGCTTCCGGAGGTCGCTACCGAGGAGTGAGGAACCCCGTCCCGAAAGAGGACGGATTCTAAGCCTGTCTTCAGCTTTGCCATGCCTTGTCCAGTCGTAGCCGAGACATAATAGGTATTTTCCGGTGCAACACCAAGCGCTCTAAATTCCGTGATTGGCAGGGATTCGGCAAGATCACATTTGTTGAGTACGAGATATACTTGTTTGCCAGATCTCAAGGCATCTTTAGCAATTTTTGCATCTTTGTGGTCAAAATATTTCGAAGAATCTAGGGTTACCAATATCACATCGGCCACATCAATCGCATCCGCAATCTGATCTTGAATTGAAGCTTCAAAATCATCGTTCGGATCCTTAAGACCCGCCGTGTCAATAAGAACAAATGCGTCGTCAATCGTCGCCACGACATTATCCCTGGTCGTGCCTTCTTCCCTTGCTACGATGGCAATATTTTTGTGCGCCATCCGGTTGAGCAAGGATGATTTGCCGGCATTTGTTTGCCCGATCAATGCTACTATTGGTAACTTTTTCATACTAAAATTATAACATAAAAAACATATTCGGTAAAGAACTATGGTGGGAGTTAGCTCGCGGGAGTAAGAATTTTGCTTTGCAAAATTCTTTCCTTTCTGCGTCATTCGGAAAAAGAAAAATAAATTTTTCTTTTTCTCTCATTTCCTTGAAAGGGCGAACTAAAGTTCGCCTCCCACTAGAACCATAAAGCATTAAAATAAGCCCCAAAGGGCTTCTTTTAATGCTTGGTGATTCCGGCGGGAGTCGAACCCGCGATTTTCTGGATGAGAACCAGACGTCCTAGACCACTAGACGACGGAACCAAGTGAGAGATTTAAAACAAAACTTGTTTTGTTTTAAAGAGCGAACGCAGGCTCCAGTATGAGCGTAGCGAATACGGTATACCCTAATTATAGCACAAAATAGCTTAATATTCAATACTTCCGTAGCTTGGAATAGCTTCTACAAAGGTTTGACCAGGTGCCAACTTAATTTCGTCGCCATCTTCGTCGTAAAACTTTATTTGTTCCGCAGCTGAACCTTTTACCCACTCGCCCTTGATCGCGGTGCCGTTTTGGAAAATATATACATTGCCAGATCCCACAGCTTTTATATCTTCGTGATAGTTGTCTGAAGCCTTACTCTCCTGTACGACCATCGCTATCACTACGTTCGGTGACATTTGTGTAAGCGTGCATACATCTTCCGGATTACGCTCGCCTAGATCCTCAGCCGGGCACTCATATACTTCGTGCGCTACGCCACTTTCATAACCTCTCTTGTAACTATTCGTACTAGCGTCATATGCATAGTTTACATTGAAGGAGGCCCAACCGCCGAATCTTAATGCAATATTTTGCACAGTAGCATTTATGCTTGATAAATCACCCGTGGCTGGCTCGGTGATAACTAGTTTTTCTGCTACACTAGCATCTACGCGCGCCCTGCTGGATTCCTCCGGTGTCATCCTAGAGAACCCTTTTATGTCGGAAGTTGTATAACCACTATCATTGCTAAATTGCGCAAGATATGACGATGTAGTAAATAGGTTATTCCATAGCCTTGAACCGTATGTACCGCGATACATATAAGTATAATTCTCTGTCAGGTCTTTATATCCACCAGAGGCTACTGCAGCCAATGCATCACCAGACCCACCAGCGTGCACAATTGTACAGTCAAACGGTGTATCCCACTGCAAATAATATATCCTGAGTGATCGGATTGGCCCGATCACTGCCGAAGTAGGATTTTGATAAATTGCCGCAAACCTTGTAATGCCTGCTTCAGCAATCGCCTCAAACACTACGCCCGCCTGAGTCAATCCGGCTTGCGGACGGGCGCCATCGGTTCCATTTGGGGTTTGTATACAGTAAGCTGGAGCATTTATATCGGCGCCGCTAGCTAATTCTTCACCGGTCAATTTGCTATAAACTTTGTCGGAAGCGGCCTCCGATGGGATAGTCGGAAAACTAATGCCAGCCAAGGTCTTTTCTGGTATAAACAAAGCACCAAGGATCATTGCTAACCCACCTATAATTCCGATGATCCCGGCTATCATAAAACCAAGCCAGGGTCTCTTGTTTTTGGCCGGCTTTTTTGGCTCTTCCGGTTGAACTATAATGCTATTTTTTGGCGCTTCTGGTTGCATATTTAATCCCCGATTATTTTTATAATAATTTTATCACAAATTTAAAAAGGTTGTGTTATAATGTGGTTATGGTCAGAAGGAATATACTTAAAATAAACATTCTAAGTAGCTTTACCCTATTAGCATTCTTATCTTCAATATCTGTTGCTCCATTTACTATGGCAACTGCAAGCAATACTCAGTTCCAGCTCGACATTGACGAGGTTCTAATTGTTTCTGTCACCAAACCTAGTTCCGGTGTTGCCGGTTCCACTGGCGATTTTTTGCGTAACACTGTAGGACTAGAGGTGACCACCAATAATGGCAATGGTTTTACGGCCTTTATGACCACAAAGACCACCACTCCAGATCTCACTAATACTTTTTCTGCCGATACCATACCGACTCTTAGTAGCAACACCACACGCTCCAATTTCCCAAATGATCGTTGGGGATACTCGCTAAGTAATACATCTAGTCTTGCTAGCTGGAGCAGCAATACTCCAGACGATGCGAGCGGTGTCGGCAATAGCACTTACAAGCCACTAGTAGGTTCTAGTAGCACGCCAGTTACGGTGCTGCGTGCAGAATCTACTGCTTCAAGTTCACAAAGTATTTATTTCGGTGCTAAAGCTAGTTCATCGTCTGACTCTGGCACCTATACAAACACTGTAGTTATTAGTGTTGTTTCTGGCATTTCTACAGAAAATAATGTCCCAGCTCCAGAAAATCCAGTCACTCCGGCAGACGATACGGTTGCCAATAATAACACTGGTACCTATGTGGCCGCTGGTAGTGATTCCGGTGCCACAGTTTATAATTATACTTCTTCATCAAATGGAAACGATACCACCACCACTATAGTGACAGAGGGTGATACTCATACAGTAGAATACACCGCCCCGCAAGGCGTATTCAATATTATCGAAGGTACTCCGCTCGCTACTGGTTTAGCAATTACTGCGGCTATTGCAGCCACTTCAGGAGCTTTCTTCTTCATTCTTGCTAAGCGCAAGAAAGACGAAGAAGAGGATGAAGACGAAGATTATTACGAT
The DNA here is from genome assembly GCA_017511925.1 of Candidatus Saccharimonadota bacterium. Lineage (GTDB taxonomy): Bacteria > Patescibacteriota > Saccharimonadia > Saccharimonadales > Saccharimonadaceae > Nanosyncoccus. The sequence continues at coordinate 60,791 of JAFWHS010000003.1, read as the reverse complement.
TATTAATTAAATAAATATTAAATACTTCTGGCTACGGCATTTAGTCTTGCTAGTGTTGTTTCGCGCCCAAGTACATCCATGGTTAGATTTAGTGCAGGACTAAACGGCGCAAATGATATAGCGATTCTGATTAGACTAAAAAGTTCTGCTGGTTTGCGACCAGTTTTAGCTAATAAATCGTTCAATTTTTCTTGCAGACTTTCAGGATTCCATTCTTTAGGTTCAGAAAGTTCATTTATGGACATCTTGAGCAATTCTTCTATCTCCGCTTCAGAAAGCTTCTTCAAAAACTTATTTTCTACGAGCATATTTATATCAATGTCAGGGTCTACGAAGAAATATTCTGTCATAGTCTTAAGGTCTGACATGGTTTTTAGCCTATCGTAGATAATAGATAGTACCTTTACACGGTATTCCTCAGAGTAGCTGGCTGCAACTTCTGGCCAGAAGTTTACGGTTCTATCATATAATGCTCTCGCTCCCTGCTCGTCAAAAATCCTGCGGATCCACTGACCATTCAACCAGAGCAATTTCGTCTCGTCATAACGTGCACCGGAATTTTGGATACGATCAATAGAAAAACTTTTAATCAATTCATCCTTTGTATAAATTTCCTGCTCAGTGCCGTCATTCCAGCCAAGACACGCTAAATAATTCAACATGGCTTCCGGCAATACTCCGTCGTCACGATATTCGGTGACAGATTTTGCTCCGTCGCGTTTGCCAAGTTTTTTATTTCCCTGTGGGGCCAGGATGTGTGGTAGCGATATTAGTATCGGTCGCTCTAAACCAAAAGCTTCATATAACGCTAGATAATTTGGTGTACTGGAAAGATACTCAACTCCGCGCATCACGTGAGTTACGCCCATTTCAGCATCATCTACAATATGCGCAAAGTTATAAGTTGGGTAGCCATCACGTTTAATCAAGATAATATCATCCAATACTTCCGGACCAGTATGCATATCGCCCATTACTGCATCGTGCCAACTATACTCTTTCGGCTCGGCCTTAAAGCGAATAGGTATACCTGGTTCCCATTTTGGCGGATTTTCTGGCCGAAAATTGCGATACAAAAACGGAACTTTTTCCTCGTTACACTTACGACGATACTCATCGATTTTTTCCGGTGGAGTAGGATCAGCATAAGCGCGTCCACTATCTAGTAATTTCTGTACCCATTTTAAATAAATTTCACGACGTTCACTCTGAAAATAAGGCTCACTTGGACCACCTACGATTGGGCCCTCATCCCAATCTAGGCCTAGCCATCTCAAAGTGTCTTCTATCAGCTCTGTTGCGCCCTCTACATAGCGCTCTCTGTCGGTATCTTCAATGCGCAAAATCATTTTGCCGCCAGTTTGGCGAGCCACGAGATAGGGGTAAATTGCCGAACGGACGTTCCCAATATGAATATAACCTGTAGGGCTTGGTGCGAAACGAGTGATAGCTTTCATGCCCACAATTATACCACTTTTACAGAGATGTCGCAATTGTTTGGATTTGCTTTTTGGTGAGGCTACCAGAAGTAGTTTTTATTCTAAACAGTATGCCACCATTCACCCATGTAGCGTCACTATTGCTTACGTAGATAGTTAATCCTTGTTCTTTTAATATGGTGTAATTATCGCCAAACTCACCTTTTACGTAATTATTTAGTAAGGCCGTAGAATCCCAAGAGGAGGCCTCCTCAGTCAGTGTGTAGGCGTCGCCACTAGAAGAGTTTCTAAAATTCATTATAATCTTGCCGTTTTCAGACGTGATGTCGGATAGACTATAATCTCGTGGTATATAAGATGGATAAGAAGCTTCTATGCCAGTTTGCATAGCGGTAACCTTGAGTGATATATCCGTAGCGTTGAGATTTACAAAATACACAATCGCAAATACAGCTGCAGCTGCACAAACCATTGCTAGCACCATGCGTCGGAATCCAAAAGTCATCTCGTCAGATTTTCTTGCCTTTTTGGCTTTCTTTGCTTCCTTACGGCTAAGATATTTCTTCGAGGCAATGTTTAGAGCTTTTTGGATTTCCTGCTCTTTAATTTCCTTTGCGGTAGGCCGTGTTGATTGTTCTGGTTTTTCCTCTTTACGTGCATTTAGCTGTTCGTCTATTTTTGCTAAATTTACTGCCTGTCTAGTGTTATTGTCTCCGATCGAATTGCCAAGTATTCTCTGATTGCGAGGCCTCATAGTCATATCTTGCACTTTGTTTACGTGTACTACAACATCCTGACTAATCGGAGCATGCATCCGACGATGTATTTTTGTGGCTTGCTCGCCTTTAATATCTTCTAACATCATTACCTCGCTTATTCTTATATAAATAATACACATTTATCCACAAAAACGCAAGTATTATGAATAAAATGTTATGTTATAATTATCTTATGGATCCCGAAAAACGCGCGAGACGTCAAAGTCTTCGTATTATAGTTTCAGAAAGTATTATGGTTGTAGCCGTTGTAGCCGTAGTTACGGTTCTAGCTTTGATAGTTTCAGGCTATTGGATTAATTCTGATTTCACAGTAGAACGTCAAGGTATGCTGCAAGTTTCTTCCGTTCCCACCGGCGCTAATGTAGAGATAGACGGTGAATCTAATATTTTTCAACGCACCAACACTAGTAAGGTTCTGTCTAGTGGCGAGCATAGCGTAGTCCTTACAAAAGATGGATACGATTCCTGGTCAAAAACCATTAAGGTACGCGAAGGTTTACTTTATCGGCTGCATTATCCGAGATTATTTCTGCTAGAACGAGAGAAGAAAGCGGTCTACGATGCAGTTAGCGCCACTTTCGCTACCGTCTCACCGAATCGTAAGCGTGTGCTAATTGCAAATGATACCACGATGTGGACTCTACTTAATCTGGACAGTGAAAATCTTGAACCTAGAACTATAGACATTTCTAAAATATTCTCAGCAGTTAGCTTAGCGGAAGGTGCTTCGTCTGGCCTTTTTAGTGGCACTATTCTTGATGCGGATTGGGATGGTGCCAGCGAACATGTCTTATTTAAAATACAAAATGGCGAGTCTTTAGAGTGGGTACTTATTAATATTAATACTCCGTCTGCTAGTGTTAATCTCACCCGTGAATTTGCTACAGATTTTAGTGAAGTTCAGATTTTTGATCAATCTTCTGGCACTTTGCTGGCAATTCGGAACGGCAATCTACACAGAATCGATGTATCAAATCGTCAAATTTCGGCTATTTTAGCGGAAAACGTACAAAGCTACGATCATCTAGACTCAAATCTTGTATATATTGCCGGAGGTGAGGCTGTGCTGACTAAAATTGGTAGCAATAATCTAACAAAGCTAGACGATATTGTAGTCGACGCTAATGCAAAAATTTTCATCAGTCAATTTTATGACGACAAATATATTACTGTCGTTACAGGCGACAGGATTTCCGTTTATAAAAAAGATTCTAATTCAGATGTTGTCTCTAAGTCTATTAGTTTTATTCCAGATTTCGTAAAAATTGGACACGCTGGCGAATTTGTCTTTATGCGATCCGGTACGTCGATAGCCACTTTTGATATGGAGTCTCTTGATATCCATGAATGGACGCTTGATTCCCTACATTTTGGTTGGCTAGACGACGACATGATTTACGATGTCAAGGACGGAGCTTTAGTCGTCTATGATTTTGATGGACTCAATCGTCGCGAACTAGCCACCAATGTTTCTGAACGTTTCCCTGTCACTATTACGAGCGACAAATGGCTTTATTACTTTTCAGATGGCAATCTTATACGCGAAGTTATTGCGAAATAATTTATTGCCCTGTTAGCCAATTCCATATGCCTTCAAAGAAAGAGGGTTCGTTTGATGGCAATTCCACCTCGTCCGTGACGGGCGTTAGTTTACCTGCTTCCTCTTCGGCGTCTGCGGATTCGTCATAACTTGGTGAGATTTGTTCGCCGGTTACTAGTAGACGATAACGAGAAGTCCCTAATGGTGTGCAGGTCACCAAAGTTATGAGCGGTTTATTAGTTTCTACGACTAACGCGGCCACATTGGTTGGCTCAATCACCTCTTTCTTTATTACCTGGTAAGTGTATCTTGTAGATTCATAATTTACGTAAATTAAGTCGCCATCTTCTAAGCGCTCAAGCCCCGAAAAAATATATTTGTAAGGGTTTGAGCTGTAAACGTCTCCCGCTGAATGTCCGGTAATAATAAAATTACCAATTTGCCCAGGATAAGCACTGGCACCACTTATCCTATAGTGCGCTACACCGTTATTCATGGCGCTCATTACATCGGGCAGCGCCACTCCAAATCTAATTGGTACATCAATATTTAATTTTGGGATAATTAAGCGCGGATCAGCCGACACGGTTTGCGTGATAGTCGGATCTAAGGCTTCTATTTCTGATGCTGGCGCATTGCCCGGCGAGATATAAGCCATAATGGGCGCGAAGATTAGTCTATTGTATTGCAAAAATAGTATAAACAAAGTTACCGCAATGCCAGCCATCAAAGGAATAAACTTGCGAAATCGGCGAGTTCTTTTTGCACTATCGGTAGCTTTTTTTTGAATCTCTGAGCGGAGCTTTAGTCCGGCGCTTTTGTCACTCTTGCCGCCAGCACGGGCCAATGCATACAAAATTTCGTCTTCCTCGGCTTGGTCGCGCGCTTCTTTTAACTTTTCCTTTGCAATATAATTACGGGCTGCGTTCGAATAATATTCACTATAATATTTTTGATAATAATCCTGCCACGCCGAATGATATTTTTTCCATGATTCAGAATTAATTTTTGTAGTGATTGGACGATCCTTTAGATGCTGATTTTCTACTCTGCTGGCGCGAGCTGATTTTTCTGCCGCTTCAGTATAAGCCGCTAGGACTTTTTTCCTAGCGATTTGTGCTGCCGCTTGCCTTTGCAAGTCTCTCTGTTTTTGCCCACCAGAGTTTGAATCCATAAACAAATTATAGCATATTCACACATTTTATGGTACAATATACGCAAGATGGGCGAGTGGCGGAACTGGTAGACGCGCTAGACTCAAAATCTTGTGACCTTCGGGTCGTGAGGGTTCAAGTCCCTCCTCGCCCACCAAGACATTAGAATATGAAGATTGCTTTTTTCTCAGATTGTTATTTAGATCTTTCCGGTGGTATTGTCTCCACTATCAATGCTGAAAAGGCTGAACTCGAACGTCAAGGCCATACGGTCTGCGTTTTTTCTAGCGCCTATCCACATTCCGAAATTGAGCTCAAAAAATTAACTAAACAGCATATTTATCCAGTACCAAGTTGTCGTATTCTCGGTCGCGGTATTGCTCCTATTTCGCGCCGCCCCGGTGTTGTTGTTCGTTGGCTTCAAAAAAATCACCCCGAACTTAAAAGTTTTGATTGTTTTTACATTCATTATGAAGCTGGATGTTCTATTGCTGGCTTAAGGCTTGCCCACTCATATCGTATTCCAGCTATTCAAGTCATGCACGGCAGAGAGGATTCCGGAGTTATGACCGCAATCCCATTTGGATTTCGCACTATCACTGCCACCGCACTTAATTTTATCCACTCTTGGTATGTTCCGCATACTATAAAAATCCACAAGGACAATTATTTAGCTACCACTACTGCGCGTGCTAAGATGTGGACCATGATGATAAATCACGCTAACTATGCCGATCTCGTCTTAACCCCTTCAGAGCACTTTTGCAAAAAACTAATTCATTACGGTGTTACTGTTCCAATTTTGTCTTTGCATCATGGGATCAGTGACCAGTTCTTTGCTGCTAAACCTATGCCAAAGTCATTTATCCCAGGCGAGACACTTGAGATTATCTGGCATTCTCGCGTACAAGGCGAAAAGCGTATCTTGCCATTTTTAAAGGCGCTTACCATGGTTAAAGGAAAATATCATTTGGATGTTTATGGTGATGGATTTGACCTTCCCAAAGCCAAAAAATACGCTCGTCGCCATAAGCTAAACGTTACATTTAACGGTGAAAAAAGTTTCAACACGGTTAGAGCGCATTTAGAAAAAGCCCACCTAGACGTCTTGGTTTCTTACAACTATGATACTTTCGGTATGTCCTTACTCGAGGCTGCAGTTACTGCTACCCCTACCATAATTGTAGATCCGGATCTTACCGAAATTTTACCAAAGGGTAGTTATTTGCTTACGGACGGTCCAGAGCCAGAGCAAATGGCTACCGCAATCAATTCCATATTTAAAAATCCTGATAAAGTTCACACAATGAGCGCCAAACTCGCTTCAGATGGTAAATTTACTAAAGTCTCCGATAAGGTGGTATCTCTCGTAGAAATTATGAAAAAATTGCAAAAATCTATTGATTAAACAATTTTTTATGTTACAATGAGCTTATGAATAAAACAAAAAAGGTCATATTCATACTTTCACTTGTTTCACTGTGTTTCGGCGCAGTTTTTTATGGTCATGTCGATGTATTAGCGGGCACATCTAACTTAGATTTTGCCGCTACGCTTGAACCATCGGTGTCTATTGCTATAGAATACTCCACAAATCCTCTAGCTATTGAGCTTACCAGCAAAGGTACTTTTAATAGTCAGGATATCAAAATTACTTCTTACTCTAATAGTGATGACGGATATGTTGTCACTGTTTCTGCACCAACTACAGATTTGATTACGCCTAGCGGTGATGCTATTCCTACATTAGCTGATTTGCCAGGTGGCTATACTACCGAACTCGGCAAAGATAATACATTTACTACTAATCGTTGGGGCATAGCTATAGACAATGGCAATTATTTCCCTATTTCCGCTACTGGGCTAAAGATTATGGATGTCTCTGGCGGCTTTACTGGTAAAGCTGGGGCTACCAGCACTGTCCATCTCGGCGCAAAACTTGATCTAGAATCACCCACCGGCACCTATGAGACTGCACTTAATTTTGCCATTGTAGCTAAAATCCCAGAGTAAGTATGAAATATTATCTAGCTGATATTCTTACGTTGTCTCGTTTTGTTTTAGCAACTGCAATTATTGGTCTTGCCGTCTTGAGTTCCAACGCCAACGATATTGGGGTGGGGTTGATTTTATTTATCTTAGCAGAGCTTACAGACGCTTTTGATGGTGCCTGCGCTACGCGTTGGCCATTCCCCAAGGGCAAAGCTCCTTGGTATCGTAAATACGCAGCCCGTTATGACATGTATGCAGATGCTCTTACTGGTTTTGCCGCGATACTATTTTTTACGCTTCGTGTTAATTTTATTGCTGGCGCAATCATTGCTATCTCGTATATAATTCTCAGCATCATAATAGATAGTACTATTTATGGTAGACTATTTGGCCATCCAGATGACGCTAGTCCAAATTCTCTTATTAATCGTAATTTTTCATTAGCCAAAAAAATAATCATGATTCGCCGCATGATCTATCTTTTACTTATTGCGGCGGTGGCTATCTGGATGTTATTTGCTACCACCTGGCCCTTTGTAGCTAAGATTTCCATTATTATAGCGTCTATGGTAATTTGTGCGTTTCTATGGTTTTTCTTGGCGGAACGCCGCCACCATATTTCCCGTAATGCCGTAGATCTAGAGAAAAAACTAGAAGCCAAAACTAAGCGAAAACAGCAGCTGAAGTAGCTTTTATAAAATTATTAGGATTATATAAGTTTAGGGCTACAATCTTTGCCGCCATTTCTCCATTCCAAAATAGTATTGGCGTAAAACCAGATTTTTGTAGTGGCACTACATTCACGGTACCACTCTTCGCCACGATGATTTGTCCATTATGAATAGTCACCATAGCTACTGGGTAGCTTAAGGTGAATTTATGTAACGCTTCAGCGACCTGAACTAGTGATTGCGACAATGTGAGTACTTTGGGATAATAGACTGCACGAAATAATTTTTGTATCTGCGCCATAGACCCCATCACTACGAGATTTTCGTTCATTAGTGATTTTTCTGTAGTGTTTTCCGCTAATAAATCCACTGTATCTCGTGTAACCAACAGAGGCGCTGCGGAATTTTCACACGCGCTTGCTATGGCTTGGCCAGTAATAGTATTTTTTGACAAATCTCCAATGATTAGGCTATAGTCGGCCAGCGCCATGACATTTTTAAGCTCTTCGCTATCGGCAAAAGATCCAGTTTCTGTAGATTTTAGATAAAATATATCTGGCATAGGAGGTAATTTGGTCTTTAGAATATCTGGTAAAACTAAATTTACATTCGCTAAAGGATAATTTTTTAGCAAGTATTCTGCGGTTTTTACGCTAGTGCGAAAACTTTGCGCGTTGCCGCCGATGATATTTACTTTGCCTTGTTTTTGCTCCGGTATATTCCAATACAAATCTTTAAAAATATTTTCATCTAGTTTATGCAAAAAATCCATCAAAACTCCAATTCAATACTTATAGGGCAATGATCAGAGCCCATATAATTTTCATAAATTTCTGCAGATTTTAGATTTTTTTGTAAATCTTTAGAAATTAAAAAATAATCAATCCGCCAACCAACATTATTTTCGCGGGCATGCCCCATATGACTCCACCAAGTATAACGCTTTGCGTCTGGGTTTAGCTCGCGAAAAGTGTCTACGAATCCGGCGGCGAGCAAATTAGAAACGCCTCTTCTCTCTTCATCAGTAAATCCAGCATTGTGACGATTTGCTTGAGGTCTAGCTAAATCAATTTCGGTATGTGCTGCGTTGAAATCGCCGCAAACCACCACTGGTTTATCTTTTTCTAATATCTTCAAATATTTCAAAAATTCTGGATCCCATAACTTTTCACGTAAGTTTAGTCTCTCTAAACTGCGCTTTGAGTTTGGTGTATATACATCTACTAAGTAAAATTTTTCAAATTCCGCTGTCAGTACCCTTCCTTCTGACAAAGGATCACCAAATTGATCCTTAAAATCATACTTCGTACTTAAGTTGTTTCTTATGGAAATTGGTTTGACTTTTGTGAAAATCGCCGTCCCAGCGTAACCTGGCCGTTCTGCCGAATTCCACAGCTCTTCATACTCCGGGAAATCTACTTCGGCTTGACCTGGCTTAGCCTTCGTCTCCTGTAAACATAAAATATCAGGGTTTTCTTTCTTGATGAAATCTTGCAAAGCTCCCTTTTTTAAAACGGCGCGTAATCCATTAACATTCCAAGAATATATTTTCATGCGTATCTGCCTCTCTCAAAATCGCGTTTTTTTATGGTTTCGCGCTTATCGTACTTCTTTTTACCTTTACCTAAGGCTACCATTAACTTTATATATCTACTGCCCCCAAGTAATTTTGTTGGCACTATGGTCGAACCGGCCACTTTTTCCTTTTCCAAAGCGGCAATCTGTTTTTTTGTAGCAAGTAATTTAATATTCTTGGCGGTGTCGGCACCAAGTGTTAAATTATTTAACCATAATTCGCCATTTCTAATCGTCACGAAAGAACCTTTTAATTGTGCATGATGATCACGAATGAGGCGTACTTCTGGTCCAGTAAGAACCATTCCAACAGAAAGCTCGTCGCCCAGTTTATAGTCAAAATGCGCTCTACGATTTACGGTCACCGAGCTTGGAGTTTTCTTTTTTTTCATAAGGCAATTATACCACCTTTACCTTATCTTCTCCAAGCAGCTCCCTTAATTTTGATAACATGTCTTCGTTGGCCTCCACCTTGAACGGCATTTTTAATGGTCTTTTGGTTTCGCCATCTTTTAGTACCAGTATCACATCCTGAAACCCTATATTGATGTCGGCAAGTCTTCTGATGGCGGTTAATGTCTCTGTGTCATCTGGGTTTTCAATCAACAAATATAATTTTTCTTTACGTGGGTCTTTCGGCGGGGCCGCTAGTACTCTTGGAGTATCAATAGTTTTTTGCGAAGAGCCGTTGCTGGATGCGGTATTTTTATATACCCTCTCTGCCGAAGTTCTACCGCCGCGACTATAGCTTTTGGTCGCTGCCATTGCAGGTGCCGCTAGTTTTGTGCCGGTAGGCTGGTAATTCTCCAAGATTTCATCAGAAACCAGCTCTATTGTTTCTGCCAATACCTTAGCTTCTGAAGTCAAATTCCCTTCCTTATCTGCGGCGTTTATTTTGCCTTGTACGCGCACTACATTATCTACTTCCATTTTTGCTCCATATTCTGCAAATACGCTTGGAAATACTATGAATTCTGTTTCGGAAGATTTATCTTCAATCTTTACGAAAGCCATTTTGTCGCCTTTTTTTGTCAAGATTGTTCTTACGGCGGTGATAATTCCGCCGATTGTTACAACCTTACCATTATTTTCCGGCGTAATTAGGTTCATCGGGTGAGTCTGCTCATTGAAATAAGTATCATATTTGTCTAACGGATGCGCAGAGAGGTAGAGCCCCATTAAATCTCGCTCCCAGAGCAACTGTTCTTTTTCGGCATACTGTATTGGTGCCGGCTTTATTTCTACCTCTGGTATCATACCTGCTTCACCCATCATGCCAAACAGATCAGTTTGGCCAGAACATACGTCCTTTTGGCATTTTGCTCCGTAAGCTTGGATAGCTTCTAGATTAAATAACAAATCAGACCGCGAGGCAAACCTATCGAATGCACCTGTCTTTATAGCCGCTTCCCAAGATTTTTTATTAAATTTAGTCGAATCTACTCTTTTTGCAAAATCGCACACCGATTTAAACGGGCCATTTTTATCACGCTCCGGGATTACGATGTCTTCCACTAGGGCTTTCCCCATACTTTTAATACCGGACAAGCCAAAACGAATTGTATTTTCGCCACCAACAATACCAAAATCGCCATAACTTTGGTTGATATCTGGCCCCAATACTTTTATGCCCATTCTCTTACATTCAGCAATTTCAATTGCAAGACGATCCGTCCAACGCATATCGGCAGTCATTAGTGCAGCCATAAAGGCATCAGGATAATGAGCTTTAAGATATGCGGTCCAGTAGGCAATCAAAGCATAACACGCTGCATGTGACTTATTAAAGCAATAATTTGCAAAATCCAGCAACTGGCTCCAAAACGTCTCTGCTATTTCTTTTGTGGCTCCACCTACTTTTATGGCCCCCTCGATGAATTCTGGCTTCACCTTTTTCATCATATCGATCTTTTTCTTCCCTACAGCCTTACGCAGTGTATCTGCTTGGCCACCAGTAAAACCACACCATTCCTTAGAGATCTGCATGAACTGCTCTTGGTAAATCATAATACCATAGGTATTTTTTAGCGAATTTTCTAGACCAGGGTGCAAATACGTAATAGGCTCTTCACCATGTTTACGTTTGATAAATGAGTCGATAAACTGCATAGGGCCTGGCCGATAGAGTGCTACCATAGCGATAATATCCTCAAAAGTAGACGCCTTTAGATCGCGAAGATATCTCTTCATGCCGGCAGATTCCAGTTGAAATACGCCGGTCGTTTCAGCACGTTGAAGCAAAGCATAAGTTTCTGGATCATCCAACGGCAACGACGACAAGTCGATATCATTGTTGTATACCTTACGAATCATCCTGAGGGCATTATTAATAACTGATAAATTAGATAGCCCCAAGAAGTCCATCTTAAGTAGACCCAATTCTTCTACTTGGCCCATTGGAAATTGCGCGGCAATCGGGCCTTTTGCCGAAACTTCAAGTGGCAAGAATTTTACTAGATCGTCTGGAGCAATAATTACGCCACAAGCATGTACTCCGTGGTTACGAATTGTTCCCTCAAGCCTTGATGCAAAATCAATCACTTCCTTTGCGGTAGGATTAGTTTCGTATTCATGTTTTAGGTCTGGCACATCGCGTATGGCATCTGCTAGATGTACATGATGACCCATAACGGGATCCGGCACCATTTTAGCGATTCGGTCTGCTTCGGCGTAAGGCACTTCTAGAACTCGCGCCACATCACGCACTGCGTTTTTGGCCATCATTTTACCGAAAGTCGCAATATTTGATACCCTCGCTGAGCCATACTTATTGGAGCAATATTCAATCACCTCGTCTCTTCGCGTATCCTGAATATCGGTGTCGATATCTGGCATACTAATGCGATCTGGATTCAAGAATCTCTCAAAAAGTAAATCATATTTTAATGGGTCTAATTCTGTAATACGCAGAGCATATGCCAAAATCGAGCCGGCTGCACTACCGCGCCCAGGACCATATACTATACGCTGTGACTTACCCCAGTTGATAAAATCTTGCACGATAAGGAAGTAACCGTTATATCCCATTTTATCCACTACAGATAATTCATAATCGATGCGCGGCAAAATTTTATGCGCCTCGTCGCGGTCTAAATCTACTTTCTCTAGGATTTTTCGGCATTCACTAATCGTCATATTGGTGGTATCTTCTAATTTTTTGCCGCCATAGCGATAAACTAAACCTTGAAAAACTAATTTATCAAGAAAAGTTTTTTCGTCTTCGCCATCCGGCACCGGGAATTTCGGAATCAAAATTCTACCCAGTTGCAAATCCACATTGCAACGATCTGCGATTTGCTTAGTGTTTAATACTGCTTCCGGGCAGGTGTCCTGCCAATGTTCAATAATTTCTGCTGCGGGTATTACGTGTAAATCGTAATCTTTTAAAGTCATACGATTTTTATCAGACAAGTTTGCCGCAGTACCAATACAGAGCAACACTTCATGTGCATCCTGATCGTCTTTCTTTAGATAGTGCGCATCGCAGGTTACCACTAACGGCAACCCTAATTCTTTGGCATGCGCCATATGCCAATCGTTGACCTTCTTTTGCTCTTCGGAATGCGTAGCAGATTTTGGGTGGCCGTGATCTTGCATCTCCAAATAAAAACGATCCTTAAAGACATTGCGATACCAATCAATTAATTCGTAGGCACGTTTATCATCCCCAGCCCGGATCGCCTCAGAGATCTCTGAGCCCATACAACCAGACAGACAGATCAGTCCTTCATTATATTTTTCTAGTTCTTCGTGATCTGTGCGCGGCTTATAATATTTGCCATATTCTTCCGCGTCGCTCATTATTCTACAAAGGTTTTCAAACCCCTTATTATTCATGGCAATAAGAGTAATATGAAACCTCTGCTTATCATGCGCAGCATCTTTATCGGTCATTTTGCGAGCTGCTACATATGCCTCTAGCCCAAGCAAAGGCTTTATTCCTGCCGCATTGCATTCCTTATATAATTCAACCAAGCCAGACATAGTGCCGTGGTCTGTTACGGCCACGGCTTCCATACCTTCCTCTTTCACAAAATTCACTAGTTCTGGTATCTTAGTTAAACCGTCTAGAAGTGAATAATGCGTATGATTGTGCAAATGCACAAAATCACTCGGCTTTAGTCTCATCTCTACTTTTCTGCTTTACGTTGCTTCTTTGGTTTTTCTGTGCAGCTACATTCTTTATCGCAAGCACAATCTTCTTTTTCGCTCTCTTCCTCATCCTTAATATTGGTTGAGATAAACTTGCCAGCTATTGCGCCAGCTATCGCACCGAGTGCTGCTCCCAAAAAGAACTTTCCTGCACCACTTTTTGGCTTTTCGGTATTATTTTCTTTTTTCTCCGCCATCTTCTTTCCTTTCTTTAACTTTTGCTTTTAATTTTGGGTTAATATATTTCTCTACGAACATTTCTACCGTGCCACCTACTGAGGTTAGCCCCTTTACGTTTGCGACCACATCACTTGCATTGCCCGCAATATCTTGGCTTTTTATTACTACTTTCTTTGCCTCGTCGGTAAGGCCTAGTAGTTTCACCATTAGTACAATACCAATGATCAAAAACACAAAAAGTGTCAGGCTTAGTATTGCCACTAAAATCCATTCTGCTACATCCATATTTACTCCTTTTATGCCATTATAGCACGATATTATTTATAATCTGAAACAAATTTTTTCACATCTTCAGCGTAATCAGTATTACTGAGAACATATTCTAAGTGAGCCATGAAGTAGTTTTTTGGATCACCAGTCGTCATCCAATGTCCAGAAGTTTCTTTCACAAAGACCTTCCCGGTTGGGACTAAGTGAGCAATCGCGTCCGCCGTCCACAATTCACCATCAAGCCCAGTAAAATCAGGATTCAAATATTCAAACACTGCAGGCGTCAACAGATAGCGGCCATATGAAGCTAGGTCGGAGGCGGCATCTTCTGGTGCAGGTTTTTCTACTAGACCACGTAGTATACCGGTTTCTTTATCGTAGTCAATAGAAGCATATTTTTTAATTTCTTCATGTGGGACTAACTGTCCAGAAATAATAGCTTTAGCATCTGGATGTTCTCCGTAGGCCTCAATCAATTCTTTTACGGCGGATTTACCAAATACTACGTCGTCGGAGTATAGTACTACAAATGGTTCGTCTTCGCCAATAAAACTTTTGGCGGTAGCGATTGGTGAGCCGTTGCCGTAAGGCAAAGTCGGGTCTTGTTCTATGATGGTAATTTTTGGAAAATCTAAAATTTCTTGCACCGGCTCAAAACGTGAAGCCTTCCCCTGTCTATCCAATAGAGATTTTACGTTTTCGGCTTTATTATGAAAATAATCATCATAAATCTCACGCGCTTTAGTATTTGGCGTAGCCACAATAATTATCTCTTCGATTCCGGCATTAGCACATTCTTCCACGCAAAGTTGCATCACCGGCTTAGCCCCGATAGGGATCATTGCCTTAGGTATAGTTTTGGTAATTGGTAAATACCGGCTAGCAAACCCAGCATCGGTAATGATTGCTTTTTTAACAGACATTTGTCCTCCTTAAAACCCAATTATAACATACAAAATGTTAAATAATGGAAGCGGTGGAGGCTATTTTTTCTTTTTTGTTGTCTTCTTTGATGTGCTTTTTCTAGCTTGCTTTCTGGCTACAGAATCCTCAATTTTTTGCTCACGATTATGGACGCCATAAATCATACTGGTAACGCCAACGATCAACATATAAGCGCCGAAGAAGCGAATAAATGTCATTACTTCAAAGTATCCAGCGTTGATGATCACGAGCCCCATTATACAACCCAAAATACCAGCCAATATACGAATAAAACGATCTGTCGGATCCACTGTAGAAAGAAAACCGTGGAAAATATCGATCGCGCCAGAAATAAAAGTATAGATGGCGATAATCACAAGCCCTGCAACGAGATCGTTTTGCGCAAGGAAGAGTAGTGCCAGTGCTGCAACAATATCGACCAATGCGTCAATCACGGAAGTCACCCAGCCGTGTTTTTTATTGGAATTATAAAGCGCACTAATAGCGTCTATAATGCCAAGCCCAAGCAAGAATACGCTAATTACTGATATGGTTAGTCCTAAATCCGTGAGGGCGCCAAACAGAGCCATGAAACCAAAAACTGTGGCTAACCCACCCCTCAAAACAAAGACAAGCCAATGTTTATCAATAAATCTTCTATTTATATGTGCCATAAAAATCCTTATATTACTTATGCTTATTATAACACAAATAACAAATTACACGTGGCGGATCTTTTTGCGGGTGGTTTCTACGAGTTTTGTCACTAAATATTTTGTAGGATTTAAAATCATATCGTGCGCTGGAGTATATTTATATTCCTCACAGCCAAAAGAGCGTTTAAATTCACTAACTCCGTAAAATCTATGTGATTTTTCCTCTACTCCTACAATCCCCCACAAATTATAGCGTGTTATTTTACGTTTTCTTGCTTCGCGCATGGCTTCAATATGCAAAAGCGGCGCCGCTGAATATTTTGTGCCAAGATCAGAAGACACGCCGTAATGATAACTTGCTTCTGGGCCATAGAAAATCATAAAGTTCTGCGCTAGTATTTCGCCGTCTTTCTTTGCTGTATACATAATTGCTTCGTTGTTTTTAGCAAAAGCCTCAAACTGTTTCGTTAGAAAACTTTCCGAAAACGCCACATAACCCTGCCTTTTAGCGTGCAGATCCTCTAGTTTGCAAAAACTCTTCATAACTACAGGGTTGGTAGATGTCTCTATCTTGATATCGGCCTTCTCTGCTTTGCGCAATTTGCGACGGAACCCCTGTGATGCACATGCCAAGATCTCCTCTTCGGTTTTGCGTAAATCCAAGATTCCAGCGTATTCTACCGATAAATACATTGGCGCTTTCTTAAGTCCTAATTCTCGCATTAATTTGAGCGATTTTTCAGACAATTCAAGCTGTGGCCGTACTCTTACAAATACGCAATTATTTTCTTCGCCCATTTTGCGAATGTCGCTAAAAATTGTTTTTACTAAAGCCTTATTTTTCCAGTCTATAATGGGACCACCTGCAATGGCTAGATAAGTTCCACGTTTTGCTGTTTCCACCACCCCGGCATAGGCGCCAATGATTTCTCCGCCTTCATATATTAGCCGTCGCACTATTTTTTTACCACGGGCCTTGTGAAATTCATAAAAATCCCAAGATTGCAAAAAATTTGCTTGTTCCTGATTTGCTACAAATCCGTCCCAATCTTTTTTATCTTCCGCTTCCTTAATCTCGAACCCTTTGTTCATAAGTGCCTCCGTTTCTTTCTAGCTTTTTCTACCACCAAATCTTTTAAGTATCCTACTTTTGACAAAATTAGATCATGTGCCGGTACGTATTCTACAATTTCGCCGCCAAAGCCAGTCTTAAAAGTTGTCACTCCTGCGTAGCGATGGTTTGGCTGGCCAGCTGGCGCAATGCCCCACAAATTAAATCTTTCAAACCCTTGTTTTTTTAAATTACGCATCGCTTGCCATAGCAAAGCATATGCTCCGGGCAACTTGCGATTTAGCATAGTTGAGGCTGCTTCATAGTAATCCGCTTCCTTGCCGTCACCCATAATCATGCCATATGCAATCTTTTCCCCTTCGGCGGTTTTTGCCGTGTAGATCAAAATTTTGTCACCAAAAGCTTCCCGCTCTGCCACTAGAGTTTTAGAGCTAGGCGGTATAAACCCTTGTCTCTTTGCGGTTTCTAGCTGTATTTTATGAAATTCCTCAAAAATTTCCTCAGAATTACTCTGTTCTACCTCTATACCCAATTTCTGCGCCCGGCGCACCTCGTAGCGTGTCTGGCGGCGCATTTTAGACATCATTTCGTCTTCAGACCTAGTTAAATCAATCATTACGGTGTGTTCAGCGGCAAGATGCATAGGAGACGGCTTTAATCCTAAACCCTCCAAAATCTTCAAATTTTGAGCTTCGTTCTTAAGCTGTGGTCGAATTCTCACGAAGACACATTTCTCGCGCTTCCCTATCTCTGTAATTTTATCAAATACCTCTTTAACGCTTTTTTTATCTCCCCAGTCCATCAGTGGCCCACAGGGAATTTCTAGGTAACGTCCACGTTTTGCATCTCTGATAATCATCAAAGCATATCCTTTACCGTCAAAATCTTCCCAAATCACCTTATTTCCCAGCAATTGATTCATTTTTGCATAACTCGGCGACTGTAAAAAGTTTGCCTCTGGGAACTTTTCTACAATTTTTACCCATTCCTCATCACTAATCATCCAAATACTCCTCTATAATTTTATACGCTGACCAGAGCTCCTTCTTTGTGTAATAATTAGGAAAATTAATAATTTTAGAAGCCACATCGGTAGCTACCGGGCATTCTTTCTCTGGAAAATGCACTTTTTCGTAATATCTTTCTGGCGAAACTGGCCTTTCGTACCAAAAACCATCAAAATAGTATCCAGCCTTTCTTAATTTTGCTAAAACTTCCCCTCTGTTTTTTACCAAATAAAAGTTTCTAAGTGGTTTTTCGCCAGATTTTTTAATCTTTTCTAGCTGCTCTAGGGCCAATTTTGCTTCAAAATTACTGATTTTGCGACTTAAGTCTAGCTTATTATCTGCAGATTTTTCCACCCAATGAATCTTGACCAGTAGCCTCATCAAAGCTCCGCCAAGATGTATGCGTGCCAAACTGCGACATAATCCACCAAATAACGGATAGACTCTTGCTCTTAACGTGTCAGATGGTTTCGGAATAACGCTAGGCGCTTTGATCGGGTTTATTCCGGGTTCTCTTAGAATTAAAGCTCCACCAGAAGTGGTATCGATAGACTTATCTTTACCAAAAGACAGTACGGTAGCAACTCCTACAGTGCCAGCCTCGCGTCCATCTAAATATTTTACTCCCACTGAGTGTGCCAAGTCCTCGATAATTTTTAGATCATGTTTTTTGGCAAACTTTTCAATTTCTACAATGCCTACTGGGTTCCCAAGGGTATTTTGCACGATAATACCTTTCGGGCTGCCCGAAAGTATCTCTGGCTTTTCTAAGTCCACAGCCTTAAAATTTAAATCTTCGCGTGAAATATCTGCCCAAATTGGTTTCATCCCAGCCGCTTTAATCGCCTCATATACAGCATAACAGGTGAAACCGTTTACGATTATACCGTCTCCTTTTTCGAAATTCGCCTTCAGTGCTAGCGCCAATGCCGACCGCCCGTTCTTTGTCAAGATCGCTTCTCCGCCATACTTGTCTTGTAAAAAATTTTTTAATTTTGCACAATCTCTCTCTGTGCCGCGAGTGAATAATTGCCTCCATGCCCCCCTTTTTCCTGCCGCTAAACCTAAAAAGTAATATTTTTTCACCTTTTTGTCCTCGCTAGTAATGTCTTAATTGCCCTCGCTAAGCCCTCTGGGTCAGAGATATATGGCGCATGCGTCCAGTTTGCGTAAAATTTTAGATCTGCATTCGGCAAGGCCTCATACATTTTTGTCGCCTGACGTGGCGGCGTGACGGTATCTTTCTTGCCCCATAGTATGAAAGTGCGAGTCGTTACCTTTGACAAATCTAAATTCTTATCAGACTCAAGCATATTCACCAAAGTTTGTTTCATGTTTTCCGGTGCTCGTGAATAATCTGTTGTACCAGTTACTCGGTGGAAAGCTTTGTTCACCAGCGGAATTTTCTTTAAAGGTTTACCTATCTTGGCAATTTTTTCTACTAACTGCTTCTTTTTTGATGGTTCATAGATTCCGGCTGCGTCGAGCAAAATCAGTTGACTCAATTTGTTTGGCTTTTTTGCGCACAAATTTAACAAAATTCTCCCACCGTTTGAGTGGCCCAATGCTACTGCTCCGTCTGGTATATTGGCGTTGGCCCACTTCATATAATCCTCAATCGTAAATACCTTATCGCTTGGGGAAGTTAAACCTGGTACATGTAGCATTTTTACGTTGAGTCCATAACTGCGGAGTAATTTTACGGTGCTCCGCCATGGCTCCACCGTATAAGTCCAACCATGAATAATATACAAATCTACTTTTCTCTCCATTAATCTAGCCCCCAACTCTTTCGCCGAGCCACAGCGGCTTTTTCGCGGCGACATAATTTTTTTGCATCTTTTGGATTTGCCAACAATTTTTCGATCACCCATTCAAGATATTGGCTTCCCTTAAAAATCAAAGTCTCTTTGCCAGTGATATGCTTTTCTATGTAAGCCAAAGCTTTCTTTGGATCGGTAGTAGCAACTGCCGACACACCGAGCTCCTTTAGCCTTGGCGCAGTGTATTTTTTCGTGCGTCGCCCTACTAGTACTACCTTTTCCGGCTTCACGCTGGCGATCAATTCCGCCAAACGTTCATGTTCGGTATGTTCAATCGCTCCCTGATCCACGATATCGCCAATCACCAACCATTTGTGCTCTGCGTGCATCCTTTTCGCCATATCTAGGATGGAAGCCACCGAAATCATGTGTGCATTGTAGCTACTGTCAACAATATCGATCCCTTTAATGCCTTTGAAATATGAGCTTCGCCCTGGCGCCATCTCAATTTTTGAAAAATCCGATTTAAATGGTAATTTCAAATATTTCATCAAATCTTGTAATACGAATAAATTGAATGCGATATCCTTTGGCTCCGGGTGATCAAAGTGAAAAGTGGTATCACCATAAGTGAAGTCGGTCGAATCTGGGTAAACCACATACTTCTTTAGGTCGGATTTCTTTATTGGTACTACCTTGGCCTTGATGTCTTTCGTGGCTTCTTTCATCAGTTTTGAATCAGCGTCAATATACACTCTCTTCGAAGTATTCTCTGGCAAATTAGCAAATTCTGCCGTAATCGCCTCTGATAGATCTTTAAATTTCCCCTCTTTTACCACTTTCTCAAATTGCACTGCGTGCGACAGCCCGATTGACACCCAGATTGTCACCTCTGGTTTAAGCCACTTAGCAAGGAACTCGGCTTCGTATGGGCGCTCGCCGTCGATTTCTACTACATAAAATGGCTGTCTATGTTTGTACAAAAGCCCCATAAAAGGCGCCGCAACAATCAGCCATGCCCAGCGCAATTTTGAACCACGGATTCCTTTAAGCCCCAAAATATCAAAAGAAACCCCAAATGCCGAGTTTGCGTCATGCGAATAATGGGCTTTTTTACCCATTTCGCGCTCTAGCAACTTTAGCATTGTGGTCTTCCCAGCCGATCCAGTAATCGCAATTACGCGCGGATGCCACCTCTTCAAGGAAAGATTAGCAAAATATCTAAAATACCTCGCTACCACGAAATAAAAACGCTTTTTAAATTTAGCAAAAGACATAAAACAATTATACCACAGACTCTCATAAATTACGATTCTATAGAGGTAAGCTTGCAAAAAATTATAAAGTGTGATATAATCAAAGCATAAGCCTGCAAAAAGGCTAATTTTTATTCATCGCACATTAAAAATTTTAGAGGAGGTGTTTTTGAAAATGAATAAAAATTCAAAAGAAAACGAGCACATCTGGGTAGCAATTATTGCTGGCGGGCAAGGTACGCGCCTTTTCCCGATCAGCCATCCGGCTTGCCCCAAGCAATTCTGCCAGCTTGACGAAAGCAATACGTTTATCCAGGCAGTTATCGAGAACTTCAAGTCAATTGGTGTAAAGTCGACCCATATCATGGTTGTTACTACCAATGACAACCAATTGGATCTTGCTAGGAGCCAGTGTCTTTCGCGCGGCGTACTTTCGCAAAATATTCTAAAGTACGACCCAACTCTTGGCTATGCTGGATCCATGGTCAAGGTTACGAAAGATATCCACTGTATTGATCCAGAGGCGATTGTCATAAATACACCGTCCGATCAATACGTCAATCCGGACGAGAGTTTTCGTACGGCTATTGGTGATGCTATTGAAAGTGCACAAAAAGGTGCCGCCGTAATCGTTGGCGTCAAAGTTAACGACATAGTTACGGCCATGGGCTGTGGCCACGCTATTTATGACGAAAATGACGAAGGTCCATGTTTTAAACTTACCGGTGAGCGTTTTGTCGAAAAACCTGATCGTGCAAAAGCGGATCAGTTGATGCGTCAGGGTAATTCGGTTTGCAACACCGGTATTAATGTTTGGCGTGCTGATACTTTGATTCGTACTGTTGATTATGGCCCCGTTCATATAGCTGGTGGCATAAAAAATACGGATCAACTAATGGATATCTTAAAGCGTATTTTGGAAGTTTCTGTCGGCACCTTTGACTGGCACGATTGTGGTACTTTGAAGTCTTTATATGAAATTAGTAAAAAGACTCCAAACCACAAAAACTCCAGCCTCGGTGGTGGTATTTTCGAACGTAACGGCTGTAGACGTAGCTTGCTTTATGCCGCGCCAGGTATGGAGCTTCGGGCCAGTGGTTCTGAGGACGATGCGGTGATATTCTCTGTTATTAACGAACATCCTATCGTCGTCGTAGCTAAACTTTCTGAAAGCCAAAAGATTAAACTCTTAGCAGAGGACTATATTGCTCACAGGGAAATTTTGGACGCAGACTTTTCGATGGGTGCGCGAAACAATACCGTCTTAGGGTCCAACATTGCTAACGAAACAGTTGTTGGTTTCGTAGGTGTACAAAATTATGCGGTATATGTCCACAAGCGCGACGACGGCACACTCGAGGCAGTTGTGTCGCAGCAATTATCTCCCAGAGTAAATCCAGTAACCTCTTAGCACATTAAAAAATCCCCGATTTAACGTCGGGGATTTTTTCTGTCTCGATTTTTACATCTTGATTTCAGCATCTACGCCAGCTGGGAGCGAGAGATTTTGCAAGCTCTCAATCGTTTTCGGAGTAGCATTGCTAATATCAATCAAACGCTTGTGAACTTTCATCTCAAAAGCTTCACCGCCAGTTTTGTAAACGTGTGGCGACTTCACTACAGTGAAAGTGCTACGTTTGGTTGGTAGTGGGATTGGACCACTAACACTGGCACCGGTACGAATTGCGGTGTCTACGATTTGACGTGCGCTCTGATCGATCACGCGATGATCATAAGCCTTCAAACGAATACGAATCTTAAGACCCGTATCTTTTTTGGATTCTGCCATTTTTTCCTTTCCCGGTAACCTCAGATTGCAGATAGACACGCAGTCCATGAGTTCTCCGGAACATTAATTAGTATATACCCCCATTATACCACACAATAGACAAAAAATCAAGCCATGCTATAATTAGAAAAAAGCAGGAGGAATATGTCGAAAAAATACGGTGGCTCACATCGGGTTAAAAACGTCCCCGGTCTGAATCAAATCAGTATAGATCTTAAGCCACATCGCAGCGTGAGCGATGTATCTATTAATCAAAAAATGGACCTTACTGAGCTAGCCAAGTATATTGACAACAAAAAGAAAGCCGGTGAAAGCGTAACTTATTTTCATGCTTTCCTTGCCGCCATTGGTAAAACAGTCTACAATCGTCCCAAATTAAATTATTTTGTAGCCAACCGCCACCTTTATGAACACGATAAAATCGTCTTGTCTTTCGTGGCGAAGGTCAGTTTTGACGATCACTCCGAAGAAATGATGGTAATGATTCCGATCGACAAAAACGATACGATTTACACTATCGGTGATAAAGTCCGCAAAAAGGTTGATAGTTTCCGCGAATCTAAGTCCAAAAAGGTAAATAAACAGGGCGCAAATTCTGCCATCGACATACTGGGCAAAATGCCAAATATCATCAGAGTGCCACTCATTGGTGTCCTTAAGTGGACGGATAAAAAAGGTTTTCTGCCGAGCTCCCTCACTAAAGACAACCTTTACTATAGCACTATGATAGTCTCAAATCTTGGATCTATTGGTTGCGGTGCTATTTTCCACAATATTACCGATTTTGGCAATTCTTCTTCCCTACTTACGATGGGCGAAATCAAGGATGAAGAAGTCATCGCTGGTAAAAAGCGTGAAATCCGTAAACTTTGCGAATGGGGCATGAATTTTGATGAGCGTATTGCGGATGGCTACTATTTTACAAAATCTGCCAAGTTGCTTCAATATCTTCTTTCTCATCCGGAAGAGCTCGAAAAACCAGCTGGCGAGAAAATCGACCTCCCAGAACTTCGTTAAAAAACAAAAAATAGCCCCGAAGGGCTATTTTTTGTTGGTTGGTTATTATTTGATAACCTTGGTGATAACACCAGAGCCAACGGTCTTGCCACCTTCGCGGATAGCGAAGCGGTCGTTGTTGTTCATAGCAACCGGGGCCAAGAGCTTTACATTGAAAGTTACTTGGTCACCAGGCATGACGATTTCCTTGTCAGCTGGAAGCTCTACTTCACCAGTCACATCAGTGGTGCGGAAATAGAACTGTGGCTTGTAGCCCTTAGAAAATGGAGTGTGGCGGCCACCTTCCTCTTTCTTAAGGATGTAAACCTGAGCCTCAAATTCGGTATGTGGGGTGATAGAACCTGGCTTAGCAATTACCTGGCCACGTTCAATCTGATCACGCTCGATACCACGAAGTAGGAGACCAGCGTTATCGCCAGCTTGACCTTGATCGAGAGTCTTGTGGAAGGCCTCGATGCCGGTTACAACCGACTTCTGGGTGTCTTTAAGACCAACGATTTCAACTTCGTCGTTCAACTTTACTACACCTTGCTCGATACGGCCAGTAGCTACAGTACCACGACCCTTGATCGAGAAGACGTCTTCGATCGGCATTAGGAATGGTTTGTCGAGATCGTGCTCTGGAATATCGAAGTACTCATCCATAGCAGTAACGAGCTCCATGATAGCATCTTCGTTTTCCTTGTCACCTTCGAGAGCCTTAGTAGCAGAACCCTTGATGATTGGAGCGTTATCGCCATCGAAACCGTACTTATTCAAAAGATCACGTACATCCATCTCTACGAGCTCAACGAGTTCTGGATCAGCGAGATCCATCTTGTTGAGGAAGACGATGATCTTTGGTACGTTCACCTGGTGAGCGAGAAGTACGTGCTCACGAGTCTGTGGCAAAGGACCATCATTCGCAGCAACTACGAGGATAGCACCATCTACCTGTGCAGCACCGGTAATCATGTTCTTGATGTAGTCTGCGTGGCCTGGCATGTCTACGTGTGCGTAGTGGCGCTTTTCAGACTCATACTCCTGGTGAGAAGTAGCGATGGTGATACCACGAGCCTTTTCTTCTGGAGCGTTATCGATTTGATCATAAGCGACTGCCTTGTTTACTTCTGAAGGAAGACGCTTTGCGAGTACGTTGGTAATCGCAGCAGTTAAAGTGGTTTTACCATGGTCGACGTGACCCATGGTGCCGACATTGATATGCGGCTTGGAACGGTCAAAATTTGCCATTCTTTCTCCTTTTATATTATTAATGTTTGGAGCGCTAATAAAAACCAGCTCCAAAACTCTACTCTACTATTTTAGACTATTTTTATCTACTTGTAAAGAGGTTTTTAGAGGATAATAATGAAAAATCCCTAATTGCTTTCTTCACTAAAAAATGTTATTATAAAAACACAAGGGGGAGGCTCTTTCATAAGATTATACAGAGAGGATGTGATTTTTTGAGACCCAAAGAAAATTACGATGAATTTTCTACTAAATTTGCCCATTTTGCTGAAGATAACGGATTTCACACGGCGCATATGCAGCCGCTACCTATCAAATTCAATATCTATTATCATCTATTGGACGACATCTGGACGAAATATTCTGAGGGGAGCCGCCTAATATATGGAGTAAATTTACCGAGCAGACTAAATAGCTGTGATAAAATGCCCGAACCTATCATTGTTGCTACGTATATGGCACCACCTGATGACGATGGGCAGCACCCGAATAAAAACCTTAGCCAGAATGACGTTGTCGATATTTTAAAGCAAAATGGTATAGCTGATTATTATTCTTATTCGGCCATGCATCGTATCTACGGTGTCTGCAGGGTGTTTTTTAAAAAGGCTTACGAATACGCGTATCCGCGTGGTGTGATTATTGCAAAGACTAGCTTTAGTGTAGGAATAGACTGTAATCGTAAAATTTATTTTACCGATGAATTTTTAACTCCAAACACAACGCTATTCTGGGATGCTGGGGATTTTTACTACGGTGAATACCCAAAACCTCTTACGGAACACGCGAAGCTTTTAAAAGCATTGTTTTAGTTTCAAATCCTCCCCCACAATCGGGCCCGCGCTAATTTGGCGCGGGTTTTCTTTTTACGCAAAATATGTTATTATATAATATATAGAGGGGCGTACATTGAAAATTTTAGAGAGGAGCGTGAATTTCTTGAAATTAAAGAAGAAATACGGCGATTTTAGACATTATTCAAGTGGTAAGGTTAGAGAGGTTTTTTATGACGAATTGTCAGATAGGATCGTCGTTGTTACGACGGACAGGGTTTCGGCGTTCGATGAAAGAGTTGGTTCAATACCGGATAAAGGTAAGATCCTAACCGGCATTTCATCTTTCTGGTCTTTATGGGTAGATTTCGACAGTACAATTCCATATAAAACAGCGTTTCTGGCGTCGAATGCAGCTTTCTATAAAGAGGGCAATCTATATATAGATATACCAGAAGGGTTCGACGAAGATCCGAAATTAGACGGCAGGGTTACCTATATGGTTAATCTTGATATGTTCCCCATTGAATGTATCGTCAGGGGTCATATTACCGGCAGTGCTTGGAAGCTTTACGAAAAAGGCGAAAGAGAAATTTGTGGCGTCAAACTTCCGGATGGACTTAAGAACGGCGATCCATTCCCTGATGGTCCGATTTTCACCCCCACCACCAAAGCGACTTCTGGTCATGACGAGAATATTACTTTTGAAGAAATGGTAAAAATCATCAGCAAGAATTACATGGGTGATTTAGATACGGCAGAAACCATTAAAAAATACTGCCTAGATCTCTACAAAAGAGCGTATGATTTTGCCCATGATAAAGGTTTAATTATTGCAGACACCAAATTTGAGCTTGGCCTCAATATAGACGGTGAAATTATATTCGGAGACGAGATCTTAACTCCGGATTCATCACGTTTTTGGGACGCAAGTAAATTTGAACCTGGCAAAGAGCAACCGTCATTTGATAAACAGATCATCAGGGACTATATCGCAAAGAATAAAAACGAAGCCATCCCCAGATCAGTTATTCAAAAAACGCGCCAGAGGTATATTGATTGTTATGAAAAATTGGTTGGTCAAGCATGGCCAAAATAAATTTCTATCGCCCCCTCTAAAAAATCCCCGCTTTTTAAGGCGGGGATTTTTCATTGTTTTTCGAGCTATTTCGAATTGCGGGATTCGATCACTTCTTGAGCTACGTTAGGTGGTACTTCCTCGTAACCATTAAGCTCCATTGAGCTTGCCGCGCGGCCCTGAGTCATACCACGAAGATCGCCAGTATAACCAAAGAGATTTGCCAAAGGACAAAACGCCTTGATGAGTTTTGCGCCACCAACTAGATCTTCCATTTCATCAATACGGCCACGGCGAGAGTTGATGTCGCCAATTACGTCGCCCATGAATTCTTCTGGAGTAGTGATTTCCATCTTCATCACCGGCTCCAAAAGTACTGGGTTAGCTTTCTTGATGCCTTCACGAGTAGCAAGGGCACCAGCGAGGGTAAATGCGAGCTCCGAAGAGTCTACGTCGTGGTAGCTACCATCATAAAGTGTAGCTTTCACGTCTACTACCGGATAGCCAGCGATCACACCGCCAGCAAGCGTGTCTTCGACACCCTTTTGTACTGGCTTGCGGTATTCTTGAGGCACCACGCCACCCTTAATCTGGTCGATAAACTCAAAGCCTTTACCTGGTTCGTTCGGCTCAAACTTGATCCAAACGTCACCATACTGACCGCGACCACCGGATTGTTTGATATGTTTACCTTGTGCTTCAGCAGTACCACGAATAGTTTCACGGTAAGCTACTTGCGGTGCACCAGTATTAGCTTCTACGCCATGCTCGCGCTTCAAACGGTCGATAATGATTTCGAGGTGTAACTCACCCATGCCAGAGATGATCGTTTGACCGGTTTCTTCATCAGTATGTACGCGGAAAGTTGGATCTTCCTCGGCCATCTTTGACAGACCAATACCCATTTTTTCTTGGTCGGCTTTAGTTTTTGGCTCTACGGCGATTGATACTGGAGGATCTGGGAATTCGATCGATTCGAGCAAAATCGGATGTGCTGGGTCACAAAGAGTCGTACCGGTCGTACAGTTCTTGAGACCAACCACGGCAGCGATATCGCCCGCGCCAATTTCTGAAATATCTTTACGATCATTAGCATGCATACGCACCAAACGTCCAATGCGCTCTTTGTCTCCAGTCGAAGCATTAAGTACAGTATCGCCAGATTTTAGCTTGCCAGCATAAACGCGGATGAAGATTAATTTACCTACGAACGGATCAGTAGCAATCTTGAAAGCAAGAGCTGTTAGCGGCTCAGAATTTTCTGCTTTACGTACGATTTGGTCACCAGTCTTTGGGTTGGTACCAACTGTTTGTCCCTGGTCACGATCTAGTGGGCTAGGTAAGTAATCAGTCATAAGATCGAGTACTTTTTCTACGATCACGCCACGACCATCACCGCCGGTTACTAGGAAGAAATCACCATCGAGTACGCGCTTACGTAGAGCGGCCTTTAGTTCATCTACCGTGATAGCTTCTTCACCTTCGTTGAAGTACTTATCCATCAAAGCCTCGTCAGCTTGTACGGCCTCTTCCACTAGCATCGAACGAGCATTCTTAGCCTTTTCTTTCATATCTTCTGGAATTTCACCTACAGTGAGCTCATGATCAGCGTAATCTTTGTATGTGTAAGCCTTCATATCTACGAGGTCTACGACACCACAAATGTCTTTTTCAAAACCAATTGGCAAATGAATAGCTACCGCGTTTTTAGACAAACGCTTATGGATTGAATCAAGAGATTTGTAAAAATCGCCACCGATTTGATTAATTTTATTCACAAAACAAATACGTGGAATGCCATACTTGGTAGCTTGGCGCCAAACAGTTTCAGACTGCGCTTCTACGCCCATCTTACCATCAAATACCACTACGGCACCATCGAGTACGCGAAGCGAACGCTCCACCTCAGCGGTGAAGTCGATGTGGCCCGGCGTATCGATAATATTAATTTGGTGACCTTTCCAATAAACTGTTACAGCAGCGGAAGTAATCGTGATACCACGCTCTTTTTCCTGCTCCATCCAGTCAGTATCAGCACCACCAGTGCCACCCTTAACTAAATCAATTTTATGCTTTAAACCTGTGCGATAAAGAATCGCTTCAGAAGTTGTAGTTTTGCCGGCGTCGATATGTGCAATGATACCGATATTGCGCATGTCTGCCAAACTCTTAATTCCAGTAGCCATATGCTCCTTTTACGATTATTATTTTTTCGTCCTTTTTAGAGCTCCACACTCAAAAAGACAAGTTTTAGTCATTATAACATACTTTTTAGATATTTAAAAGAAAAATCCCCCGATAAATCGGGGGACTATAATGGCGTTTTTATTTGATTTTTCGCATATTAAATTTTTCAGTCATATTAAATTATTTTTTGTATTAAAATACATTAATTAAAAAGAGATTAAATCTAACCAGCGAACTATCCAGGCGCCATTATGCGACGATAATAAAATCGAGTGAATTTCATACCATCACTTCCTTTCAAAAGTGCTCTAGCGACTATAGCTAGGTTTACCTATATTAGCATATTACCTCTAAAAAGTCAATTCAAAATCGGTATTGACAGTATCGCTCTCTTAATGCTACAATACCCATACGACAGTTTTGTGTGAGTGTGTGGCTTCGGTCTTCATATGAACTGTTAGTTCTTTAGAAAGGAGGAGATTCCGTGTTTTCATATGTTTTTACTGTTTTGTTTATTTTACTTATAGTAATGATATGCTTACAGGACAAGGTACCTATGTATCGTCTTGTTCCCCGTCGTGCCGCCAACAATGCGCAGTCTACTAGCGTATCAGTTTATCAAGGCGTGCCGGAGAACTCGTTCGAAGATACATTAGAGTCCTTTGCCCCAGATTAGATTCGCCGGCGGTCTGAGCCAGACCTTTGACGTAGAGAGCGGTATAGTAGACATACTTCGTCTAAGAAGGTCTTAAATAGCTCTCACTGAGGATAATTCCAGGAAAAGTATAAAGGTCGATGAGGGCGCACGAAGCTAGTAGCAATCATGCCCTATAAATATAAGCATAATGTGTGCCCAAAGATGGTAATAATCTAATCAGAATAACATTATTATATCACCAAAAATATTTGGTAAACGTTTTGGTATAAACCAAACACAGTGAGTATTTTATCTTAAGTACACATACAATATGTAAAACAAAAGGAACTAATTCTTGTAATCACATAACCCCGCGTTAAACGCGGGGTTTTTCATGTATTTAGTTTATGATAATCTCTTTCTCAGAATTTCTTGTACTGCGCTCGGATTGGCTTTGCCACGAGACTCCTTCATCACCTGACCCACCAAAAATCCAATTACTTTTTCCTCTCCAGCACGAAAATCATCTTGTGCCTTTTTGGTTTCTGGTTTCGCTAGTACCGTATCTACGATCGCTTCGAGCGCCCCAAGATCATTTTCCTGGATCAACCCTAGTTCTTTTGCAATTGTCTTGGCGCCACGCTCTTTCATCTGTGGGTCAAATAATCTGAGAAATACTTCCTTAGTCGCCGTAGAACTTAATTCTTTCTGTGTATTCATCTCAGCAAGCTCATTCAAATCTTTAGCGGACGGCAAATCGTTCAAATATTCTGCCGACTTCTCCTCTGCAAGCAGCACTGAGGTGAACAAATTAGCAATTGTTTTTACATATTTCTCGTCAATTTCGTTTGTTTTTTGCATCAATTCTGGATAATCCAGTAAAATCTCAAGGATATCATTAGGTAAGACACTGCTAAACTTCGCGCGATAATCCGCTGGCATCATCGGCAACTTTGCAGCCTCCGCTTCAATAAATTCAGCCGACAAATTAATTGGCGGAATATCTGGCTCTGGCATATAACGATAATCTTTGGCCTCTTCCTTTGACCTTTGCCCAGTCGTCTTGCCAGTTGCGTCATTCCAGCCACGAGTCTCTTGAACTACTTCTTCACCAGCTTCAAGTACTTTAGTTTGTCTCTCGATCTCGTATTCTACTGCACGCTCTACGCTTCTAAAGGAGTTCAAATTTTTCACTTCTGTCCTAGTGCCAAGTTTGTCTGATCCTTCCGGCGCAACTGACGTATTTATATCAAACCGCATATTACCATTGTAAAGATCGCCATAAGTCACGCCGGCATAACACATCAGTCTCCACAACTCTTTGCAATAATCATGTGCATCTTTGGCAGAATGAATATCTGGCATTGATACAATCTCAATCAACGGCGTGTCTACACGATTAAGATCCACCAGTGAATATGTATCAAAATGAGTTAACTTGCCAGCATCACCTTCAAGATGCGCATGTTCAATCCTTATTTTTGTACCAGACGGCAATTCTACAAACCCAGCACCAATGATCGGATGATAAAATTGCGTGATCTGATAGCCCTTCGGTGAATCTGGATAAAAATAATGTTTACGATCAAATCTAGACTGTGCGTTGATTTCGCAGTTCATTGCGCGCCCAGCTAAGATTGCTAGTCGTATCGCTTCTCCGTTTAATCTTGGTAGCATCCCGGGCAATGCGTAATCTACTGGCGACACGCAAGAGTTCGGCTCTTTGCCTCTAGCATCGTTATCTACTTCCGAAAATAATTTCGTTTTCGTAGATAACTGTACGTGACATTCGATACCTATAGTTGGAATATATTTCATTAGATAGCTCCCAAATCTTTTAATGCCTGTTTATAAATTAACAATGCCGAAGCCGCTTGACGATAGGTAATTTCCAAATCATCTTCATGCGCAATTGCATTGCGCAATTTATGCGCTCGCCATACAGCATCTATATTCGTGAATCTTCCGCCAGCTTTCTTTAGGCGATCCCCCATAGTCTTTCCTGGTATACCCGCTTCGTGCATTGCTCTGTCGAGTAATTTATCCGCATTAATAATAGATAGTGCGAAAGTAGCAGAGTTATTCTTATTCAATCTATTCTCAATTCTTAAAAATCTAGTCTGATACTCTTCTATATTAAATTTATGATTGCGTTTGCCGGTTAATTTAATTGCTAGAAGTAGCATTACTGCCACGATTAATACTGCCACCACAAAAATTACTACGCCATTTTCCATCAGATTAACTCCTTCGAAAACTCTATCAAGGCTTTGTCACTACGACGTGGTCCAACTAGTTGCAATCCTAATGCTAATCCGTCTTTGGTTTTTCCAGCCGGAATTGCTAATCCTGGCACGCCCGCCAAGTTTAATGACACGCTCATCATATCTTCAAGATACATAGCTACTGGGTCTCCTACCTTTTCACCAAGTTTAAAAGCTGGGTTTGGTGATACTGGTGTTAAAATGAAATCGCATTTTGAAAAGGCATCTGCATACTCTTTTACAATTAACGTACGCGCCTTTGCTGCTTTTAAGAAGTATGCATCATAAAAACCACTAGATAGCACAAAGTTCCCGATCATAATCCGGCGCTTATTCTCTGGCATAAATCCTTCGCTGCGCGTATTTTTATAAAGCGCATTCAAATCTTGCGAATCGCCGGCTCTAAAACCGTATCGTATCCCATCATACCTCGATAAATTCGACGCAATTTCTGCCGGTACAATAATATAATATGCCGCCAGAGCATATTTTAATGCTGGCATCTCTAGCTCGACGATTTCGTGCCCTTTTGCTTTTAGCTCTTCACACTTCTTCTTTAGCGCTTTTCGTATTTCGATATCTACTGACTCATTGTCAAAATCTTTGATGATACCAATCCTTAAGCTGGATTCTTTAGGTGTGCTTTCTTTATAATAATCCGGTAAAGTCGTCATATCTTTCGGGTCTTGCCCTGCCGTAATTTCCATCAAAAGATTCATATCGTCGGGAGTCTTGGTAAAAAAACCAATACAATCCGTAGAGGATGCCATCGCTACTACACCATAGCGGCTAATCGTACCGTAAGTTGGTTTTAGCCCATATACACCATTAAATGATGCTGGTTGCCGAATTGATCCACCAGTGTCGGTACCAGTTGCAAACTCTACGATATCAAGAGCTACCGCCACTGCTGAGCCGCCAGAAGAGCCACCAGCCACCCGTTCTTTATCAAAAGCGTTTCTAGTCGGCCCAAAATATGAATTTTCCGTAGAAGATCCGTGCGCAAAAGCATCCATGTTGGTGCGCCCAATCATGATAGCGCCTTCGGCTTCTAATTTAGCTACTGCAGTTGCTGTAACTGGCGAAGAAAATCCTTCCAAAATATGCGCCGAAGCAGTCGTTTCTCCTTCTGGACTCAGAAAATTATCTTTCAGTGCATAAGGTACGCCAGCTAGTCTTCCTACTTTTTCTCCACGCGCTATTTTTGCATCTATCTCAGCAGCTTTTTTTAGTGCCCCCTCCTCATTTATGAAGGTAAAAATATTATAATCTTCAAAATGTTTTACCTTTGCGAGCGCATCTTTCACCAATCTAGTTGCAGTTACGGTTTTATTTGCAGTTTTCATCATAATACCTTAGGCACCTTTATCTGATTATCTTTTTCTTCTTTGGTCAATGCAAGGAGCTGCTCACGAGTAGCATCTTGTGGCAAAATTTCATCTTCACGCCAGATATTTTCCATTTCAAAAACTTGATATGTCGGCTCAATGTTCTCAGTATTAAGTTCATCAAGCTGAGAAATATATGTAATAATCCCCTGTAAATCTTTTCCCAGACTTTCGATCTCGTCATTTTCTAAAGAAAAATCCGACAAATCAGCCAAATGAACAATATCCTCGCGTTTTATTTCCATATCTTAAATTATACCATTATTTTGCGTTTCTAAACAAAATTTTCTTCATATAATCTATGATAGGTTTTACTTCATCAAGATTTAAGAAGAAACTTGCAATAATATATGACAAAGATGACAGAGCTGCAATTAGAGCAAATTTCGGAATTGTAATCACTAAAGATGAGTCCGTCGCCATTAGCGGGATAAATTTCGTCAATGAAAACGCTACGCAGCCAGTTATTAAGGTCGCGAACAACATCCTACAGAAAGCTTTCCAAAATTCTTTGTCTAGAATTTTGTAATCGGAACGTTTTTGTAATATGAAAAGTAAAATTATAATCTCAATCATCGCGCCAAGTGATTGTGCTAAACCAAGCCCATCAACTCCCCAGTTCATAAAATAGAACAATACTGACAGGCCGATAGTCAGCCCGATTGCCACTACTGATACGCGAAAAGGCGTCTTTGTGTCTTGATACGCATAAAATCCACGCGATGCAATATGAAAGACGGAGCGTGCAAAAATTGCTACACATAAAGTACCGAGAACCGAAGAAATTGTGCCGTTGCTATCATTATTTCCGATATTGGAAATGAAGCTTGTTACATATCCTCGTCCAAAAAACGCAATGATCGCCACCGGCAAAGAAATCCATATAATTGTCCTCAAAGCTTTTCGAAATGTATTATAAAATTCTGTTCTTTCGCCGTCCCCCAATTCCTCGGTCAGTTTTGGGAAGAAAGCCGTCGAAATTGCAACTCCAACTAAGCTTACCGGTACGGTATGGAGCGTAGTCGCTTGGTCGAAAGACCTAACTGCGCCCGCCCCCATTCTTGAAGACAAGTTTGTGCTGACAAGTGAATTTACGTAATCGATTCCTTGATCTAGCGAACGTGGTGGCAAAAGCTTTAAGATTGTACGAAATCCCTGATTTTTCCAATTAATTTTAAATTCGTAATCGAACCCAAGCCCAAATAATCCGATCAAAGCCACGATTAGTTGCATAATTGCACCCAAAATCACACCAAGAGCTACCCCCATGATACCACCTTCGAATATTTGTATCCCAAATAAATTAATTCCTCCGGTGAAGCATGTAATACCGATAATGATACCTATATTATATATAGCCGGCGCTACAGCATAAAACACAAATCTTCCTACCGCTTGTTGCATTGAGGTTAATACTGTGGCGATACTGAACAAAAACGGATTGATCGCTATTACTCTAGTCATGTTAATTGCCAAGATCATGCCAGATTCGTCAAGCCCTGGGCTTACAATGTACCGAATTAAAGGATCTGCAAAGATAATAATTAATATACTCGTTACAAAAGTTAATAGAGCCAATAGATTGAGTAGACTTGATGATAATTCCCAGGCGGATTTTTTATTTCCAGAAGCCAAACGTTGATTAAATACAGGAATAAACGACACTGCAAGCGCGCCACTGGTTAAAATAAAAAACATAAAATCTGGTATCGTAAATGCTGCTGTGTAAGCATCTATACCAGTTGGGTAGGTACCAAGATAATAAGAGTTTAAAAGACGATCACGAAAAAGTCCGAGTAGCGCCGAAACTAAGGTAGAGCTTGCCAAAACAATTGCTGCTGACTTCACTGACAGCTTTATATTTGCGAGCTGCACAACCGACCGGAACTTAAACTTTTTCATATTTATTATTATAACACGTGCTATAATGTTTATATGGTTAAATCAAAATCCGAAGTGATTTTGCCTGATAAAGAGCCGGAGGAAAGTTTTACTACTCCCAACGAAACTAATATAAATGATAACGAAAAAGAGGCTCCAAAAATGGCAAAACGCACCAAAAAAACTGCGAAAATTACCAAAAAAGGTATGAATTTGTATACGAATTTGAGTTATAAACGTAAGGCGAAAAAAGAGGCCGAAGCCCGTCGTCGCGCCGAAGATTTGGCTACTTTGCCAAAGGAGCCAATCAAGAGATTTTTTGCGCGTCTTCATCCAAAGCGCGTGTTTAAATGGTGGTTCTCTAAGCGTGGTCAAATTACCATTTTAAAAACTATTGGTATAATGTTTTTACTTCTCGTGATTTTCATAGGCGGTCTGTTCCTTTATTATAGGAAAGATCTTGAAGAGATGCGCTTGGAGGAGATAAAAATCTCCGATACGGTAAATACTTATCTAGATCGTAATGGTGTAGTTCTCTGGAAAGATACTGGCGGCGATAATTATTGGCTCACCGTGAAGTCTGAAGACATTTCGCCATATATGTATCAAGCTACTATTGCTATTGAGGATCGCAACTTCTATAGCCATATGGGTGTAGATTTGGGTGCATTACTACGTGCCACTATCTCTACTCTCACTGGCCAGGGCGTGCAGGGCGGATCCACCCTCACTCAGCAGCTCATTAAACAAGTTTATTTCTCCGATGAGGCGCAAAGTGAAGATCGCGGTGGCCTCAGTCGTAAGATCAAAGAGCTTATTTTGGCCATAGAGCTTGAACGTATGTATGACAAAGAGCAGATCATTACGATGTATCTTAATCAATCGCCATATGGTGGCCGCCGTAATGGTGTAGAGTCTGCTGCGCAAACCTATTTTGGCAAATCGGCCAAGGATTTAACATTGGCTGAGTCCGCACTTCTTGCTGCTATTCCAAATAACCCGGCCGTTCTTAATCCTTATAATGAATATGGGCATGACCAGCTTATTAAGCGTCAACAATATACGTTGGATGTAATGGCGGAAATGGGATATATCACACAAGAAGAGGCCGATTCTGCTAAGGAAGTAGCCATCCTAGACACAATTAGGCCAGAATCTACTCAATATTCTGACATGCTCGCGCCGCATTTTGTGCTCGAAGTACGTTCTCAGCTTGAAGAAAAATATGGCATTTCTACGATGCGCGCTGGCGGCTGGACTATTACTACTACTTTGGACTATCGTGCGCAGCAGATCGCAGAGGATGCTGTGGCAGTGGGTATGACACATACTTACAAAAATAAAAGCGATAACATAGCACTAGTTTCAGTAGATGTCGAAACTTCGCAGGTCGTCGCTATGGTTGGTTCAGCTGATTTTACTAACCCTACTTATGGCGAGCTTAATGTTACCACAGACTCGCTAATAGAGCCAGGTTCTTCCATTAAGCCAATACTAGATTATTCGCCGCTCTTTATGCAACGCGAAGGCATCAATTATGGCCCCGGGTCTATTCTCAAAGACGAAAACATCAACTCCCTTTATTGTGCCGGCTATAGTGGTAGTTGTTCCCTTGGCAATGCGACCGGTACTTTCTATGGTAATGTTACTATTCGTTTCTCTCTAGGTCACTCCTT
Source organism: Candidatus Saccharimonadota bacterium (assembly GCA_017511925.1). GTDB lineage: Bacteria > Patescibacteriota > Saccharimonadia > Saccharimonadales > Saccharimonadaceae > Nanosyncoccus. The sequence goes on along the minus strand of JAFWHS010000003.1, from coordinate 24,441 downwards.
AAATATTGCTGCAGTTAAGGCGCTATATATCAATGGCATAGATAATTCTTTGGAGGTAGCACACTCGCTTGGCGACGTTTCATATTGTGAGGGTCGCGACGGATATGGTCTATCTATCGCTATTGGCTCTGGTTGTGGTGTGAAGATGGTAGAGCATGCCAATGCTTATGCCTCGCTTGCTCGTGGCGGCTCATATAAAGACCTTGCCTATGTTTTGGAAGTTAAAAATTCAACTGGTGACGTCGTTGAATCATGGACCGATTCTCCGGCTACTCCAGTAGTAGACGAACAAGTCGCCTACATGATTTCAGATATCTTAAGCGATCGCAGCGCGCGCTGGTTTAATAATGAAGGGTTTGTAGTCCCTAATGTTTGGACAGCCACCAAGACTGGTACAACCACGACGACAAACTCTGCAGTGACGAAAGATTCTCTCATCGAAAGCTATTCTACGGCTCTCTCGACCTTCGTCTGGAACGGCAATCATGATGGGGCGGGGCTTAGTTCAAATACGAATGACGTAGTTCGTTTCACTGTTGGTACCTATATGGAACGCGTCCATAAAGAGGTCTACGAACCAGAAGGCAAATGGCACTATGGTGACCAGCCAGTCAAGCCAGCCGGCATTCAGACCCTATCCGTAAACGGCAAAACTGATATTTGGCCAAGCTGGTTCAATGCGTCCAAGAACTCCGGCGTAGCAAAAGAGACGCTAGTATTTAATAAATATAATCACCTTCTTGCATCAAGCTGTACTCCAGAAGAATACAAAATTGAGGTTGAAGTTACTAAGGTTACCGACCCGATGACTGGTAAAGATGTCTACAGTGTGCCAGAACCATATGATCGCGAGAATAGCGATACTTGTGATTTTGTTGGACCGCAGGTTTCTCTATCTAGGAGCGGCAGTACATTGTTTGTAACGACGAGTAAGGGTACTTATGATATTGCTAGCTACACACTCTATGTAAACGGTGTAGAAAAAGGTGGCGCTTCTATCGGCGCTAATGGGGCCATTACAAACTACGCCATAGACGGCACCGAGACTTCAGTTAAGATTGTCGTCACAGACACCGCTGGGTTCTCTGCTTCAAGTGAAATCCCACTCACGCCCACAAATACCAATTCCGCTTCGTCTCAGTCTAGTACAGAAGAATAAAACTTATTTTCTGCTTCTAGCAATCTTTGCAAAAATCATTTTTCCGGCGGGAGTTTCATAAAATTTTACAAATTCAACAACTAGTTCTTTGCCGATTTTGTTGGCGGCATTATCTACTACTACCATAGTGCCGTCATCCAAATGACCTACGCCCTGCCCACGATTTGAGCCTTTTTCGAGAATTTTTAATTTGATTTTTTCGCCGGGCAAGAATTCACTTCTAACAGCTAACGCTAGATTATTTATATTTAAAGTTTCGATCTTTTCCGCTTCCGCAACTTTGATCAAATTATAATCTAATGTCAAAATCGCTCCACGAGTTTCTTTTGCGTGTTTTAATAATTCCTCATCAACTTTTTTGTGCCCCTCGCCGTCGTCCACGATTTCCGTATTAACATTCACTACGCGCTCTAATTCTGCAGCCAAAGTAAGTCCGGCTCTTGCTCGTGTGCGTTTTTCTGAATCTTTGCCGTCAGCTAGTAGCTGCAATTCTAGCAAAACACTTTTTAATAATATTAAGTCGCCGTCAAGAAAACCACTTTTTGCTACGTTTAATATTCTACCGTCTATAAGCGCTGAAGTGTCTACATAGATTTTGCGTTTGCTACCGATCGTTGGTCTATATTTTCTAAATACTAATATTGTTGTCTCGGCAAATATGCCAAGCGTTAATAATAAAATAAATAATTCCATAATAATGGTATTTTAACAAATTTTAATTATTTCACCAAATCTTCACCGTACTTTACAGCGTGCTCATGATTTTGTTTTAAAACATCTTGATATTTTTCTACTAGATCTTTTCTTCCCAAAACTTCCGCCACATCCATTGCGATATCATAACGCGAAGCCCTGTTTCTCCTCAACATTTCAAACGGTGTAGTAGTAGACCCCTCTTCATTGAAGCCATGAACGCGCAATCTTCGTCGCTCCGTATAGTTTTCCAAGATATTTTCCAAAGTCTCTGGATAACCATGGAAATTAGCAATGATCGGGCACTTCTTAGTAAATAATTCGTAAAATTTTTCACGCGACAATTTATTTTCTGTAGTCCCTATCGCGCGATAAGAAAGCGCATTAATACCTACGAATCGCATCCTCACATCTGGTAAATCTCGCCTTAATATTTTCATTGCCTTCAAAACTTCTCGCGTCGGGATATCGCCTGCCGCTGTAAACACAAAATCTGGGTCTTCGTCAGACGCAAATTGATAGATAGATGCTCCACCATTGTCGAACAAAAACTTTGCATGATGAGAATCAATATATCTGGGCAAAGGATTTTTATTAAACGTTGTAAGGTTTACGACATCACGCGAATCCAACATAAAATCAAAAGCCTCCTCCGCCGCCACGTCGTCTACTGGGAATATACAGTTAGCCAAGTTTGATGGCAAACTAAGTAAAGTGGATATCAAAGCTGGCGATTGATGTGTAAAACCATTATGGTCTTGTCGCCAACAAGTAGAAGTGGATAATAAATTCACAGCCGGCATTGGCTCGCGCCAGGCTACCTGCTTGCTCTGTTTAATAAATTTTATTTGCTGCAAAAGTTGCGATGTGATAATCGGGAAAAACGCTTCATAACTCCCCATCATAGCTTGCTCGCCATTATTGAGATGCCCAGTCATTACACTAAATAATACATTTTCCGAGAGCATCTCCACGATATGCCCATCGCTACTTTCCGGAAGATCCCATTTTCTCTGTGGCAAATCTCCCCAGGCACGACTCGCTACTTCAAAAATTTCATCAAATCTATTTGAAGTTGTTTCATCGGGTGAAAAGAAATAAAAGTAAGGATCATTTTCAAGTTCGCGTCTAAGTAATTCTCCAATCTTGCGCGCTGGAGAAAAACTTTCAGCGCCAGGGTTTTCAACACGATCTATCATAACTTAAATCCTTCCCTTTCATCAAATAATTCTTCAAAACGATATGATCTTAGCCAATCCTCCAGAGCCGATAATTCGTCAGGGTCACTGGCCGGATTTTTGAGTGGTATTTGGTGTGCATCATGGTGACGATTAGGCCCACCCTCGCCCTTCTCAGTCTTTAATATGTAGAATGGGGATTCCACTTCGGCTCTCAAAGCATCTTGGAATGATTCTGGGTCTTCACCATTAATCCATATCGGCGTGAATCCAAACCCACGAACTAATTCATTTAGTTCACGCTCTGACTTTCTAGCGTAAATTGACGGCGCCGATATTTTGTAGCCATTAAGATGTAGTATTGGTAGTACCCGGCCATTTTTGGCGCCGCATAACAAATTCCTAAGATTCAAAGAGTCTATCGCGGTGGCTGTTTCGAGTTCGCCGTCACCAATTAATACCGCTAAGGTTTTTTCTGGATGACCCAATGCTATACCGTAAGCATTAGCTAATGCATAGCCTAGTTCTCCGCCTTCAGTAATAATGTCAGGCGTAAACGGGCTAGCATGAGACGGGAATCCATCTGGCCACGAAAAACTTCTGCAAATATAAGATAACCCATCATGATCTAGTGTAGCTTTAGGGTCTACTTTTAGTAGTTCTCCGTCCAAGAAAAGATTTGCCTGTAATGCTGGAAAGCCATGCCCTGGCCCTAACACAAAAGTAAAATTTGGACCATCATTAAAATAAGCTTTCAAATTTGCGTAGGCCACATTGATACCGTGGCAAGTTCCCCAGTGACCCAGGAGCCGTGGTTTAATGTCTTCTGGATTGAGTGGTTCTTCTAACAAAAAATTATCCATTAGATACAGCTGAGCCACCGATAAATAATCACACGCTCTAACACGGCGTTTGATTTCATCAAGTTTTTTGATGCCCACACTGCTCATGTTTAAATTATACCATAGCTACTATTAAATTCTTTTAAAATATTCTTGCGCAAAGCACAGAGCTATATTATAATGGTAATGCAATATTCAGTTAGTTAATAAAGTGCTAGGAGTTTTTTATAGCTTTTCACATAAAAGTACAAATGGCACCGTTAAGGTTTCAAGACTTTTATGTGATCTAGCATAACTGGCTGAATATTGCACCCCTTGCGGTGCCATTTTTGTGCATGTGTCTATAAATAAAATAAGTGGCACCGCAAGGGGGCATATAACAAAACAAGTGAGGTAAAAAAGGATCATGCGCAAAATAAAGAACATTTTATGTAATGCTAAGGTTTTTTGGGGGTTTAGTATTACACTTAGTACAATATTATTAGGTAACGTATATTTAAATTCAGTTTATGCTACCCCCCTATCACAGACTACAACTGCCACCACCACCATTCGTGTTAAATCCACTTGTTCCATGACTGCCACCATAGCACCAGGTAAACAACATGCAGCTACCATGATCAATGGCCAATATTTAGCAGATATAGGCCTCACTACCATTCAAACCTTCTGTAATGATCCAAGTGGTTATGTAATCTATGCTATAGGCTATACTGGTGGAGATGCAGGTATCACAGGAGGGTATAATACAGTACTAAGAAGCAGTACCTTAGGCTCTACTTATGATATACCTACTAATACATACGAATCTGGAGATACCTCTGGTTGGGCTATGAAGTTAGCTAGTGTACCAGGTACTTATGAGCCTACTATAGCTTCTACTGTTGAAGAAGTAGGAGGAGTAGAAACTACCTATCCATTTACTTCATATCATACGGTACCATCTACCTATACTAAAGTAGCTTCCTATCCTACTGCTACTGACCTAGATAATCCTGCCAGTACTAGACTAGGCTCTAACCTCACTACTACCTATGCAGCCTACATTAAACTTACCCAACCAGCTGGTACTTATGAAGGACAAGTTAAATATGTACTGTTGCACCCATCAGACCATGCTGCTCCTGCTGGTAACTATAAGATGCAAGACGTAGAAGACTGGGGCGGTACTATAGCAATAGGCCAAGAAGTCACTGCTTATGACGATAGAGACAACAAGGCATATACTGTAAGAAGAATGTGTATGAGTGGTACTACTGGTGATAGTGGCTGCAGCATGAACAGCTCCATGCTATGGATGACACAGAACCTAGACCTAGACTTAAACAAGAATACAGAGCTTACTTCAGAAGACACTGATCTTAATGTAGTAGATAGCAAGGCTTATTCTAACGGTTATATTCAGGATTCTCTAGGCATAATCCACTGGACCCCAAAGAATTCTACTATTACCAGTATTGACACTTCAACCGGTAAGTTCAATGGCTGGGAGAACGACAATAATGTCGCTTACTCCGCTGATCCAGATGCCGGCAACCCAGATAACCCATGGTATGCTACAGGTGAAGCTTATAACTCTAACCTATGTTATGTAGGCAGCAATAGCCAAACCTGTAACTATCTCAACAGTAACAATACAGTAGCCCCTACCTACTTCAGCCACACAGCCTTCACTACTAATGGTAATCATGGCAAGATAGGAAACTACTATAACTGGTCCGCTGCTATTGCATCTAACAACTCTAGTGGCTATACCACCAACACGCGATACGACGTAGCTAACAACCCACAAAACTCTATCTGCCCTAAAGGTTGGAGATTACCTATCACTTCTGCCGTTGCAGCAAAAAATGAGTTCGCCGGATTAAACAACGTATACAGCAGCGGCTCTACCAGCAACGGTACCGGTCTTATTAATAGTCCTGTTTACATGGTCCGGTCCGGCGACGTGAGCGGGGGCGCCCTTAGCAGCGCAGGGTACAACGGCTACTACTGGTCTAGTACAGTGAGCAATGCTAACTACGCATATAGCTTGCTCTTCCGTAGTGATTATGTTATCCCTGCCGACTACGCCCACTACAAGTTCTTCGGAAGGTCGGTGCGCTGCGTCTCGGATTATTAAATATATCCCCGCAGTCTAACCCTTCTTCCCATCAATAAAAGCCTTAATCTTCTCGATTTCATCTCGCAGCAACGCCGCCCTTTCAAACTCCAAGTTTGCGGCGGCAAGCTGCATTTCGGAAGACAGTTGTTTTACCAGCCCAGGTAGCTCATCCTTCGGTATACGCTTAATATCTAGCTTATTCTCTACCTGTTTTTCCGGAATAATAGCGCGTAGCCCCATCCCGACCTCCTTTTTGATCGAAGTTGGTGTGATATTGTGCTCAAAATTATATTGTTTCTGAATTTCGCGCCGGCGGTTTGTCTCGCTAATCGCCTTTTCCATACTTTCGGTAATAAAATTCGCATACATGATCACTTTGCCTTCTACATGCCGAGCGGCACGCCCGATCGTCTGAATCAAAGCCGACTCAGAGCGCAAGAACCCTTCTTTATCTGCATCTAAAATTGCTACTAACGATACTTCGGGCAAGTCCAACCCTTCACGTAGTAAATTAATCCCCACTAATACATCATAAACGCCCTCGCGGAGATCTCTCAAGATATCTCCCCTCTCCAAAGTATCTATATCGGAGTGTATATAAGCCGTCTTTACGCCGCGCTCTTTCAGATGATCTGTCAAATCTTCCGCCATGCGTTTCGTGAGTGTAGTGATTAAGGTCCTTTGGCCCTTAGCGATGCGTCGGTCTATTTCTTCCATTAGGTCGTCAATTTGTCCGTCAGAGCTCCTCACTTCGATTTCCGGGTCCAAAAGTCCGGTTGGGCGGATTACTTGTTCGGCTGGTTTAGGTGAATGTTCTAATTCATAAGTACCAGGTGTAGCAGAAACGTAAATCGCTTGATTAATCTTAGACTCAAACTCACCAAATGTCAGTGGCCGATTATCCAGCGCGCTGGGCAAACGAAATCCATATTCCACCAAATTTAATTTGCGCGCATGGTCGCCGTTGTACATGCCTCTAACTTGTGGCAAAGTCATGTGTGACTCATCCACCATCAGCAAAAAATCATTCGGGAAGAAATCTAGGAGTGTCGCAGGCGGTTGTCCCGGCTTTCTTCCGTCTAAGTGCCTAGAATAATTTTCAATTCCCTTTACGAATCCAGTCTCCTTCAACATCTCGAGGTCATATTTAGTACGCTGGCTCAATCTTTCCGCTTCAAGGTATTTTTCATGCTTATTAAAATATAGCAGCCTCTCATCAAACTCCGCTCGGATGGTTTTTAAGGCTCTCTCAAGCTGATCTTTTGGTGTAGCATAATGCGTATTTGGAAAAATATGCACACTTTCAGGCCTTTCTCTCACTTCAAAAGTCAGAGGATCTACGATTTTGATTTCCTCCAAAGTATCAAATCCAAACTCAAACCTATACGCATATTCACCGTTTGCCGGATAAAGGTCTATGGTGTCTCCCATTACTCGGAAATTTCCTCGTTCAAAAGCAAGGTCGTTTCGGTGGTACTGGATGGACACTAATTTTTTAATAAAATCTAATTGTGAAAAACTAGTATTTTTAGATATTTCAAATGACATCGCAAGATAATGTTCCGGCGCTCCGATGCCATAAATACATGATACTGACGCTACCACGACCACATCGCGTCTCGTCAGAAGCGCTTCCGTCGCGCTGTGTCTTAATCTGTCAATTTCATCATTAATTGCTGAATCTTTCTCAATGTAAGTATCGGTAGAAGCTATATAGGCTTCCGGTTGATAATAATCAAAATACGACACAAAATAGTGCACTTCGTTGTTTGGAAAAAAGTCTCTAAATTCAGAATAAAGTTGCGCCGCCAAAGTTTTGTTGTGTGCCAAAATCAAAGTTGGCCGCTGGACATTTTGGATGATATTTGCCATCGTAAAAGTTTTGCCGGACCCAGTTACGCCAAGCAAAGTCTGCTCCTTTTTACCGCCAAGAACCCCGTCTGTCAGCTGTTTGATAGCTTTCGGCTGATCTCCGGTCGGCTTATATTTTGACACTAGCTCAAACTTTGCCATGTCAAACCACCTTATTTTTCGGCGCGTTTCATTGTCGGAAACGGCACGGCTTCGCGACCTGGTACGCCCTCAAGCAGCCAGAAGTTTCGTTCCGAATTACCCCAACCACAAGCCGGTGGCATACCATACTCTAGCATTTCTACAAAATCCATATCAAGCATCTGCGCCTCTTCATCACCAGCATCGCGCGCTGCTTGCTGCTCTTCGAAGCGCCCTAGCTGATCTAATGGGTCGTTTAATTCCGAGAAGCCATTACCCATTTCGGTCCCCGCGATAATTGGGTGGAATCTTTCGGTCACTAACGGATTTGCAGCAGACTTTTTCGCGAGCGGCGACAAACTTAGTGGCTCTTCAACTAGCCAGTACGGCCCGGCTGAAGTCTTGCGAATCAGTTTCCATACGTGGTCAATTAGTCTTGCATCACTTACGTCGAAATTCGTCTCGACACCATTTTCTTTCAAGATCCTTACGAGTTGTTCATGGTCTGGGTTGAATACATCTACATCAAATTTTTCTTTCAACAAATCTGCGTACTTTACGCGTGGCCACTCGCAATCTAGGTCGATATCAAAACCACCCACGTGAAACTTCAAAGTTCCCCAAGTTTCTTTTGCGACATATTTGATCATTTCTTCGTAAAGTTTCATGCCGTCTTCGTAATTTTCGTATGCCGCATAAGATTCAAAAGCGATATGCTCCGGCAAATGCTCGTCGTCTACACCCTCATTACGAAATCTCGGCCCAATATCATAAACCTTTTCAAAACCACCACCGAGAAGTCTCTTGAGGGGTAACTCATGTGAAATGCGTAGATAAAAATCTTCATCTAAAGCATTCATGTGCGTAGTAAATGGCGTAGCATCCGCACCGCCGGTCGTGTGCTCAAGTACTGGTATATTTATCTCGATAAACCCATGCGCATTCATAAAATCGCGCGTTGCTTGCCAAAACTTGCTGCGACGCACTAACCTTTCGCGTACCTCTGGGTTGACGTTCATATCTACGTAGCGCCTACGGTAGCGCTCTTCTTTATTGGTGAATTTCTCTGGTAGCGGCCTTAGCGATTTAGTTAAAAGCCTTACGAAGTTAGAAAATACCGATATCTCTCCAGTTTGGGATTTATCAACAATTCCTTTTGCCTCAACAAAATCCCCAAGGTCCAGTAGCTTTACGTCTTTTGCGCCAAGCAAATCCTTCTCAGGTGCTTCGCCTTCGGCTTTCATAAAGATCTGTACTTCACCAGAATAATCACGCAATTTCAAAAAGACTAATTTTCCGAAAGATCGGATCGCCACAACGCGCCCAGCAATCGTCACTTCCTGACCTTGTTTTTCATCAAAATGATTTACTACGTCAGCGATCTTTGTGTTGCGATAGCTCTTCGCTGGGTATGGATCTATCCCACGCGCTTTCAGCTCTTCTAATTTTTTTAATCTTTCGTTGCGATAATCTTCAAGTAACATATCTATATTATACCATAAAATATGCTATAATCTAAATTATGGAAAAGCTTAAGAAGCAAAGAAATATCGCCTGGATAGTATGTTCAGTTAGTCTTATTATGATTTTTGTTTTATGGTCGCTACTAAAATCCGATTCCATACACGGTTGGTTTATGTATATGTTGGGTTTTGCGATATCGATTCTTGTCTCTTTCTGCTCCTTAATTATAGCAATTAACAAAACTGTTAATTATTCAAAGAGTCAAAAATCGCTCCGAAAACCGCCAAAAGGACAGTCCGTACAAGATGCGGCTAGGTTATCTGTCAAAAATAATTTTGCTAGCTCGGTCATATCATTGACCTGTGCGATTTTTTTAACCTTAGTTCCAACAGTCATTTATATTAGCGAAAAGCAAAGCCCACCTCAGGGCGGTGAAGATCTAAGGGGGTTTGGTGCCTTGCTTTATTATATCTTTGCCGGCATTCCGCTTTTCCTAGCTTGGCTCATCTTTGGGATTTTGGGCATCAAATCAAGTAAATGCAAGTTGGCCATCGTCAGCCTAGTAAGTGTGCCAATCTATTTCATCATCTATTTTCTTGTGGGGTTGGTACAGGCTCAAACCAGATAAGCGCCACAAACTCAACTATTTTATCTCTTTAATCGTGACTTTTTTGCCATTAAAATCAAAACTTTCACCAGGTTTGCGCCCAAAAATCGCTTTCCCGATCGGCGATTCGTTCGAAATTTTCCCCTCAAGTGGGTTAGCTTCGGTCGGTCCTACGAGAGTATATTCTACTTTTTTACCGCCCATATTCAGCAGTACGGTCACGCCTAGGGTCACTGAATTTTTATTGCCGCCACGGATAATTTTTGCATTCTTCAGAATATCCTGGATCTCCAAAATTCTACCTTCGGCTATCTTTTGTTCATTGCGCGCCGAGCTGTACTCTTCGTTTTCTGACAAATCGCCAAAAGCTCTTGCGGTAGCGATACGCTCCGCAATCTCTGGACGCCCTTTTATCAATTCGTCCAATTCTTTTTCCAACTCTTTTTTACCCTCAGCAGTGAGGCTAATACTCTTCTTAATCATAAGTATAACTCCAACTTTATCTCAGTATAGTTTACAGTACCAAAAGCCTTGTGTCAATAGCAACCAACTATTTTAGATCAGATAGTTTTACGAGCTTTGTTTTGCCGGTGATCCGCTCGGTAATTTCGGCGGACTCTTCAGCCAAAGTTTTTGCTGAAATCACCACACGATAAGGCAAACCCATTAGTTCGGCGTCGGCAAACTTTTCACCTGGCCTAATGTCACGATCATCAAACAAAACTTCGCCAGGATGCTCGGCATAAAACTTTTCTGCCGCCTCCATGCCCTCTTCGCCAATCCCTACCAAATGATATTTATATGGCGCCACCGCTTCCGGCCAAACCAGACCTTTATCATCCGCGAATTTTTCTGCAATCACGCCCATCACGCGCGAAACGCCAATCCCATAGCAGCCCATATATACAGTTTTTAATTCATTATTTTGGTCGGTAAACTTAAGACCAAGTGGCTCAGAATATTTAGTCTTCAACTTGAAAATATTACCCACCTCAGCAGCCGTCGTGGCGACCAAATCTTCTCGCTTCACGCCCAGGTCTTCCAATGTCTCGTCATTTAATACTTCATCATTTAAGACCACTGATTTGTCGCCATTATAATATACAGTATCTTCGCCAACCGGCAAAAAAGTCTGATATTCATGCGAATATTTTGAGAAAATTCCACCACTTGCAAAAGTCTCATAGGTGTCACCACCAATTCCGAGCCTATCAAAAATCTTCGCATAAGCTTTTTCTACTTCGCCATAAAATCTATCCAAATCCTCCTCGGAAGTATGAAAACTGTAGAGATCTTTCATCAAAAACTCGCGCCCGCGCAAAATGCCAGACTTGGCTCTCAGCTCGTTACGGAATTTTGTTTGAAATTGGTACACTTGAAGCGGCAAATCCTTGTAGCTCGTGATGTAGGCTTTTAGCATATTAGTAATCGGCTCTTCGTGGGTTGGTGCTAGGCCCAATTCTCCACCAGAAGACACCTCAGTTTTAAACCAAATATCCACTTCCTGATCACTAAATCTACCAGTTTTTTCCCAAGGTTCCGGATTTTGCAGTGCGGACATCGAAATTTCTTCACACCCAAGCTTATTCAGCTCTTCTCTGATGATTCTCTTGATATTCTCAATAACTCTAAGGCCCAATGGCAAATAATCATACACCCCAGCCATCTCCTTATGAATATAGCCAGCTCGCACCAAAAGCGCCCCATTTCGCGCCGTTTCATCCTTTGGCGCTTCCCTTAAAGTTTTGATAAAAGTCTGTGATAATCTCATAATAAAACCATTATACCACACTACGATTTACAGAGGTAGACATTGACTTTATAAACTTTTTGTGCTATAATAGAAAGACAACCTGGTACTTTTTTAAAAATATTTTGCCAAAAATAATAAAGAGGAGGTGTCTTTTATGGCAAATAAATTATTGGTATACCAGATTTGGGCTCCGAGTTGGCCCAATCTAAAGGCGATGGAGAAACAGATGTTTCGCGCTTCGCATTTAGGAGCAAACTGTGTGTGGCTGAGTGGCTTACTCAAGTCTCCGTGGTTTGATCATGGTTACGATGTTAGTGATCATTGCCTGGTTAATCCCAGATATGGCGAAATGGAAGACTTCGAGCATTTCATCAAAGCGGCACACAGCTGCGGCATTCGCGTATTGATAGATCTTGTGGTTAATCATACGAGTACTGATCATCCTTGGTTCCACGAGAAGCCCCAGTATTATATTTGGAGCGACGATCCAACCTATTGTTTGGGCTGGAAAAGTCTATTTACCGGTAAGTCTGCTTGGCAATATGTATTGGAAAATCACAGCAGTTACCTGCACCTATTCCATTATAATCAGGCTGATTTAAATTGGTATCCAAACCATGATGATTGTTTGAATTGGGATTTAGTTCAGGAATATCGCGATATTGTGGCATTTTGGAAAGATTTTGGTGTAGACGGCTTTCGCATTGATGCGCCGCAGGCTATCAATAAGGATTTCAGTAAGCAGACACTAGAATTTGAAGACTTGCTTTATGGCGAAAAGGCCATGGATGTGGTCAATGCGATTTTTGAGCATGACACAAAAAGCCTCATTATTGCCGAAATCTTTGATCCAACCTTTGGCGAAATTTCAGCAAAATGGTGGGATGAAACCGAAGTTGACTACATTCTTAATGTAAGTGTAAAAGACAGTGGCGGAAAGCCCATGCGCTCTAACGTGTTTGACGAACGTCTGCGTAAGATGTCCAAAGTTGGAGGTTACATGTGTGAATTAGAATCACATGATAGCCCAAGATTTAGCCTGGAAAATTGCGCTAATAAAGATTGGATTACATTGCAGATGTTCTCCAAAAATATTGATGCAGTCTGTCTCTATCAGGGGCAAGAACTAGGCCTTGATAACCCAACTAAAGAGGAGTTATCGGATAAGCAAATGCTTGAATTGGATATCCAAACAGCCATGCGATTTGCCTACGGTGCTAGTATTGATGACCTCCGTAAAACTTCGCGTGCTAATGCGCGCATCCCGATCCCGGAAGATCTTTATAAAGATCAAATTCGTCGTCAAAATTCGCATTATAATTTCACAAAGGAAGCTATCAAGCTCTGGAAAAACCAATAATGAATTCCCGCGGTTAAGGCCGCGGGTTTTTACTTTCTACATAATTCCAATCACATAAAGCAGATAAAACGCTATGCCGTTTTTTATCATATGTGTCAAGATCCCGGCATGAATAGTGCCAGTAATTTCACGCATTGTGCATAGTACTACCGAGAGCGCAAAGACATTCACGCCTACATTCCACTGAAAATGCACCAGGCCAAACAGTGCTGATACGACTAGTATCGAAACACCCACCCCAACTTTCTCTGGTACTCTTATGTGTAAATATTCACGAATTTTGCCATATAACCAGCCGCGAAAGATTATCTCCTCCGCGATCGGTGCCACCACCACCAAAGTCAAAAACGCGATAACTTTATCGCCGCCAGACATAAATAAATTAAACCCTACATCTTGCGCTTCTTCTGCATCAAACCACGGAAATAGACTAAAAATCGCTACCAATCCGGCCGCCAAAATCAAAGACGCCACAAATCCAACCGGTGCCAAACCGATATCAGTCCATGTAGGCGTCTCCGTCAGGCCCAATTCTCTGCGACTAGTCTTTAAATTTATTTTTTTGATTAGTTTTGGCGGTATGAATATAATTAATGCCATAGCCAGCAAATAAACTAATGCTGAGAAAACCGCTGTCCATACTGGTTTGCTTAATTCGTCTGCCCCAAGGATTAGTATTAATAAGTTACCTACTACTACTTGCGCTGCAATCACAGAAATCAGTACCCAAGCGCATAGCGCCAGTATTACTAAGCACATTTTCCACCACTTTGTCTTAACCTTGACGCTTTTTTTCATTTAGAAAAACCTCGTAATATCTATAATTGTCACAATCGCCATCAGTGCAAGTAATACTAGCATCGCCCTTGATACAATTTTTTGCTCAGTTTCTTTGGTGAGTTTCTTATGCCTCAGCTTATAGAAACCAATCAAGAACCACCTGCCACCATCAAGTGCCGGGATTGGGAGTACGTTCATACACGCCAAAGAAATTGAAATCAGTGCCGCAAGAAAGGCTAAATTCGCTGGGCCCGATGAAGCGAAGCTTGGGAATATCACGCCGATAATCCCTACTGGTCCGGATACCGAATCTCCCACTGTGCTTAGCGCTGCTTGACCGCTTTCTCGTACGCTAGAATCTGGACTAAACATTCGCCCTACCCCAGAAAACAAATTCCAAACCAATTCCCCAAGCCCCTTAAAAGTTTCTCCAGTAATCTGCAAAGTGATCCCCGCCCCCACAATTGGTGCCGACCAGGTAGAATGTCTGAATTCTTGCGACGAAGACATTGCGATCCCTAGCAAATATTCCGAATCCGATTCATTAAGTTTCGCCGTTAAATTACGCTCAATTTGTTGATCATGTATTACAAGTGTATTATATCCGCATTCTTTATATTCTCCCCAATCTACCTCGCCACAGTCTACGACCCTCGAAACTCGGTAGGTTACCTCTCTGCCTGCGTGCTCGCGGTTGTAATCATTGATTTCCGAAGAATAAGACACTTCGTTTCCGTCCACCGATAAAATAATATCATCCGCTTCAAACCCTGCCTCATCCGCCGGTGAATTTTCCACCACTTGAGCTACTGCTACTTTTGCGCCAGTGGTGGTGGTATCGGACCCCACTGTAAATTGATTTTCCAAAAATACCGGCATTCCAGTCCATGCCAAGATTGTCAAGATCACGAAAGCCACCAGCCAGTTCATTGCTACGCCGCCAAACAAAATTTTGGTTTTCTTCCAAAAATTCGCATGACCAAATGTGCCCGCTCTCTCATCTGCGGCAGATTCTCCGTCCATTTGGCAAAAACCACCGATCGGTATCCAGTTCAGACTAAAAATCATGCCGTCGGTTTTTTCGTCTTTTTTAAATCTGCGCCACTTATGTGTTTTTGGATCTTTAATCCAAGCTATCGCCCTCGGCGGGAAGCCTATACCAAATTCCAGCACTTTTACGCCATTGCGCCGAGCCATTATAAAATGCCCAAACTCATGCACTGTCACCAGAAACATCAGTACCAATAGTCCCACCACAATACCAATAAAAATATCCATAAGCCTATTATAACATTATTTACCGAATCTGCGATTTCGATTCTCGTATTCGTCTATTATTTTTTTAATATCCTCAGCCTCCATCTCCGGGAAATACTTTTTCATGAACATAAATTCACTATAAGCTGCGCGCCACAACATGAAGCCACTGATTCTTTCCTCGCCGCTGGTTCGTACAATCATATCCAAATCCGGCACTTCGGGATGGTATAAGTGTTTGCGGATACTTTCCGGTGTGATTTCTCCCTCATCGGCTGCTATCGTTGCTGCATCGGCAATTTCCTGCTCCCCGCCATAATTAAAGCAAAAACATACTGTGATTCCAGTACATTCCGCAGTAATTTTTTCAGCCTTTTCGATCATACTGGCAAGCATTGGTGAGAGTTTATTTTTTGAGCCCAGCACTAGTAACCGGGCATTATTTTGCGCTAATTTTTCGGCATATTTTAAAATCCGACCTTCGGCGAGCTTCATGATATAAGATACTTCGTCGGCGCTTCTACCCCAGTTTTCAGTTGAGAAAACGTAGAAAGTCAAATATTTGATGTCCGTTTTACTAGCGGCTTTTACTAAATCGCCAATTACGTCGAGGCCTTTTTTGTGCCCCTCGACGGATGGCAAACCGCGTTCTTTAGCCCAACGGCGATTGCCGTCGGCGATAATTCCAAGGTGTGTTAATGTCATAATTATATCTTCATTATTTCATCAGATTTATTTTTGAATTCAGCATCAATCTTGTCGCTGAATTCCTTAGTAAGATCGTCGATTTCTTTCTCGGCACGTTTCTTTAAGTCCTCACCCATTTCTTCGGCGACTTTAATTGCTTTGCGGGCATCTTCGCGCACATTCCTAAGCGCTACCTTGGCGTTTTCCACTTTTGCCGACGCATTTTTTACGATTTCTTTGCGACGTTCTTCGGTAAGAGCTGGAATTGGTACACGCACTACGCGACCATCATCTGCTGGGTTAAGTCCTAGGGATTGATCTGCTCTAATTGCTGTCGCAATCGCCTGAATTGTGGATGGATCAAACGGAGTAATCACGAGCAAAGTCGCATCCGCCGCTGTAACATTCGCTACTTGGTTTAGCGGCATAAACTGCCCGTAAGCTTCAACCTTGATGCTAGAAAGCATATCTGGATGCGCCCGACCGGTCCGCACTTTTTTCATCTCTTCCTGAAATCTTTGGACCACTTCTTCCATTTTCTTGCGGTCTTCTTTAGTGTCAAACATAAATAACTCCTTAACTTATATATAAATTATAGCATACAAAAAAACAAAAAATATACCTTTGAGGGGTGTCCGGAGGTCACGACCGAGGATTAAGGGCTTTGGGCCCGTAACGACGGGAGCGAGCGACCCGTCCCCGAAAAGGTATATTTTTGTTAGATTACTCTGTTACGCCGAGCTCAATACGCTTAAATTGCCTTACAGTGATATTCTCACCTGTTTTAGCAATCGCTTCCTTGATGAATTGCTCAACGGTTTTAGTGTCATCCAAAATATAAGGTTGGTTCATCAAAACCTTATCGGCAAAAGCTTTCTTCATTTGGCCTTCAAGGATTTTCTCCTTCATATTTTCTGGACCTTTGAAGTTTGCTTCGAGTTCCTTAATTTTAGCATTACGCACATCTTCTGGAATATCTTCTTCAGATACGTAAAGTGGATTCATTGAAGCTACTTGCATTGCAATCTGATGTGCCAAAGTCTTAAATTCATCGGTCTTAGCCACAAAAGAAGTCTCACAGTTTACTTCTACGATTGCGCCGAGACGACCGTCGTGGATATAGGCGTCCACCAAGCCTTCGCGAGTTTCGCGGTCACCACGCTTTTCAGCCTTGGTCAAACCTTTTTTGCGCATCGCTTCAAGTGCTTTGTCAAAATCACCATCTGCTTCTACCAAAGCTTTTTTAGCATCGGTCAAACCTGCACCAGAAAGCTCTTTCAATTTTTTGATTTGTTCTACAGAAATTTCTGCCATTTTTTGCCTCCTAAATTATTTTTTACCTTCTTTGATAGCTTCTACAAAGTAGCCGAGCACGAGTTTGGTCGCCTTGATTGCGTCATCATTCATCGGGATTACGTAGTTGATATTTGTAGGATCAACATTTGTATCGGTGAAGGCAAATACTGGTATATTAAGCACGTTTGCCTCTTTGATAGCGTTCTTATCTTCGATAGCGTCCGTTACAATGATTGCGGCTGGCTGCTCGGTCATATCCTTGATACCGCCGTAGCGCTCATTGAGCAAGTCGATTTCTTCTTGGAATCTCTGAACCTCAAGCTTTGAGTAGCGGTTTTCGAGCTCGCCAGAAGCCATGCGGCGCTCCAAATCTTTCAATTTCTTGATTTGGCGATTCACGGTCTCTACGTTAGTGAGTGTACCACCGACCCAACGCACGGTGACGTATGGCATCTCTGCAGCTTCGGCTGCCTCTTTTACAGCTTCTTTCATCTGCTTCTTGGTGCCTACAAAAAGTACCTTTTTGCCATTTTTGGCGATCTCGGTGATCTTTGGCAAAGCTACCTCTAATCCCTCAACGGTCTTTTCAAGGTTAATAATGTGTGCATCCTGACGCTTGCTATGGATGTATGGCGCCATTTTTGGGTGCCAGCGGCTCGTTTTGTGCCCAAAATGAGCACCAGCTTCGAGCAGAGCCTTCATATCGACATTCACTGCCATATGATTTCCTTTCTCTTATCTCTCAGGAACCTCGCTAACAGGAAATCCTCCCAAGAGTGTTTCATTAAATTAATATATACCCCAATTATATCACGCCTTTACAAAAAAGTCAATCTCTGATATAATAACCCTAATTATGAGTAAAACAGAATTACACCCTAAAGATTATCGTGATGTCGTCTTTATGGACGAAGCCGCGAACTTTTCGTTCCTCACTAAATCTACAGCGAAGAGCGAAGAAACCATCAAGTGGGAAGATGGCAAAGAATACCCACTAATCAAGGTACAGATTTCATCTGCTTCTCACCCATTCTTTACTGGCGAAGAGAAGATTATCGATACCGAAGGTCGCGTGGATCGCTTTAAGGCTCGCGCTGCCAAGGCTGCAAAGATGAAAGATGCCCTTGAAAACAAGGCTAAAAAAGCCGCCAAAGAGGCCGAGAAAAAAGCCGAAAAAGAATAAATTAAATATCAAAATATGGGCGCCCTCGCAGTTATGAGCGCCCATATTTTTTGTGTAGAGTATATATTATTTTAGCGGCGTTTCCCCGTTTTCTTGTCTCGCCTTGCAATCATCACAAATGCTGCAACGCCGAAAGTGAAGAAGATTATAAGTCCAGTAATCAAATAATCAGCTTTTGAGATGTTGAGGTTCTTAAATAATCCACCAGTGTCCGGAACGTAGATTATATTGTAATAAAAGAGTGCTTTATACGAAGTGCCAAGTACTTTTCCTTCTCCGTCTTTTGCTATAAACACGAGACTATAATAACCAGAATCATGTCTGCCTAGCGATAGTTTAATCGTCTTACCAAAATCGCTTCGCGACACAGTCTTCAAGTATTCCCCTTCAAAGTAAATATCCACAGTCTCCACGTCATCGCCATACTCTTCAATTGATGCATCCACTAATCCTGTGTCTTCATTCTGTGAAGCTGATACGATAATCGGTACATAGGTAAACGAAATCCCATCCAAATAGACTCCCTCACCATTAAACCCAGATCCATAGGTACTAAGCACAAACTTGCCGTACCCATAATCGGCCAAATTTAAGTCATTCGTCACATCGCCAGGATAAAAATCCAAATCGTCATAACTTCCAAGGATTATCTCCTCGCCAGATATCCCCTCCTCGTCAGTATAAACCAGTTTAATGGTAAGGTCTGTAATATTTTCGTAGCTTACCTTATAGCTTTGATTTGGGTCGCTCGTATTGACGTTTTCCGAAGGGACCACAAACTTTGCGTTTGGAGTATCGCCCACGACCCTAATTTGCAGCGTATCTGTTATGCTGTCCGTTATAGCTGAGGCTTTCGGAGTATCTGGCAAAGTTGCTGCAAATATGGTCATAGCAACAACCAGCAATAGTCCAAAGAGACCCGCGGCTTTCTTGTGTGTTTTTTTCATACTCTACACTCTTGTTTATATTTTATGTTTATTTTGGTTCGCAAAGTATCAATCAGGCTAAACCATAAACCTAGACCGACGCTCTTTACGTCTCCTGACCATAATTATAATCCATATGGTTATAATTGTCAACAATAAAATTGCAACCACTATCACCGGCATAGGCAAAATCAAAATCATTTTTTCAATAGTTTCCGTTTCGCCTGCTGCAGTCACGGTCCAAGTTGCTTTAAATAAACCAAAATATGGTGTTTCTTCCCAAGCATCCGAAACAACTAATTCGGATTCGGGGATTACAGAAACTTTACCGCCAGTGGGCTGCGTCTCATAATATGCCTGACCAAATACCCCCTCAACCACTAATTTACCGGTCCCCATGAAATCTACATTGCCGGTATTTTTTATTGTGGCTGAAGCGTTAATGATATTCTTATTTTCGCCATCTTTCTGCATGGTTTGGTTAATGGATAATCCCGAGATTTCGCCAGAAGTCACAACTTCGCCAGCCGATCTGCCGTATACTACTAAGCCTGGACTGGCTTCCGTTCTGATGCCGCTAGAAGTTATAGATCCAGATAGTGTATGCGCGAAAAGTACTGCATATTGACCGCCTGCAGGTATGCTGGATGGGGTAGAAATTCTATATTTCACCGTCACGCTGTCCCTTGGTCCAGCCGTAAAACTAGGATTCTCTACATAGTTTCCGTCTTCATCTTCGAAAGTGATCCAGCGGGTAATTTGAGTATAATTATTTTCATTGCTAAAACCCAACCTATACTCACCATCCGTTTCGGAGAAAGTGTAAGAATATGGCGAAGCATAAACTTCAAAATTCATTGCGCTATCGCTATTATTAGTCACCTTAAACGCATCTTCGTATACTGTGTTTTCCTCAAGTTGCAAAATTTTGCTCACCGGACTGATACTGATGCTCGTAGCTACTGTCGCTGCGTCATTTGCTTCGTCACCATCTTCTGCTAATGCGATATTATTTGTGCAGAAAAAAGCGCCACATAAAGTAACTATGGCAGCTAACAAATATTTCTTCCTAATAATCTTCATTTACCTCCTCTATTTAGTCTGGTGCGCCTGACTAGACTCGCACCGAAGGTTCGAGTCGTAATGCTACGACGCATTTTAATGTGGTGCACCTGGTGGTTATAAACTTGAACCACTAAGTACTGCGATTATTGTAGCACAATTCCTATACGAAAACAACGGTCCAGGCTTATTTACTCCACAACGCTTCAGCCATAAAGAACTTTTGGAGCTAAAACTACAAGAGAACTACAAGATTTAGCTACAACAGCCAGAACATTTTTGAACCCCATTCTCCCTTAAACAGAATTACGAATTTTAATGCTCTACGAAATAAATGCTGGAGCGATAGCTAGAAAATGCCGTATTTACTTCAAACTCTTGACGTAGGGCAAGCAAAAAGCAATTGAATCCTCAAAGACGATACTTATACTGTCTTTGAATTTGAACATGCCTAAAACTACCCGCAACTGTACTCAAAAAAGCCTAGAACGCATTTTTAATTATTGGTTTTGTAAAATTGGGCGGAGATGAATTGGATTCTTATGATACTTACCTCATCATGCAATGATAGTGTTTCATATGTCCATCGCAGTAAACCGGAGTGCCCATTACCGACCCGACAGCCCCCCAGACTAGTTAGTTTTTAGCCACGAAGCTCAATTTGAGTGGCTACGGTTCTTAATGCTTATAGTATCAAATACATAGTTTACCTCTGGTAATAGTAATTTTTTCATATTGTTTGCATAACACTCCCGCCCAAAACACCGTTTAGCGACTCAAAATCGGGCGAAATATAGTGGGGTTCTGTTGAATACCTATAGTACCGCTTCGGCTAGGCAATATATGCCTATTTACCTCTGATGATTATGACAATATACGCTAAAAAAGGGCAATTTACAAGAATAATATTTTACTATACTGTACTCATAGTTTCTGATTTTTATGCTTTTCTCTTTGATGTTTTTTCTATCTCTGGTGCTTTACCATTTTGATGCCTCAAACTATGCCGCTTTTTCTACGCTAAACATCTTATGCTTTCAAACTCATTAGAATTATGCTATAATATAAAAGTCCATATTCAAAATCTGTTGAAAGGTCTACGGATGACGCCGTAGGTAACTGAATTAGCCCCCTTACGGGGCACCCGCTCCAGTCGGGCTAACGCCTTTCTGCAGAAAATTGAGTATGGACACCCAATGCGGGTGTCCCGCTTGGTTTTAAGGAATAGAAAGGAGATAATGGGTTTCTTTAAAGATGTAGCATTTGGAGCTAGCAAAAAATGGGAAATCGCCCGGCATTATTACGGTGATGATATAGCTAGAGAGCTTTACTATTTACCTAATTCTGAACCATTATCACTTATGAACGAAGCTGAAAAAGCAGCCCTTAGAGTAGTGAAATATGCTGGCAGGCTTAACGATTTACAAAATAAAGCCTTGACGAAAGTTAGTGAAGGTGAAAGGAGGGAAATGCACAAAATTGCTGAAGAAGTAAATAAGGTTTTGGGCGATGACTCTATTGTCTCGCAACAGTACTCTAAAGATCCTCGTCTTGAGTGGCATAATAGCATACAACATCAGAAATCCGAAAAAGCAAAGCAAAAATGGCAACACAGGCTTGAGTTATTTAAGAAAAATGGTAGTGTGGAGGAAGACTGATGAATTACCGCTCAACAATGCTTACTTCGTCAACAATTGCGGGAACTCTAGCTGCTACGCTAATAATTTCATTAGTAGTGAGTCTGATCATATATGCTTTCAAACGCAAGAAGGCAAAGACCAAAAAGGAAAGGAAAAGCCTTTTTATTGGTATCTTCATACCTACTCTTATAGTGGTTTTTGTCCTAGAGTGTATACTAATGTTTGGCAGGCGATAATTTTTCATAATTATTGCGGAGGCGGTATACGAAAGCCGGAGGCTTCTTAAAGCAACACTCATGTAGTATAATAAAGTCTAATGGACTCCGCTAGGAGATGGCACCAGCATTAAGGAGGTATGCTCTCGCCTTACCAGCTTAGGCAGACATAGCCAAATTTGACCAAATATGACCCAGTAGAGGTAAATCAGGTAAAACAAAAATACCAAATACTCTCCAGAGGTCTTTTGCTATGGTCAATAAAGCAAATGATAGTGGGCGGAATATAGTGGAGCTAGTAGAGCTTCTAAATAAAATGCAAAACTCTAACCCAACGTACCCAGAGTGGGCAAAATACGATACTGCTACCACCATGAGCGACAATAATGGTGGAGTAATTAAGTTCTAATAACAGGGGTAAGTAGTTTTATTCACCCCAGTTCTGTGATATAATACGAATATCATGGCAAGAAAAGGACTGGAAACTATAGATCCGACTAAATTGCGGTATATTCTTTATGCTCGGAAATCTACTGAGGATAAAGGTAGTCAAGAAAGGTCTATTGAGGACCAAATTAAGGACTGTGAGGCCCTTATTGAGCGTGAACACCTACATATTCTGAAACCTATTTTCAAAGAAGAAAAGTCTGCCAAAATCGAGAATAATAGACCTAAGTTTACAGAAATGATAGAACTGATTAAAACTGGTAAAGCAGATGGAATTATTGCTTGGCATCCGGACCGTCTATCCCGCAACCCTATTGAATCAGCAATTATAATTGACCTACTGGACAAGGGTATAATCAAGGACTTAAAGTTTCCTACTTGCCAATTCAGCAATGATTCTAGCGGTAAAATGCTCCTAAATATCTTGTTTGCCATTTCAAAGCAATACTCTGAGCATATTTCAGAGGGAGTTATTAGGGCTAATGAAAGCGCACTTGAGGAAGGCAAATCAAATGGGGTACCTAAATGGGGTTATGACCGCAACAAAGACGGTTATTATGAGCCAGACAACAATTATCCCTTCATACGCACCGCTTGGGAAATGAAGCTTAGTGGTATTGGGCACCAAGAAATACTTGATTTCCTGTTAGATAATGATGTTCACCGCATGACTAAGATTACTCGCAAGAATAAAATCTCTAGACGAATCGAGCCTAGCTTAACTGGCCTCAGCACCATGTTTAGAGATCCATTTTATTATGGCTTACTAATACAAGCTGGACAAGAGGTAGATTTAGTAGAAATGACAGATGGTAAGTTCCAGCCAATGATAACCTATGACGAATATAGCGCTGTCCAAGCTCTTGGTGGTGGTAGAAACTCCAAAGCTAAGAAGCGGATGGTTTATTACCCGCTCAGAGGTATGGTATTCTGTGGTGTTTGCGGGCATAAGATGGTGCCTGGTGCCAGCAGTGGTAGTGGTGGTCGGTATCTGTACTATAGGTGCGACAATAAGGAGTGTGCTCGCTCTCAGAAGAGTATTCGGGCGATAAATGTATTGGGTCCACTATTTGGTGCTATTAGAGCTCTGAGGTTCAGCGAAAAAGACTATGAACTATACGACAAAACAATGGCTACATTTACTGATGAAAAAATCATAGAGCTTAGAACCGAGCGCAAAAGCCTTGAAGCTAGAAAATCTAGGCTGGAAACTGAAGCCAGGAGCCTATTAGACCGCTATTCTGTTGCTAGGAATAGAAATATAACTGCCATCACACGGAAGCTTGATAATGAAATTGCAGAGAATAACAATACTCTGATGGGTATTGATTCTAGGATTCAGGTACTAGACGACAAAATCAACGGAGCAAAGCAAATTGCCTTATCAAAAGACGAGTTCTTGAACCTACTAAAAACTTTACCCGATAAGATAGAAAATGGCTCTATTGCCGAAAAGGATGCTATTGCTCGAATAATGCTCTTGAACCTAAAAATTGACGACCAAAAAAGACCCATTTTCCTCTGGAAAGAGCCTTTTGCTACGCTTCTAAATGAAGCCAAACTTGATTCTGGTGCGCGGTATCTAAATCTCTACGAACCTCTCTGTGGGGTAGTTGAATACGTTATTGTGAATCCAACATGGCGGCCGGACTTCGATTTGGTCGAAAGTAAACTTAACCCTGAACTGCAAGATTTCATATATTAAAGCCATGACAACGAAACCAATTACGAACTATTAGTAATATATACATATATAGAGACTAGGCTAGTAGATCCATTGTCAATGTTAAAGCTCT
>JAFWHS010000002.1 GCA_017511925.1 Candidatus Saccharimonadota bacterium | reverse complement strand
TGACAGAATTAAAAGATTATCAAATTGCTACTTGTGAACCAGTTATTCAATCACGTAGACCAAATAATCGAATAGATAAAGTACGCCATATGTTTAATAAAAAAGAAAATTAAGTTACTATTTCGCTAAATTACAATTTATCAAGATGTTTACAAGATTTTGGTATTCTAAGCAAGATGAATTCCAATTATTAGGCAAATTTTACATACGTTTTTACATACTAAAATTGAAGATTTCATCATTTTTTGCATGGATTTTAGTGCATTTAAGTTGTTTGAAATGCAAAGAAGTGGGCTAAAATGAAGAAAAGTGCAAAAAAATATATCTCGAACAGTACACCTGCGAGGATTGCCGCAATTGTATTAACTTAAAAGGGTGTTGCTCTTTGGAGGTATCAAACAAGGCCTTGCAGGGTTTAATGATTTCTATAAAACTGCTGCGACGAATGGCTTTCCGTCTTTCCAGAGGTCATCTTTAGCTTTTATCCCTATTTCCTCAAACATCTCGACCAATGGATCATGAAACATGGTATGGCGCCCTAAATCGGTTATCATATTCCAGACATATTCCTTCGCATCATCTTGGTGTTTGTATTCCATCGCTTCTCGGATAGTCTTAAATCCAGCTTGACTTTTATAATTGTAAATAAATTTAGGTGTCATATTCTGGTTAGTATCTGATAAAATGCCGATCGTTTGCGGAAAATACCATCTCTTGCCATGATTAGATAGATAGTAGAATAAATCTCCTGAGCTAATATACTTTTGGATATCTATATCATCCCCATGAAGCTCCTGCTCTAATATGGATAGAGGGAAATAGTAATTTAAATTATTTTTTTCCTTCATATATTCCATCAAACATCTAGGGGTCCGCAGCTCACTTATATCATTCATAGATATAACTTTTGTCTTTTTAAAATATCGCAAAGGCAAAAAGTCCTTCTTTATGTTATGAATAACTCCCCATCTTTTGCGATCGATTAATACGCCTAGCATAATTAAAACAATGTCAGAGCAAATAATATCGGCGTATTCAAGCTGACATTCATGGTAGCTTCCTGGATGAGGGCTACATTTTTCTAATATCCTTTCAAGATTGTCATAAATACTCTCTAGTACATCATATTGCTCGTAATCAACCGCCGCTTCTATAATGTTAGCAATTTTGCGAATTATAGGAGTCGATCTTACCAATGCGTCGTAGACATTGCTCATATATGTGTCTATATGAAAATCTCTTGGGTATAATTCGATTAGGTCGTCATATAGGATTTTTATGACTGGCTCCGCTTTGGAGCGCGGTGCACTTTTACTTTGAATTGCTTTTAATAACTCATCCTCGCCGTCTTGATACAACATTCCAGACGCATTGTTTACATAGGACGCGATTATGTCAATAATAGAATTGGTCAGTTGTGTGGCGCTTCTATCATTGTTTTTCGAAAAGAAAAGCACTCTCAGATTTCTGATATCAAATGGTAAGTCCTTTGAATCTGTGGTATCGCTGTTTGCCAGCAGAATATTGCCCGTAACTTTTTTGCTACCGCATACATAACCGAGCTCAAACGCAACATTATTATTAATGATTGGCTCTTTCGTTTTGCTATTCTTACCGATTATACTTATGTCGCATATGAAAATATCAGATTTGTCGATTTTATCTAGTATTACTTTCTGTATGTCGACTGAGCCGACGATATTTTGTGTATCTCTGTCTATTTCTACTGCATACGATAATTTGTCGTTGGAATTAATAGTGGATTCGACTTTCTTGAGAGCCTTGCGTATAAAGTTCCTGATTTCGATGTTGTCTGATTGCCAACATTCAAATATTTTTAAGACTCTTCTTTTTGCCACGGAAGTTTCTCCTAGAATCCGTTATAGTTATCCCAGCGCCACTTCAAAAAGTCGCGATTTATATGGTTGGGTATTGCAACCCTTGGCGGGATTGATGCGCCATAGTCCATTCTTGCTCGCGACGATAGCTCAACTACGCCCTCTGGGGAAATGCGAAGGTGGCCCGAATCGAAGAGGGTATGGATGTCAGCCCTCATAGCAAAACCGTTTGCGGCCGTATCTTCCCCATTATACTTAAATGGTTTTATGTGGGCAGCTTCCAGTACTTCTGGCATGGAAACATTAGAAATAATGCATCTTGAGCAAGAATTAAGCACGGCGTGCCTAAAGTTCGCTTGGTTTGGCCTTTGAGTCATAACGCGTATGCGTTTTCTCTCGAGCTCTGATGCGGCATCGGTTCTTCGCAGCTGGTCCAAGATGATTGATAGCGAGTTTTCGCTAGGCCTACTGCTAATTATTTCCCTAATCTCATCAATCACGTCGAAGTTTATTACATATTTTTCGTGCATCCTGTCTGCTACGGCTTGGCTTTTTTGTGTATATCCATAATTATCAAGAAAAATAAGATATTCTCTAGCAATCCTAAAGTCATTCGCTCCTTCTGTGCAGTTTGGCCATCCTGATATGTCTATTTCGTTATTCCTATACCATTCAAGGAAATTGGCGTAGTCCTCTATGGATGCCTTTGATCCAGATAATGGAATAATAATTTTGGTTAGTTCTTCGGGCGTAATATATCCGTGCTCAGGATTACTATTTGCGAGCCTATCTAATATTTCAAGAATGAGTCGTAATGGATAGAGTAATAGGCCGGAGTCCAGCCAGAGACGGCATTCGTCATTGCTTTGTATCTGCGGGTTGGGGAGTCTGAAAGTTTGAATAGTAAGTGCGGCAAATTCCGACTGAGATATCTCACGATCGGCGACTTTTCTGCCGAAATCTGTTAGGGTGATCACGCCTGATCTATCGTTGGAAATAAGGCCAACGGCTCTCCAATACTGACTACTGTTTCTAATAATATTTCTTTCACCAACTCTTCCGCTTAGATTAATTCTTATAGAATCGGAGACATCCCTAGATAACTCGTCCATTTCCTGCGCAAATTCAGGAGAGCTGTATCTTATGCCGCGATTGAGGAGTTCTAGCTTTCTCATCCTAAATAGAACACCAAGTAAAATAACTGGATCATTTATCCTTTCGGTACACTGGAGACTAGCCCATTTCCACTTAAAATCAGCAAATGGTTTTTGCGGCACAAATGTTTTCGGCAATGGCATATTACTCCTTATAATTATTAAATTGTTTCGAAACCGCCGCTCCTAGAAGCGGAGGCACTGCATTCCCAATTTGACGATATATAGATGAAGCGTTGCCAATAAATTCAAAATCTATAGGGAAACTTTGAACTGTTGCTAGTTCTCGGCATGACATGCGTCTAGTTCCATTTGGATGAGGAAGGATTACGACGCCGCCCTTACTATCGCCCCTAGCGGTTACTGTAGGAGCGGGCTTTTCTGGATCGAGTAATCTATGGCCAATATACCCATTGATGTTTAGCTTATATTTCGAATAGATGTGATTGGGGACAATATTTGGCTTATCTGGATCGGGAAATATAGATAAGGCCTCGCCCACCCCCACCCATTTAGGAAGACCATTTGATCCATTTTTATCATGGTTTGGTTTTGGATACTCATACTCCCAATTAATATCGTTCCTGACGCCTACTATTATGACTCTTTGTCTTGTTTGCGGGACTCCGTAGTCTGCGGCGTTTAGTACTTTATATTTCACCTTATATCCAATTGATTCAAAATCCGAAAGAATCATTTTGAATACAGATCCTTTTTCGAATGTCGTAAGACCTTTGACGTTTTCTGCAAGAAAGAATTTTGGTTTTTTTGCTTTTATGACACGCAACAGCTCTTTATAGAGTTCGTTTCTTTTATCGCCGATATGACGCTTCGTATTTGCGACTGAAAAACCCTGACAAGGAAAACCGCCGATGATAATATCGCAGTCTGGTATTTGGTCAGACGGGATATTTTTTATATCGTCAAGAATGATATCTTCTCCGATATTTTTCTTGTAAGTATCTACGGCGTCCTTGTATAAGTCATTTGCCCATATGATTTCATGGCCTGACATAATAAAACCTAAATCCAACCCACCAGCACCACTAAACAAAGAAACAACTTTCATTATTTTTTATTCTCCAAACGTATGAACTCATCGCCTAACTGTCTTGCAAAAAGTACGGGCACGGCATTGCCTACTTGCCGATAGCAGGAGCCTCTTGAGCCTATAAATTCAAAATCTCTTGGAAATGTTTGAACCGCCGCGCTTTCTCGCACTGTCAGTCTGCGTATGCCATTATAATGTGGAATAGCACAAACACCACCACCGCCGTTTCCTCTAGCTAGAATTGTTGGCGATGGCTTGTCCGGGTCTGTCTTTCTATGTGCGGTATAGTTTCTATATTCGACTTTATACTTCGAATAATCATGATTATATTCCGTATTTGGTTTATCGGGGTCGGGGAACAAATCAATTGCTTCTTTGATTGACACCCATTTTTTTAGCCCATTATCGCCAGTTTTATTGTGAGTTTCTGCTGGAAAAATGAACTTCTGCTGTTCACTCAGGTCATTGCGCTGGCCGACAATAATAACTCTTTGGCGCGTTTCGGGGACGCCGTAGTTTGCCATATTTACAAGGTGAACTTCGGTATTGTAGCCGGCATCCTTGAAATCCTCGAGAATTTGTCGTATCGCCTGTCCCTTCCCGAGTGATAATATTCCTTTTACATTTTCTGCTATAAAGTACTTTGGTTGTTTTTCGAGAATTACTCTGTAAAATTGTTTGTATAGAATATTTCTTTGGTCATCCATAAACCTAAATCTATTTGCTTGGCTGAAACCCTGGCAAGGGAAACCGCCTACAACAACGTCGCAATTAGGCATTTCTTTTGTATCTATAGTCGTAATGTCGCCCAGTACAATATGCTCGCCAATGTTTTTTTTGTATGTGGCTACTGCGTTTTTGTCATTATCGTTAGCCCAGACTATTTCGTTACCTGCAAGAATGAGGCCTAAGTCAAGTCCTCCGGCGCCGCTGAATAAAGATAGTATTTTCACGCAGTTTTCCTTTATTAATTACTAACTATTATACCACGAGAACACCTTAAATCGCGGCCATGATCACTTAAAATTAGCGAGGGGCTCGATACTTTTCCACAAGGCAACTAAGCTAGAATTCTCGCCACTCTGTACTTCCAGTACTAGGCTTCGTAATGGCCATTTGCCTGAACTGGCATTTGCCTGGATCTAGCACGAGTTCGCCGGCCTTGTATTTTCTTTCGACTAGCTTGTACGCTTCTTCGGCGCTATTTGCGTTTATCTCGAAATCCTTGGCGCAAGTTTCTTCAATTGTGATCGTGTATTTCATGATCGGATCTTATGATCATTTTGGCTAAAAGTCCACAATACTTTACCGCTTTGTGTCAAGAAAAAATCCCACCCCTATTTTCTGCACAATAACTTTCAAAACCCGATTGTGTCCAAGTGGATGTTATCTATTGACGAATTGACAGAATGTTTTGTTAGAATCGTCGCCGTAATGGTTGATATCTTCCGGCTCAGCCCAAAGCGAAAGCTTGTGGACGCGCCACTTACCAATGAAAAACATCTGAACTATCGCGTCATTCACGTCGCGGTTATTTAGCGCGCGTGGAATGTATGCGAGGGAAAAGTAGTACCAATTGTCGTCTTCAGTATCTAACCTCGCAAAAACGCGCTTACCGCGCCCCAAAAGGCGTATATCGAAGCGCTGTGCTAGTGTTTCTAGGGAATAAGTCTTTAATTCATGGATCGCGTCGCGAACGGGCGATTCCATTAGCTCCATACGCTCAAACTTATCGTAATCGCGTGAATTAAATTTGCCGTTATGCTCGAGCATGAAGCTTTCAAGTTGCCGAGCAGTGACCGGTATTGGTTCGCCGGGTTTTACTTTCTTGAATGGGTGGCGTTTTGCCATGATAGCCTCGTTTCTTTTGAGGTTGCGCCGTGAGGCGGTAAACTATCCAGCAAGCGCAAACACTCGCCATGGTATAAACACGGAAGTCTTGCTGTCGGATAATCTAATATTGGGAGTATTGCAAACAGTTATTCCATACTTAATGCATGGAATTTGCTTCATAGTGCGCTCAACCTGGGCGCCAGTTTTTTCGCCTCTACCAGATTCGAATACCACTGCAGAATCTCCAGTTTTTATAATAAAGTCTGCTCCGCCTTGAGAGCTGTCGTAAAATATGCTCCCGTTGTTATATACGCCATTCCTCTTGTAAAACTGTAGCCCCATTACATCTTCTAGAATCCTTCCTTCTGCAACTTCTTCCGAGCTCCTTGTCCCATTCATATAATTTAATGCCGAGCGGACGACGGAGCTAGAAAAAAGATATTTGTGGCTTTTCTTGGCGGCAGTAAAGTTTGATCCATAAGGAACCACATCTATAATCAATTCTGCCTTACATAAGGCGTTTAGTATATTCGCAATGGTTACATTTGACGAATTGAGGATTGAGGAAACCTTGTTAACACTAATTGTGTCGGCTTCTGCTAGCAGTACCAACAACGATTTAGCTACGGGTATTGATTTTGGATCAATACTATCTATTTGTGGTAAATCCTTATATATCACTTTTTCTACGGTTTGCAGTATTTGCTTATATACTTCGCCTTTATCTTCAATAGCAAGCGTAAAAGGTATGGATCCGGTGTGAATATAATTAGCCCAATGGTTTCTCCCAATTGATTTACGATATTTTTCAATATCTGGCTCGCACGATTTTAGCTTTTCATAGCATTCTTGAGCAGAAGAGCTCTCATAGATAGCATCGTTTATTCTCGCTTTAAGTCCAGTGATTGGATATAACCCATATTTAATGAATTCGTACTCGCAAAAACTCATGGGATATAAGCAATCAATATTTGCGCGACGCCCTGCAATATCTGCATTTGTCTGCAAATTCACGGCAGACGATCCGCTACAGACTAAGAAAACGCCCGGACATCTATCGTGAAACACCTTTAGGGTTTTTGCCCAGTCATAATCACTCTGTATTTCATCGAGTAGTATAAATACATTCTTTGCCGTCTCTGGAATCATTTTTATTTGGGCGATATATTCTTCAAGGAGATCCTTTAACCTAAAACCATTCGTATTAGCGTCATCGACGGAGAAGTATATGACATTTGCGTCTTTGTAATTGTTCTTTATGAAGAAATATGTTTGTGCAAGTAGAGTTGTTTTTCCGGTGCCTCTCAATCCAGGAATGATAACCCAGTGCCTATCAGTTGATCCGCTCCTGAAGTTATTTAAGTGTTCTTTGATTTTTACAAGCATGTTCCGTGATTTGAGGACTCTGCCACCGAAACGACGTTTCGACTCCATGAATTCATTCATTATTGTCATGCGGCGTTGAATGTAGTTTTGTAGACGATCGCTGTCGAACACTATACCTCCTTTCTTTATAATTCTATTATACAAGAACATTTGACTTTCTTATATAGTGAACTTTATAAGAAGGGTTTTCCACAGACTTTTACCTCTGTTTTTTATGGTTATTTTCTTTTTTGTAATGGTAGTTGCAAAGTATTAAGCTTATGGTATTCATTGACTTTGTAGGAATAAGTTATTCCTTTACATTGGTTCAATGTTCATTTCCTTGTGATTCCTGATCAGAACGTAACATCTACTAAAACAGGGTAGTCCTTCTTCGGTATAACCTTTGTCTTAGGGTTGTATTCTGGATGCAGAGCCAGCCAATCAACTACGCAATAGAGGCGGCGCGTCATCTCGTCTGCTGCATCAACAAGTTCTCTGCAACGTTCACCACAGAATTGCTCTAATGGAGCATTTTTTGTTGGGAGCCCTCGTTCTTCGAGCCGAGGGTTCGAGTCTTTCGAGTCATCATTTTTTGTTAACATTGACTAATCACTAACATCTACGTCTAGCGTAATTGTAATTTTGTAATCTTTGAACTCTTTTTGGACTGCATCGTAAATGTTTTGATAAATTGATTCGCGATCTTTAGCTTTGAAATCAATGATAATGTCAAAGTTCAGTATTTTGTCTTTAGTATCTAAATAAAAGCCATGCATTTGCAGGATTTCTTGATGGGAAAAGACAATCTTTTCGACCTTTTTCTTGGTTTCAATGATGTTTTCGTCTTTTGTGTTGATAGAATAAACACCGATCGTATGGAGAATCACTCCATATTTTTCCGACACTTGTTTTGTGATACGACGAGAGATTTTATCAATATCAGCTACGGTCAGTGTATCATTTACTTCAATGTGGACTGAGCCTAAATACTTATCCGGGCCATAGTCGTTTAATACAAGATCAAACGCTCCTTTAACATCTTTTTCTTTTAAGATTTCCTTTTTGATTGATTTAGCTAGATTACTTTCTATGCGTGTATCGAGCACGTTGTCGATTGACTCTTTAATGAGTTCTATGCCGGCTTTAATAATGAAAATTGATACTAGTGCACCGACATAGGCTTCAAGATTTACGTTGAAAATCATATAGATTATTGCTGACGCGAGGACTGAAATAGAAAGAATTGCGTCATTGAAGGCATCCGCTCCACTTGCAACTAGAGAATCGGATTTAATAGCGCGACCTTTTTTCTTGACATATAGACCGAGCGTGAATTTGACGACAATACCGGCGATTAAAATGATTAGCGTTGTAATATTGTAGTCTACTTCTTCTGGTGTAATAATTTTTTTGATGGATTCAACAAATGCCGTAATACCAGCGTAAAGTACGATAGCAGAAACTAAGAGCGAAGTGATATATTCGATGCGCCCATAACCGTATGGATGTTTCCTGTCTGGTGCTTTACCAGCTAATTTTGTGCCGATAATTGTAATGATGCTAGATAAAGCATCGCTGAGGTTGTTTACGGCATCTGAGATAATAGCAATAGAGTTTGATAATAGACCTACTGCCGTTTTAAACCCTACAAGAATGAGATTTGCGCAAATGCTTATAATACTGGTTTTGATTACTGTTTTTTCGCGATTGTTTTTCATAATGTTTTCCGTTTATTCAGTCTTCCAGCGTTTCAAGGTTGGGAAAAGTTTGGTGCAATATTCTTTCATTTGCTCGTTGGTCATGCCGGCCTGCTCGCCGAATTGGGAACACTTATTGATATATTCTTCCATAGAGCATTTGTCGATAAAGTCGCCGTCTTTGTAGCACCATTTGCAGTAGTCTTCGTTGATGCTGCCGTCTTTCTCGGTGCTATACATATCGCTTGATGTGAGTGGCATGCCACAGCTTTGGCAGATTTTAGTTTCCATTTTGTAAACCTCCTTTGGTTTGATTAATAATTGTTGCTAACAAATCTTGGTCGTCGACATCTTCGACTAAAAACATTGGTTTAGCTCCGTCATAGGGAATGGCTTCGGGCATTTGAAACTCTTGGTTTTCGGGGACTTTTTTGACAAGTAAGCGATCATCGTAAATACCGCCGAATAAAACGCCGTCTGAATATAATAGGAATTCGCCCATCATTGGACGGCAAGTAACATTGGGAACTTTACTCATTTGCTCTAAAATAAAATCGCGATATTCCTTGGTGCTGGCCATGGTAATCCTTTGAGTTTATTATAACATCGATATATAATATATATGAAAGGATAATTATGAAAAACGAAAAAGAGCATAATAAAGAATTATTTATAGTAGAAGCTGTGATTGGTATAGCGGCGACGATTTTGGTGATTTTTGTCATAGCGATGGCAGCTCTTTTGATAGAAAAGCAACCATGGATGAGTGCTGGATTAATTGTCGTTTCGGTGGTGGCTTATATTATTATTTGTTTAGGATTGACTAAGATGGAACAAATAGTGGGATATTATGAATGTGCAAATTGTCATTATAAAAATTCGCCGAAATATGGAACGGTGCTGTGGTCAATGCACTTTGGACGGACGCGTTATTTGCCTTGTTCGAAATGTCATAAGTGGTCTTGGCAGAAAAAGGTTTTGTAAGATTGCGTGTCTTTTTGGTGGTATAATTGACCTGTAAATAAGGAGTTATATGAAAAAAGTTAGTCCAATAATTTGGGGAATCGCGATTATTGCGCTGGGTGTGATTCTCGGCGGAAATGCGATTGGTCTATTTAATATAAATGTTTTTTTTGATGGCTGGTGGACGCTATTTATTATCGTGCCGAGTGCGATTAGTTTAATTACAGAAAAGGATAAGTTATCTAGTTTGGTGTTCCTCGCGGTTGGGATTATTTTCTTACTCGCGGCACAAGATGTGTTTTCGTATGATGTGGCTTGGAAGGTGGCGCTCGCAGTATTTCTAGTAGCAGTGGGACTAGGGATTATCTTCAAAAGCGTTTTTCATAACAATAGTGACAAAGAGTTGGAAAAGAAAATTCGAGAATTTGATAATGATAAAGTGATGGATTCGCAATCGGCGATTTTTTCGGGTAGTGAGAGAGTGTATAATGATGAGGTTTTTGCGGGGTCGAACCTAATGGCAGTGTTTGGGGGAGTAGACTTGGATCTAAGAAAAGCGAAGTTCACAAAAGACACGGTGATTAGAGCGTTTTGCTTATTTGGCGGAATTGATCTTAAAGTACCAGAAGGTGCGCAGGTGAAAATTCGATCCAGATTTATCTTTGGTGGTGCATCGGACGAAAGAAAAGGTAGCACCGGTAAAGGTAAATATACGATTTATCTAGATGCGGTGGGGGGATTTGGGGGAATTAATATCATTGACAAAGAAAAAAGCTAATTTAGCTTTGCATTTTTAAGCGCAGTTTTTGTGATGGGCTTTGAGTTTTTTCATGGCCCAATCATAGTGGGAAGAAAGGCAGCTAATAAAGTAGGCTCCAAGGACGGAACTGCCGACCCAAGGGTACATGCCTTTTTCGAATAGTTGTTCTTCGCTTAAACTTTCGGCGAGTTTTAGGACATCTTGGTGAGATTTTTCGAACATTTTGCGAGCATCTTCTAGGGAAGTTTTTTGGTGTTTTTTCCAGAGTTCAACGTTCATGTCACCGTAAGTTTTCCAAGTATAGGGCGCGGGCAAAAAGGGAACATTGCCGCCATGATTTAAATTCGTGTCGACGAACTTGAGGAGCATTTGGTGCCATTCGTAAAGATGGATCCAAATATCGCGGAGGTTTTTGTCGCGGCCCCAGTGACGTTCTTTTTTAGATGGGTCGTTTGAAAAATCAAACGGCGTGTTCATTTCTTTTTCGGTCATGCTGTCTGCCATCTGAATGAGTTTGTTGTAATTGTCATTGGCAGCGGCGAGAAGTTCTTTTTTGTTACGTGGTCTTGGCATATCTCCTTTCGTTTATTGGTATAATTATAGCATGCGAGGTGAAGTGGGAAAAGTAAAGTTTTAAGTTTGGTCTAAGGAATGAATTATATAATCAATTTGTAAACAATAAATGGAGAAAGAAAATGAATAACGAAATGAAAAATGAAATAGGGGACGAAAGGGTTGAAATGGGGGATGGTGTGAGGTGTGAAAGAAGAGACACGACAAAAGACAAGGTCTTTTTGTTCGTGATTGGCGTTTTAGTGGGGGCAGTGATTTCGACGGGAGCGTTTTTGGCATATATTAATCTAGCTGGAATAGGCGGAGGACAGAATTCGCAAATGC
Source organism: Candidatus Saccharimonadota bacterium (assembly GCA_017511925.1). Taxonomy (GTDB): domain Bacteria; phylum Patescibacteriota; class Saccharimonadia; order Saccharimonadales; family Saccharimonadaceae; genus Nanosyncoccus. Next base: position 10,209 of record JAFWHS010000002.1, on the reverse strand, counting down.
AGGGTGGAGGGACACCGCCGGAAATGTCAAATGGAAATGGAACTTCTAATGGCCAAGGTGGAACACCGCCAGAAATGCCAAGTGGAGATAATTCTTCGAATGGTCAGGGCGGGACGTCGCCGGATAAACCGAACGGAGATAATTCTGGCGGGAATAGTTCGTCGGGCGGAAACTCCAGCGGCGGTAATTCGACGTCCGAAAATTCGAATAAAAGCTCTAACAATAATTAAGAAAGGGTGAGATGAGGAACAAAAAGACTTTAATATATATATGCGTGATTGTGGCGCTGGTGGCGATCTTGGGGGTGCTATGGTATTTTGTAGTAACAACGGTGAATGGTAGTTTGAATGGTGGTGGTTCTGGCGAACCGAATATGAATAATACATCAGTTTCATATAATGCGGTGAAGGAGATTACCACGGACGAGAAAATTGACGGCGGGGAGTTTAGCTCGACGAACAGCGATGAAAATGCGATTCTTGCGACTGGCAATATTAGTGCGACACTTGCTAATATTACCGTGAAGAAAACCGGCGATTCGGATGGGGGCGATAGCACGAGTTTTTATGGGAATAATTCGGCGATACTCGCGAAGGGCGGAGCGAATTTGACGATTAAAAACGCTGAGATTACGACGGACGCGACGGGCGCGAATGGCGTGTTTTCGTATGGTGGTTCGGTGACGACGGATAACTCTGCGTCGGACGGGACGACGGTGAATATTTCCGATTCGACGATCACGACGAGTAAAGATAATTCTGGCGGCATTATGACAACGGGTGGTGGCGTGATGAATGCGGAGAATTTGACGATTGAAACGGCCGGGATTTCGAGTGCGGCGATTCGTTCGGATCAGGGTGGTGGAACGGTGACGGTAAATAAGGGTACTTATAAAACTACTGGAAAAGGCTCGCCGGCGATTTATTCCACGGCGGATATTACGGTGAAAAATGCGACGCTTCTCTCGACGGCATCGGAAGGCGTGGTGATTGAAGGTAAAAATAGCGTGACGCTTGAAAACGTGAAGCTGACGGATACGAATAATGAACTGAACGGACAGTCGACGACGTATAAAAACATTTTTCTATATCAGTCGATGAGTGGTGATGCGGCGTCGGGCGAGGCGGAGTTTGAGGCTAAAGATTCGGAGATCGTGACGAACAAAGGCGACAGCTTTTACGTGACGAATACGACGGCAGTGATTGACCTCACGAATAATACGATTATTAATAATGATGCTTCGGGAAATTTTCTGAGGATTCAAAAAGACTCATGGGGGAATTCTGGTAGTAATGGCGGAACGGTGACGCTGAATATGACGAACCAAAAGGCGACTGGGAATGTCGTGGTGGACGAGATTTCGAGCCTTACTATGAACCTGGCGGACGGGTCGTCTTTTAAGGGTGCAATTAATAATAGTAATGCGGGCGAGGTGACACTGAAACTAGATAAAACGAGTACGCTGACTTTGACGGGCGATACTTACGTGAAGTCACTCGAAAATGCTGATACAACAAACAGTAATATTAATTTGAATGGATACAAATTGTACGTAAATGGGGTTGAGTTAAGGTAGAGTTTTATTAAAAATGTAGCTTCTTGACTAAGCTACATTTTTTATTTGATAAATATTATAAATATGTTATAATATTACAAACGGGATATTGCTCCAAGTTTTGTACATTTATTTTTAAAAGGTTGGTGATTATGTATGTCTAGGAACTATGAATTGGATTCTCTAAAGTCAAGAGAACAATCTGCATTTCAACAGAAACAGGATGCGTGGCAAAGATATGCTAATGCGAGAGAACGTACTAATGCGGCTCACGATGAGATGGAAGATGCTTGGCGAGAACGCTGTTCTGCGAGAGAGGAAATGAATCGTGAGTATGAGGAGATGCAGGGAGCTGGGGATCACTATCGTGAAGTATGGGATGAGTATGGCCGCATCAGAGACGAAAATAATTCTCGTATAGAATCTTTGCGTTATGATGCAGATTATGAACATCAAGAAATGGTGAATTGTTTTGAACAGGCGAGTAACGAGTATGAGTATGGCGATAAGTCTATGGCGCCGGTATACTCTCAGGAAGGTCGTGAGCATAAAGAACGTCGTGATGAGTTGAATGCAGAAATAAGTGAGCTTTGCCGAGAAATTAAAGAGGCTAAACAGAATGCTGAAATGCAAGCGCCAAAAACTAATTCTAATGCATTTCGTAGGGCAAAAGAAGTATTTGAGCAGGCTAAAGCGCATCATGAATCAGCGCAGGCTGAATTTAAACGTTTAAAAATTGAACGTGATTACTTAAAAGCTGAGTTTGATTCCGCACAGGCTGAGTATAAAAGTTTGAAGGAAGAGTTTCAGCGTAAACTTGAAGAGGTGAAGGCGGATAGACGTGATACAGAAAGAAGAATGACGGACAAAGTAGATATGGCTCTAGCTAAGACTAAACCATTTTATCTTGGAGGAATATTTGGCCAAGATGCAAAGATTGTTCCAAGAAATGATGGAAGTGGGAAAACTGATGTATACTTTGCGGGTATGGCAGCTGCTGGTGACGGTTTAGGCCACGGTCATGCTGTAATTGACGAGTATGGCAATGTAACTTATTTGAGAGATGCATGGTCGGAACATGATGATTATCTTATTAATGATAATCCTCGTAAAGGAGAGCCAACCCATAAGTAAAAGAGAAAGGGCTAGTTGAATCTAGCTCTTTTTTATGGTATAATAAAGTTATGATTAACTATAAGGATGAAAAGGATTTACAGAGGGTTTTGTCTGAGTTTGAATTGCCTGAGTTGGTTTTTGTGGGGCGAAAAGATGCTGGCCCGGATGAGGAATTGTATTTTTTCAAAGATGAAGAAGGTAAAGAGTATGGTTTGTGGTCTCGAGATTATATGTCGGAACTTAAGTATGAAGCTAACGGTTTGAAGAATGATCATGATATTGAGGTTGAAAAATGGATTAAACTGAAAAAGCCGGATATTGATGAATATGTGACTGAATTTGAGGGGGATAAATATGCGCTTTTTGCGGTCAAACAGTAAGTTTTAGTTTAGCTTTAATTGGTATTGTGACTTTTTGATTTGGGCGGATTTGTAACATATAATATATATATGAGTAAGGTCTGTGATTTGAAGGTGCTAAGAGCAGAGCTGACTAGGCTGGCGGAGGATAAATATCGGGAGTTTTCTAAGCGGTTGATTCCGACGAAACAGGTTATTACAGGTGTGAGAATTCCGTTGATTCGGAAACTGTCTAAGTCGGTGCCGCGTGAGAAAATTGAAAAGAACTTAGGTTTTAGACCGGTGACGATGGAGGAAGTGCTACTTCGAGGTTTTTTGATTGCGAGGCTACCATATGAAAAAATGTTGAAATGGTTTGATTCACAAGTGGCTGAAATTGATAATTGGTGTACGTGCGATACGCTTTGCGCAAGTATTGGCGGGGCTGTGCGGAAAAATCGGGAAGAGTTTTTGGATGCGAAATTGAATGGACTACTTAGCGCGGAGGATGAATATGAAGTGCGGGTGGGGCTAGTGATATTAAAATGTGCGTACGTGGAGAAAGAATATTTGGAATTAATTTTTGAGTGGGCGGATAGATTAGCAGAGCGGGAGGATTATTATGTGAAAATGGCGCTGGCGTGGCTGGTGTCGGAATGTTTTATTAAATATCCGGAGGAGACTTTAGTGTATTTGGAGAGGTCGAAACTGCCGCGCTGGACGTTTAATAAAACAATCGCGAAGATTTGCGATTCGTACCGAGTGGAGGGGAAAGCGAAGAAAAAGTTGTGGAAGATGCGGAAATAGGATTGATACTTTATTATTTAAGCATATAAAATATGTTAGAATAAAGGTAGTTAAGTGAAGGAAAAAAATGGCAACTGAGTCTCAACTTATAAAAATTGAAAAAATAGGTAAGGTTTGCGATAAACTTCCTGATAAGGATGTTCCTAAGGCTCTTTCTCGGGGACGTATTGGTTATAAATTTGCTATAAAAAGTATGATGAATGCAGGGCAATGGGCAGTGGCTTCTGCGATTATTTCGGTTGGTCTATTAGTTATAGTTGTGGTTATTAAGTGGATTAATCCTATGATAATTGGATATCTAAGTAATAGTGAGTTACTATTAGCTGTTCTAGGGATTGTGTGTGAAATAATTTCTGGAGTGTTTGGCTATAAATTGTGGCAGTTGCAGGTTACTCCACTATTTGCATTAGTAGCTCTTTTGTTTATACTTTGTTGTAATATTTTCTTGTTTGCGGGTGTGATACCTATAATTTGTGTTATTATGTGCGTGATTGCTTTGAGTAGATATACAACATTTTGTAGTTGGTTCCATGGTATAAAGTAAAAGGCTAAAAAGGGAGTTGGTATATGAGAATTGAGTATTTGGGGCATTCGTGTTTTAAACTGGACGATGAGTTGGTGATTGATCCTTATAAGGATGGTTCGGTGCCGGGACTTAAGCCTCTGCGGGTAAAGGCGGCGAAAGTGATTTGTACGCATGGTCATCCGGATCATAGTGGAATGGAGTGCGTGGAAATTGATGGGAATGAATGCGGGCTGGAGATTCTCGAAGTGCCGAGCTGGCACGACGACGCTGGTGGGTTGCTTCGTGGGCCGAATATGATTTTTGTAATTACTTCTCCAGATGGTGAGAAGTTGGTGCATCTGGGGGATTTGGGGCATTTTCCGAACGACGAACAACTTGCTGCAATTTCTGGCGCGGATTATCTTTTGATTCCGGTGGGCGGATATTATACGATTGATGCGGAGATGGCGGTGAAAATTTGCCAGGCGGCGCAGCCGAAATGGATTGTGCCGATGCATTATCGAACTTCTAATTCGGGATATCCGGAGCTGGCGGAAGTGTCGGAGTTTTTGAAACTGGCGGAGGCGGCTGGAATTAGCGAAAAGATTAAAATGTTTGATGGGAGTGGTGACTAAATGTATCAAGAGAAGTTTATGAAGATGGCGATTGACGAGGCGAGGAAGGGAATTCGCCGCCGCCACGGCGGGCCGTTTGGTGCGGTGATTGTGAAAAACGGCAAAGTGGTGGCGGTGGGGCATAACCGCGTGCTCAAAAATAACGATTCGACTTGCCACGGCGAGATTGATGCGATTAGAAAGGCGGAGCGAAGGCTAAGGACATATGATTTGTCGGGGTGTCAGATTTATACGACGGGTGAGCCGTGTGCGATGTGCCTAGCGGCGATTTTGTGGGCGAATATCGACAAGGTGTACTATGGTTGCAGTTTGGCGGATAATGAGGAAATTGGGTTTCGGGATGATAAGATTGATAAGCTTTTAGATCGTGATGATAAACTGTATGGGAGTTTGCTGGAACAAAAGGAGCGGGAAGAATGTTTGAAGCTATTTAAGGAATATAAGAAATCGGAGAGGGTGATCTACTAATTTGGATTAAGCTTAAACTCATACGAGAGCCGAAACATAAAAAAGTTACTGTCGTCGTAGAAAGCGAACAGTAACTATCCAACCAAGGCAAGGCTCTAGGTCCTTGCTACCATTATATATGATGGTAGCAGGTTCCGTCAAGCTAGTGGTTTTATTATTAAGAATCATCTTCGTCGGTGTCTAGGTCGTAATCTTCGGCGCCGGTGTAGTAGCCTTGTTCGTAGGCTTCGCGTTGTTCATCGGTGAGTTCGTCTAAATCTACCGATGAGCCGAAGCTGCCTTGGTAGGGCATGTTGTTGTCGCGGTCGAAAGTGCCGTCTTCTATGCCGAGTTCTTCGATGCCTGAATCTGAGAGGTTGGTCATGGGGATATTATACGATGGGTGAGGAAGTTAGGCGATAATTGAAAAAGTACTTGACTTATTTTTCAGTGTTGGTATAATAGTGTTGTGGACTTGACGGTTCATGGTTTATGTTATATTATATAAATATAACAGAGAGAAAATACAAAAATATATAAACGAATAAACGCAGAAAACGAAGAAAAACATGCACACACATGCGCACATACATATATAAAAATATGAAAAAAATATGCAGATGAAATAATAAAAAAATGAGAATAGAAAAAATAAAATAGAAGAATAAAAGAATATGGATAAAATAACGCAGGAAAACTGCGTTTTAATTATATAGAAAGGAGAAAACATGAAAGCATATAAAATGGATGAATAGAAGAATATAGAATTACACAGGAAAACTGTGGGCATATAAATATAAAGCCAAAATTGGCTTTTTTTGTTTTTTAAAAAAGAGAGAGAAATATGAATTAGACAGATAGAGTTAACGACGGAATGGTCTAAAAAAAATAATAAATAACTATAGAAAGGAAAGTAATAAATGGAAAAACTAATTCTTAACGAAGATGAGCTTCGTTTTATGGACAGATATGGGCTTGGGCTTGATGATTTTTATGATGCGCGTGGAGAGACGAAGCGCGAGTATCATTTTAATGCAAAAAAGGAAGGTTGTTATTATGTAATTAATAACTATTGTCAATGTGGGCATCGGTTAAAAACTCGTGGTGGTGGTCATTGCATTGTGTGCCGGCCTTGCACCATGGCGTTTCAGAAACGATATAGCAAGGATGGTGCTATTTATATTGCTTCAAATGGTGAATACTGTAAGGTTGGCGTGGTAGATAATAATAGTTTTTCACCTGAAGTGACATTGGCTCATAGGGAAAATAGTTTGAATGGCGAGGGTGGATATGGTGGTGTGACTGGATGGAAGATTGTAGCATGGTTTATGGTGGATTGTGATTTAGGAAAAAAAGAAGACGAAATTCATAACGCACTTTCAAATTATTCGGTGGAGAAAGAGTATTATCACGACGGTACTTATCGATTAGCAAGGGAAGTATTGGCTTGTTCGATTGATGATGCTTTGGATGCCATTGACGAATTGTTCGGTGACGTGTCCTGGCATTTTATGAATTAATTTTGAGAACTTAAAATGGTTAATTATGAATTGAGACATACTAGAAAAACTAAAAAGCAATTAAGACAATTAAAGAGCGTTCCTCCGATTCTACGAAGGGCTGTTTATTCTTTTTTTGGACGCATTGACAACAGACCCCTATCTATGTATTTCCAAATCTAAACGGATTGCTCAAATTGGAGATAATTGTTTTTCGAAAGAGATTAGTCGTGGGGATAGGATTGTGTATGTGGTGGTTGATACGAGTAAAAAAGTAATAATGTTGAGCTTATTTGGACATTATTGTGACAATAGTGGAAAAAAACATATGCAAATTAATTGAGCATAAAAGCATTATTCATCAACCGTATTTTATTATATGGTTCTATGGAATATGTTTATCTTCACACAAATGTTATATGGTATACTGAATATATGGAAGATGTGAAAGCGGCTGTTTTAAAATTTACAAAAGATAGGGACTGGGATCAGTTTCATTCTCCTGCGAATTTAGCAAAATCTATTGTGATTGAATCTGGTGAACTACTTGAATGCTTTCAATGGAATGAAGATTATGATAAGGAAAAAGTTTGTGAAGAGCTAGCCGATGTGGTAAACTATTCAATTTTGTTAGCTGACAAACTTGGCGTTAATCTTGAGGATATTGTGATGAAAAAAATAGAGAAAAATTCTAAAAAATATCCTGTAGAAAAAGCAAAAGGAAATAGTAAAAAATATACGGAGCTGTAAGATGCCAGAGTTTATAATTAAAGACTATCCGTTTAGGGAGGTTGAGATAAATAAAATAGAATCTGATAAAGAACAGGATTGGCCCGTCGTATATCATATAAGAAAAAATAATAATGTATATATTGGTGAAACTGTTAATTTCAAGAATAGAATGTTGCAACATCTAAAAAGCAACAAAAAAGAAAAACTCGATGATGGGGTTGTGAATATAATACTAGACGAAGAGTTTAATAAAAGTGCGGCGTTGGATTTAGAATCTTTTTTGATACAAAATTTTAGTGCAGAAGATAAATTTAATTTATTAAATGGCAATGATGGTTTAAGTGATCACAGTTATTATAATCGATCATATTATACAGAAAAATTTGTCAGAATTTGGCAAGAATTATATAACAACGGGATTACATCGAAGACACTAGACGAAGTAAAAAATGATGCATTATACAAGTATTCACCATATAAAGCTTTAAATATTCAACAAGAACATGTAGTTTATGAAGTACTGTGCAATATAGAAGAAGCCATAGCGGAGAATAAAAAAAGTATTTCTGTAATTACTGGTGATGCTGGCACTGGAAAAACAATTGTTATTATGTATTTAGCAAAATTAATTGCTGATTTGCAAGTTTTTGATAATACTAATGACGAAATAGATGAGAATTCCAACTTTAAGCTCTTTTTCGAGGACGACACTTTTAATAAAAGATTTAAAAACAAAAAAATTGCACTCATAATACCTCAAGAATCGCTCAGAGGTAGAATTCAAAAAATTCTAAAGAGTTTAGCTGGAGGTGGGGCAAATGTGCAGATTTTTTCTCCTATTACGTTTGGCAAATGTGAAGATGATTTCGATATTGCACTCATAGACGAGGGCCATTTGTTAAAAGTTGGTTTTACTGGTCAGACTGGTCAAGATGTACAGTATATCAACGAGAAATTATTTGGTAATAACGATGTACATACTGAATTTGATTGGATTGCAAAAAAGGCGAAAAATATTGTAATTGTATATAGCGAGGACCAAAGAATAAGACCTACTAATATTGAGCCTAGTGATATTTATAAATATAATGTTCCAGGCATGAATTTTCGCGACAATTATAAATTGGAAAAGCAGATGAGATCTCTCGGAGATATGGAATATATAAAATATGTTAATGATATTTTTTCTAATGGAGAAAAACCAGAACGACAAATATTTGATGGTTTTGAAATGAAGATGTACACTAATTTGCCAGATATGTTTGATAAAATTAGACAAAGGAATGATGAAATAGGTCTTGCCAGAGTCGTTGCGGGTTTCTCGTGGGATTGGAAAACAAACTCGAAAAAAACTAATGCAGATTATGATATGGAAATAGATGGTATGAAATTAAGGTGGAATAGCACTAGAAATAATTGGATCGGAAGAAAAGAATCTATTGATGAAGTTGGGAGTATATATACTGTACAGGGTGAAGATTTAAATTATATTGGCGTTATAATTGGCGAAGATTTGATATACCGCGATGGAAAATTACAATTTAATAAAAACAAGTACGCTGACAGTGGTGCGTTAAAAAGAAGTCAAAGACAAACTGCAGAAAAAGTAGAGTTAGACGATAATTATTTCTTAGAACAAGTATTAAGGGTTTATAGAGTGCTAATGAATAGAGCCATTAAAGGTGTTTATGTGTATGCCTGCGATAAAGGCATGAGAGAATATCTAGCAAAATATTTTTAAATAGTTTGATGGTCTTTATTCTGTTTTTTCAATAGCTTCTTCTTGTTTTTTGATTTCCTGAAATTTTTCTTTATTAATTTTGCAATATACGTCTGCAATATCGTTTATGGCAGTCTTCATTTTAATAATTGCAGAACATGTAGCGACTATTAAAATTAAAAATGCTATATTGATAAAAATTAATACTACTCCTAATACTTGCATATCAGTAATCATATTTTGCATGTTTGTCATTTTGTTTTCCTTTGTAATTTTTAATTTATCTCTACGATTATATTATAACATTAAAATGATATAATTAGGTTATGGAAAAGTATGTGAAGCAAAGTATCGAGGCGCGGAAGAAGGCGATTTTCGATGCGTATGAGGTGGGGGAGGGGGAAAAGAAAAAGGTTGAGGCGGTGTTTGCCGAGATTGAAAAGTTGGGGGAGTCTTGCAAAGACGCGGGGGAGTTTGAGGCGGAGTTTAGTAAGAGTCCGCTGAATCAAAAATATTTGAATCTTTTTACGGAAGTGGCGAAGACGGGAAAGGCGAAGGTTGCAGCGCCAAAAGTGGATAAAGCTGGGACTCTTAAAACAGTAGCAGCTGGTACGGCTGCTGGTATAGCTGAGAGTGCGGCGGATCAGGCAATTAATAATGTAGTGCCGACGCGGGCGGCGGTGCATCAAGAAGTGTCTGATGCGGCGCGGAAAGTGCCGGTACTGGGGGATGCAATTGATATTGGCCAGAAGGCGAGTTACCTTGGACATCTTGGCAAGTTGTTTGGTGGTAAAAAGAAGAAATAAGGCGGATAATCATGAATATTTTGGATTATGCAAAGGGGGTGGAAAAATT
>JAFWHS010000001.1 GCA_017511925.1 Candidatus Saccharimonadota bacterium | reverse complement strand
TATCCTATTTCTGATATTAAGAGTGGATTAAGGGATGGCGCATCATATCAATTATTTGAAAATGCGGTAGTATATTCTCATCCTAAACTTGGCACACATGTAGTATTTAGTGGTTCAATACGTGATGCTTATAGAAGGAGCGGTTTAGAGAGTGGCGATTTGGGATACCCAATTTCGGATGAAAAAAATGGGATACAAGAATTCCAGAATGGAGGTATAAAAAATGGGAGGACTTTGTCGAAAGCTATTTTGGAAGCTGAGAAGAGAGGTAATTTTGGTGAGGCGTTGTCTGATGTGCGTTGTGGATTAAGGGATGGTGGCTGTTATCAGATTTTTGAGAAAGGGATAGTTTATGATTCGAAGAATGGCGTATATATGATTAAAAATGGAGAGATCTTGGATAGGTTTAGATTAGAAAAGAGAGAAGATGGCATTGGGTATCCTACTTCAGACGAAGAAAATGGTCGACAAGAATTTGAAAAAGGAACTATAAATATTAATCACTTAAATAATATTTAGGAATTGTCTTGTAGTTATACTTTTTTGATTGCGGAATTTTAATGAGCTGCATATTAGTAGTGTCGGTAAGATAATCGTAACCGATTGGTTGCATTCTTTTATGTGGATCGAGTTGATTATATAAAATAGCTCGTTTTTTGCGGTCGGACTTTTTTATCATTTTTAGATGATAAAGATTATAATCTAATAAAACTTCTCGATTATTTAATTCGCTATAATGCCATGGGAAGTGATGTTCTTGTGGATAACAAAAAGTCATTTTTTTAGACAATGGTAATAATAAGTCTTTCCTTTTGGTGTTCCAAATGCCATCTACCCTATATTGATACGGGGTATCCCAGAGTTCTCTGAAGTGTATATTAATAGCTAAGTTTTTGCCAGAGTATTTTTTTGTGATTTTCTTGATGTTCTGTAAGAATTTTTCTTCGAAACGTTCATCAGCATCAATACATAATGCCCAGGCGTTTTGCTTTTTTGATACATTGAAGGCTTCTTTTAAAACGGTTTCTCGATTTTTTCTTTCATCCCATTTAGTTCGAGTTGTACTGGAGATAACTTTAATTACTTTTTTATGTTGTTTTGCAATTTTTATAGTGTCATCTGTTGAGCCATCATCCAGAATGACTATCTTTTCTACATAAGGTTCTAAATGGTAAAGACAGGTGTCGATATTTAATTGTTCATTATGAACACAGAGCACGGCTATGATTTCTGGTTTTCTACGTTTTTGGTTTAAGGACTTTATGGAGGTAGAAATAAACTTGCTTATCTTTTTGGGGCTCATAGATGTATTATATCAAATATGAGATTTTTTGGAGAGGTTTTGTGAGAATAAATGTGCTCTGCAATAGTTTATGGTATTATATATGTATGCTAAAGTAGTATTTTTGCTTTTAGATGTATTAAGCCTTAGTGTAATTTATTCAGAAGTTTACGCAGTGGTTTAGTAGTCTTCCAAAATCCGGAATTTGTGATATCATTTATTTCTTTTTTAAGTGCGTTAATCTCGGCCGTTTTTGAGACATTGCTTTGTTTGAGCTTGTCAACTTGGTTCGCTTTCAAGCCATTCTTAATATTTTCTAAGAAAAGTTGGTAGATGGTATCACTTTGTGTGTCCGGAAAGTCCGATTCGGAAAAAAACTTCTTAAGGTCTATGTCCTTGTTGGAATGATTTTCAAGCAGGTGATTGAGGACATTAAGAATTGGCTTTTCTGAATGGGCCAAAGATTCTTCGGTTTTAAAATGAGAGTTCCAGATATTGCTTTGGTCAAATTTAGATATCTCCTGATAAGATAATAAATAGTTGTTGGGATTTTTTTTGAGTTCCTGAAGTTCTTTTTTTAGGTCTATGTTGTAAGTTTTCCAATCTGTGAAATTGTTCTTCATGAAATAAGAAAGGTTTTTGGTTTTGTTAATGAGGCCGGCAAAGCCGCCGTAACCTAAGATGCCAACTGGGGTATTGGAACTGAATGCTTCTAAGGCGACTTGTCCCATTCCAAAAATGGCGGTATAGTGATTATCTATAAAAACTTGCGGTAAGTTTTTATGCCAGCCTTTTATGGAGATTTTGTTGAAACGGTTTTGATCAATAAATGATTTTAATGAACCTAATTGGTCACCATCACCGAAGATGTCAATATGATACACTTCTGGTAGGGCATGAAGGGTCGGTAAGAAATCCTCAATAAGCTTTGTTTTAGGAATATCCAATCTGGATGCTATACAAAAATATCCATTACGTGGAGAATAGCGCGGCCTAGTTTTTTGGGTAAGGTTGATACCGTTTCTTGTTATGGTGATATTGGAGGATAGATATGAATATTGTTTACATAAATATTCGGCGACAGCTATGATTTGATTGAAGCCGTATTTAAAGACGAGATAGTAGAGAGTGCGAAGCCCTATATTGGCGGGCGATGGGGTAATAAAATTTCCGGAAGTGACTCCGTGCAGAGTACATGTGGTAGGAATATGAAGTTTTTCGGCGGCTAGAGTTGCTGGTAATAAGCACCAGTAAGGGTGACATTCTATAAGGTCAATGCGGTTTTTCTTACAAAAATCGATAATTTGGTCTCGTGTCGCGAGAATGTCTTTTATTTCGATAAAATCATTGTAGTCAGAAAGAGGGTGTTTTAATATGAGAACTTGTTTAAAGGCGTTTTCCTCTTGATTATAGTCGATGCAAGCAAGAAAGATATTATAATGGTGTTTTTTTGCTTCGACTAGCTCCTTTAGGGTTCTTGTTTCGAAGCCACCGTATAAAAAACCGTCACTTATGATGAGGATATTTTTCATATTAATATTATAGCATACAGAATAGGTGCACTGAGGCATTAAGTTTTTCGGATGGTGAGTCTGCCAATTCGAAAGAGTTGGAATCCTGATGGAGCCGTGTTATAATTGAGAAATGAAAGTTTTATCTGTTTTTGGGACACGTCCAGAAGCCATTAAAATGGCTCCAGTAGTAAAAGAATTAGAATCTCGTGAGGGGATTAAATCTGTCGTTTGTGTGACTGCCCAGCATCGTGATATGCTGGATCAGGTGTTGGATGTTTTTGATATTAAGCCAGACTATGATCTAAATATTATGAAACCTGGGCAAACTTTAACACATATTACGGCTGAAGTATTAAAGGGGATTGAAGAAGTTATTATTAAAGAAAAGCCGGATTTGGTATTGGTGCATGGTGACACCACCACAGCAATGGCTGCGGCGCTTGCTGCGTTTTATCAACAAGTAAAAGTTGGCCACGTAGAAGCTGGGCTTAGAACTTACGATAAGTATTCACCATTTCCTGAGGAAATGAACCGTCAGATTATCGACAGGATTGCGGATTATCTTTTTGCGCCTACAGAAATTAGCAAAAAAAATATCGGCGACAAAATAAATAAAGGGCAAGAAATATTTGTAACTGGAAATACGGCAATCGATGCTTTAAAAACTACTGTTTCCGAAGACTACTCTGACCCTAATTTGGACTGGGCTGGTGGCTCTAGATTGATTTTGGTGACAGCTCACCGAAGAGAAAATTTGGGCGAACCAATGCGCCGAATTTTTAGAGCAATTAGAAAAATTATCGATGAATATCCGGATGTAAAAGTGATTTATCCAGTACACTTAAATCCAAAAGTGCAAGAAGTAGCAAGAGAAGTTTTGAGTGGCAGTGATAGGGTCAGATTGATTGAACCGTTAGACGTGCTTGATTTTCATAATTTCATGGAAAGAGCTTACTTTATTATGTCTGATAGTGGTGGTGTGCAGGAGGAGGCCCCATCTTTATGCAAGCCAGTATTAGTACTTCGCGATACCACCGAACGTCCAGAGGGAATTGAGGCCGGAACATTGAAACTTGTTGGTACTGAAACCGAGAATGTTTATAATATGGCGAAACAATTGCTTGATGATGCGGAATTTTATGCAAAAATGTCTAGTGCAAAGAACCCATACGGTGACGGGTTTGCCAGTAAATATATAGTAGATGCAATTATGGAGAAAAAATGATGGCCGGAGAGAATTTAAAAAAGAAAATCAAAGAGTTAGAAAAAGAAAATAATTTTTTGAGGCGTGAAAATAAATACTTAAAAACATTAACAAACTCAAAAAGGTTTAAATTTGCAGAAAAGGTAGCAACGGCCTATAATGGGGTATTCCCGAAGAATACAAAACGTCGTGATGCCTTGGAAAGAGTGGGTGGAGTTAGCAAAAAAGCTATGGCAAAAAGAGAAGCAAAACGCAAAAAGAAGATGGCGGAAGATATTGCTCTTTTGGCGAAAGACTATAAAAAGGTAATTGTGCTAAATAGTGTGCCATGGGATCTAAAACTTAAGCAACGTCCACATCATTTGGCTGATGAATTTAGTAAACTTGGATATTTTGTGATTTATCTTGAGTATGATAATGTGCTAAAAGACTTTAGGGTAATAAAAGAAAATTTGATTACTGTGAATACGGAAGAATATTTAACCAAATTGCCGAAGGCTTGTACAGAATGTTATTTCTTATCCCCAAACAATATGCCAACCAAGTTTAGTATTTTGAAAAAAATGGTGGATGGTGGATATAAATTTATTTATGATTATCTTGATGAATTCCATGAGGACATCTCTGGTGACCTTAGTATCCAGATGGAAGTTTGGGATAATCTTAAGGAATTAAAGCCGGTAGTATGCTTGACAACAGCTAAAAGATTATACAATGAGTTAAAGAAACATCTGGGTAAAAACCAAAAAGTTATCATGGCAAGTAATGCTGTGGTAGTTGAGCATTTTGATTTTGAAAAAAATAGGACTAAGACTCCGCCAGTAGATTTAGCTTCCATGGTGAAGAAAAAGAAACCAATAATTGGATTTTATGGAGCTTTAGCTCCGTGGATTGATTTTGATCTTTTAAATAAGGTGGCAAAAAATCATCCAGAATGGGAATTTGTATATTTGGGTGTAGATTACAATGGTGCAGCTATCGATCTAAAAACGATGCCGAATGTGCATAATTTGGGAGCAAAAAATTATGAACAGTTGCCAAGGTATGCGAAGTATTTTAATGTAGCGATCATTCCGTTTAAATGTGGAGAGATTGCTAAGGCTACATCACCAGTAAAATTATTCGAGTATATGGCGGGTGGTTTGCCTACTGTGTGCACGCGAGATTTGAAAGAGTGTGAAGGGTATGAGTTTGTCTATATGTCTAAAGATGACGATGATTTTGAAAAGAATTTAGCGATTGCAATAAAAGACTATGGCGATAATAGTAAAAGAGAAAAATTGTTGGAGCAAGCAAAAGAAAACACCTGGTCGAAACGAGTACGAACAATATCTAAAAACTTAGTTGGCTAACATCTTGGTATAGGCGGCAGAAACTTTATTTGGGTCGCCGTCTTGAATGATTTTGCCAGATTCTATAAGGATGGCACGAGTGCAGAATTTGGTGACATTTTCCATGGAGTGAGTTACTAGGATGACAGTTTGTTTTTGGTCTTTAAGGGACCTGAAATAATCATTGCACTTTTGCTGAAAGGCGGCATCTCCGACGGCGAGGACTTCATCTAGCAGAAGGATATTGCCGTGGGCTCTAATGGCAATGGAAAAGGCGAGACGAACCTGCATGCCGCTGGAATAGTTTTTAAGTTTTTGATCTTGGAATTGTTTGAGTTCGGCGAATTCCCAAATGTCGTCATACATGGTATCCATCTCTTCGTTGGAGAATCCTAATAGTGCACCGTTGAGATAAACGTTTTCGCGTCCAGTAAGCTCGGGATTGAAGCCTACACCGAGCTCGATGAAGGGGATTAAATTGCCGTTGATGATGATGTCGCCTTTTTGAGGGTAGTAGATGCCAGCGAGTATTTTGAGCAAGGTGGATTTACCTGAGCCATTACGTCCAATGATCCCAACGAATTCTCCTTTTTTGATTTTAAAATTGATATCTTTGAGGACTTTTTGCTCCGTGTAGCCTTTGACGCCGCGGAGACGGTTAAAGATAGCTTGTTTAAGACCGGAAGATTGTTCGGTGGGAAGATTAAAGCTTTTGTAAAGATTTCTAACACTGATGGCTATGTTATCTGTTGTGGAATTAATTTCTGTACGATTGCCGATTTGACGTTTCATTAGACCTCCTCTGCGAAGAATTTAGATTTTTTACGGAAGGTAAGAGAACCGCATACTAGAACACTTAAGGTGATGACGATAGGGATGATGACTGCTGGACTGGCGACATAGTTCCAGGTCGTAACTGCGTCGTGTGTAATTAGTCCGAAACGAATATCTTGGATGGCCTGGGCGATGGGATTAAGTAGAATAATTTTAGCGGCGGATGTACTGGTTTCGGCTACCATTGAGACTGGATAGATGATTGGAATAGCGTAAAAGAGTGCTTGTACAAAAACGTCCCAGATGGAGGTAATATCACGATATTTTACGTTAATGGACCCGAGAAGAAAGGCAATACCGAGAGAAAGAAGATAAAGTTCCAGAATTGCTGGAATAATGAGAAACCAACTCCAGTTGGGGGTAACGCCGTTAATGAGAGCAAAAATGATGATAACTGCGACGTTGATAAGCATATTTATTACGGCGGTAAGTGTGGCGGAAACAACAACGATGTATTTAGGGAAGCTAATTTTACGGAGTAGATCGCCGCGTGCAACGACTGCTTGGATACCTTGTGAAGTACATTCGGTAAAAAAACTCCACATGGTGGTGCCACAAAGAAGATAGACTGGGTAATGAGGAATTTCGCCGCCGATTTTTAGGAGTTTGGCAAATACAATGTAAAGAATAGCGAACATCATGAGGGGACGAAGTAGAGCCCAAAGGTAGCCTAAGACTGAGCCCTGGTAGCGGAGTTTGAAGTCGGTTTTGGTCAACTCCTTTAGGAGGATGCGATTCTTGCGGTTTAAAACTAATGGTATTTCCATACTGATATACATTTTAGCACAATTTATTGTTTTGCGCGACGTTTGGAACGAAGATATGAGATACGCCAACGGAAGTGTATAAGGTGGAGCCAAAACTTTTCTATGAGTGTGGGATTTTTGCCGAGCCAAGTCTTGAGATTTCGGTATGAGGTTTGCCAGTTTTGCCAATGTGTGGAGGTGCTGTGCATGGTACTAGTAGTTGTACCAAAATTGTAGATATATAGTGGAGAAGGATCGTAGGCGATTTCGCCTTTGACATATTGGAGATAGGAAAGGACGAACTTGGTATCCTCGGCAAAATTGAGTTTTTCGTCAAAAGTGAGGTGGTGTTTTTTGATAACTGCGGTGCGAAAGAGTTTATTGTTGCATGAATAGAGTCGGCCATCTTTGGCGAGTAGTTTGAGAATATATGATTTTGAGGATTCGTAAGGGCGACGTGGTCTAAGTGGCGAAGCGTAGAGATATTTGGCGGTATGTTTTTTGATATTGCGGTATTCGTGGCCGCAAATAGCTAGTGAGGCGGCGTTGTCTTGATAGAGATCAAAAAGTGTTTTGATAAAGTTGGGTTTGATTTGGTCGTCGGAATCTACAAAGCTAATATACTCTCCGGTGGCTTTGGTTAGACCAGTGTTGCGAGCGGCGGATTGTCCGGCGTTTTTTTGATAGATGGTTTTAATGCGATGGTCTTTTTTTGCATAATCGTCTGCGATTATACTGGAATCATCGGTAGAGCCGTCGTCAATGAGAATAATTTCGAGGTTTTGGTAGGTTTGATTGATGATGGAATTGAGGCAGGTAGGGAGATAATTTGCGGTGTTATAAATTGGGATGATGATGGAAATTTTTGATTGCATACTATTTTTTAATTAAATTACGCGATTCTTTTTGATCGACGATAAATAATGGACGGCCTTGAGTTTCGGCGTAAATGTGAGAAATATAGAGTGCTGTAATCGACTGCGAGATCATTAAGAGACCAATGAGGAAGGTAATAAAAATGGCAAGTTGGACGGAACCATTCCAATACAATTGTAGCGGGTCGCCCAATACGTATTGATTAATAATGCAAAATAAGCCAAGGATAAAACTACCGATGGTGATAAAAACGCCTAGGTATCCAAAAATAACAAGTGGAGTAGTGGACATAGAAACGAAACTATCGATAGCAAGATGAAAGAGTTTTTTAAGATTGTACGATGGTTTGCCTGCAGTGCGAACTCCATAGATATATTCAATATATTCCTGCTTGAAGCCGAGCCAATCAATGAGGCCTCTGGTGATACGATTGTGCTCGGAGAGTTTATTGAACTCATCTATAACTGTGCGATCCATGAGACGGAAGTCGGTGGAGCCGGGAACGGTACTTTTGTTGCCCATAAGACGGAGAAGTTTGTAAAATAATTTGCTGCCAAGCTTTTGGATGAGGCCGTGTTTAGTATATTGACTGCGTACGCCGGTTACAATTTCGGCGCCACTCTGCCATTTTTTTATAAAGTCTGGAATCAATCTTGGTGGCTGTTGTCCGTCTGCGTCGATGGTAATGGCGGCAGATCCTTTGGCGTAAGCTAAGCCAGCGGATAAAGCTGGTTCTTTGCCAAAGTTTCTTGAGAGCGATATTATTTTTATGTTTTTATTATTGGTTGCAAGATTTTGAATAATTTTTAATGTATTGTCTGTTGAACCATCGTTTACGATAATTAGTTCGTAATTATAAGTAAGCTTTTCCAAAACCGGAAGAAGTGATCCTTTGATAAAATTTTGAATGCCATCGGCTTCGTTGTGAACAGGAGTTATTATGGATAGTAGTTTATTTGTCATATTATGTTGTATTATATCATATTGTATTATTGTTGAGGAATAAATAATTTTATGATAAACTGGTTGTATGAAAGAGAGAGGCGAAAAGAAAAAAAAATTTGAAAGAAATATCTGTATATTTGGTTATATATTGGTACCGGTGTTTTTTGTTATTTTATATTTACTAATGACTAAGACTTATGAGGATATATCGATGGGCAATGCTAGGTCTGACTCAAGCGTGTTTGGCATACTAAATCATGTTTATCATTATATACCTAGGTTGGGGGAATTTTATCAACAAACTGCGGCTCGTTTTATGACCGAACAGGTATCATTTGGGCCTGATTTATTATTTCGATTGGCGTCGTCTGCCGCTGCAAGTGGTGTAGTATATTTTTCGACTGCGTTCGTTCTTGGGAGGAGGCTGAAATTGCGGTATATGGATGTTTTAATATATTTAGGGATAATGCTGTTTATTATGGTGTCAATTTTTAGTGAGGCTTTTACGTATAGGTTTAGTTTTGCAAATAACTATGCCTTAGCCTTACTAGCGTCTATTTTGTTTTTGCTGTTATTTAGAGTTGAGGTTATGGAAAATAAATGGTGGAAGGACATAGGAGCTATTATAATAGGGTTTGCGTTTGGGATATCTACGGAAATTGTGCCGGTGGCGTTTTTAATAATAATGGCTATTTGGATTCTTGCCAAGATTATGAAAAAGGAATTGAAGTTTGGAGATTTTTGGGCGAAATATAAGATACAGTTTTTTGCTATTATAGGGTTATTTGCTGGGTTATTATTCTTTTACTCTGGTGCCGGTTTAGGGGGTAGGACTAGTGGCGGATATGCTGAGATATATGATTATGTAGCACTGGGCGATTTGTTTAGGAACCCGCTGGATACTGTATATAAGTTGGTTCATCATGTTTGGTATAATATTAGATACGTGTTTTTCGCTATTCCACTGATGTGTATGTATATTTTTGTAGAGGTTAGCTTGTTTAAAGGGGACAGAAAGAAGTATTTGTTTTGGCAAATTTTGTTGTTTAGTTTTTGTTTGCTGTTTGTGGGGGCGACGTCATTGGTCAAAGTCCATGATGATCTATATGCGAGGTTTATGATCCCTATGTTTATGGCCATAGTTCTTTCGACGATGTTATTTGTTCGTCATATTATGGAATATTCGAAGATTTCGGATAAGGCATTAAGGGCCGCAACTTTGGTAGAGGTAGTTTTGGTGGTTGTATTAGTGGCGGATATGACATTTGCTTTTGCGTTGTATAATAGAACGGTAGCTCCGATGTTGAATGCAATAAAATACAACCCGGGAGGCGAGCTGCAGATCGACTCTATCGAAGGTGATTATACTATGATCCCGTCGCCGGTATTTAATTTAAAGCAGTTGCCACCATTTGATTGGGGACCATCAGCAGATTATGTAAAGTTTGGGTTATAATTAATCGTTGACGACATGGGTATTATCTTTTTGCGGGGAGCGATTTTACTGATGTTCGATAAAAGATATGGTGTCGCGAAATGCGTCTTCGGTAGTGAGGGTGGTTTGCCAATTGAGTTCTCGATTAGCAAGAGATGGGTTGGCCCAGAACTCCGGGAGGTCTCCAGCACGGCGAGGGCTAAATTTATGAGGAAGTGGTTTGCCGTTGATTTTTTCGAAAGTTTGGACCATTTCTAAAACTGAAACTGGGCTTCCAGTGCCAAGGTTATAAGCTTTGAAACCGGATTCGAGGGCGTCAATAGCCGAAAGGTGGCCTTTGGCTAAATCTACTACATGAATATAATCACGGCGACAAGTGCCATCGGGTGTAGAATAGTCATTGCCGTAAATCGAAAGTTCTGGCAATTCGCCTTTGGCTACTTTCATGATGTAGGGCATTAGATTATTCGGAATACCATTGGGGTCTTCGCCAATAAGGCCGGACGGATGATTGCCGATGGGATTGAAATATCTGAGAGCGATGATATTGAAGTTTGGATTGGCGATGGCTAGGTCTTTCAGGATTTCTTCGATCATATATTTGGTTTTGCCGTAAGAGCTAGATATGTTGTGGCCAGTTTCTAAATTTTCTGTGTATTCCGGAATGCCTGGATTGCCATAAACGGTGGCTGAAGAAGAAAAAATAAGGTTGTAGACGTGATGATTTTCCATACATTCGAGGAGGTTGATAGTGCCAGTGAGGTTATTATTATAATATCTTAGTGGTTGTTCAACTGATTCGGCAACAGCTTTGAGGCCAGCAAAATGCATAACAAGATCAAAATGGCTGTTCGTGAAAATTTGTTCGAGAACGGGTTTGTCCAAGAGGTCTATTTGATGAAATATAGGTTTTTTGTTGGTGATTTTTTCGATTTGATCTAAGACGGTAATTTTGCTATTGACGAGATTATCTATAATTTCAACTTCGTAGCCTTGGTTTAATAACTCAACAACTACATGCGAGCCGATATATCCAGTGCCGCCGGTGACTAAAACTTTCATTTTGATTCCTCCTGTTTTTTAGATTCTTTAGCTTTACCGAAGACGAATTTGTTATAAAAAAGGAAATTAAGAATCATAATAACGATAGAATTAAGAGCAAAAGCTCCGGTGGTGAGAACGAATTCGTAAGAAAAAGGTAGATGAATAGCACTAGTAATATCATAAGCGAGTTTATAGAGGGGAGTAAAAAGGCTGAAGAGTTGTGTAAAGCCAGGGGCTATAGCAACGGTAAGTATGATGTTCCATATAAAAAATCTAATGATGGAGTGTTTTGTAACTTCACGCTCTTTCCAGGTGATTCTGGAGTGTGCAAAATAGGCGACAATAGTAGTAATAGCGGTGGCAATAAAGTTGGAAAGCCAGATAAGATCATTGTTTTTAATTATAAGGTTGGAAAGAATAGCAAAAAGGGCATAGTTAAATACGGTGACCAAAATCCCTACTATAAGATATCGGCTAGCATGTTTCGAGGTTTTAACATCTTTTATTGGGGCAGATTTTTTGTGAGATTCTATTTCCATAGAATTATTATACCATACGTAGATATGGACAAAAGTTGACTTTTGCGGTATAATATATGCGTTTATTAAGAGAAGGTAAGGATTTATGGATGATGAGGATAAGAAAATTCAACGGATAGAGGGCGAGATTTTTGGTGGGGAGAACGTGATAAGAGTAAGAGGTGCGAGGCAGAATAATTTAAAAGATTTGAATGTGGATATCCCAAGGGATAAATTAGTAATAATAACAGGGCTTTCTGGTAGTGGTAAATCAAGTTTGGCATTTGATACGATTTATGCAGAGGGGCAGAGAAGGTATGTAGAATCTTTGAGTTCATATGCGAGAATGTTTCTTGGTGTGATGGACAAGCCAGACGTAGATTCTATTACTGGGCTTTCGCCAGCGATTTCGATAGACCAGAAATCTACCTCGAGGAATCCGCGATCTACAGTGGCGACAGTGACGGAAGTGTATGACTATCTGAGGCTTTTGTTTGCGAGAGTGGGGGTGCCACATTGTCCGATTTGTCATAAAGAGGTGAGTAAAAGGACAGTAGAGGATATTGTAAATGAGGTGATGAAGTTGCCTTTGGGATCGAAATTGATGCTTTTAGCACCGATAGTATCATCGAAAAAAGGTGAATTTTTGCACATACCGGAGCAGTATTCGGCGAAAGGTTTTTCGCGTGTAAGGGTGGATGGGATTATCTATGCGTTAGATGAATTTCCGGAATTAAACAAGAATGAACGTCACGACATAGAAATAGTGGTAGATAGGTTTGTTTTGAATCCGGAGCTCAGAACACGGATAGCGGGTTCGATTGAGCAGGCACTAGAGATGGGACAGGGGATTATCCAGCTTCTTAAGATTAATGATAATTCGGTGGCGGTGGGGGAAAATCGGATTTCGTCTGATAATATAGAGGTGCTGACTTATTCGCAAAGATATGCTTGCCCGGATCATCCGGAAGAATTAATACCAGAACTTAGCCCAAGATTGTTTAGCTTTAATGCGCCAGAGGGGGCTTGTCCGACCTGTACAGGACTCGGGTCACGAATGGAGGTGGACCCAGAATTAGTATTTAATAAAAATTTGACGATTTCTGAGGGGGGGATTAGGCCTTTTAACAGAGTGCAACAGGATTCATGGTGGCTTAAGAGGCTAATGCAGGTGGGCGTGAAACATGGATTTAATATATACACACCGATTGGTGAGTTGTCTGAAGAAGTGCAACATTTGATTTTGTATGGGACGGGGGATGAGAAATACGAGATGAAAATTACCGGAAGTGGCAGATTTGCGGATGGTACGGTATATGAGACGACTTATGAAGGTGTAATCCCGATGCTTGAGAGGCGTTATAATGATCCGAAAATTTCGGAATTTATGAAACATGATATTGAGAGGTTTATGCGGGTGAGAGAGTGCCAAACTTGCCATGGGGCGAGGCTAAAACCGGCAGTGTTGGCGGTAACGGTGCATGATCTCAATATCGTGGATGTGTGTAATTTGGATGTAGATGCTACGCTTGAGGTGCTAGGGCAAGACCTTGGTTTTACAGAGGCAGAAGAGTTGATTGCGAAGCCGATTTTGAAAGAAATTCGTGAGCGGGTGAAATTTATGCAAGATGTAGGGCTGGGATATTTGGAGCTTGGTCGGGCGGCAAACACACTTTCTGGTGGTGAGGCACAGAGGATTAGGTTGGCCACTCAGATTGGCTCTGGTCTTCAGGGAGTGCTTTATGTGCTTGATGAGCCATCAATTGGTTTGCATCAGAGGGATAATGATAAGTTGATTGCTACTTTGAAACATTTGCGTGATCTTAAAAATACGGTGCTTGTAGTGGAGCATGACGAAGACACAATGTTGGCAAGTGATTATATTATAGACATTGGACCAGGGGCTGGTGCGAAAGGCGGGCGGCTAGTGGCGGCTGGTACACCCGAAGAGGTGGCGGCAGATCCGAATTCGATTACTGGTAAATATTTATCTGGAGCTTTGACAATACCGGTGCCGAAAAAGCGGCGCAAAGTGAGGCCTGGACATGAACTGGTGGTAGTGGGCGCAAGGGAAAATAATTTGAAAAATATAGATGTACATTTTCCGCTTGGCGTAATGACGGTAGTTTCTGGAGTGTCTGGGTCGGGTAAATCTACTTTGGTAAATTCGATCCTTGCGAATGAATTATTAGCGCGATTGCACAGAGCGCAGACGGTATCTGGCACACATGAGAGAATAGATGGAATTGACAAAATTAATAAGGCAATTGTGATAGACCAGTCGCCGATTGGTAGGACGCCGCGCTCTAATCCGGCGACTTATACTGGAGTATTTACGGCGATTAGAGAGTTGTTTGCAGCGCAACCAGAGGCAGAGGTGCGAGGGTATAAGGCTGGAAGATTTTCGTTTAACGTAAAAGGTGGTAGGTGCGAAAATTGTCAGGGGGATGGTGTAAATAAAATAGAAATGCATTTTTTGCCAGATGTATATGTAACTTGTCCGAAGTGTCATGGGCGAAGGTATAATAGAGAGGCTTTGGAAATTAAATATAAGGGTAAAGATATCTCCCAGGTGCTTGACATGACAATAGATGAGGCGGTGGAGTTCTTTGGAAATATTCCTTCGATTGCGCCAAAGCTTAGGACTCTTCAAGAGGTTGGTTTGGGATATATTCGGTTGGGGCAGCCGGCGACGACTTTTTCTGGCGGTGAAGCGCAGCGAATTAAATTAGCGACAGAACTCGCGCGAAGGTCTACGGGGAAAACTTTGTATATTTTGGATGAACCGACTACTGGACTACATACGGATGATGTGAAGAGGCTGCTTGGGATTTTGAACAAGTTGGTGGAAGGTGGGAATTCGGTGGTGATTATTGAACATAATTTGCATGTGATAAAGAGTGCGGACTGGGTGATAGATATGGGGCCAGAAGGGGGACTTAAAGGTGGCAAGGTATGTGCTTGCGGTACGCCGGAAGAATTGGCGCGTCGTGGTGATACCCCGACCGGGGAATATCTTAGGAAATATTTGTAATGGTTTAGGGTTCGTGATGGGTTGGAAAAATGATCAGGTGAGTGAGGGGGAAACCGAAAAGATATTGGAGCTAGCTAAGGATTGCTTGGCGGTAGAGGGGGATTTTGTGGAATTTGGGTGCTATAAGGGAGACACATCGCTATTATTGGCTGATGTGCTTGTGGAAAACTCTGTGGAAAAACCTGTGAAAAAATTGTGGATATATGATTCTTTTGAAGGGTTGCCGGAGAAAAATGTTCTAGATGTGTCGGTGTTGGGAGAAGATTTTAAGGCGGGGGAGCTATTTGTAACGAAGAGAGAGGTGAAAGAGCGATTTTTGCGGGCTGGTTTGCCGGTGCCTAGGATTGTAAAAGGGTGGTTTAGTGAGCTTAAGGGTGATGATTTGCCGGATCGGATAGCTTTTGCATTTTTGGATGGGGATTTTTATGAATCGATCAAGGACTCTTTGAGTCTGGTGGAGGGGCGGATGATGGAAGGCGGAGTGGTTGTGGTGCATGATTATTCAAATCCGGCTCTGCCGGGAGTGAAAAAAGCTGTGGATGAGTGGGGTGGCGCTAGCGGGAGTGGGTTTAGAGTGGTGTTGATGTAGTAATTTTTGCGAAAAAATATTTGGTGTTTTAAAATCTTTATGCTAAAATTGAGGTATGTATTCAGGTCAGGATGGGAATAATGTTGTGGGCCCTGGTGGGGTTGGTGCTGGATCTGGTGCCCCTATTTCTAGTGGGCAGGGGATGATGCCGAATTGGCCGATAGCGTCTGGTGGCGGCGATATTGTGCTGAATAATTCTGGTGATCAAAAAAGTAAAAAAGGCTTGAAGTGGGCGATTGGTATTATTGTGGGGGTGTTGATTTTGATCGGAGTTGGCGTGGGGGTGTGGTGGGGGATGAAAGATTCTGGACAACGGACTGAAGAGGTTGGGCTTACTGATAGGCAGCAGGAATTATTGAAGCTTTTTGAGGTGAGTGAGGGGTTGTCGAAATATAATGACGAGTCGTTGATGCAAATCTATACCGAGGGCGATTTTAAAGGAATGAAGAAGGAAATAGCTTCGAAATTGGCTGAACTGAATTTAGGAGTAATTGGATATGTAGATAGCTATGTTGAAAAGATGAATAATTTTTCCAACATAGTCGATGAAGCTGCTGGTCTTTTTTATGAAAACGGGTGTGTTGCGAAGACTATAGAAGAATTAGACGATTGTACTTTCACCGAAGATGTCGGGAGGGCTATTGATGAGAAGAATATGGAAATGAAAATAACGCAGAGAGATATTGAGTACATTGTTAAGGCAGCTAAGAGATTTTATAATAACGGAGGCAAATGATGAGATTCGATAAACATAAGATTGTCATATTGTTTGGGTGTTGGATATTAAGTGTTTTAGGGTTAGCATTTTTTGATACAAAGGTAGCATCGGCTGCGATTGCGGAGACTGACCCAGTTTATCAGAAAGTTTTTTATTCTGGTGTTTTGACTTGTTTTGCTCAAAATGCAGATAATGGTGGTTTAAAATCGGAAATTACTCTGGGTGAATTTGATGGTTCAGTAACTAGTTTAACCAATAATTATGGTTTTGGTGCTTCGGTATATGCTGAAAATCCTGTTAAGGTTATTGGTATGGCAAATTTGGCTAAGATATCGTGTGAAGATTTGTTAGCTAATAGAGTTGAGAAGAAGATACCGACGAGTCCGACGCCTGATACTGTGAAAAAAGAACAAATATTGATTGATGCAAACTATAGAAAAGAAATAAAGACAACAAACTCTAGTGATGAAATTTGTTATACTTTCGATTTTATAGCTGAGTATTCGCCTAAGAAAGGAGAAGGAAAAAAATTTGAAGGATATAGCACTCCAGTTTGTGCTTCTAAGAAAAATAATAAAATTCGGGTTGTAGAGGAAGATCGTAGCGGCTTGTTTGAGTTTAATGCCTTTTTGGGCTTAGCGCCGATTAGTTTTAGTGGATATGATGTTTCAGATGACGGTAAAAGTTTCGATCCGTTTGGTGAGAAAGAATTTGTTTTATCTGATTATCCCGATGAATCGCACTTTTTTGCCGCAATTGGCAATTATCTTGCTGATGAGCAAGGGACAACAAAAGAAGTGGCGGAGGCGAAAGATAAGAGTAAGGAAAACAGAAACGCATATACAAAAAATATATCGGGGGATAGAGCGTGGTTATATATGGCTTGTCCTTCTTTTAAGGCAATGGGTGATAATTCTGGAGTGGAATGTCAGGCTAATTCAAAGTATACTCGTTCTTTTGGCGGTTCGAGGGAAGAGATTTTTAAGAAACCAGATGTGGAGATCGTTAGCGAATATGAGTTTCCTCCTGTTTATTTAGAAGAAGCAGAACAAAATAGTGATGAAATAGTATTTAACTTCTCCAATGGGGCATATTCTTATGATGGCCTCAGATTTAATGACGCTGAGATTTATAAATTATATCAGTTTTATTTAAACGATATGTTTGGTGTTGTTGATATTAATTGTGGCGATGTTGAGCTTCATGGTCAAGGTGAATATCGGGCGCGTTTGTGGTGGAATGAACAGTCTAAGTATAGCGAGTATTGTTATTTTAATGTAGCGGAAGATAAAAAAGACATAAAGGTTTATGGTATATATGACAACGATATGTTTGGCGCTGAGGTTGATCTAAACGGCATAATAGATAAGCTTAATTCGCTTTATTTATTGTCTGATGATCCTGGAAGTGAGTTTACCACACCACCTAGCACTAGCTCTCAGCCATCTTGTTATGATGGATCTGGGCCGTTAGGATGGATACTTTGTCCGGTAATTCAGTCGGTTTCCACTATAGGCACGACAATGTGGAAAAGTATTGAAAAAAATCATTTGCAGGTTCCGGCGGGAGAAATATTTGGAAATAATAGTGGCGTAAGGGATGCCTGGGGTATAATAAGGGATATTGCTAACATACTTTTTATAGTGCTTTTCCTCGCAGTGATATTCTCGCAGCTCACTGGTGTAGGGATTGATAATTATGGTATAAAAAAGATCTTACCTAGGCTAATAGTGGTGGCCGTATTGATAAATTTGAGTTATATTATTTGTGAACTGGCGATAGATTTGAGTAATATTTTAGGGAATGGGTTAAATTCGATACTGTCTGACGCTGCAAACAATGTGGCTAGTGGTAATGGAGCTTCTTTAGGCTCTGGTATTACCGAGTGGATTTTTACTGCGGCACTTGGTGGCGGCGGAGCGGCATTATTTGTTTTTTTGAACCCGGCTGGAGCTTTGGCTGGAGCTGCAGCCTTAGGTTTGGCTGTGTTGGGTGTTGTGATATCAATAGTTGTGGCGCTTTTAATTCTTTATGCCATTGTGGTTGCGAGAAGTGCTGGAATAATATTGCTTACGGTACTTGCTCCTGCGGCTATAGTATGTTATGCTTTGCCGAATACAGAGAAGCTTGCGAAAAAATGGTTTGATATATTTAAAGCTTTGTTAGTGGTATATCCTATCTGTGGGGCGATGGTGGGCGCTGGCCGGATGGCAGGGGCTGTACTGTCGGGGATAAATAACGGTAGCATGAAGGTTGCGGCGATGGTAGTACAAGTGTTGCCGTTCTTCCTGATCCCGACTTTACTTAAGAGTTCGCTGGCTTTGATGGGAAATCTTGGTGCAAAGATTAGTAATCTGGGCAGACAGGGTAAGCAGCTTGGGGCCAAAGGTTTTGCTAAGGCACAGGGTGCCGTTAAGGGGACAGAGCAGTTTAAGAATTGGTCGCAGTACCAGCAAGAAAAGACTGCGGCTAATAGAGCTGGTAGAGTGCAGGCGAGGCTACGAAATAGGATGGCTAGTGGTAAGACTTTGAGCACTAGAGAGCAAGATAAGCTGAGGAGGGCTGACGATACGGTATTGGCATGGCAGAGTAGAGAAGAAGTTAATGCTAGAAGGACTAGCGAACAGAGCTATGCTGCAAGAGAAGCTGCTATTGAGACGGAGAATGAAAAGGCTAAAGTGGCGGATTACGAATCCCTATTGGAAAACGGGCGCGCATTCGAAGCCGATGGCGTGACTGCTGTGAATATTAATGATCCAAACTCGGTAGGGCGGTATCATGCTGAAGCATTGGCGAGATATGAAGCAGCTACGAGTGATGCTGAACGTGGTGAGGCAATGTCCCAGATTAAGGCAGCTCAAAATATATTATCTAAGACGGATAAAGGTCGTGCGCAAGTACAGAATAATCTTGAAGCTGCTCTGGCGGGTGGCCGAGTGGCGGGATTGTCTGGAGCGTCTGCACATCTTATGAGTAACTTTGGTGATGCTTATAAGAACAAGAACCGTGGTGCACATGAGATGATAAGAGATTTGGCCACTACAGATTTAAGTAAGAGTGCGGCATTAACTGGCTTGCAAAGTAAACTTACGAATGGTGATTATGCATTTGCTGGTACTGGCAAATATACTGCAGAGTCTCTTGCCGGTGCAGACGATGCCGCTCTGGATAGATTTGTTGATGGCGTTAATAATGGTAAACTTACTGGTAATGAATTGGCTGATATTCAAGCTACGGCGTACGAAGCTTTGCAGAAATCTAAGAATGGCACATTGAATATTAAGCCAGAAGTCTCGCAGAAGCTGGAGCAAATTGTTGGCAGTAATTATGTACCTAAGGCTGTGCCAAATGATAGGGCTACGATTTTGAGCCATGGTGCCTATGAGTTTTATGATGGCACAGTGGTTCATTTAAGAGAGTTGAGTAATGGTAAATATTTAGATGATGCTGGTAATGAAACTGATATTAGATTTTACAAAAGAAAACTTTAATATAGAGATTGTAGTGTAGTATAATAGAGAAAAGGAGTTATTTTATGGCAACAAACATTACTAAGATTTTCTTGGTTTTAAATTCTGGATCAAGTAGTGAGAAGTTTTCGCTATATGAAGGTGAAGATGAGGTGTGTTCACTCTACTTCGAGGGCATAGAAGAGGACGGAAAAAAGAAATTTATTTGCACTGTAACTAGAGCTGATGGTAGCGAAGAGCTACTCAGTAAAAAATGGGATTCTCTCGACGAGGCGTTTAAAGAAGCTAAGGCGATTTTTGAAAAAGAAGGCTTTATTAATGATGCGCATCCGCTAGACGGTATTTTGGTGCGTACACCAGCTGCGGGGACATATTTCTCAAAGCACCATATTGTGGATGATGAGACTTTTGAAGAACTAGAGAAGGCAAAATTGACTTATCCGCTACATATACCTGGTGCCATAAGAGGCGTAAAAAATGCGATGGCGGCTTTTCCGGGTGTGCCAGTAATGACGATGAGTGATTCTGAAGCGCTGACGCGTGAGTCACGAAAGGATGCGGAATATGCATTACCGCGTGAGATTATTGATGAATTTGATCTTGGTCGCTGGGGTGCGCATGGATCTAGCTATGGCTATGTGATGGGTAAGATCAAAGAGCTTGGCATCTTGGAAAAGAAAATGGTGGTGTGCCATTTGGGGTCTGGCTGTTCGGTGACAGCATTTATCGACGGTGAGCCCGCTTACACATCGATGGGCGAGACGCCGCTTGAAGGGTTGATGTCTTCGACTAGGACTGGCTCGATTGATCCAACGATTGGTGCATTGCTTGGCGACAAATTGGGTGCAGCTGAGGCGATTAAGGTACTAAACAAGACCTCTGGTTTGATGGCTTTGGCTGGATCTTCGGATATGCGCGAGGTAATTGCTGGAGCAGAAGAAGGCGAAGCTGGTGCGGCGGCTGCATATAATATGTTTGTAGATGGAGTGGCAGGTAAGATTGGTGAATTCGCTGCAAAGATGGGCGGAATTGATGCAATTGTGTTTACTGCGACGATTGGTGAGAGGTCTATTCCGGTGCGTAGCTCAGTGATTGGTAAGTTGGAATTTATGGGCTTTAAACTTAAAAATGATGCGGCGATGGATAAGTCTAAGGGTTATACAAATGTAGCAGAGGAAGGTTCGAAGCCAGTGTATATCATCCCAACTAACGAAGCTGCCTATATGATTAAGAAGGCGGCGGAGCTGGTAGACGGCGTGATATAATTAGGAAATGGCAAAAACAGGGATCACGGAAAAAAGATTAGCAAACAAAAGATTTAAAAAGACCGAAGAAGCAATTCTTCGGATCTTTTTTGAGGAGAAGGACTACATCAGTATTGGTAAAATGGCAGAGCGGGCGGGGGTTGCGCGATCTACGGTTTATAAGCATCATAGGACGGTGTGGAATATCGCATTGGATTATGAAAATTATATATTAGCGAAATATAAAACAGCAATTGGGCAACCAAATAAGTTGAAATACGCAAAATTGAAAAATTTATATAGAGGAACGTTGGTTTTCGTATTGCAGAATAGACAAATTTTTAAAGTTTTTATAAAAAGTGGGCGAAGAGATGTATTTGAGAAAATGATATTTTTATTGAAGTTGAAAATAGAGAGTGCCAGTGGATTACCGAAGAATTCCGGAAGGGTGTTTAAGATATATACTAGTGAAGTAGTAACTTTACTGGTGGAATGGGGTTTGGGGGAGTTTCAGGATAACGAAATGGAAAAATTATTAGTAAATATTTTGTATTTAACAGAGACTATGAGAGCGAGATTGGTGCCATTATTAAATTAGCACTCTAGTATTGCAAGTGCTAATTTTTGTGCTATAATAGGGGTAGAAAAGGAGAAAATATGACACTAAAACCTTTAAAAGATAGAATTGTGGCAAAGGTGGAAAAACCATTGGAAAAAACTAAATCAGGGATTTTGCTAGGTGAAGCTAAGGAGAAGCCGGCTTATGCGGTGGTAGAGTCAGTAGGTCCAGAGGTATCCATAGTGAAAAAAGGTGACAAAATAGTGTATAAGGAATATTCTACAACGGATATTAAGGTAGATGACACAGATTATATTATTTTGAAAGAGGAAGATGTTTTGGCGACTTTATAGAGATGAAGTTGTGGAAAAACCTGTGGAAAACTTTAAATTAAGGAGATAAAATGGCAAAGAAGATATACTACGAAGCAGAAGCACGCGAAAAGGTGCTGGCTGGTGCAAAGCAATTATACGATGCGGTAAAGGTGACGTTTGGGCCAAAGGGTCAGAATGTGATTATTGAGAAGGAGTATGGCGCTCCGGTAATTACTCATGATGGCGTAACAGTGGCTGAGGCGGTGGAACTGCCAAATAAGGATGAGGCTTTGGGTGAAGCGGTGGGTGCTAAATTGATTAAGACTGCTGCTCAAAAATTAAATAAGGTAGCAGGTGATGGCACGACTACGGTGACGGTGCTAACTTATAATATTTTGAATGAAGCAAATAAATTGATCGCGGCTGGCGTAAATCCAATGGAACTTCGTCGTGGTATTGAGAAAGCTGGAGCGGAGATTGTTGCGGAGATTGATAAGACTGCAGAGAAAATTGAAGGTGATTCAAAGAAAGTGGCAGAAGTGGCAACAATTTCGGCGGGTGATGCAGAAATTGGTAAGTTGATTGCGGAAGTGATTTCGAAGATTGGCAAAGATGGCGTAGTGACGGTAGAGGCTGGACAAGGCCTAGAGATGGAACAGGAAATTGTGGAAGGCTTTAGCTATGATAAGGGTTATGCGTCGGCTTTCTTTGTGACGGATGTGAATAGGCAAGAAGCGGTGTTTGACAAGCCAATTGTGCTGGTGACAGATAGAAAGATTTCGGCAGCTAGCGATATTTTGCCACTGCTCGAGAAGTGTGCGCAAGCTGGACGAAAAGATTTGGTAATTATTGCTGAAGAAGTAGAAGGTGAGGCTTTGTCGTTACTAGTATTGAATAAATTAAAAGGCGTATTTAACTCCTTAGTTTTGAAAGCTCCTTCGTTTGGCGATAGGCGCAAAGAAATTATGGAAGATATTGCAATTTTGACCGATGCTACGGTAGTGAGCGCTGATAAAGGTTTGAAACTTGAGGAAGTAGGGCTCGAAGTGCTTGGTTCTGCCAATAAAGTAATCGCCACTAAGAGTGAGACGACTATTATTAAGGGTGCAGGAGATAAGAAGGCAGTAGAAGAAAGAATTAATTTGATTCATACGTTTGCCGAGAACGCAAAGAGTGATTATGAACGTGAAGAATTTGAGAAGCGTGCAGCAGCGCTTTCGGGGAAAGTGGCAGTCATAAAGGTGGGTGGTGCGACTGAAACTGAAATTGACGAAAAGAAATTCCGTGTGGATGATGCAGTAGCGGCAACTAAGGCTGCACTTGCAGAAGGTATCGTGACGGGTGGTGGTGTGACTTTGGTGAATTTGGCTGGTAAATTAAGTGGTGATGATCAAGGTACAAAAATTGTGAAAAATGCTCTTAAGGCGCCATTTGTACATATTATGGAAAATGCTGGACTTAATGCGCAGGCGCTTTTGGCGGAAGTGGAGAAGGCGAAGCCTGGCTATGGCGTGAACGTGATGGATCCAAGTAAAGGTTTGGTAGAGCTGAAAAAAGCTGGTGTGATTGATCCGGCAAAGGTGACGAAAGAAGCTGTAAAAAACGCAACATCTATTGCGGCAACAGCAATCACTATGGGTGCTTTAATCTGTGAAATACCGGAAGAAAAGCCAGCTGCGCCTGACATGGGCGGGATGTATTAAAGGTAGCTCAAGAATAGCCCCGGGAGGGGCTATTTTTTAAGGAGGTGAGCTTTTTACATTTTATCGATAGACTCGACGAGGTAGAGAAGAGCTTCGCCACGCTCAGTGTCGTCGGTAATTTCTTTGGCGGCATTGTAGGCTGGGCCAAGAACTGTGTAATCACGAAGATTGTCGAAGATGTCGCGATAAAGATTGAACTTTTGCGATGGGCTCATGCTGAGACGATCTAATAGTGGGATAAGATCGCGTAAGGCGGCTTCTTTGACTTGATGAATGTCGAGGTTGGTTTGGGGCATGGCGATGGTTTCGGAAACGGTATCTGTAACGACAGCTTCTGGAGCTGGTGTAGGCATTTCTGGGATATTAAGATCTGGTACTATTGGAGCGATTGGCTCAACTGGGGCTGGTGGTAATGGTTCTGGAAATGGCCCGACTGGTTCGGCGAGAGCGCCGGTGTCACCTTCTGGAACGGAAGAAGGGGCTGCCACTGGGTCCGAAAAAACAGGATCAGTATTGGTATTGTTTGTGATGTCGTCAATTGCTTTTTGTAGATCGTTATCTACTGTTGGATTTTGGTTCATTTTATGCCCACCTTTATTATACTTATGTTAATTTTATCATACTATGCTTAAATACGCAAGAAGTTAACGATTTTGTCTAGGACATCAAGCTTAACTTCTTCCATGGGGAGACGATTGCCGAGATTGTCTACGATAGCTTCACCACTACCTTCAGGGAAATAAATT
This sequence comes from Candidatus Saccharimonadota bacterium, assembly GCA_017511925.1. Lineage (GTDB taxonomy): Bacteria > Patescibacteriota > Saccharimonadia > Saccharimonadales > Saccharimonadaceae > Nanosyncoccus. Next base: position 40,819 of record JAFWHS010000001.1, on the reverse strand, counting down.
TTGACACTGAGGCCGAAGCGTTTTTTTGGGATTAGCACGGCAGAGTAATGGTTGCCTTCTTTTAGGATGCCAAAGGCGCGGAATTCGTCGTATTTATGTAAACGAGTGCCTTCTTTGAGGCCTTTATTGTCTAGAGTGTAACGAATTTTGCGCGGAGGACGAAGATTGGAAACCAAGATAGTGATGACGCTCAATATTATGAGCGTAAGAAATGTCCAACCTTGATAAAGCACAGCGAGAGCGCCAAGAGCTATGGCGACGATGAATAGGCCGATGTACCATATAACATCATGATCGCGTACGATGTATTCTTCAGCTTCCCAAGAAACTGGTGGAAGTGATGTCTTTGCCATAACCTCATTATAACATGATTTTACAAAAGTGAACAAAATATGATAGAATAGAATGAATGGAGGGTTACCCAAGTGGCTGAAGGGGACGGTTTGCTAAATCGTTAGTCTGGAGTGATCTGGAGCGGGAGTTCGAATCTCCCACCCTCCGCCATGCTTCTTGAAGAAGCACACAAAAAGCGAGATTCGGTTCTCGCTTCGCTCGAAACGAATCTCCCACCCTCCGCCATGCGATGATGCCGATTGGCATTTTTTGTTTGTTGTGGTATAATTGGGGCATGAAAAATGTAGCTAAAGTAATTTTATCAATCGTAATGTGTTTAACGGTGGGGCTGTTGGGGCTAAACAGCGTGTCGGCTTTGACTTTGCAAGAAGGTGCAGAGGCGGCGAGATGTGATGGATGCCCAGAGAATTTGTTTGGCAGTGAAGGCGCGTTTAAACAAATAACAAACACTATCTTGTATATTGTAGGTATCATCGCAGTAATTATGCTTATTATTGGTGGTATTCGTTATGTGGTATCTGGTGGTGATTCAAAGAAGGTAACGGATGCGAAGAATACGGTGCTTTATGCAATCATTGGTTTGGTGATTTGCTTTATGGCATTTGCGATTGTGAATTTCGTGATTACTGCTTTACCATCTAGCGAGAACCCAGCTGTAGAGAAGCCTCAGGGTGAAGAAACTTCGCTAATCCAGGCTACTCACTGCTAGAAGAGCTACGATGATGTTTTTGGCTCCGGCTTGCCGGAGCTTTTTGATGGCGGCGCGAATGGAGGCTCCAGTAGTCCAGACATCATCTAAAAGGATATAAGTGGCGTTTTGATCGATTTTGATTTTGGGGTTTATGATGAAGGCCTCGTTTGCTTGAGCGAGGCGGGATTTGCGGTCGGCGCCGACTTGGACGGTGTTTTTGTTGCGGAGGAGAAGGTTTTGGACTTTGTAATTACGTAATTTAGCGAGATGTTTGGCAATGAGGTGAGTGTGATCTAGGCCGCGAGCACGGATGTGGTGAGTGGCGGTAGGAAGTGGAATGATAATAGCTTGATTAATATCTGATGGTAGTTTAGCGTCTAGGAGTTTAGCGAGTTTAGGGCCAATAGCGCGAACAGAATTATATTTGTAATCGTGGATGAGAATGTCTAAAAGGCCATCGCGTTTGCCGACAATGAAAATAGAGGGAAGGGTGCGACATTTTTTGCATTTGCCGGTTGGGGTGGCGGTTTTGCAGGCTGGACAGAGGTTGATGTTGTTGGCGATGATGTAATTTTTACAATTGTCGCAAAGTGGGCTACCTAGACGGCCACAACTTCTACAAGAGTGCGGCGCGATGAGGTCTAGGAGGTTTGGAAATGTTGTATTTTTTACAATATTTGGCATATTTCTCTTGATTTTACTATAAAGATGCTTTATAATAAAGCATAACAATATAAGTGGAGGAAATATGGCTCGTACAAACAGTGACGATTTGCTGATGGAAGACGATCTCGCTGCGGCTTTTCTTGGAGGAGATGATGAACTTGTGGCTCCAAAGGAAGAGGTAGCGGTAGAGGAGGTTTCTCAGGAGTCAGGCGAATCGGAAGAAGATGAGTGGGAAAATGCCGACGATTTTCCGGGACAGCTCGCAGTGGATGTCTATGAAACCGCCGACAAATTAGTAGTAAAAGCTAGAACCGCTGGCATCTCTAAGTCTGATCTTGATGTCAGTATTTCCGATAATATTTTGACGATTTCAGGTGTGTTGTCTGGTGGTGAAGATGAGCAAACCACTCGTTGGCATATTCAGGAATGTTATTGGGGTGAGTTTTCACGTACTATTGCTTTGCCGGTACAGGTGCGCGAGGATGAAAACAGCGTGAAAGCTGAGCTTAAGGATGGCGTGCTTACAATCACCTTTGAGAAGGAAAAAACTGAAGCACCAAAGAAGATTGCGGTGCAATAAATATATTCTGAAGATGAAATAAACTAGGGCTTGGCTCTAGTTTATTTTTATAAACGAATAGGAATAAAAAAATACCCCCGGAGGGGGTATTTTTTGGATTATGCTAGAAGACTTGAAATTACAAAGTTCACTATAGCAAATGCTAGAACGCAAATAATTAAACCAATTACGCCGTACAGTATAGTGTCTTTAGCCTTTTTGACTTTTGCTGAGTCACCAGAAGAAGTCATATATGAAACACCTCCGATGATAATAATTACAACAGCTATCATGCCTAGGGCGGCTATAATGGCGTTAATTATAGATGTTACGTCAGTTGTGAGAGTATTTCCGTTGTCGCCTACTTCATCTGGTTTTTCTCCAGTAACCGCAGCTACCTTTACTAATATGTTTGATAGATTAGTCATTTTATTCCTTTGTTAACTTGATTTTATTGTACAACTTTTATTTCATAAAAGCAATACTCTTTAGGCAGTTTTAACTATTCGCATTTGCCCGTAGTATTGTTCCATGTATAGCCAGCATTAGTACAATCAGAACTAGACGTATAACCCCCTGGCGAGTCCAGGAGTCCTTTTATGACGAAATTGACTATAGCAAACGAGAGTACACAGATAATAAGACCGATACATGCGTAGAGAATGGTGTCCTTAGCGCGCTTTAATTTACTAGCATCGCCAGTGGACGTCATATATTGTACGCCGCCTACCACTATAAATATAACTGCTATAAAACCAAGAATTCCTATGATGCTATTGATGATATTGACAACCACTTTTTTTGCGTCTGCAGTAGTGTTGGCACCGTTGCAGCCTTGCGCATCCTTAACGGCTTGTGGTACTGATGTGCAATCTGCACTACAAATGTCGGAACAATCTTCTGCAAAGGCCGGTAAGGTCGAGACTCCAAATAAACCACAAAATGTTAATGTAAGTACGATTACTTTAGTAAGTTTATTTTTCATAAAGCTCCTTTGCTATTAATGTTTCATTATTGAATGCTGCTGCGTCTCTGATAGTGCTAGAAACGACGGCTGTAATAATTTCTGCTAGTGCGACAATGGCTAGACCGATGAGAGCGTATAGTATGGTTTGTTTGGCTTTTTGGATTTTGCTGGGATCACCAGCAGAAGTGGTGTAATTGACTCCACCGATTACTATAAATATCAAGGACACCACGCCGGCAATACTAATTGCCCAGGAAATCATTCCGGTTACCATATCTTTGGCATTTGTGCCGGTTACGTCGGAGAATGATCCATTGGCTCCGAGTAGAGTGATGCGAATGGTATTTAATATAACATTTGCCAATATGACGATAGCAAGGCCAGTAAAAGCGTGAGTGAGTGTTTTTTTGCCAGCAGATACTTTGCTGGGGTCTCCGGAGGAAAAGACATAAAGGTATCCTCCGTAAATTACGTAGCCAAGAACTAGATATGTGGCAATGACGCTGATATCTACAAGGACGTTACTGGCAATGATTACAATATTGCTTTTGAGTTTTTCGGTATCGTCTGGTTTTTCTTCTATGCCACAATCCCAGGAAGTAAGGCCTAGAACGTATTCACAACTCCCCATATCACGTGCGTAGGTTGGCGTTGGGGAGGTGAGGCTTGTTGCAAATGAAACTGACAAGATGACAGCAACTAAGACGATGATTTTTTTAAGAAATGATTTCATTATAATTCCGTTTTAATTATATATCTTAATATTACCATGAATGGCAAAAAAAAGTAAGGGATTGAAAATACCCCGGCCGAAGCCGGGGTATAAGGAGGGAGTTTAAACGTTAAACCATTATTTAGAATAAATGGAACGACATAAACAGTGGGGCGAGCGTATTAGCTTCGGTCCCCATAGTTTTGATGAAGATATCAAGAGCGACGCCTACGACGTCTTTTCTGGTGTCGCCTATGGTATCTCCGACTACAGTAGCTTTGTGAGCAGCTGAACCTTTGCCGTGACCTTCAATAGCACCGGATTCGACGAGCTTTTTAGCATTGTCGAAGGCGCCACCGGAATTCCCCATGAAAATAGCGCGAGGAATCGCTACGATGGTAGCGCCAATTAATAAGCCGCCGACAAACTCTACGCCAAATAGAATACCACCAATCGCCGGAATAAATAATGCGAGCAATGATGGTGCGAGCATGTGGTGTAAGGCTTGTTTGGTGCAAATCCTGATACAGTCTATATATCTGGGTTCTACAGTGCCTTCGAGTACTCCGGGTTCGGATAACTGTTTTTCGTTTTCGTCGGCCATAAGGTAGGCTGATTTAACAGTATTATCAGTTAGAAGAGCCGAGAAGAACTCGATTAAGGCTCCGCCGATCAGGGCTCCAGCTATAACTGCAAAGCTTGCAATGTTTAAAACGGGTTCTACCGCTTGTGAGTAGCTGCCAACATAGGCAAAGATTAGTGATACGGTAGCAAATGCAGCAGATCCGATGGCAAAACCTTTGCCGATCGCAGCAGTAGTGTTGCCAACTGAATCTAGTTGGTCTGTGATTTCACGAATGTCTTCGCCAAGATGACAAGATTCGGCGATACCACCGGCGTTGTCAGCAATAGGGCCAAATGCATCAATAGATACTGTAGCGCCTACGAAAGACAACATGCCGAGTGATGCAATAGCGATACCATAAATACCACAAATCAAACCGGAGATTAAAAGAGAAATTCCGATAATTATGATAGGCGGTAAACATGATTTTGAACCAATAGCATCACCTTTGGTAACTACGAATGCTTCGCCTTCCAGTGCCATATCGGCAAGGCTTTTTACGGGTGGCTTGTCAGTAGCGGTAAAATATTCAGTGATTTTGCCGATTGCAACACCGCTGATGATACCGAGTATTGACGAAACCCATGGTGAGGCCCAGCCGAGCTTGAAACTAGAGTAGAGAGTTTGATTTTTAAAAATTAAAAATGAAGATAATCCCCCTACAATAGTAACAAGTGCTGCCGAAATATAAGTGACCATGTCTAACTCTTTGGACGGGCTGTTTGTAGGCTTGTGTAATAATACGTAAGCCAAGCCAATAATACAGCTCAAGAGTCCTCCTCCGGCTAATGCGAAAGGATAGAGGCAAGTTGCGTTAAAGAGTTCTCCATCTCCGTTGTGGATCGAAAATGCGATAAGCAAGCTGGCAACAATGGTTGACACGAAGCTTTCGAGCAAGTCCGAACAGTTTCCGGCGATGTCGTTGACATTATCACCGATAAAATCGGCAATGGTGGATGGCATTCTAGCGTCATCTTCAGGCATGTTGTGCCGAACCTTAGAGCTGATATCTGAACCGATATCTGCGCCTTTGGTGAAGTTGCCGCCAGCTACACGATTAAACATTGCGATGAGTGAACAACCTAGCGAATAAGTGCTGAGGTAGATAATGGTAGGATTGCATTTTAAGATTGGGATTATACCGGCGCTTTGGACATTTAGTTTGACTCCGCCGATGATTAAATATAGGGCGGTGAGTCCTAGTAGTCCAAACGCTGGTACAGCCAATCCGCCAATGGATCCCCCCATAGCAGCAATTTTATTGGTTTTGCCGAGGTCTTTGGTAAGACGGGCATGGTTGGCGACTCTGACGTTTGCGAGAGTTGCTCCCTTCATACCAATAATACAAGCTGCGCTGCTCATAAGCGCACCGATTACGAAGGTTATCCCTGCGTATTTCTCAATGAAGAGAGAAAGTACTATCGCGATGATTATGACGACAACAGTGATGGTTTTGTACTCTGTCGCCATAAATTCATTTGCGCCTTCACGAATGGTGGAGGCGATTTTCCGCATCTCCCTGGTGCCTTCTTTTAATCTAAATAATTTGTTGAAATTAATGAAGATAAAAAGGAACGCTATGGAGATTGCGACAAAAGTTAGTATAAATGGTGCCACGTTTCTTCAACTCCTTTTTTAATGTGCTGTTATACGCTCCCTCCTAGCGTACCGGTGTATATTATACTAAAATGACGAAAAAGTGCAAGCAGAAGTATTTTAGGGAAGCTGTGAAGAATAAAGCTTAAGTTAACAGGAGTGATGAAAGGTCAAAAAAGCGGTTTTTATCCTTGACAAAAGCGCTTATGCGTGATATAATTAACTCACGCCTCAAAAAGGGAGGCGGGTGTGATTTTTAATGGTATGATAACGAAAAGATTTCCAAAAATTCGTTTCGGTAAAGCCCTTTTTGGGTGTCTTTTTGGTATTATAGGGGTGTTGTCTTTAATGGGGGTAGTGACTCCAAATAACGTATACGCTGATCCGGTAGACGAGACGGTATATGTGGATGAAGCTGAGGCAGAAGCTGAAGGAGAGGTGACTGAGGTTGAGGAGCAGACTGAGGAAGAACAGCAAATAGAAGCAAAATCATGTGAGGATGGGTTGGGGTCTCTTGCGTGGTTGGTTTGTCCGACGACTGGCAAAATATCAGAGGCGGTGGACTGGCTATATGATAAGATAGAAGAGATTTTGGTGATTAATCCGGTATCGGCAGAGGATGGTTCGCCGATTTATGAGATTTGGAAATATATGCGGGGGATTACCAATATTGTGTTTATTATTTTCTTGCTAGTGGTGATATATTCGCAAATTACTGGGGTAGGGATATCTAATTACGGGATTAAAAAGGCGTTGCCGAAGTTGATAGTGGTAGCGGTGCTGGTGAACTTAAGTTTCATTATTTGTTCGCTGGCGGTGGATGCATCTAATATAATAGGGAATGGATTGAGAGGAGTGTTTACATCGGTGGAAGAGTCGACGCTTGCGACGGCGAATTTTTCGAATATGGATGATTTTTCGCTTAGTGGGATGTATGCGGCGGTAGCTGGTGGTGGAGCGGTAGCTGGGATAGTGGCGTTTGAGACGGGTGCGATTTGGATGTTGATTCCTACGGTCTTGGGTGCGATTGCGGCGGTGGTGATTGGGCTTGTGACGATTGCGCTTCGCCAGGCGGTGGTGGCACTTTTGGTGATGATTGCGCCGCTTGCGGTAGTGGCATATATGTTGCCAAATACAGAGCAATGGTTTAAAAAGTGGCGACAGCTATTGATAAAGATGTTGACTTTTTATCCGATGTTTTCGCTTCTTTTTGGCGCATCTAGCTTAGCGGGTTGGGCGATTATTGCGAGTGCTAAGAGCGGATTTTGGGTATTGCTTGGTGTGGCGGTACAGATATTCCCGCTTTTCTTCTCTTGGAATTTAATGAAGATGTCTGGTACGTTTCTTAGTAATATTAATACAAGATTGCATGGTCTTGCGGCGAGGCCGCTTGCGACGAATCGTGGTTGGGCGGATTCGCATAGACAGTTGTCACGACAGAAGTATTTGGCGTCGGAGAAGGCATATACGCCAAGCTTGAGGTTGATGCAATTTATGTCTAATCGCAGGATTGCGAGGGAAGAGGAGACTGGTGAGTATGCCGCTAAGACAAAATTGAGGGGTCAAGCATATAATGTGGATCGTAAATATAATAAGAGAGGTATGCCGGGCAGGGATGCAGAAGAAGATTATGCAATGCAAGCGAAAAATATGGAATATATGCGAACCATTGAACGCCACAAGAATAATATGAATAAGGGCTTAGGCCAACTTGCAGTAGTGCAAAATGCGAGTGCTGCCAAGAAAGCGCGACTAGCAGCGCTTGATAGTGCGAATGTGAAAGCTTCGGATATGTTGAAGGTGGAGCAGGCTCGCGGTGAGAAGATTACATATGATAATGCAGCGGGTTTCCATAGAAGGATGGAAGATGCCATGAATGCGCATTTTGATGATGTAAATAAAGACTTGAGAAATAAGAATGGTAAATTGATTTATAAGGCGCATGATATAAAGAATCGCCAGGAAGCTGAAACTAGATATAAAGATGTCAGTAATATCTTGGAAGGTGAAGTGACTGGCATACATTATGCTGCAGCTACGGCAGCTCAGGCTTATGATACTCAGAAGAAAATTGTAGAAGCTAAAATGCAGAAGTATTTTGAGCTTACTCCACCAACGAAGGATGTAGAATATAGGCTTGGTGAGTTGACTAAGATGGAAAATGCGGCTAGCCAAATTGACAGTATTATTCCTGGCCTAAGGATTCTGAACCAACGTGGCGATACGGATTTGTTGAAAATACAGATGGATAATGTACTAAATAGCAATAAGGGAATAGAGTTGGGTACGCATGCTTCGCAAGCATTGGCGAGCTTCTTGATGTTTGAGGTGAAAGATAATGACCCGTTCTTGAGGAGATTTGGTAAGTATATTAATCTCGAGACAGCTAGGGCGTATAATGCTAACGATCGGCAGGTGATGAGGGTGTCGTATGATGAGTACGTAAAAGGTTATCATGATGGAGAACCAGAGCTTATATCTGAGAGTAATCCGACTGGTAGAATGTATGCAAAGAAGGGGATGAAACAGCTTGTAGAAGGTACGTCACTTGATAATATTGAACGAACTGCTCTTTCTAATTTAGATGAGAGCCTTAAGCGGACTTATGGGTTTAATTCTTCCAATCCAGGGGCTGATTGGGATGTGGAGGGGTATCTGAGAAAGCGTGAGGAAATTCAGACAGCATTTGAGCCGGCATTCCTATCGGCAAGCTTGAAGTGGCTTTCTGGTAGCGAACAAATTAATAGTGGCGTGAAATTCTGGACTGGTTATGAGTTGAAGCAGAAAAAGGATAAAGATGGTAATGTGATTACGGATAAGGATCAGAATCCAGAATATGATTTGGCCCCAGTATGGGAAAGCAAAGATTTTGCTGGGCATGAAGATGAAGTGGAGAAGTATTTCCGTAGAAAGACTAGGGATTATATTAAAGATCAGACGACTGGTCAGATTTTGGGAATGCGAACAGATTATAGAGGAGCATTGGCAGAACATTTTGCGGAAATGTTCTTGGATGACAGTTCTGATGATGAACCAACATCTAAGAGACGGGCTGAATACGAAAATGCTAGAGCAGAAATTCAGACGCGTTACGGAGATAAGGATCCGGAGGAGGCTGAAAGATTGCGCGAAGCAGACTTGAAAAAATTGAGGATGGAAATGGCTAAAGCGCAAGTCAGAAAGGTGCTTGGCGAGACTGGTAAACTTGAACAGATTTATAGAACTAGAAGATCTGGTGCTGCGAATAATGCAAAGGACTGGTGGAGAGAATGGATTGGTCTCGATAATGAAGAGGCTATGAGTCGAGAAGTGAAATTTTATGAACAACAAAGGTCCAGGATGCGTGGCGAGGATGTTTTAGCTGATTCAGGTGATGCGGCTGGCCATATCCAGAGGGTTTACGATGAGACTAAGAGACGTGAAATAAGAGATGAATTAGAAAGTATATGGAATGAAAATAAAGATGTGGATTTATCAGCAATAGATTTCTATGATTTGATGGTAGAAAAGACTTTCAGAGAATGGTTTGGTGAAACTCCTGCATTGGTAGAGGAGAAATTTAAGGAGTACTATAAGCAAAATAAAGATCATGTGGATGCTTATACTCTAAAGACGGAATTGGAAGATTTATTGCAGAATCCGGATAATTATCCAGACGCATAATTTTGCTTATGATTTAAAAACGCTTTAGATATGTTATAATATATATTATATGGCGCAGTATAAAGTGCCTCAGGATGTTGAGGCAGACGATAAGCTTATCGGGCCGTTTAGTTTTCGGCAGTTTGTTTATCTTTTGATTGCGGCGGGGTTGATTGCGGCAGCTGTGGGGTTATTCCAACTTTTTCCACTGTTAGCTATTATACCTTTACCGCCGGTATTACTTTTGCTGGCTTTGGCTTTGCCGCTTAAAAAAGATCAGCCGATGGAGACGTACTTGGCGGCGATAGTTTCATATTATCTAAAGCCTCGTAAAAGACTTTGGACTCCGGGGCAAAGTGAATCTACGATAAAAATCTCAGCGCCAAAGATAGTGGATGATAATCGCAAGCGTGATATTACTGGAGAGGAAGCTACACATCGGTTGTCATTTTTGGCGGATATTATGGATACCGGTGGTTATGCGATTAAAGGTGCGAGTGGTAATCCAATGCGAGAGGATTTGCTAGCTGAGGCGAACGCAACGAGCGATATGTTTGACAATTATGCAGCGATGAATTTGAATCGGGCGATCGATCGTGAAAAAGCAGAAAAGCATGAAGAAGTCATAAAGAGCATGCGAGAAGCGATTGAGCGGAACGAAGATTTTGGCATGAAAGCTTATAAGGAAGAGAAAGCAAAAGCTGAAGCTGCAGCAAAGCAAAAAGCGATACCGCCGACGCCGATAGAGGAAAAAGCTTCGGTAGTTTTGCGACAACCTAAGGAAGAAAAGGCTAATAATGTGGTAGTGATGCCAACGCCAGTGGAAGAAAAACCGGTAGAAAAAGTTTCCAAAATTAAAGCAAAACCTAGTATAATAGAACTAGCAAGTAATCCTGATTTTTCCATTGCAACGATTGCAAAGGAAGCTAATCGCATAAATAGAAAGGACGAAGACGAAGTATTTATTTCGTTACACTAAGTTATGAACCCGCAGCAAACACAACAAGGACCACAAATGATTATTCCTGGGCAACAAACGGCGATAGCTAGTGGTGCACAGAATATGGGTGCAACGGCGATTGCTGCAAATCAGGCTATGCCGGTGTCCCCAAATAAAGAAGAGCCGACGTCTACGCAGGCTACTTTATTGATATCGGAGTTGCGCGATAATGTGGTGATAATGAAAGATGGGTCTTTTCGTGCGGTGGTGGCTTGCAAATCTATCAACTTTGATCTCATGAGCGATGTGGAACGTGAGGGCGTGGAATATTCTTATCAGAATTTCTTAAACTCTTTGAAATTTACAACTCAAATACTAGTGAGATCACAGAGAGTAGATATTGGACCATATCTGGAGAGATTGTCTGAAATTCGGCGCAATAATGATAATATGTTGCTTGGCGTGTTGATGGATGATTATATTAATTTCGTGGATATTTTATCGCAAGAAGCAAATATCATGGATAAATCATTCTTTATTGTGATACCATATTATTCTTCACCGGATGCGGAGAAGGTTTTGCAGCAAACGAAGAATTTCTTTAAATCTTTTTCGAAGACGAAGGCTCCCGAAGTGACGAGGATAGATCGTGCGACTTATGATAAGGCTCTCACGGAACTAAATAATCGTGTGGATTCGGTGACAGCTGGTTTATTCCAAATTGGTATACATTCGGTAAGATTAAATACTAAAGAATTAGCTGAGCTTTATTATAATTTCAATAATCCAGATACGGCAGTAAGGGAACCTTTGGTAGATTTTTCAAAATTGGCTACGACATACGTAAGAAAGGGCGAGCCGAAAAAAGATCAAAATAATGGAGGGGCAGTAAATGGCTAAAAAGAGACAGTTGACGCCGGCAGAAATTGCAGCACAAGCTGAAGCGATGGAGCAAGCAGAGATTCAGAGAGCGTTTGAGCAGGGTACAAATACTTTGCGTGATTTAATTTCACCGTCCGCGATTGAAATCCACTCAGATTATTTTCGGTTGGGCAATAAATATGGGCGAACTTTGTATGTGTATGGTTATCCACGCTCTTTGTATACTGGATGGTTGTCGCCCATTATTAATATTGACGAAGTGATTGACGTTTCAATGTATATTTATCCTGTAGAATCGGCTGTAGTGATGAAAAATTTACGAACGAAAGTGACTCAGCTTGAAGCTTCTTTGAATTTGAACGCAGAAAAAGGCAAAGTACGTGATCCAGAGCTTGAAGCGGCAATTACGGATGCAGAAGAATTGCGTGATCAGTTGCAAGTGGGAGCGGAGAGATTTTTCCGGTTTGGACTTTATGTAACTATATGGGCGGATTCTTTGGATGAGCTTAAGTTTGTACAACAAAAGATTGAGACGATTTTTGGTCAGCAAATGATTTTTTCAAAAGTGGCTAATTCGCAACAAGAGCAGGGTCTGAATTCTATTACTCCGCAATGTACGGACCAGCTGCAAATTCGTCGTAATATGAATACTGGTGCGATATCGACATCTTTCCCGTTTACGTCAGCAGATTTGACTCAAGATAAAGGTATATTATATGGGATCAACATGCACAATAATGGCCTCGTGATATTTGACAGATTCAGCTTGGAAAATGCAAACATGGTGGTGTTCGCTAAATCTGGTGCTGGTAAGTCATTCACGGTGAAGTTGGAAGCGCTCCGATCAATGATGGTCGGGGCGGAGATCCTGATTATTGATCCAGAAAACGAGTATCAAAAACTTTGTGATGCGGTAGGAGGATCATATATTAGATTGTCGCTTAACTCGGATGTAAGAATTAATCCATTTGATTTGCCAAAAGTGGTAGATGCGGAAGATGCGAATGATGCGCTTAGAGCTAACTTGGTGACTTTGCATGGGTTGTTTAGATTAATGCTCGGCGGGAATCAGGTGACGGCTGGCGGGCAAATGGTACCAGCTTTAACGGCTAATGAAGAGGCGGATCTTGACCAGGCTTTGATCGATACTTATGCTAGAGCTGGTATCACATCTGATCCTTTGACGCATCAGTCTACTCCGCCAACGATTTTGAATTTATATGACACTTTGCTACATATGGAGGGCACTGGGCCACAATTGGCTCAGAGGTTGCGCAAATATACTACAGGTACTTTTGCTGGCATCTTCTCGCAGCAAAGCAATGTGGATATTAATAATCAGATGGTAGTGTTTAATATTCGTGACCTTGAAGACGAGCTTCGGCCAGTGGCGATGTACATTGTGTTGTCTCACATTTGGAATATAGTGAGAGCTCAACAGAAAAAACGTCTTTTGATCGTGGACGAGTCGTGGCAGTTGATGAAATACGATGATTCGGCGAACTTCTTGTTTTCGTTAGCGAAGCGGGCTAGGAAGTATTATCTTGGTCTTACGACGATTACTCAGGATGTAGAAGATTTTATGGGCTCAAAGATGGGAAGAGCTATAGTAGCGAACTCATCAATGCAGCTGCTTTTGAAGCAGTCGGCATCGGCGGTGGACGTGCTGGCTGATACATTTAAATTGACTGAAGAAGAAAAACGTAGATTGGCGAATTTTCCAGTGGGGCAGGGTTTGTTCTTTGCTGGACAAAATCACGTACATATTCAGGTAATTGCAAGTGAAACAGAAGAAAGTTTGATTACGACTAATCCGAATAATAAAAATACGACGTAGGTATATTATGAAGAGGAAAGATTTTTTGAAAAAAATCTTCGTGGTGGGGGTGGCAGCGACTTGTGCGTTGGCACCGGTTTTGGTACGTTCGGTGAATGCGAAGGTGCCAGAATCTCAACTTTATAGTTATGGCATAAATGGGATTTATTTTTACGATGCATATGGATCGAAATGTAGTAGCGCGATGGTTGGTTTGTATGACGGTAGTTCATCGGCTGGGTTGTCGGATTTGCAGGCGGCTTTTGTGGATACCTATCATAATATTGCAGAGGCACTTTCGATAGAATATGGGATACCTTGGGAAACGGTAGTGGCGCAGGGTATTTTGGAATCAGCCAGTGGTACGTCGAATTTTGCGGTAAATAGAAATAACTTTTTTGGGATTGGGGCTTTTGATTCAAACCCAAATAACGCCTTTTCGTATGATACGCCAGAAGAAGGGTGGCGAGGTTATTATGAGAATATTCGGAAGACTAGTGTTTACCGCAATAATGGAGTTTTTGCAGGAGAAACTATTACTAATCCGTATGCTTATGCACAGGCAATAAAGAATGCGGGATATGCGTCTGATCCAACATATGTAGAAAAATTAAGTTCATTGATTAAAGCGATTGAAAATCGGGCTAGCGAAAAAGGTTGGGCTTTGTCTGCAGAACTTGCGACGAAGCATCCGGAGATGGTTAGTAACGCTGGGGAAAATTCGTCTGGTGATGGGAGCGGATCATCTCAGACTAGTACTTCTATCTGTGTTGGTGCGGGTAATGGCGATATTAATGCTACGGCAATTAGCTTATCTTGGCCGGATCGAAGTCATTCTCCGACGGATCCGAAGCCAGAATATCGCGAGGCTTTAAATGCTTCAAATGGTGTGGCTACTTTGGGGCAGGGTGATAGTTGTTCTATCGGCGGGAATAGCTGCGATGCATTTCTCGCTACGGTGATGAGATATTCTAATGCGGATGCGGATTTTCCTTGCTGTGGGGCGGCGATGCAGCTTGAATATTTGAGTTCACATAGTGACTTGTATGAAGAAATTGAGAATATTGGAAATACTTCAAATTTGCAACCGGGGGATATTCGTGCGAGTGGTGGCCATGTGGAGATTGTGGTGCAGTTAGATGATGGGACGTATAAGATAGCATCAGCATCTCACTGTGATCGTACTGGTGATCATGGCGGAGACTATTATGCGGGGTCTAATTTTAGAGTATTTAGGAGAAAACAGTAATGCAGATGGACAAAAAGGTGAAGAGAATAATTGCAGGATCGGTAGTGGCAGTTGCTGCGATCTTGCTTGTATCTTTGATATATGTAATTTTAGATTCTAAAAGGACTGCAAAGCTTGAGATTTTGGTGGCGCCACTTTCGGCAAAGATTTTGGTGGACAATAAGGAATATACAAATGGTACTTACGAATTTGAACCTGGAGAGGTAAAGATAAATATTTCGAAAGAGGGTTTTAGCTCAAAAGAAATGAATGTTGAGCTAAAAGCGAATGAAACTGTAAAGCTGTATACTTATTTGTTGCCGCTTGATGGGATGCTTGATTGGTATTTGAATCATGAGGAAGATCAAATGGTGCTCAATACTATTGGCGATGCAAAAGCGAGTGAAGATAGTAAGATTTATAGGGCGGAGAATCCGGTGGTGGAGATTTTGCCAATAATATACGCAAATTATGATGAAAATTGGGATTATACGGAGTTTAGAGTTGATGGCGGTGAGTTTGATGAGTGCGATGAAGATTTTTGTCTGAAAATTACTGATACAACTGGCGGTAATTATGATTTTGCTTTGAGTTTGGTGAGGGAGAAGGGATTTGAGCCAAACGATTACGAAATTATTTATGAGTATAAGCCGATAGCGCCATTGGAGTAGTTGCTGGCACTCTTGCGTTTTGAGTGCTAGTGGGATATAATATATATTATGGCAAAACGTGATTATTATGAAGTGCTTGGCGTGTCAAAAAATGCGTCTGATGATGAAATAAAAAAGGCGTATAGGAAATTAGCTGTGAAGTATCATCCGGATAAGAATCCCGGAGACAAGGAAGCTGAGGCAAAATTTAAGGAAGTTTCTGAGGCCCATGAAGTTTTGAGTGATAAGCAAAAACGGGCGAGGTATGATCAATTTGGTCATGCTGGCGTGGGTGGTTCGGCAGCAGGCGGAGGGTTTTCTGGTAATCCGTTTGGTGGTTTTAATTACAATGGGCAGACTTTTGACTTTGATTTTGGCGGTGGTGGGATGTTTGATGATATACTCGGGAGTTTATTTGGTTTTGGAGCTGGTGGAGCACGAAGGCCACGAAGAGGGCCAGATTATCAAACGTCAGTGGCTTTGACTTTTGAAGAGGCGATTTTTGGCACAACGAAAAATATCTCAGTAGATGGAAAAGAGTTGAAAGTAAAAATTCCAGCTGGAATAGACGACGGGATGTCTATTCGTTTGCGAGGAAAGGGTGGTCCAGCACCGGAAGGTGGAAGTGAGCCAGGAGATTTGTATGTGAAGGTTAAGGTGAAGCCGCATAAGAGTTTGACGCGTGAAGGTGCAATTATATTGTCTGAGGAAAAAATTGATATGGTAGATGCGGCGCTTGGCTGTGAGATAGAAGTGGAAACGGTAGATGGTAAGATTACTATGAAGGTGCCGGCTGGTACGCAAAGTGGTACTCCATTCAAACTGTCTGGGCATGGAGTGCCTTTCCGTAGTGATGGGGATAGAGGGCCACATATTGTAACCGTAATTGTGGAGACGCCAAAGAATTTGAGCCGCAAGCAAAAAGAGCTTTTAGAAGAATTTAAGAGTAGTAAAAAACGTAGTTTTTGGGGTTAGTCAATTTAAGCGGCTATGCGCATCTCGACGAGACCGGTGGAAGTGTTGCGAACGACAAGATCGACGCCATTGCTGGAGCGTTCGATACGATGGGTGACCCAGCCGGAAGAATTGCGAACACATAGAGAATTGGATAATAAACTGCCTTCAATATATGAACTAGATCCATCCGGTGCATGATAAATCACACCATTTCTGATTAACATGTCTTCTAAGCGCCCCACGGTTTTTCACCTCCACATCTTGTTGTTAAATAATTATTTTTACCAGTCTACGCTCTTGTTAAGAAAAAAGCAAGCATAGGCATAATTTTATGGTATAATAGAGAGTGGAAATTTATTAATTTGAGTTATTTGTTACCCCGTTGATATAGAGAAAAATATCAACACAAAACAATTAGAAAGGGAAAATATGGAAATTGCTATCCCAATTATCGCTGCAGTGGCAGGTATAGTTGCTGGTGCAGGCGGGATTTTTGCATATAATAAACACAATGAGAATGGCGGTAAGGATAAGGCTGATGATTTGGTGAGAAAAGCTAAACGTGAGGCTTCGGATATCGTTTTGAATGCTAAGCAGGAAGCAGCGGAATTGGCCAGCAAGGGTCAAGCTGAAGAGAGTGAACGTCGTAAGGAATGGAAGCGTACGGAAAATCGTTTGGCGGAGAGAGAGATGGCGCTTGATGCAAAGTTAGATAATCTAGAAAAAAAGACTGAAAAATTAACGCGCAAAGAAAGAGAAATTGAAGAGCTTAAAGGTGAGGTGCGGGCGATTCGTGAAAAACAGCATGAAAAATTGGAGCGAATTGCGGGACTTTCTAAGCAAGAAGCGCGTGAAAAGTTGATGAAGATGACGGAAAACGACATCAAGCAGGATTTGGTTGGTTTGGTGGTGAAAGAACAAAAAGAAATTAAGCATGATATTGATGAAACTGCACAGGCGATACTTTTGACGGCAATGGAGAGGATGTCTTCCGAAGTGACGGCAGATAGAACTGTGACGGCACTTAAGTTGCCTGATGATGATATGAAGGGCAGGATTATTGGTAAAGAAGGTCGTAATATCCAGGCTTTGCAAAGAGCTACGGGTGTAGATATTATGGTGGACGATACGCCTGGGATGGTGGTACTTTCCTCTTTTGATCCGATTCGTCGGCAGGTAGCAAGATACGCTCTGGAACGCTTAATGAAAGATGGGCGAATTAACCCGGCATCTATTGAAGAAGCGGTGGCGAAAGGTGAAAAAGAAATTGAAAAGGAAGTAGTCATGGCTGGTGAAGATGCTGTGCGCGAAGTAGGATTGGTAGGAATCCCACGCGAATTAGTACATCTTTTGGGTGAACTTAAATTCCGTACTTCTTATGGGCAGAATGTACTTCTTCATTCTATCGAAATGGCGCATGTGGCTGGCATGATTGCGGAGGAGATTGGGGCTGACAAGCGTGTGGCGAAGACTGCAGCATTGATGCATGATATCGGTAAGGCAGTGACACATAAGATTGAAGGCAAGCATGCAGATATCGGCGCAGAGTTGGCAAAGAAGTATGGTATGCCAGATGAAATTGTGCATGCAATTGCAGCGCATCATAACGATATTGAGCCCACGACTCCTGAAGCGGTGATTATTAAGATCGTGGACGCGATGAGTGCGGCAAGGCCTGGGGCTAGAAATATTTCAGCAGAAAATTTTGCAGAAAGAATGCGTGATCTTGAAAATATTGCTACTTCATTCCCGGGGATTGACAAGGCTTATGCAATCTCGGCTGGACGTGAAGTACGTGTGATTGTGGAGCCTAAATCCATTGATGATTTATCAGCTCTTAAATTAGCGCGAGATATCGCAAATAAGATAGAGGCTACGATGAGCTATCCAGGCGTAATAAAAGTGAATGTAATTCGTGAAACACGTGCAGTGGAGTATGCAAAATAATGTAATAAATAAGTCCGTTCAAACGGACTTATTTTAATTGGAGGTAAATATAAATGGATAATGAAATTGAAGCGCAATTTTTAGATATTGATAAGGATGAGATAAGGAGAAGGCTGACTAAGGTTGGAGCGAAATTGGTCAAGCCAGAAGTTTTGATGCAGAGGGTAGTTTTTGACACTGGCCCACATTCATTTGCGAGAGTGCGAGATGAAGGCGGTGGTAAAATAGTGATGACTTATAAAAATATAAGTGATGATAATTCGATTATGGGGACTAAGGAAGTAAACGTAGTGATTGATGATTATGCGCGTGGAGTGGAATTTATGAGAGGGTGCGGTTTGGAGGAAAAGGCGGAACAGGAAAGTTTGAGAGAAACTTGGGTGTATGAGGATAGTGATGGTGAAGTGGAAATTTGTATTGATACATGGCCTTGGATTCCGAGTTTTGTTGAACTTGAAGGTCCTAGTGAAAGTTCTGTGTGGAGATTGGCAGAGTTGCTTGGATTTTCGCGGGAGATGGCAAAATTTGGATCGGTGGATACGACATATAAGCATTATTATGGCGTTGATACGGACATAGTGAATTTGCATACACCAAAGATTTTATTTGAAGGGGAAAGGCCGGAATGGGCAAAAGAAAAATTGAAATGATATAATAAGCTTATGGTAAAGAAGCAAAAAACTTATAAGGAAATTTTTCGGGAATATTTGGATAAGGGTGTTAAATTGGAGTGGTGGCAGAAGATTGGGGTTTTGTTTTTGGTGGTAGTGATTGCTGGGTTTGTGGGGTGGCTGTATGAGTTTTTGTTGGCGTGGGTAACGGAGGGGAGAATTTATATGAAGGGAGGAAATTTGCTGCCATGGATGAATATCTATGCGATCGGGGCTTTAGTAGTAATACCGGCGACGTATAAATTGCGACGATATCCATGGGCTGTGTTTTTAGTGGCGGTATTGGCGACTGGGTTAGTAGAACTGGTTGGAGGGTGGCTGGCGTATGTTTTGTTTGATGGGGCTAGATATTGGAATTATAATAGCGGGCCGTGGGCGTGGGGAAGCATTAATGGGTTCGTGTGCCCTTTGAGTGTAACGATTTTTGGAATAGGATCTTTGTTGCTTGTATATTTAGTGGTGCCGATTTGTATTTGTTTATCTAGAAAAATGTCTAAACGGGCGTTTTTAATTTTGGCGGTTACTCTGTTTTCAGCGGTGATACTGGATGAGGCGACGAACTTAGTTTTGAAAAATTTGGGCGAGCCGACAGCGATGGATTTTTATGAGTCGCTAGGGCTGGAATATAAATAAAAGATATTTATTGGGATATGATTTTTTATATTGTAAGATGAAGGTTTTTGTGGTATAATTATAGGAGTTCGCTTTAGTGGACTGTGAGCGGGCCGGTAGCTCAGCTGGTTAGAGCACGAGCCTCTTAATTATATTCGTCAGAAAATGACGATTTTTTGTGGCCTCTATTTCTATAGTTTTTTATTCTTGAAATTTCAAGTAAATAGTTGTTTGTGCTGTCTATGTTATTTGAGTTGATTTATTTTATAAGGTGGCAGATAAGGTGTCAAAATGGCGATCGTAGGAATATCTAGAGTTTTGATCCCCCGCCCCTTGCTAGGGGAGGGGGCAGGGGGTGGGGTAGAAAATCCCCCCTCCCCCAAAAAGTTAATCTATGTAATATATGCTATCATTTGTAATATCAACTTATATTTCAAAGCAGTATTTATAAAACAATTTAAGTCATACACAAGCCTTTGCGGGATTTTTAGGCCTCCTTAACACTATAAGAACAGATCTTCTTCATCTTCGTCTATCAACCCTCTCCTTACTTTCCACTCTCTTTCCAATTTCATTGTGTCGTCAAAAAGTTCGGCCTCCCGCATAGAGGCTTCAAAATCACTTGTTTCTTCATTTGATAGGTATAGTGGATTAAAACTATTGTTTGCCATGCCATCATTATAGCGTAGCGTATGCCTTAAATCAATTTTCTACAAACTACTTATACAACAAAAGCCCCTCCAGATGGCTATGAGGGGCTTTAAAACGCATTTTATTCCAATTATTCCGCTACATGACTTTTCTTTTTATCTTTCACTATTGACACAATCGATACGACAAACATTATTAGCCCAGAGACTAGGGCTATCCAAACGCCCAGAGCTAGATGGTTAAAAATGAAATTACTAGCATACATACTTGAACCCAAGAAGAAAAATGCAACATATAGCATAGCTATCAAGCCACCAATGATACCTAATATATTGGAAGCTAAGCTCACGCCACGACGCTTTATTATTAAGGCTATGATATTCAAAATTAGTGGAATTAATCCAGATATAATATAAATCGGAACCAGAGGACCATTGTCCCCACCAATATCTAACCAAGGTATAAACCCGCTAGCCGCACAGAGCGTAGTTGCTATTATTAGAATTATTTTCGGCGCCACCACCACCGTGGATTCTTTATAATTATTACTCATTTTTTCTCCTATATTCAATTATTTGCAATAAGTATCATAGAGCTTTTGTGCAGTATCTAAAGAAGCCTTAGATATATCTAGAGCGTCCTTATAGGATTTAACTGTATCTGCATCTACACCCGACATATTTTTATAGGTGTTATATATCTGTTCGTTATACTCATAGCTCGCCTTTGCTGCATCTAAATCCTTCTGGTAGTCATCTTTGCACATACTATTTGAAGAGGACGAGCTTGTATTATTCGACGAACTCGTGTTACTTGAAGAGCTAGTGCTATTATTCGACGACTCAGTAGATGAGCTTGAACTACTCGTATTATTACTTACAAACTCAATAAATACACTCTCATAATCATGATTTTCGCTACCATCATAATCTGAATATTTTTTATCAGAATAATTTACAGTTGAAACTTTATGTACAGTATCGCTACAATCGCTTTCCTCACTTTTTTCGCCCATATAACCATTGCCAACTCCCCTTACTCTCCAACCAGCCTCACGAAGTTTGGCGCAAGCCTCACTTACTATTACGCCGTTTAGGTCCAATTTTTTGAGAGAACTATATTCTTGTTCAAATTGAGGCTTTTCTTTCGGTATTGAAGATGGTTTTGGTCCAAACACACTAATAGTTATGATAAGGCCGATCACCACAGTAATTACCGACATAATACAACCAGCTATAAATTTGCCAGACCCCTCTATTGGGAGCTTCTTAATCTTTATTGCCTTGATTATCTCTGGTAGCATTAAACCAATTGCAATCAAAGATAGCACCAAACCAATCGCTGGAACCCAACATAATGCTATAGCTATAATGCTCATGACGAAACCAGCCTTGAGGGTGCTGCCTGTAGTTTTACTCTTGTTATTTGTTGTGTTTTCCCCTCGTGGTTTTTTATCGCTTCCACGATTCGGCGTGTCCCCTTCTCTTGTAGTGTTTCTCACACATCCTCCTTATTTTAAGTATTAATAACCAAACGAGGACTCTCTTAGAATAAGTGAGACACCCGTGTTGGGTGTCTAGCCACATTAATCAGATAGGCGGATTGCCCGACTGAGACACGGATGTCTCACGCATGGGCAATTACTATTGCATACGGCAGTCGCCCGTATTCCCTACCTGATTTTATGTAACTAGACACTACAATTATACATTATTTTATATTTTTTCCAATACGCACCACCAATACGGCAATGTACTTTTCTTGCGCTTTTCTGATATACATTAATATACTGAAGGGCTATTATATGATTATTCCTCGCCACCTAATTTCTCTTGGGATAATTTTGAGCGTGTCTATGAATATTCTGCCACCCCTGTATTGACTTTGTCTGATAGGGTTGGTAAGATGATGTTATATGGACAGTCTAGATGATAGAATTGTTAGTGGTATAGATGGGGAAGGGATCTATTTTGTAAAATGTTTAGATAATAACCTCCTATCTTCTTTAAAGAACAGATTGGGAAGGACTATTATAGGCGTATTTGCAAATAAAAATGGAAGTTTGACAATAGAGGCAAAGGGGTTGTTTGATGATGCTCAGGTCATTGAGGATCTTGAGCCATTTATTGTGAGTCGTGATGATATGGAGGACGAGAACCCTGATCTTATTGTTGATTCTGAAAAGTTTCTGCGCAGTCTTTTTCGGGGAGGTTCCGTATTGTCGACAAAGTATGTAGTGCTTATAGATATCGGTATATTGGATCGTTCTCTTGTCGGTAATGATGGTAGGTGGGTAAAAGTGGAGACTATTTGACTATGGCAGAAAAAAGTTTCCATGTTGAGAGTAATATACGAATTATAGTGGTGCCAGCTGATGTGCATGTTAACTATAATAATGGTAAAGTTATTTCTGATACCGAGATAAATATAGATGGTGAAAGAATAATTCAGATTGTTAGTAGGAATGATGTTTTTAAGGTAGAGACTAGTTTGCCGGTAACACAGGTTGGTGATACTAAGTTTTCGTTTGATGATAAACAGGTATATTATGACAATAAGTCGTGTGATTTTTCATGTGCTAAGGCTATTATTGCGGTGGCCTTGGTGGCAGCTTATTGTGATAATGGGAGAGCCCTAAATAGTAGGGAATTACTAGGGATATTATTTGAATCGAGGAATAGAATAGATGAAAAGACTCTTACACGCTATTTGACAGAGATGCGTAGAACTTTTCATGCGGCGACTGGAGCAATTGAGCATAATTTTATACCAGTGGAACGAAATGTTGGATATCGATTCGACCCTAATTTCTAGGGGTTAATCGAAGTTTATCTTTGTTAAGTAATATTACTTCTGCAGACCGTTTTTTTGATGTGCTAGATAATTGGGGTAGACTAATTAAAAAACGAATTTGAAAACGGAATGTTAATAAGTCGTAATAAGAATTAGTTGAGTACGTACAAACGATAATCGATTATCGATCATTATTAATTTTAATCTCGGTATTTGGCCGAGGAAAGGGAACATCATGATCGATACGGTCACATTAGAAATAACAATAGGAAAACGTTTAGATGAAAAGGACTTTGAGACTACAGTTGAAATCACAAATAAGAAAACTAGCGATGGAAAAGGAAGTTTTGTTGGATATCAAAATATAAAATTGTGTTGGCCAGTTGGTGAAATTGTCCCAGGAGAATATTTACCACAAGTTAATTATGTTTATTATCCTAATCCATTAAAAAAGAAGGGAGATCGTCGTCTATATTGTTCTGCTTATCGTATCACAATGTCCGTACCAAAGTTTCTATATGGAAATAATATTGTGGAGGTAGGGGAAGATCAATTTGAAGATGTGGTAGGTAAATTGTATAGTAAGTTAAAATTGTTAAATCTACCTAATAAAATTACGCAGGATGATATTCGGAGAGCTATTGTAAGAAGGGTGGACTTTGGTAAAAATATAATATTGCCAGGACGAGCATCAACGAATACTTTAGCAAGTATTTTGGAGCGGTCAGAGCATAGAATAGGCTCTAGGTATGCTCAAGTTCAGTATAGAGTGGGGGATCTTTATAGGGAGGGGCCAAAAGGGAGACAATTAATTGTCTATGATAAAATTGCAGAAATTCGTAATACATCTGACTCTTTGTGTGATATAGAAAAATTATTTATTGGTTTACAGGATGCTAATCTTTTGCAGGTTGTTAGGGTAGAGGTTCAAGAACAAAACACGAAGCAGCTAAAGGTTGATCTTAAATCTTTAAATGAATCGACAGATAGGATTACTTTTAAAGATATGTTTTCTGCAGACCTGGCTCGTAAATTCCTGATGAAATATTGGGGAAGGTTAGTGAAAACAATTGGAACAGAGATTGAACCGCTAGGGCCAGATCATCAATTAGAGGTTATTGAGAGTTTATTGATGAGTAATTCTCCGCAAAAGTCTTTTGCCAAATTAGGTTTTTCGATATTAACTGGAGAATGCGGCTTAAATAAAGTGAAAAAAGCCTTTTGCAAATATAACGATAGTAGGTTGTGGAGTCGGACGAAGAAAGAACTCTTTGTATTATTGGATAGCAAGGTTGAATATCCGTATATTCAAATTATTGGGGAGACCATAAATAATATAGGAACAAGCTTAGTTCATTATGAGGATAATAAGGAGGATAAAGATGATGAAGAATTTACTATTAACTAATAGGTTGGAAAACAACATCAGAAATGACGGTACAAGCTACATGCACTCGTTATTTGAGAGCTTGGGTAATAAAAAAGATATTCTCGCCACCCCTTCAGAAGAAAATGCCATTATAGGGGCTGACGTGATAGTCAAAGCGCGCAATAATAGGGATATGAGCATGTTGTTTGATAAAGGTAATGTTATATGCTTTAGGAATAAAGGAGCAGTGGGAGTAAGAGAAGCCGCAAATTATTTAGGCATAGGAAGGAATTTGGTATATGATCTTATTTACGCAAATGAGTTACCTTCTTTTAAGCTAGGAGGACGAAGATTGATCCCTGTTGTTGAATTGAATAATTTTTTAGAAGAAAAGGTTAATGAGGCTAGAGAGATGGCCGGAATAGGAGGATATTAAAATGGGTAAAACAAAAAGAGGACCACGAGGATCTGGTTCAATTAGTAAACGCAAGGATGGTCGTTGGGCTGCACGATATACTGTGGTGTTGCCAACTGGAGAACATAAAGTCATGCAAGATATCTGTTGCAGGACTCAAGAAGAGGCCAGGAAACAACTAGCACAACGCATAGCGCAGCGAGATAGAGGTGAGATCACAATGGGGGCAGGTATAACTGTCGAGAAGTTTTACGAATGTTGGTTAGAAGAGATTAGTGATGAAGATGTTGGCCTACGCCCGACTACGGTAGAGTTATATAAGAGACTATATAAAAAGTATATTTTGCCTATATTAGGTAAGAAAAAGCTTGCTAATCTTGATGTGAACGATGTGGAGAGACTTTTTAAATTAATTAAAAAACATTCAAAACATCAAGCGCGTGCTACTAAAAAAGCCCTATCATCTATGTTGACTAGTGCAAAGAAACACAAATATGTCCTCAACAATCCTGCAAGAGATTACAAAGTTAAAACAATTAAACCTAAAGAGCCTGTTGTTTGGAATAAAGAACAGTTAAGAAAATTTTTAGCCGAGGCCAAAAATACGAGTCCTTATTATGCAGCTTATGCTTTGATGGCAAATTATGGTTTAAGGCGTGGCGAGGTGTTAGGCCTTCGTTGGGAAGATGTTGATTTCTCCAACGAGCGTATTCATATAAAGCAACAAATTGTTAGCATTGATAATCGACCTCGAGTTGGTGAGTTAAAGACGGATAAAAGTGATAGAACTTTGCCTTTAAATGAATGGCTAATCGGTATTTTAAAAGAACGATTTGTTCCTGGAGCAAGTGGGTTAATTTTCCAAACTAGAAATGGCACTCCTATAGCACCGAGAAACTTTTATAGGGACTTTCAGAATATAGCAAAGCGTGCAGGGTTGCCACATATTAAGATCCATGCACTTCGTCATATGGCGGCATGTTTTATGCGTGATGAGGGTGTTGATCCGAAGACTTGCCAGAGTATTTTAGGGCATGCTACGCTTGAAATGACATTGAGGATATATCAACACGCGAATTCTGAATGTGAGCGGATGGCATCAACAAAACTTGGTAAATTAATTTTAAGTTAATTCTTATTTTTCCTATTAAAGGGCCTCTTTTAAAAGGGGCCCTTTGAGCATTTGTGTTTTTTCTCTTCCATTTTTTACAGATAAGTGGTATAATATGTGTAGGGTTTTGGGCCGGTAGCTCAACTGGTTAGAGCACCTGCCTCTTAAGCAGGGTGTTGAGAGTTCGAGTCTCTCCCGGCTCACCAAAATCACCAAAAAACACCAGAAAGGGTGCTTTTTTATGTTGTAAGGTGGCAAAATAAGGTGGCGGGGCATATTTGTGAATATATTTGATGACTTGTTTTATCTGTTAATTTAGTAAATATTCATAATTAGACAATGAGCCTCTTAAGCTTGGTGTCGTGGGTTCGAGTCCCACCCGGCTCACCAGACCGAGATTTCTCGGTCAAACGCCCAGAGAGCAATGATTCAAGAGGTCTTTTTACCCTGTAAGAGACCTCTTTTTTGTTATTAATTTCTAGGTTCGTAAATAGATTTCGGGCTAATTGGTCCTTTTGCCAAGAATCGCCGGATTTCATCTTGTCGCTCAAGGAATCTAGCTGGTTCGTAAGCTCGTCCAGAATTTCTTGAACTTGGTCTGGATCAAAGATCTTGTTGTTAATTTCATCGCGCTCAATTTGAAGCGACGCAATATCTTCGCGACATTCTTCTAATTGCTCTTTTACCATCTTCTTCGCTTCTTTTGGCGCGTCACTACCTAAGTCTATGAAAGCTTGTGAAAGTTCGCCCTGGCGGCGTTTCTTGGCCTTTATAGCGGCGCTTACGCGCAATTTTTCCTCAATAAGTTCGTTATGGCGGATGTTAATATAATCAGTTAAGCTGTTTTGGATTTTTATTACGTCTTTCTTCGTAAAATGGAGCGCTTCTAAGGTTTCATAAATATCGTTTAAGATATACTGTGCGCGGATATTCTTTTGCTTACGGCTACATTCTGAATTTCCGCAACGAAAGTAAAGGAATTTATCTCCATTCCTGGCGGTTGAACGCGCTACGTGCATATAATTTCCGCAAATGCCGCATTTGACGAATTGGCGAAACGGAATGAATACTTTGTCCTTTTCGGCTTTAACTGAAGCAGTCGGGATCTTCTTAATTTTATGGCGGAGAGCTTGAATTTGTTCAAACTGCTCTTCAGTAAGCATTGGTTGAAAGTCTGGCAGGATTTCTCTTAAATCTACTTTCTGACCGCCTTGAACGAGAACGCCGTAATAAAATGGATCGTTTAGAATTGTACTAATTGGTGATTCGCTACTGTAAATAGTGGTCTTGCGAACATTTTTGTTTCTGCGCGTTAGCTTCGTCATACGATGAACGTCATGCTCGCGCCAAAACTTAATAATATCGCGTTGGCTATACCCCTCGATATACATTTCCAAACCGCGCTTTACTAGGTCAAAGTTTTCATCTGGTTTGTAATGTCCGGTTATCTCGTCGCGAATATACCCCCATTTTGGCACGCCACCAGATTTACCTTGCGCAAGATTAGAATCAACACCGCGCTGAACGCTCTCGCTTAAATGTTCTGAATACTGCTTAGACATCGCAAACATAATGTTTAAGAGTAGTTTACCGCTTGAATCGTTCGTAAATTCTAGTGTCGGGAATTTTAGGTCTTTAATCTTATCACTATCCACCATATCAACTATCATTCCGGCTTCGAGTGAATTACGGGCTAAACGGTCTGGATGCCAAGATAAGATGCCGTCGTATTTTCCAGCTTCAATGTCTTTTAACATTTGAGTGAAAACTGGGCGTTTACCAGAAATTTTCGCCGAATGCGATTCTTTCAATGTGTTTACGACGACAATACCTTTATCCTCGGCATATTTCAGACAATCTGCGATTTGGTCTGGAAGTGATTTAGCTTGTGAGCCGACATCTTCGGAAGATTTGCGAGCATACAAAACATATCTAAGTAATGGCTGTTCGCCTTGTCCTTGTTTTTGTTCCGCAATCGGCTTGACTTTCATTAGAGTTATTATACCATAACAGAGGTAAAAATGGCAGAGCATGGCCGTCATACAAAAATCTCCGACCTTACGACCGGAGATTTCAGATTTTCTGAACTATGTTTATTTTAATAGTAGAATTCGACCTCGCCATTTTTACCCACCGATTTCCACTGATTTTGTGCTATGCATTCTGGTGTAACTTTAATGCTTTTTAGAACGCTAAATAGACTGGCGATAGTCGCGGACGTTTCTTTCGATTCCTCGTCCATAAGGTACTCCTTGCGTAGCTCTTGCGAGCTTCAAAAGTGACGCTCGTATCCCGCAATTTGATACTTACGTGTATATAAAAAATGCGGCTGATTTATATCACCGCAACATTTGGGTTTCAAGAGCATCCCTGAACTTGAAACTAATTCTATTATAACATAAGTTTATCTTGGCAGAAGAAGATTGCGTAAACTTTTTGCTCGGATTATCGGGGTTTATTTTGCTGGTATTGCTTCTCCTTGGTCAGTTTGATTATATGATTTGCTGTTAGAGTATTTTGGAAGCAAATTAGCTGTGAGAATGTGAATTTTCTCGGTGACATCGCTCGGCATACCATGGTTAATCCAGTCAATCGTAAAACCGAAAAGTTCAAATTTAAGAATATCCTTAATCACGTCAAGTTCCACAGGAGAGGTATTTTGATTTGGGAAAGACCCCAGAAAAGATGAGATTGAATAGTCACAGATATGCCAGAGGTGGCGTTCGAAAATTGCACGGTTAGTGGAATGATAAATATTGTTGATAATTTTTCGATTAGTGATGGCAAAATTAACGGATGAAAGGAAGCAATCTTCGAGTGAATTATTGGCTGACAAAGGTTGGTTTGCAATAATTTCGTCGACCATTTTACGAACGACGGATTCGAGAAGATCGGCGAGATTCTTGTAATGATAGTAAAAAGTATTACGATTAACCCCTGATTTTGTGGTGATTTCTTTGATGGTGATTTCACTAATAGGGCGATGACTAAGTAGCTCTAGAAAAGTTTGTTCAATAGTGGTTTCAATATTTTTACTCATAAGCTTATTATATATCATTTTCACTGGAAAAACTAGGCACGTGCCTAGAAATGTCTATTTTCATCCTCTGTTTTATAGAATATAATAGGGGACAATATGGGAAGATTTGTGGTTAAATATCGGAAATGGATTCTGACAGTAGCGCTATTACTTTTGATACCGTCTGTGATTGGATCTTTTGCGACAAGAGTGAACTATGATATGTTGAATTATTTACCAAGTGAAACGGACACAGTAATTGGTCAGAATGAACTGTTAGAGAACTTTGGAAAAGGGGCGTTTTCGATGGTGATTACAGAGGATTTACCGTTCGCTGAACAAGCAAAGCTAGAAGAAAAAATCCGCGATGTTCGACATGTAGATACAGTTTTGGGACTAGGTAGCCTAGAGGGGGCGGGGATTCCGCCAGAGATACTGCCAGACGAAATCTATGAAAAGGTAGTGAAGGGCGATGAATCGATCATTGCGGTGTTTTTTGATACAGGGTCAAGTGCAGACGAGACGGTTACGGCAGTAAAAGAAATCCGAGGACTGATAGATAGGCATATTTACGTATCGGGAATGTCGGCGTTTATTACGGATTTACGCGAATTATCAGAGAAGGAAGAGGTGTTTTATGTGATTATTGCGGTGGTGTTGGCGCTGATTGTGATGTTGGTGCTACTGGATAACTGGTTGATACCGGTGTTGTTTTTGGCGTCAATTGGGATAATGATTTTGATTAACATGGGGACAAATGTAATATTCGGAGAGATTTCTTATATCACGAAGGCATTGTCGGCAATTTTGCAACTCGCAGTGACGATGGATTATTCGATTTTTCTCTGGCATTCGTACCGAGAGTATCTAAAACGAAAGAAAGACTCTGAGATTGCGATGGAGAAAGCGGTCAAGGCGACACTACGCTCAGTGGTGGGGTCGTCGGCGACAACGGTGGCAGGGTTTATTGCGCTCTGTTTTATGTCGTTTACACTAGGTATTGATCTAGGGCTAGTAATGGCAAAGGGAGTAATACTAGGAGTACTTGGAGCGGTGACGGTGCTGCCGGCGCTAATTTTGACATTTGATAAGGCGCTCCAGAAATGCAACCATAAGTTGATTTTGCCGAATTTTAGGCACGTGTCTAGCAAAATCGTGAAGTTTGCCCCTGTACTACTGGTGGTTTTCGTAACGATAATACCGCCGTTTCTCTACGCTTATCAGAAAGCGAATGAAAATGTGTATTATACCCTAAGCGACGGATTGCCGCAGACAATGGATTTTGCAGTGGCAAATAAGAAATTGGAGGAGGATTTTGGGTTATCCAATGTCCATATGATTCTCTCAGATGCAGGTTTGCCACAGGCGGAGGCGACGGCGATGACTGAGGAATTGAAAGAGGTAAACGGGATAAAGACGGTACTAAATCTCGAGAGTCTGCTGGGTGAGAATGTGTCAGTAGAGATGTTGCCGGAAGGGGTGGCGGAGGTTTTGAAATCAGACAAATGGGAGATGTCGCTTGCGATTTCGGAGTATTCTACGGCGACGGACGAGATGGCGGAGCAGATTAATCAGATTAACGAGATTTTGAAGAAATATGACAAATCGGCGCTGCTAGTCGGTGAGGCGGCGCTGACTCAAGATATGATAGGGGTGACGGCGACGGACTTTGCGACAGTAAACTCAGTATCGATCGTGGTAATTTTTGTGATTATTTTAATCGTGACTGGCTCTTTGTCACTGCCGGTGATTTTGATTGCGGTGATAGAGACGACGATTTTCGTGAACATCGGGCTGTCGTATTTTATGGGGCAGTCGCTCTCGTTTATTGCGCCAATTTGTATTAGTACGATTCAGCTTGGGGCGACGGTGGACTATGCGATTTTGATGACAACGAGATATAAGGGGGAGCGGTTGGATGGATTAGATAAAAAAGAAGCGGCGAGAGTAGCGCTCGAAACATCAATTCCGTCGATTATCGTATCGGGGGCGGTGTTATTTGCAGCGACGGTAGGGGTGGCAGTATACTCTCAGGCGGATATGATTTCATCACTAACGATGCTGATGGCGCGTGGAGCGGTGCTTTCGGTAATAACGGTGCCATTATTCTTACCGCCACTATTGGTATTAGCTGACCCCTTGATTATTCGCACAACTCTAGGGATGAAAAAATTAACGAAAGGAAGTAAAAAATGAAGAAACAAGTGATTTATGGGGGATTGCTGACGCTTGCAGTACTTGGCGGTGCGGGGATGATGGTAGCAAGCGAAATGAGGGCGAGAGCCGAGGAAGCGCCGACGCTGGCTGAAACGAGAGCGCTAGCGATGGAGAACAATCTATCTAATGTAAATTTTGGCGGAACACTGGGGAGCAAAAACGAAACTGTATATGTAATGGCAGGGGCTGATGGGGCGACGAAAAGTACTTTTATTGGGAGTACGCTCTACAGTGGAAATGAGAATTTGCCGTTTGAAATGAAAGTGCGATATTATTTGGATGGAACAGAAGTGAGCGCAACAGAAATAGCCGGCAAAACAGGCCGAGTAAAAATCGTGTTTAATTATGATGCAACGGCAAGTTATCAAGGTAAAAAAATACCATTCGTGGCGGTAACTGGGGCGCAGTTAGATAAAACAAAATTTAGTAATATAAAACTCACGAATGGGAAAATCGTTAGCGAAAATGGTGATTATCTAGTGATGGGGTATGGAGTACTAGGGGCAAATGAAGATTTAGGAACGGATTTCTTACCAGGGGAATTCGCAATAGAGGCGGATGTGAAAGATTTTGCACTTGGGACGACATACACAATGCTGATGAACGAGTTGATCGCAGAGATAGACACATCGAAATTGACAGAGGTAGATTCGCTAATTAGTCAGATGAATGAGCTCGAAAGTGGGACCATTCAGCTAATTAGCGGGGCGGGGACGCTTACCAATGGAATCGAATCGGCTCTCTCTGGAGCGAAAGAATTATATGCTGGAGCGGAAGCATTATCTGAGGGAGTTGCAAGTGCGGCAACAGGGGCGGAAGAATTATCGACAGGTCTTACAAAACTAACTGGATATAATGATAGTTTAACAACGGGAGCGACGAGCGTATTTAATTCTCTGCTGGATTCAGCGAACGCAACATTAAATGCCAATGCGACGCTAATAGGAGCAATTTCGCTCTATGGCGGGGCGTATGGTTTGAGCGCACCGATTACACTAACGATTGATAATTACGGCGAAACTTTGGACACATTGGCGGCTTTCTTGACAGCGATTGGTGGTGATGCGACGAGCACTACGACCTTGAAAACACAGCTAAATAGTTATAACGATTTTTATAGTGGCTTAATTAATTACACTACAGGGGTGGCGACAGCGGCGGAAGGGTCTGTGGGACTGGCCATGGGGCTATCTACAATCGCCGAGAAAGCCCCGGCGCTCACGGTGGGCTTAGGTAGTCTAGTCGAGGGAGAGGAGCAGCTTTATGCGGGTTCTGTAGCCTTACGGGATGGTCTTGGCACTTTGAAAACTAGTGGAATTGATAAATTAGTTAATTTTGCAAATAATGATTTAGCTGGGTTTACTAGGAATGCACGCCAAATGGTAACAGCGGCTGGCTCATATCGGAGTTTTGGTGGGGTAAATGCCGAATCGGTGAAATTTATCGTTAAAACTGCTAGTATAAAATAAGGATGTTTTTTGTGATATAACAAAGGCATCTAGAAGAAATATCTAAGACCGAAGAAAGCGAGCTAACTTTTATCGGCATAGTTTTTTTGTATTCATGTGGCCACATAATGAATGTGATTATGCGAAGCTAAATAATCGGATCTATTTCACAATATTTCACCATTCCGCGTCAAGAAAAATTTCTACCCCTGTTTTCTGCACGAAGCAGGTCAAAAAGCCGATTGTGATCAAGTGGACGCCTTCTATTGACTTATACCCGTTTTATTTTCTAAAAACCGTGACCGTAGCTCGGCGTAATATCAATTGGCTCAGCCCACAAAAAGCGTTTATCAACCCACCAGCGCCGGACAAAATACATGCGCAAAATTGCTTCGTTTACATCGCGGTTGTTTAGGGCGCGCGGAATATAAGCGAGGGAAAAGTAATATTTGTCTTTATCTTCTCGATCTAAGTGGAAATAAATGCGCTTTCCATAGCCGTAACGTATTTCTTTACCCCAAGTTCCTAGTAAAGTTTCGTCATCAAACTCTCTTAGCGCCCGTTTCGCGTCGCGGACGCTCGAATCGACGAGCACCATATTCTTCAGGTCTTTATATTGACGTGAAGCCAATATGCCTTCGTGCTTTTCGTATAGTTCAGTTAGCTGTCTTGCGGTAACTTCTATTGGATCGCCATTTCTTGGCTTTTTGTAGATGTGGCTTTTTGCCATAAATTACCTCGTTTCTTTAGAGGTGCGCTTAAAGGCGGTATTGTTTATATTATACTTCTCTAATAACAAAAAAGAGAGTGTCGCCAGCTCCGTACGGTGCCTTGTTTCACTCTATACCATTATACTATCACAACTCGTCTCTAAAGTCTATTTTATCATGCTTTGTCCGATAGGGTGTCCGATAGGATTATTGTTAACAGGGGTAGGATAATACTCCCCAAAATTAAACATTTTTGATTTTTGGGGAATAACTTTGCTCCGCATTTTTGAATATTTTTTGATTTTGCGAAATAGGTTCCTACTGCCAATTTTAGCCAAATTTGGCAGAAATTGGCACTACGACATTGACATTGGAAGCTCTTAAGAGAGCTTTACAATGACAATGGAACGTTGAAACCGATAGCTTTCTCTTTACATATTATATTGGTTCGTAATACTGTTGGTTGTCATAGCACTAATAGCTAAAGTCGCTTGGTTTATTGATAATATTACTTTCGACCAGAATATAGGTCGGTCGCCACGTAGGGTCCAGAATTATGTAGTCAATCGTCTTACAGAGAGGTTCGTAAAGGTTGAGATGTCGCTCACCAACAGGGGAACCTGTGGAAAACTCAGGTTCGAAGATGAAATTAAATGGTGATTTATATCTGTAAATCACCCTTTTTTGTGCATCAATTTCGAGGTTTGAAACCATATTTCTGACCAAAATGTCCTTTTCGACGAGATCTCCTTTTTCTAATCTGTTAATTAGCGAATTTAGCGAGTTCGAAAACTTTTCTAGGCCCAAGCGCAATTTTTCAGGATTCTTAATTTTGGCTTCAATTTGCTTGATTCTTTCGTCGATATTTACAACATCATTTTGCAAATCCGCCATGTCCTTTTTGAGCTTGTCTTTGACGGCTTTTGGCGACTCTTTGTCCAGTTCGGCGTACTTTTCCGCGAGGTCGTCAATCTTTCTTTGTTTCTGTGTTTTCTGGCCGAGGAGCTCGTGTTTTGATTATTTTTATATTTATGTTATAATAATTATATGAGGGTTTCCGAATATTATAATCTTGGGGTCAATCAACCATCTTTGGACTTTGTGGATGTTGATTTGTGCTCTGATTCCTGTTTATTTATTGATCCTGCTGCATTGAATAATGATAAGGCGGAGTGGGGGCTACGTTGTTGCAGATTAATAAAGGACTACTTTAGTCATGTCTTATCTACCATGCACGAAGGTGATAATAAAAAAGCAAGAGCTTTACTTAAAGAATTATGCGAACCGAGTGAAACGAAGTTGGGTTTTTCAAAAAATAAGACAAATGGAAGAGGCATCGGGGAAAAATTAGCCGTGAAAATGTGGCATGCTCTAAAAGAGAGTGTCGCCATTAAGAGCGGCATGATAGAAGATATAGAAGATACAATTCTTCTTATTGAGGGAATATCTTCTGATATGATTTCTGATATAGTTACGAACATTATCAGGGAGCCTTTAATAGAATATACACAAACGCAATTCGATCAGTTTGGTGTTGAGCTTGAAGTTAGGAAAAGCAAGAAAATTTGGAATCCGCAGAAGAGAATATGGGAGACGAAAAGCTTTAGACAGCCAGTTGTAGTTATAGACGGTAGAGAAGATATCTTAACGTTAGTGCCGAAATCTATAGTAAGGAGAGAGGCAACGTATAGCGCAGACGAATACTTTAACAAGTATATAGTGGCTAGGCTTCAGCAAGAAGATGTTGCGGATGGTTTGGTGAGGATACTAAAAACAACCGGCGAACAGAAGTTGCCATATAAAAAAGATGTATTATCTCGTCGTGGTATAGAAAATAAAAAGCATCTAAAGATGTTGAATTATGATTATACTACAAAATATCCGGATCTATTAGCCCAATACAAAAAAGAGAAAAATGAAAATCCGAGCCCAGCTTTAATGCATCAGGATTTTACCGATTATATGGACACACCGCCGGTAGATTACGATTTGCTTTTGAATAGAGTCTTAGAAACTATGCCTGGTAGGGATAATGCGAAATATTATGAAACTGCTATTTTAGCTCTCTTCAATGCATTGTTTTATCCGTATTTGGCTCGACCAAATTATCAGGCAAGGATTAACAATGGTGGTAAAATTGTGGATATAGTATATAGCAATGTGGATAAGGATGACTTTTTCTGGTGGTTGGGGCAACATTTTAACGCTCCATATGTGTATATTGAGTGTAAAAATTATAATGACGATATTGGTAATCCTGAAATTGATCAGTTATCTGGAAGGTTTGGCCCAGACAAGGGCGAGTTTGGGATATCAGTATCTCGCAGAATTTCAAATAGAACAAGAATAAATAAAATGTGCATAGATGCTATGATAGACAATCATGGCTACATAATAGCTTTGGACGATAATGATTTAAGAAATTTAGTCGATGCTGCGAAAATTGCTCCACTAGGCCATAGATTAGACTTACTTCACGAAAAGTTTGATGATTTGGTTTTTAGAAATAATAAACAAGGCATGTTCCATAATAATGAAACATAACAATTAAATTATGTAGTTTTTAGTTGAAATATCGTTTTAAATATTCGTTTAATTGTTTATCGCAAATATAAATATAAACACCTTTAACTGCGCGGTTCATGAGAATCCTGTAGGTTCTTAACACTTGTTCCAGCATATCGTCTTCATTGATTTGCTCATCATTAGCAACTTGGCGTTGACTACGCTTCATGGCACCGGAATCTGCGCAAGCTTTGCGATTGAACACGAGTTTTCCGTCGCGATAAATCAAATCGTTACCAATGATAATTCCTACATAATTTAGGTCATCACCTTGCACGGTGTAAATGCTACCAACTTCTTTTGGCGCGTTCTTGGAGCCGATCCAGTTATTCTGAGTGCTATTCCAGCGGAATTTCATGCCATCGATTTCGATGTCATACGCGCTTTTATTGTTTTTGGAATTCCATTTCCAAGCAAAACCGGCCACCATGCGAGACAATCCATATTCAGCCTCACGCTTTTCCATAGCTTCCGCAAAGTCTTTGATGTTATCGAAAATTTTCGCTTCAAATCCTTTGAAAGTTTCTTTTTCTCTAGGCCTAAAGCCGTTTGACAGAATATCGTGAATATAATCGATATATTTTTTGCCGCCAAGCGAACGCATTTGAGTTTTGAGATAATATTCGCGTTTATTAAACTCGTCTGCATACTGTAAGATATCGCTACGATTAATATTGGCTGGGCGAATGCGCTGTTGGTCGCTAAATACTAGAACTACATTCTTGGATTTAGCCATGATCCAATCTAGTTCCGAGTGAATGCCGGTATTGCCGAAAATCTTCTGGTCAATCTCGTGGACTTGTTTACCTAGCGTACCAGTAACACCAACTTTCAGAAGATGTGCTTCGTCTACTAATGTAATGTCGAAATTATCGTCACATTTGCCAAATTGGATCGGTGAAAAGATTCTAATATTTGCATCGCCGA
This sequence comes from Candidatus Saccharimonadota bacterium, assembly GCA_017511925.1. Taxonomy (GTDB): domain Bacteria; phylum Patescibacteriota; class Saccharimonadia; order Saccharimonadales; family Saccharimonadaceae; genus Nanosyncoccus. Next base: position 4,079 of record JAFWHS010000001.1, on the reverse strand, counting down.
GATCGATTTTGTCGAAAATCTTACGGATGCGGCCGTATAGTGATGGCTGTGGAATTACTAGGGCAATGCTTTTGTTCTTAAAGTTCTGGTTAATATGTTCCAGTTCAAAGAAAATATTGAAGTTTGATTCGTCGTCAATATCATCGTTTTGGTTGTCGAATGATTGTAGATCGGCTAATAGTTTTGCGAGATACATAATAACGATAGTTTTACCGGTACCAGCATCGCCATCGATAACTGAAAGGCTTTTAACATCGTGCGTAATGGCTTCGTCGATATTTTGGATAATCTCAGTCACTACATTTAGCTGCTCAAAGTTTAGGTTCTTGTATGGAGAGAACTTAAACAGCTCGGAATTATTAATCTCTGAAATAGTTTTATCAGCAATTTTTAGCTCGCGAAGTCTGTTCCAGATTTCTTCGAAAGTTTTGCGATAGTTGGCTCTATCGTAATAATCGCGGTCGCACATGCCGTCGTTGCGATTTAAAACCTTAAACTTTCCGTCACCGCTAAAATATTGGATAAGGTAAGACTCTAAATCTAGTGCAGCACTTTTGTTAAACGTTTCATCGAAAACTACTTTTACTGATCCATGTCTGAGGCTCGACTTCTCGACATTCGCTAGGTGCTGGTTCATGCGGTTTTTAAGATTTGTAGTTTCGCCAATGTAAATTTGCTGGTTGTTGTAAATCTGATAAACTACTGGCCAGTTTTCTTCTAAATGATCTTCTATGGCCAAGCTGCTGATTGCTTTTTGGTCGAAAGAGTAGCTTCTGATTTGGAAGGATTTTTCTGACATATTATAATTCCGTATATTTTTTACTATTGCCTTTAGATTTGTTAACTGGGTACTTTTTAGAGTTTTCCTCTAATTTTTCCATAACAATATCTTCAAGACTAACGTCGAGCTTGTCGGCTAGGAGAATCGCGTAGTTAACCACATCGGCCAGTTCTTTGCAAACTTCCTTTTTGTCGTAGTTATCGTTCCATTGGAAGCATTCAAGAAGTTCACCGGACTCAATCGCAATTGATTTTGCCAAGTTGGCAGGGGAATGAAACTGATCCCAGTCTCTGTCTTTTGTGAATTTTACCACTGCCGCCTTGACTTCTTCCATATCAATATTATACCATATGCTAAACCTAAAGGAGTGGCAAATGCCACTCCTTTAGTAACTTACATCTCTGGAAGAGATGAAAGGTTGTCAAACGGATTGCCGTTTGGTGTGGTCTTTAAGTATTCTACCATGTTAGGAGAAACTTTCACTATACATTTCGCACCAATTTGATTGTTGCGATAGGTGTAAGCTTCGACCATACCAGTCTTGACCTTGTCTACGACATTTTGGCGGAAATCTTGGAATCTATCCCAGACGCCATCACTGGTCTTGCGCCAATAATGGTATTTGTCGATGGCAGCATCTGGATCACTATAAAGTCCGTCATCTTTAGTAATACCGTAGATTAAAAACCTAAGCATTAGTTTGACTTTCCTCTCTGCCGCCGCCCCTTCGACGGCTTAGTTAATAAAGTACAGTAAGCTACACTTACCTAGGATGTGCTAAGGGGACGCTTAACGTACAAACTTAGAGGTGCAACTCAACGCGTTGCGCCTCATTTACCTCCAAGCCTATTTTAATTATAACGAAATTATGCTTTTTGTCAATAGGCTTATGAACATTTTTTAATCTGTAATAGTTTAAATCTAATTATCTGTTACTCTATTTTTGCAATTTGCTTAAAATGCTTATGTTATGGTTTAATATGAAAATCATTGGAATCGTCGTTGTAATGGTTGATATCTTCTGGCTCCGCCCAGAGCGAAAGCTTATCGACTCTCCATTTGCCAATGAAAAACATCTGAATCATCGCGTCATTCACGTCGCGGTTATTTAGCGCGCGTGGAATGTATGCAAGCGAGAAATGGTACCAAGTGTCGTCTTCGCTATCTAATCGCGCAAAAACGCGCTTACCGCGGCCTAAAAGGCGTATATCGAAGCGTTGAGCTAGGGTTTCTAGGGAATAAGTCTTGAGTTCGTGGATCGCGTCGCGGACAGGGGAGCAAGTTAGTTCCATACGCTCGAACTTATCGTAATCGCGCGAATTGAATCTACCATTATGTTCGAGCATAAAGTTTTCAAGTTGCCGGGCGGTAACTGGTATTGGTTCGCCGGGTTTTGCTTTCTTGAATGGGTGGCGTTTTGTCATATGGCCTCTTTTCGGTTAGAGGTGCGCTCTAAAGGCGGTGCTGAGTAGATTAATCTACGTCAAAGTTTTCTGTCTTTAAATCGCAATAATACCGGCCACTTGTCGCCGTAAACTTTAGGACGCAATAATCTGGATCTGTAACGCCTTTCTTGTAGAATATCGTGTCGCCACGTCTCCAAATCATATCCTTTGTCTTCTGGTCTGTTAAAATTTCCATCTTACCTTTTAGCATAACGCCAACGTACTTAATTAAGCCTTTGTGGTAGAAATAGATACTTGCCTTTGGGTTTTTCTTATATTGTGCAACTCTCATGGACGAAGTATTGGTAGAGAAATAAAACTCTTTCAGTCCAACTCTTTTTCTAGGTTTTAACATTGCTTTAACGTTTGGGTATTCTTGGTCATCGATAGAGCAAACAATGCTTACTTTTTGTTTATTGATAAATCTTTCAATCTTTTTTAGATCCATATTACTTTAGTCCTTTTACGGTCGCTTTTACTATTTCTGCTAGCTTTTCTTTATTGTCAACATCTTCCGCAAAATACATTGGCTTCGCGCTGCCGTACGGAATTTCTTCGGTCATCTTATATTGTTCGTTTTCTGGAACTATTTTTACAAGTAGACGGTCATCATAAATGCCGCCAAATAAGACGTTATTGGAATATAGCAAGAATTCGCCCATCATCGGCCGACAGGTAACATTCGGCGCTTCCGACAGTTGTTCTAAGATAAAATCGCGATATTCTTTGGTGCTTGCCATTTATTTCCCACAATTCTTTTTATGTGCTTTGAGTTTCTTCATTGCCCAGTCGTAGTGAGAAGATAGACAGCTAACGAAATATGAGCCAAGCACTGAACCGCCAACCCAAGGATACATACCTTTAGTGAATAATTGTTCTTCGCTTAAGCTTTCAGCTAACTTCATGACGTCTTTATGCGATTTTTCGAACATTTTGCGTGCGTCTTCGAGCGAAGTCTTTTGGTGCTTCTTCCAGTATTCGACGTTCATATCGCCGTAAGTCTTCCAAGTGTATGGTTCCGGCAAGAATGGTGCGTTACTGCCTTTATTTAGATTCGTATCTACAAATTCAAGTAGCATTCGGTGCCATTCGTATAAATGTACCCAAATATCGCGTAGGTTCTTGTCGCGCCCCCAGTGGCGTTCTTTCTTCGATGAGTCGCCAGAGAAATCGAACTCGGTGTTCATTTCTTTCTCGCTCATTGAATCAGCCATTTCGATTAGCTTAGCGTAGTACTCTTCGCCGGCTTTTAATAAGTCCTGTTTGTTGCGTGGTCTTGGCATAAATAAGTCCTTGTTTACTATTTTAATTATATCATTGAGTGCAAGTCTACCATTGACATTGTATTTCCTTTATTTTCTTCATTGTCATTGTTTTAAGTCTCTCCGGCTCCAGTTGGGCCAGAAATCCTTAAAAGTTCGAATCTCTTTGCCTGTATATGTATATCTCAGAACTCGCACGGCATTAGCACCGGGTAGTCTTTCTTAGGTATAACCTTGATCTTCGCAGTGTATTCGGGGTGGTCAATACACCAGTCTACGACCATGCATAACCGAATAAGTATGTCTGGTCGCCCCTCACTAAATGAAAAAATAACCCGCTGTAAGGCGGTTTTTTGTGATGTGTTTTATTATTTAGTAACATGATGTGCATAAAACATAAGTATTTTGTGCTATAATTGTAACTAACAAAGCTAAATTATTTGAGGGAGTTTTTATGAGTCGGATTAAACAAAAAGATAAATTTTTAAGAATAGCAATGTGTTTTGCAGTGGCAATTTTAACATTATCAAATGTTTATATTCCTAAGGCATCCGCCGCTGAAAGTTATTTCACCGCAGATGGTGGTACGCT
>JAFWHS010000011.1 GCA_017511925.1 Candidatus Saccharimonadota bacterium | reverse complement strand
GTATAAATAATGCCTATACCTGGGAAGATGGGTATATTACATGATAATAATATACCAGTCAGTACTGTAATACCTACTATACTATAAGTAATATAGGTTAATGGTTGATAGTGCTTGATCTTCATGTGGCTACCTCACTTAATGTTATTATTCCCCCACACTCTACTTAGCCATGGCTCTGGCTAGCATCCTAATGCCCCCAATCCCCCTTGCGGTGCCACTTATTTTATTTATTTGGATCATGCACAAAAATGGCACCGCAAGGGTGTCATAACCTAATCAAAAGCTGTATCGTTAAACAAGCATCTGAGGTACCTTACGGTGCCATTATTGCACTTGTTTAACGAACGAACGCTCTTTATATAAAATAAAGTACAGCTTTTGAATAATGATTAAGTTATGACATTTTTCATTATAACACGAGCGAAAACAAAAAAGCAACCCCCGATTTCCACCCCTGTTGTATTTTAATGTTCTCTGTGGTATAATGGGCTTATGAAAATAATTACCACGCCGGACCCGCGGCTAAGGGAGAAGTCAGAAAAGGTTAGCACTATCGATGATGAAGTGCTAGATGTGATTGCAAAAATGCGGAAGTTGTCTCTAGATTGGGAGGCTGAGCACCCCTATGAGCTGTCGGCGGCGATGGCTGCGCCTCAAATGGGGGTATTAAAGCGCATAATTATTGTGCGCGATGATATGGAAGACAAGAATAAGGCGACTTTTACCGCTCTAATTAACCCCGTCGTGATAAAAGCCGAGGGTAAAGTAAAGAGCGATTATGAAGGGTGTCTGTCTGTACCATCCGTATATGGAATGGTGCCAAGGCCGTCTAAGGTGCGCGTAAAAGCAAAATTAGAGGACGGTACAGAGGTACGCATCAAGGCTACAGATGAGTTGGCACGGACGCTTTTGCACGAGATAGATCATTTGGATGGTATATTATTTATTGACCACATTCGCGATAAAAAAGATGCTTTTTATAAGATGAATAATAAGGGCGACCTAGAGCCTGCAGATTACGAAAAAGAGATTGCTAATAATACCAAACTTTGGGGTGAAGAATAGAGGTGATCCGCTATGGAGAAGGTGATTTTCTTCGGAAATGGGCCACTCGCAGATTATGCATTAGCAGTTATAGAGCGTGAGTGCCAAGTAATTTTTCATGCTAGGAGCCGTGAGGATTTAGAGGAAGTAAAACGTCTTAAGGCGGAATATCCAGAGGCGCATGGTGTATTGGCATCTTTTGGGGTTTTAATCCGGAGCGATGTGCTGGATTTATTTGAGCCAGAAGGGATTTTAAATATTCATCCTTCCCTGTTACCTTTATATCGTGGGGCTTCACCGATAGAGAGTGCAATTTTGGCGGGAGATGATGATTTTTCGGTATCGGTGATGAAATTGGTAAAGGCGATGGATGCGGGGCCGGTTTATTATCAGACTACTTTGTCTGGTTTGCCACTTGAGAAAGATGCGATTTACTGCGCTTTAGCAGAAACAGGGGCGGAGTGGATCGTTAAGAATTTAGGGAGGCTGCCAGAGCCAGTTTTGCAGGATAATTCCCTGGCGACTTTTTGCGGAAAATTAGACAAATCTATGGGGATTTTGACACCAGAAACAGATACGGCCGAAGAGACTTTTCGTAAAATCGTAGCTTTTCAGGGGTTCCCAAAACCAAAATATACGTTTTTTGGCATTCCTTGCATTGTTTTAGAGGCGCATATACTAAAGCAGGGTGAGACAGCGGCACTTACTCTTCCCTGTGCTGACGGGCGTTTTATAGCGATTGACAGATTACAGCCCGAGGGCCGCAAGGCAATGGACGCAAAAAGCTTCCTAAATGGATATAAGAAATAGTTAGTTAGAGGAGTTTGCTGCGGTTGGCGCGGATTTCGTCTTTCATTTCTTCAATGGTGCGGTTTACAATTTCGCGATAATCTGGGCGGTTTTTTTCGAGCCACTTGGCAGCTTCGGCAGGATCAGTGATCATATCGAATTCATTTAACTGCACCTCCGTAAGGCCTCTAGAAATACGTTCGCCGATACGAACTTCGAGCTCTTCTTGCGCATAAGCCAAGAAGGCTTTTTTCTGCTCTTCCGGCATGGCCGAAAGCCCCATTTCTTGTAAAAATTTTTCGTCAAATTGCATCTGGTGCATCCTGCTTATGTTTATATTAGTATTGTAACACGATTACAGGATTTTTACGAAATTACGACTTAGAAGGTGTGGCTTTGCGACGAAAACATACGAGGAGGGTGGCAGTAGAATATGTTATGGCACAGATAATTAGTAATGTAATAAAAGATGCTAAGTAGCTGCCACCAGAAGTAAAATTATAAAAATCAATCCAATCCTTAAAGACTAGGACATGTAGGCCATACACTAGCGCATATATAAGTGGTGGAATAAGTGTAAATAGTTTCCCTTTTCTGTCGATTTTTGCGCCGTCTAGCAAAAATACAAAAGAGCAGATAGCTAAAATTGGGTTTAGCAAATGAAAGAAAAACATATCATCTGCGTACATAGCGAGGCCGTTTTCTCCGCGAGAAAATCTAAGCGGGATTAAAAAGAAAGTCACTACTAGAAAAGTGAGTGTCAATGATACTGTGGTCATGAGATATAAATTTGTCAAAGCACCAGAAAATAATGGTTTAGTCTTGCGATGGTGACGGAGAATTTGCAACAAAGCGAAAGCCGAAATGGCAGCCATCAAAATATTACTATCAGCGGTAAAGGGTGCGAAATAATTCCAGCCTATCATATCAGTTCCGTTTTGCCCACCTCCTGCGCCATAGATAAATCCATATATAGAAATGGTAGTCGTAGAAACAAGAATAATAAGATTAAAGATTGTAAACAATCTGAGTTTCTTCGTCATTTTAGAGTGTCCGCTTTTTGGTTTCGCGGGTGAAGAATTTGAGACGATCGCCGATGGCCAGATCAATTCTTTGGGTGGTTTTTAATGCGAGACCACCAGTTTCGCCAGCAATCAATTCCTTTGCGTCAATTTTCTCTTTTTGCACTGAGGTGACTTCGGCTTCGCCGAGATATTTTTTATCGCGAACGATACGGACGAGATAGCCCGGCTTAGCATTGCCCTTTAATACTTCCCCGCCGGCAATAATACTTGTCTTTTCGGTACGGAAGACACCGAGAACTTTCATTTCACCTTGATCTTCTTCTACGATTTCGGCATCGAGGAGATTTTCCATCTCGTGTTTAGCGTCGTCTAGGAGCTCATAAATTACTTTGTAAGTGCGGATTGGCACACCATCACGTGCGGCCATTTTGGAAATATTGATTGGAACAGAAACGTTAAAACCGTAAATAACTGTATTGCCGCCGGCAGCCATATAGACATCGTTTTCGTTGATGTCGCCAACGCCAGTAGAAACTATGTTCAATGTGATCTCGCCGTGGGTGTCAATGAGTTTAAGTGAATCAACTACAGAAGTAACCGATCCGAGTACATCGCCCTTGATAATTACGTTAAAGACCTTGGAATTATCAGCCACATTCATCATACGAAGAAGGTCTGTAGAAGTAACATTAGCCGAGGCAGCCTCATTAGCTTGATTTTGGGCGTTAAGTAGGGCCATTTTGCGGGCGGTTTTTTCGTCCGAAACTTCGACAAAGCGATCACCGAAGTTTGGGAGCTCCTTAAAGCCAGTAATAGTGACTGGAGTAGATGGTGTAGCTTTGCCCTTTGGTTTGCCCTTCCAGTCTAACATAGTACGGACTTTGCCATAGGTAGAGCCAGCTACGATAAATTCGCCGGTTTTCAATTCCCCGCCGGTGACGAGAAGATTTACGACTGAACCTTTGCCGGTTTCCATGTGGGATTCAATAACAAGACCCTCGGCCGGGATATCTACATCGGCTTTGAGCTCCTCGATATCGGCAGTAAGCAGAATCATGTCTAGCAATTCTTCAAGATTTTGATTCATTTTGGCAGAAATTGGCACCATAGTGATATCGCCGCCCCATTCTTCTGGTTGGAGGCCATGATTAGAGAGGTCGGCCTTGGTGCGATCAATATCGGCACCTTCGCGGTCAATCTTGTTGATAGCAACTATGATTTTGGCGTTCGCGGATTTGGCAAAATTGATTGCCTCAACAGTCTGTGGTTTTACGCCATCATCGGCAGCTACCACTATCACCACGATGTCGGTAAGCATGGCGCCGTGCTGACGAATGGCAGCAAAAGCTTCGTGCCCGGGAGTATCAAGAAAAGTGATGATGCGATCGTTATGTTTGAGCTGATAAGCAGAGATATGCTGAGTAATACCACCAGCTTCAGCCTCTACGGTTTTTTTGTGAAGCAAGGTGTCCAGTAGAGTGGTTTTACCGTGGTCTACGTGCCCCATCACCGCAACTACTGGTGGACGGTTAACAGCTTTGTCCGATAATTCCCTATGAAAATCTGAGGTCTTGGTGGCGGTATTTTTCTTTTCGAGTTTAACGTTTTTTAGACCTAGTTCGTCGATAATAATACTGGCAGTTTCAAAATCCAAACGTTGATTAATGGTAGCGACGATACCGTTTTTAAAAAGAGTACCAATGAGCTCCGTAACAGAAAGACCGAGCGCATTTGCGAGCTCGTCAACAGTAATAGAACCAGCAATTTGAATTGTTTTTTCTTCCATTGGAATAATTTTACCACAAAACGGAAAAATATGCTATAATAGGTACATTGCACATTCCCGGGTAGCTCAATGGTGGAGCAAGAAGCTGTTAACTTCGAGGTTGCTGGTTCGAGTCCAGTCCCGGGAGCCACATTAGACCTAGCGGTCTAATTTTTTGTTGTCTGGGCCCAAGAATCTCAGTGGTCTATTGACTAATTTAATATCGCGACTGCAAGGTTGAGACAAGCAGCGAAAGTGCTCCACAAAAGATATGGTATCAAACACCAAGCGGCGGCTTTGCGATTTTTGAAAGCCATAATGATAAGCGCAAGAATCATCAGCCACATTGCAATGAGCCAACCGAAAGCAAAGTATCTTAGTTCGAACCTAAAGAATAAGATAGTCCAAAGAAAATTGAAGGTAAGCTGGGTAAAGTAAACAATGAGTTCAGCTTTCCTGAGTCGTACCTCAGAACGATTCTTAGTTTTTAACTTATAGATTAAATAAGATGCTACACCCATGAGTAAATACAAAATTGTCCATGCGACTGGGAAAAGCCATGCCGGGGGCGCAAATGGAGGCTGATTTAGTGAGCCAAAGCTCATCATGGCGTCACCCGTGAGGGCGGACGAAATGAGCCCAACTACTAAAGGAAAAACTATAAAACCAGCTGCAATAATAAAATGTTTAAAGCTGTTTTGCTTTTTTGATTTAATTTTTTTCTTTGCAGTAACTTTTTTAGAGTTAGCCATCACCCTTTCTCCTTAAATTTATATATTTAGTATATCACGATTAACCGCCAAAAAGCATTTTGAAAAAGCCAAGTGACACGCCGAGCATGAGGAGACCGGCCACAAGAATGCCAGCCGTAATGGAGATGATTGTCTTTTTAAAGTCTAAATTCAAAATACTGGCGGCCAAAGTACCAGTCCAGGCGCCAGTACCAGGTATTGGTATGGCAACGAAGAGAAAAAGCGCAAAGTAAGTACCAGCCTTGCCAGCTTTTTTAAGAAGCTTATCGCCGGCTTTCTGGCCTTTTTTGAGACAAAAATTACAAAACTGTTTGAGAGGTTTCCATTTTTTCTTGCTGCCCCATTCGAGAAATTTACGAGCAAATAAATAGATGATCGGCACAGGAATGATGTTGCCAATAATAGCTATTATTAAAACGAGCCATTCTGGAAGACCTAGGTCCATGCCTACAGCAACCGGTATAGCGCCACGGAGCTCAACTAATGGGATCATTGAGATTATAAGAACTAATAAAATTTTCCAGATCATGCATTGATTATAGCATTAATTCGTTTATGTTAACAATATCATGTATAATTAGAACTATGTTGATTTCGATTATCATCCCGGTCTATAATGCAGAAAAATATTTAGGTAGATGTTTAGATTCGGTGATTGCAGCTCTTGGTGATAAAAGAGGCGAGATTTTACTGATTAATGATAGGTCTACCGATAAAACTATTAAAATTGCAGAGGAATATAGTAAAAAATATTTAAAAATGATTCGTGTATTACATTGTAATACACGCGGGGCTGGCGCCGCGAGAAATTTTGGCGCAAAGGTTGCCAAAGGAGAATATATTTGGTTCATAGACGCAGACGATTATATCCGAAAAGATGCAATATCGAAATTGGTTGATAAAGCTACGAGTGCAAAAGCCGACATCGTAATGATGGGGGCTGCAAGGATTTCTAGGGATGGAGATGTTGCATCCAATCTTTCTGCAGTAGATGAAACTAAACCGAATTATAAGAGCCGCTTTGTGAGATATGGTATGGGGCCATGGCAAATAATTATTCGGCGAAAATGGTGGCTGGAGCATGACTTTAAGTTCCGAGAAGGTATCATCCATGAAGATATGGAATTGATGTCTTCTTTGATACTTTACACTGATAAATTTTCTAGTATCAATGAACCATTATACTTTTATTGTGATAATCCGGAATCGGTTTTACATAAAACTAAGTTCAGCTCGCATATTTTTGATATCTTCCCCGCCCTTACTGGTCTGTACGAAAGATTCAGCAGCGTTGGGGCTGAACAAACGTATCACGATGAGCTAGAATGGTTTTTCATTTGGAATTTACTGATCGACTCGGCAAAGGATTTTGCTAAATTTCGCGAAGGAAAAATTGGATTTGAGAAGTCGCGCAAAATGTTGAAAGAGTATTTTCCTAATTGGCGACAAAATAAATTTTTGCAAGAAAAACCTCTGAAATTAAAAATTAGAGTAAGACTAAATTATTATAAATAAGTCTACTTTTTCTTTTCTTCTTTTTCGAGTTCGCGGAAAGCGACCTTGCCGACTTTAGTGTGCGGGAGTTTATCGCGGAATTCATATGAAGCCGGGAGAGCGTAGATTGGAACATTGCGCTCTAAGAGTTCCCTGATTTCTCGCTCTAAACGTTTGCCGGGGCGATAGCCGGGCTTTAGCACAATAAAGGCTTTTGGCACTTGCCCTTTATATGGGTGATCTATGCCTATTACGGTGGAGGTAAGAACTCCTTCATGTGAATTGATGATAGATTCGAGGTGGGTTGGATAAATATTGTAGCCTGAAGATATAATAATGCGCTTGAGTCTTTGGGCAAAATAGATAAAACCATCGTCGCCCAAGTATCCGATGTCTCCGGTATGGAGCCATAACTTACCATCTGGGTGCACACGAAGTGCCTGAGCTGTCTCGGCGTCGTCGCCCAAGTACCCCATCATGACAAGTGGGCCAGAAATACAAATTTCGCCCTCTTCGCCAGCTGGAAGTTTGTTGAAAGTATCGTTTTTAATGATTTTGAGATCCGTACTTGGGAGTGGTGCACCAATAATACCATCTTTGAAAGAATTTTCAGGCGAAAGACAAACCGCCCCAGAACCTTCAGTGAGACCATAGCCGACGCGGATTTTAGCACTAGAACCGTGCGCTTCAAGATAGTTATTGATTTTGTCGCGGAGGGTCTGGTTTAAAGCATCGCCACCACAAATTACAGCAGTAACAGATTTGAGGTCATCAGATTTTAGTTTTGTATTAATGAGAGCTTCAAATAGTGTGGGTACACCAACGATAAAGTTTGGCTCATTTTTTCTAATAATTTCAGCAAATTGTTTATGTGAGAAAGCTGGAATAAGAATGCAGCCCATTCCCTTACAGAGTGGTGTGTGAATACAAACGCCAAGGCCAAAACAATGGAAAAGTGGCAGAATGGATAGGACCGTAGCGCCTGGCTCGATTTGGCGAATTACAGTAGCGTCACAAAGCGACTCTGCGTTGATATTAAGATTTGAGAGCAAAACTGGCTTTGGGGCTCCGGTGGTGCCGCCGGAATACATAATTATCGCTGGATCTTCGCCGCCGCGTTCTTCATGATAATTCCCTTGGTAGAAATATGAATTGGCGATAAAATCTTCCCATAGCACAACGCGACTATCATTTGATGGTAATTTAACTTTTTTTACATGGAGAAGCTTATACATGCGCTGTTTCAAAAAGCCAAGACCATCTGAAGGTCGCACTACGATAATGCGCTCTAGCCCAGCAGTATCACGTAGCCTGTAAATCTTATCAAATACAGCATCAAAAACTAAAACATATTTAGAATCTGCAACTTTGATATAATATTCAAGCTCTTTTTCAGAGGATAGGGGGTGAACCATATTACAAATGGCACCAACCATATTGACGGCGTAAACCATGGTAATACCCTCTGGAGTATTGGGCATACAGATAGTTACGCGGTCGCCTTCTTTGACGCCATAATTTTTAAGCGCACGAGCGGTTTTCTCAATTTTCTTAACAAAATTCTTATAAGTAACTTTGTGTCCGTAATATGAGTAAGCAATGTTGTCTGGCCATTTCTCGGCAGACTGCATCACCATGTCTACCATGGAACAATCTGGATATTCTATATTACCTGGTAAGTTTTCTTCCTCATAGAATTGCAGCCAAGGGCGCTCATCGTAATCTTTTTTTGTGTATTTCACAAATCTTCTCCTTAAGACTTGATTATATCATATTTGTTGCCTAAGCTGCGGCTTGGCCGCTAAATTGGCCTTCTTCTTTATCGTGTTGAGCAAGCCAATTAAGAAATCGCTTACTAATATTGGAATTATCAGAGGAGTTAGACTTTAGAATCTTTCGAACTGTTTTTCTGCCATTATCATCCAGATTGTTATCCCACCAATCTTCATAGAATTTTTCATCATAAAATCCCTTGGAAGTGAGGATACTTATTCCCTTATCTCCACCGATTTTATCGCTATTGGATCTGATTAAATCTATCGCGTCAGTCTCCACTTCCGATGCACCCCTTTTTTGGAGCTCGGCTCGGATTTCTTTCATCCCTTGATCGTATTTTTTTAACTCCGCTTCTTTGTTGGCGAGATCAAGTGTGGCTTCACCTCTACGGCTCCTACTTTCATTGATTTCAGCTAGTATAGTTTCTTTAGTGCGAGCTTCTTCTGGGTTTTCTTTTGGTGCTTCTGTGGCTTTGGGGGCCGGCTCACTAACAATCTCTTTTGTAGATTTTAAAGTGATTCCGCTGAAGATTCGATCCACTTCTCCAGCAACCACCATCATAACTTGGTCGTAAATTATTGGCCCTAATTCTTTAATTAGACGCTCCTTAGCCTCGTCGATAACGTTTGCGGAGATATCTACTTTTTCTTCTTTAGCATCTTTTGATTCTTCCGCTTTGGATTCTTCAACGGATTTAGGCGTGTCATCTTCTGCGGTAGTTTTCTTCGTGGCAGGTTTTTCTTTGAAGCCTCTCTCTTCCAACCATTTCTCATAGGCCTCTTGATCCTCTTCTGGGCCAACGGTTTTACTATCTTCAAAATCTTGGCGAATACCATCTATTTCTTTGATCGATGAATTTAGTTTTCTTTCAAGGAGTCTATCAGCGTGCTCTTTAGCCATTCTGCCTTCTTGAACTGCACGTTCTAATTTGTCGGCAATACGATCGTAACTAGCTTCCGCATCCAACTCTTTTTTGCCAAAATCAGACCCTAAGTAATCTTTGGTTCTCATATTTTGTGCGTCGATGATAGCTTTGGACGCCTCTTCCTTGGCAGCTTGCTCGGCCATGTATTTGGCGGTTTTTTCGTGCATGTCCTTTAGCCTGGCACCATATTCTTCAGAAGACTCACCTGGTTGGCGAGGATATAAATCAAATTCGGAAAAGGTACGCTCTTTACCGGTTTTGTCATTTACATTTCTTTCGCCGGCAAAATTATCAAAATTGCTCCATACACCAGAATCTTGATTAGATGTCTGATCTGTTTTTACGTTTTCTCCGCTCATCTTACGTAGAGCCCCTTTTCTGTTAAATTTTTATGATGTTTATGCTTAGATATTAGCATAGATATCTGGAAAGTCAATAAAAAATAGCCCTGTTTAGCGGGGCTATTTTTTATTATTACACTATTTGGCGATAGACAATGAGATCTTGCGACCTTCCTTATCGATATCTAGCACCTTGAAATCTTTGCGCTCATTAAGAGTGAAGACTTTCTCAGGATCCACGTCAGAACCTTCGCCGAGTTCAGATACGTGCACCAAAGCTTCTACTGCAGGCGAAATCTGTACGAATGCACCAAATGGAGTAATGCGGGTAACAGTACCTTCAACCTTGGAGCCTTTTTTGAGATTTTCTACCTCTGATAGCCATGGGTCTTCTACCAATTGTTTCATTGATAGCGATAGGCGCTCCTTATCGATAGCGATGATCTTAGCCTCAATATTGTCGCCAACCTTGACATAATCAGATGGGTTGTTAACGCGTTCCCATGAGATTTCTGAGATATGGACTAAGCCTTCGATGCCATCGACATTTACAAATACACCAAAGTCCACCACACCTGTGACGACGCCTTTGACGATATCGCCAACTTTGAGTTCAGCAAAGCGTTCGGCGAGACCATCTTTGATAGCCTCTTTCTCTGAGAAGATAAGCTTGTTTTCTTTCTTGTTTGCGTCAAGGATGCGAACCTTAATGTTTTTACCAACGAGAGAGTTGAGTCTCTGAAGAATTTCGTCCTTGTCGGCAGAACCTACACGAGGATAATGCTCTGCAGATAGCTGAGAAACTGGCAAGAAACCCCTGATACCTTCGTACTCTACGAGTAGACCGCCACGATTGGCGTCGAATGGAGTGATTTCTACAGTTTCGGCGTTGTCAAGCTTGGCCTGGATCTCATCCCAACCCTTGTCTTTAACAGCCTTGCGGAGCGACAATAGAACATAACCGTCCTTCATTTCTGCCTCAATAACTGAAGCAGTAACTTCGTCGCCAACGTTTAGGTTGCGAGCGAAAGACGCTTCCTTGCGAGGTACGAGACCTACGCCTTGTGCGCCGAGATCAATTAGAATCTCATGTTTTTTGACGGAGATAACCGTACCAGAAACGGTATCACCTGCGATAGCTTTTTTGAATGACTCTTCACTACCAGCGAGAAGTTCATCCATAGTAATTTTTTTGGCATTTGCCATGATTAATTTATTCCTTCCTTTAGACTCATTCATCAGCCGGCAAGATAGAAAACAAGCTTTTACCTTGGCCAATAACAAGGCTAATGAATGAGCCTAAAACTCCTATAATTATATCAAAATTACATGATATAATCAAGATATGTATTTAGTAATCGATATCGGCGGAACAAAAACCTTAATTGCGCTCTTTTCGAAACGAGGGAGAGTACGGAGGCGATATAAGTTTAAGACGCCACAAGATAAAATACAGTTTTTAAACGAATTATCACGCAATTTACAGGATTTTCTAAAATATGATATAAGGGCTTTGGCTGTAGCTGTACCTGGGCACGTACGCATTGAACAAAAAAATTGTTCAGCCAACTTAGGTAACCGTGACTGGGGTTGGTTTAATCTTTCGGATACATTAAATAAATTATTCAGCTGTCCAATTTATTATGAAAATGATGCAAACTTAGCTTCAGTTTATGAATCTAAGGGTATTCCTGGCAAAACGGTATTTTTGACTTTTTCTACTGGTATCGGAGGTGGCGTAGCAAGAGACGGCAAACTTCTAGTGAACGATACTGACGGATTTGAGCCTGGCCATAAAAAATACTCTTATAATGGAGAAACAAAAGAGTGGGAAGATATTGCCGCAGCAAGCGCTCTAGAGAAAGCTTTCGGCATTAAATATGCCACGGATCTTAGAGGTAAAGAGATTATGCAAGATGTCGCTACGAGGATCTATCTTGGTCTGCCAGATATAATAAAAGAATACCGGCCGAATACGATCATTTTAGGTGGTCCGCTTGGTAAGATTTTCCGTTTATATGCTAAATACTTGCCGAAGATCCCAAAGGTGAAGTTTAGACGACCAAAACGCCCGACGGAATCTGTAATTTATGGTGGATATTTATACGCTAAACAGAAAGAGCGTGAGTGATTCCCTTTTGTTATGATGGATAAAGAGTTTATAGCCAAAATTAAAACAGATTTTCCCGAGCTAATTATAAGAGATGGAAAGAAATTCGCTTTTAGGCCACCAAAAACTGTTATGGTGGGGCCAGAAGAAGATTTTTGGAAACTTTTATTATTGCATGAGGTGGCACACGCGGTGTTAAGGCATAAAACTTTTAGATTGGATGCTGAAAGACTGAAGATGGAGGCAGCAGCCTGGGATAAGGCCACTGAACTAGCTAAGATTTACGGAATAGAGATAGATGAGGATTTCGCACAGAATCAATTGGACACTTATAGAGACTGGCTGCACAAAAAATCGCGTTGCCCGAAATGTGGGCTAACGCGATTTCAGACGCCAGATGGACAATATAGTTGTCCAAGATGCGATATTTAATTTAAGCAGCTTTTTTAGCTGGGCCACGACGAGAGATGCGGCCACCTTTAGCGCCAGCAACACGTGCTAGTGCAGGGTTGGCAGCAAAACCGCCGGTGTGACCATTTTGGCCACCTTTTTTACCAATACGAGCATAAAACTCTTTGCCATATTTGGCTTTATTGGTAGCAGCAGCTTTCATGCCGCCAGCTTTAGTTCCAGACATCTAGAACTCCTATTCCGCCCACCAAATTCTTAAAATTGATAACAAACCACCCTCTTACGAGTGAATAGTTCCATTATACCATAGTGCTTTCGTTTTGTCAATACGCTTTTTCTTTATTTTATGTTTTAATATTTTTAATTTTCCCGAACAATTTTTTGTGATGTTTTGCACAAATTGTGGAAAAAAGGTATTGACTTTATGCATGCCGTGATATAAAATTATTTTAACTTGAGTAGATTAAACTGCGAGGCTACTTAAGTGTATGTATGACCTGAGAAACCGCCCAAAATAGGCGGTTTCTTCTTTTGGCTTAATTCCCTTTGACTTTTTTAGAGGTTTGCGGTAAAATAGTCGTACGGGGTAATAGCTCAGTTGATTAGAGCGCTGCCTTTGCAAGGCAGAGGTCCAGGGTTTGAGTCCCTGTTACTCCACCAAATTTAACATGATGGGGATATAGCTCAGCTGGTTAGAGCGCGTCACTGATAATGACGAGGTCTGTGGTTCAAGTCCACATATCCCCACCATTTTTTGACTTTTTATTTGAAATATGTTAGAATTGCATAGTAGGTAAACTATGCTCTTTTTTATTGCTGGTTTCGATTCTGTTTAAGGAGGGGTTTGATATGAAAATCAAGATCAATGAGAACGTCTATCTACAAAAGTATGAGGTGGCTTACATTATGCATGAACTCAATAGTTTTCCGGTGAGCATCTTAAAAGAAATCTTTGGCGCTGATAAGGAGGGGATCTTCTTCATGAACGATAGCTCTGTCGATGGTTTTTGGTTTAAATGCGTTTTCAAAGATCCAGAAAGCATTAAGTGGCTCATGGATCAGGATTGGATCGTTGACTACGACGAATATGCCGAAATGCCAATTTCAGAGCTAGAGACCCTCATAGAGCATCTTGAGGCCGAGTATTCCGCGGATATTGAAAAATTTAACGCCAAGGATGAGTCTTATCACAAGGAGCATTATAAAGAGGTGCGTGACAAATTCGATAAAACTGGTCATAAGATTTCTTCGCTTGGAGACCTCACTAAGGCTCGCAAAGGTAAAATCAACTTCGTCTTCCCGGACGAATATCAAGGTAAAACCACCCCAGATCTCACCAGTATCTCTAAGAAGAAACTCAGCTTCTTCACACGGCTATTTGGCCGCAGCGCTCAGTAATGGGCGCTTTTTTCCTGATAAAATCTCGCTTACAATATTTTACTCTGATATTTTCTGTTTATGTTATAATATAGCTATGGATTTTACATTTAGTCTCGGGTGGATGTTTGGTGGTATTGGCATTATTTTGGCCGGTGGGCTGGTGGTAATATTTTACCGCCAAATTGCTGAAAACCTAGCCAACGGTGTTTCCTCTTACGAGAAGGTGAAATTATTTGGCATCATTACGATTGTTATTGGTTTTTTGGTGGCAACCAATTTATTCTCTTTTGTAATGACAGCTTTGATTAGACTGCTATTTAATAGAGGCTAATCAAAAACATTTTGACGCGTCCATTCGTACATGGCGATAGCGGCGGCGGCGCCTACATTCACTGAACGGGTGGAACCGAAACTTTCTATATATCTAACGTCTTGTGATTTCTCTAATAAATCTGAGGTAATACCGTTGTTTTCGGAGCCAAAAATCAATGTAGTATTATTGGCGAAATTTTTATCATGGAGCGCCTGGGCGCGCGGAGTGTTATTTTCTATGGCTACCAGTTCCCTGTTTTCTTGAGATTTTAAAAAATCTTCTATACTGGAATGGTGAATAATTTCAAGATATTTATCAGTGCACATGGCGCCGCGACGGTTGTATTTTTTCTTGCCAATGATGTGAACTTTGCTAACATTAAAAGAATTGGCCGTGCGGACGATAGAGCCAATGTTAAAATCGTGTTCAACGTTTTCGATAGCAATTTCGAGGCCAGTACGGGTTTTATCCAAAGCCTCAAAAACTTGCTCGTTCGTGAGACCTTTGTATTCATCGATGAGGTTACGGGTGTCTTCCATATCTCTAATTATAACATGTGATATAATTATCTTAACCAGGAGGTAAGATGAATTTAGACAAATATCAAAAACAGGCGGCAGAATATGACCTATTTGAGACTACGGTGGATTTGAAGTCTCCGGGTTTTTTAGAAAAAATTTTAGGATTAGCGGGTGAGGCCGGCGAAGCGGCAGATAAAGTTAAAAAAATCCTAAGAGATAAGGGTGGCTATGCGTCTGAGGAAGATCGCACCGCACTCGTAAAAGAGCTTGGTGACGTGCTTTGGTATGTAGCAAATGTCGCTAGATATCTTGGCGTGTCATTATCGGATGTAGCGGAAGGCAATATAGAGAAGTTATCTAGTCGCAAGAAGCGCAATAAGCTACATGGCGAGGGCGACGAGAGATAAAAATATAGAGGAAAAAAGCCGCGTGATACGCGGCTTTTGTTAAGTTGCATTGTAGAGGATCTTGTGTATTAATTTTACACATTTGAGCGATGCGTCCTGGACGTTCTTTTTGAATGCCTCGGAGTCCTCATTTACACCATCCGAAACGGCTTTAATAAGAGTAACTGGCACACTATTTCTATTGCAGGTAATAATGATACCAGCTGCCTCCATTTCACAGATATCGGCGCCGAAGTCTCTCTTTAGTTTCCTTTTTGGTTCGCCGGCGGCAACAAATTTGTCCGCAGAAGCACAAACAAATTCTGATAGACCATAGTATTTTAACGTAGGCTGCGGGACGGCATCCTTTTCTGGGCGCAGAAATACTCCTTTGCCGGGATATTCTCCCTGGGCATAATGGCCATTGGCTGAAATGTCAAAGTCGTAATGCACGGCTCGTTCAACATAGCCAATTTTGCCAACAGAACACCCATCATCCAGACCGCCAACTACGCCATAGTTGATTACCATATTAACGCCATGTTCGCTAATCAAATACTGGACACTTGAAGTGGCGGCGATTTCTCCGAACCCACTTTGAACTAGGTAAATGGCCGAATTATGTTTCTCTAAATTCCACTTAAACACTTCATAGCTACCATTTACCGCTGAAAAGCTCTGGTCATTTGGGCCAAATACCTCAAAGAATGGACTCATCTCCTCTTTAGTTGCAACTACGATGCCAATTTTCATTGACATCACCCCCTTCTTTTTAAATTTTTTAAGGTACTTTTTTTATTATATCACATTTTACACAAAAAGTCCACCCTGGTAGGGTGGACTTTAGTTTAACAACTTAGTTGTGCAAATCATCGTCATTTAGCTTAATGTTACGTCTATTTCTAGAGTTGTTATGATTCAAGCTTGCATAATCATAACCGTAACCGACCTAGCTATCTGCAACATTACTGTTTCAGACGCATCAATTCCTTCTCAAGAAAGGAGGTAATCCATCGACACGTTCTCGTACCGATGCCTTGTTACGACTTAACCCCAATCATCTCCCCCACCTTAGGCCGCCGAAGCGGACTTCGGGTGTTGGTGACTCTCATGGTTTGACGGGCGGTG
>JAFWHS010000024.1 GCA_017511925.1 Candidatus Saccharimonadota bacterium | reverse complement strand
GAATTGCAGATATTTGCTCGCTTGCAACATCAATTCTTCGTAAGCTTTGCCCTTGTAGCACCACTAAAGTATTAGCTGAATTATTCATAATTTGAACGTCATCAAAATCCATATCAAATTTCTGTGAAAGATTGATGCTATCCTTTACATTCTCAATATCGAGCATTATCCACTCAATTCTATCTGATTCTTTAATCTTAAATAGAACATGCGCATTGTCTTTTGCCCAATCAGCAGATAAAATCTCACCCGAAAAAAGCTTCGCATTGCTCTCCTCCGAAGTGGTAGAAGCCGCAAATAGCTTGCCAACATTTATTTTACGGGGAACTATTTTTTCGTCATTTAAAAACATTATCTGCCAATCCATAGTCTTATTAGCCAAAAGCAACGTGTTACGATCAGGAGACACCGTAGCGAAGATGGTATCATCAACACTCGTTACTACTTCTGTCTCACGTTGACTCAAAAAAAGGCGTGGATAATGTACACGATAAAGTAAGCCTTCACGAATCGTAATAGTCTTAGACCACGTATCGTAGCCTTCCTTGGACAGCGTAATGGCATGCTCGCCACTAAATAGTGTTTTAGACGTATTTGTGCGTTGTAGCCAAGAAGTGTCGCCATCTATATCCACATCGGCACCAGTGGGAATAGAAGATATTTGCAGAAGACCTTGCCGTTCTACCTTAAAATCAGAATTCAACCAATAACCAGAGACAATCAAAACTAAGATTGATACCGTCAAAATCACCGCTACTACCATCACTATCTCGGAGGCAATCACCTTAAAATGCTGAACACGTTTTATCTTTTCTTGGTCCATAATGAATTATTTAATACCATTATTATAACATAATTATCATTAAAATTAGCTCTTGCTTTTTTATACCAAAAAGGTTATGATGGATATAAGTATAAAAGAGGTACAATATGCAAAAAACTGATGGTCAGCAAGCTCAAAATGCGCATAGAAAAGTGCGAGCTTCAACTACCCTAAATAGAAAATATGTCAAACGTCCCACCAAAAAAAGCGACGGTATGGTTTCCATAAAAAAGTCCCCAAAAATTTCTCACTTTAATTATTCAAGTGTTAAGGCTGCCATCAAACAACAAAACAGCACAAAGACCAACATGGAACAACCAGTACCTCATCCACTACAAACTACGGCAAATACCAAAATGCAAGCAAGAACCAAAGCTACAGCCAATCAGATTGCCACGTCTCAACCTTCCGCAAAAGAACTAAAAGACCAAGCTATCAAAAAAGCCCTAGCAGCAGCCGAATCTAGCGACCCTCAACAACAATCCGCCCACATTAAAAACAAACGCGTTAATAAAATGCATTTTAGCTTCGGGCGCGTTATGCTAGCCTTAGCTTGCACTACTGCGGCGGTATTCGCTATCGTATACTTTGTGAATCTTAACATGCCAGACATATCGCTCAGAGTAGCCGCTATGCAAACCGGCATTAACGCTTCCTATCCAGGCTATGTGCCACGCGGCTACAATATAACCAGTATCACATCCGAAGAAGGTATAATAGTCTTAGATTTCGCATGTAGTGACCCAGTTGGCTCTTTTACATTAATTGAGGAAAAATCTTCCTGGGACTCAAACGCCCTACTCTCTAATTACGTCCAACCAGAATGGAAAGATAGTTATACGGTTGTGCGAGAACAGGGAGTCACTATTTACATTAATGGTAGCAATGCCGCCTGGGTAAATGGCGGAATAACATACAAAATCAATACTAATTCCGGCACCCTCACTAATAAGCAAATTCGTTCAATCGCAGTATCTCTTTAAATCGCAGTAGCCACGGCATTTAGTCTAGCCAGCGTTTTTTCTTTTCCTAAAACATCCATCGTTAGATTAAGAGCCGGGCTAAAAGGCGCAAAACTTAGTGCAATCCGTATCAAACTAAATAACTCTGCTGGTTTTTTACCTGTTTCTTCTAGAAGACTATTTAAAACCTGCTGAAGATTATCTTTATTCCATGAATCAACCTTAGAGAGCCGATCAACCACAATCCTTAATAGCTCCTCAATCTCAGCTTCAGACATTTTTTTGATAAACTTGTTATTAATCAAATAATCTACGTCAATCTCTGGGTCGGCAAAGAAATAGGCGCTCATTTCACGTAAATCCGCAAGGGTCTTCAAGCGATCATAGATAATAGAAAGAACCTTAATTCTGTATTCATCATTATAGCCTTTGGCTTTCTCGGGCCAAAAATCTCGAGTTCGCGCATAAAGCGCCTCAGCCCCTTGCTCATCAAATACCCTTCTAATCCACTGGCCATTCATCCAAAGTAGCTTAACCTCATCATATCTAGCACCAGAGTTTTGAATACGGTCTAACGAAAACTTAGCAACCAACTCCTCCTTAGTATATATTTCCTGTTCACTACCATCATTCCAGCCAAGACATGCTAAATAATTTAGCATTGCTTCAGCTAGCACACCATCCTTACGATACTCAGTAACCGATTTAGCCCCATCACGCTTGCCAAGCTTTTTATTGCCATTTGGAGCCAAAATATGCGGCAAGGATACCAACTTCGGACGAGTAAGATTTAAAGCTTCATACAGTGCCAAATAATTTGGGGTGCTAGATAAGTATTCTACGCCGCGCATTACGTAAGTAACGCCCATTTCCGCATCGTCCACAATATGGGCAAAGTTATAAGTTGGATAACCGTCTTTTTTAATCAGAATAATATCATCTAAAACTTCTGGGCCAGCGTGCATATCACCCATCACCTCATCGTGCCATTCATAAGATTTAGGTTCAGCCTTAAATCTAAGCGGAATACCAGGCTCCCATTCTGGCGTTTTAGTAGGACGAAAATTACGATAAAGGAATGGCGTTTTTGCTGTATTACACTGTTTCCGATATTCTTCAATCTGTTCTGGCGGAGTAGGGTCAGCGTAAGCACGGCCCATAGCGATTAATCTACGTGCCCAATCATGATAGATTTCCTTACGCTCACTTTGAAAATAAGGACCATTCTTTCCGCCCACAATCGGGCCTTCATCCCAATTTAAGCCTAACCATTCCAAAGTGTCCTCAATTAGTTCGGTTGCACCCTCCACATAACGCGCACGATCGGTGTCTTCAATCCTTAAAATCATCTTGCCATCTGTTTGACGAGCTAACAAATACGGATAAATCGCAGAACGAACATTGCCAATATGAATATACCCCGTAGGGCTGGGTGCAAATCTGGTAACTATCATGCAAATATTATATCATAATATCTAGACACCCTCAAATTAAAGTGAAGTTTTAAAGCTAGCTATTGACTACTCCGTTTTCTTCTTCTTCGTCGTCGTCATTATCATCATCTCGGTAAGCAA
>JAFWHS010000023.1 GCA_017511925.1 Candidatus Saccharimonadota bacterium | reverse complement strand
GTCGCCAAGTGGTAAGGCAGCGGGTTCTGGTCCCGCCATGCGTGGGTTCGAATCCTACCACCCCAGCCACAGAATTAAAGAAAGACCCGTAGGGTCTTTATTTAATTCTGCATCTGGAAATAGTAGGATGAGAACCATTGGTTCGACCGGACGACGAAGCGAATAAAAATAAAGAGCTTGCTCTTGATTTTTTGAGCGAGGAGGAACGGAAGACTTTTGCGAAAGCAAAAGTCTAATCCTACCACCCCAGCCAAAACCAGAATAAGACTCCGAAGGAGCCTTGCTTTGATTGTGTATTTGTTTTTACATCTTATCAAAAATATGTTATAACTAGTTTAGTATTTGGTTGGTGGGGCATAAACGTACGTTACTATTTAGAAGGTTGGTGATTGAAGCATGCCAAGGAGTCCAGGACTAGACAGATTAAAGGCAGAACAGCAGTCGCTCTTTGAACAAAAACAGGCCGCATTTCAGAGATTTAAGAATTTACAGGCGCAAACTAACGCAGCGTATGCTGCTATGCAATCGGCTTGAGAAGAAAGGGTCCGCACTCGAGAATGCATGAATAGCGAGTTCGAAGCGAGGAAATTAGCTTTTTCTCGTCGTGATTCGATTTGGGAAGAATATGGCCGTATCCGTGACCGTAATAATGTCATAATTGAGTCTTTAAAGCGTGAGGCTGACGTCGAACACTTTGCTATGCAAGATTGTTTTGAGCGTGCTAGTAACGCTTATCAGTATGGCGATAAATCTGAGGCCTCATTCTATTCTCAGGAGGGACATGCGCATAGAAATGGTCGCAATGATTTAAATGCAGAAATTTCAGCGCTTATACGTGAAGTGAAACAAGCCAAAGCAAACGCTGAGGCTTCGGCGCCAAAAGTAGATTCTTCCGCATTTGACCGTGCCAAATCTGCTTTTGAGGTGGCGAAATGCCGTCATGAATCAGCGCAAGCTAAGTTTAAAAGACTAAAAGCCATGCGAGATTCCGCTAAAGCTGAGTTTGATAGCCTCCATGTTCAGTTTAAGCAAGCCCAGACCGCATTCAGGCAAAAGCTCGAAGAAGTAAGGTCAGAACGCGCTATAAAACAACAGCAGGTTGTGGAAAAGGTCAATATGGCGCTCGTACAATCCAACGCGCACTATCTCGGAAGTCTTTTTGGCCAAAACGCCAAAATTGTTCCGCATAGTGATGGTACGACCCATATATTCTTTGGTGGTCTGAATGCTGCTGGGGATGGAATTGGGCATGGCCACGCCGTCATAGATTGTGACGGGAATGTCACTTATCTACGCGACGCCTGGCAGGACCATGATGATTATTTGATTGACAATGCCAGAAAGCGCGGAACGAACACCCATAATATCTAATTATCAACCAACCAAATACTACGACCGGCACTAGTTGCCGGTCGTTTCCCTTTATGGTATAGTAAGGATATGTTTTTATCTAGTGAAGAACGAAAAGAAATAATGGTCGCATATGGTTTTGAAGATTATATCGAAGCCAATCATTACAAAGTTGGACCTGATACCTGGATTTATCTTTTTGAGCATGAGAATAAAAAATACATTCTAGTCGTTACGGATTATCTTGGCGATTTCGAGTTTGATATTTTTCCCCATCTGCTGAAATTTGAAAGTTACAGACTTGAATTTGTTCTCCAAAACGAAATTCAACTCGAGGATGATTCTATACTCAAGAAAATCCACGCCAATATTGTTTTATTTGAATACACCTAAATACTTATTCGCTTCTAAGCGCTTCTACTGGGTCTTTTTTGGATGCAGAGCGGGCGGGGATTAGGCCGCCAATTAGAGTTAGAACAATACTTAAAATAACCAAAAATCCAGCCATTTTGGGGTCTAGCATTGCAGAAAGCGGAATATCCCCAGTGAAATGATGCAAAACCACATTAATGATCGGTATCAATAGATATGAAATAATCACGCCAAACATACCAGAAAGAAAACCAATAATAATCGTTTCGGCATTAAAGATTGACGAAATGTTATGTTTACTGGCGCCAATCGCCCTCAAAATGCCAATTTCCTTAGTTCGCTCGTATACAGAGATATAGGTAATTACGCCAATCATAATAGAAGAAACTACTAAGGAAATTGAGACAAAGGCAATCAGTACATAAGAAACCGCATCAACGATTGTTTTTACCGAAGACATTAAAATTCCCGTAGTATCGGTGTAGTCAATTACTTTATCTTCAGCGTCGTAAGATTTCATGAGCTCGTTGTACTCGTCCAAAAACTTCATAAAATGAGTTTTGCCATCAAAAGAATTAAAGTAAAAAGCCATCTCGAATGGGTCGTCGATATCCTGATAGCCAAGTAAAGCTAGATTAGTAGACAGGGTGGACTCTTTCTCTGTAAACATGGCTGTTACTACGCGAGATAGCTCTTCTTCGGTAAAGTTTAGCTTAAATGCTGAAAGTAGTTTAGACTCATCAATATTAAAGGCTTTGGAAAAACTAGAAGTTAGATAAGAAGTTAGCCCCCCAACTTTGGTGAGTATTTTTTGCTTCATTGCGACTTCGGTGATTGCGATTGATAAGGTATCAAAGGCTTTATCTACCTCAGTAGTTTGCAAATATTCGTCAGCAGTCAAAGCAGGATTCATCGCTTTGCCGCTCAGAAATCCCTTTAGCACCCCAGCATAAAAACTCTTAAAGTTATCAGCCGGAATCAGATATTCGTCTGCTAGTTCCGTAAAATCCTGTTCATTAATGATATCTTCTATGATTTGCTCGATATTATCTTGATTAATCGTGCCACCAGACATAATTATCTCGTATAGTTTTTTAGTTAATCCATCTGCTAGCTCTTTGAATTTGTCTACCAGCTTGTTTCTTACGGGAGAAACATCAGCGGTAATATCGTCGCTAATTTGGTTAATATATTCCGTAGTTTTTGCCGTAATAGCATTCTGGTCTATAGTTACATTAAAAGCTTGAGATAGAGTTGCATTATCTACCGAAACTAAATCCGAGAATTCAAAACTAAAATTATTGGATTTTTCGCCAAATTTTGTACCCGAAAAGATATCAACTGTTGGGTTATCTAATTGCTTTTTAACGATTTCTTTCTTTGCTGATTCCTCGATAACGTGCGTAACTAATGATGGCAAATATAGGATTCCGTTGCCTGTGGCTAGTTCTGAATTTGGTACTACTACGCCAACAATTTTTAGCTTTTCGGATTGATTATCGTATAGATTCATCATATAGGCGTTGTCGCTAGTCATGTCTTCGTATACGTCGTACTTTGCATTATATTTATATGTGTCTGCTGAATATACTAAACGTAAATCAATGTTCATTAAATCATCATATGTAAGCGAGAGCGGTTTTCCGTTAATTTTTACATCTTCTCCACCCATAATTTTTTTGATGATTTCACTTAATTTATCGGTATCATGTAAACCAAGCGAATAAGTTAAAAAGTCCGAAATCTGATAAGGATTAGATAAATATACTACCATTTCGTTGTAGTTTTCTGGATAACGCCCGGCCACTAGATCTGT
>JAFWHS010000022.1 GCA_017511925.1 Candidatus Saccharimonadota bacterium | reverse complement strand
AGGAAATCAAATAAATAGTACCTAGGTAAAATAGCGCTGCGGTAAACATCGGTACTAGGTAGCTTGCCATGTTTTGGCCAGAACCAATGTCTTTGGCGGCCATGTTAAGGTCGTACATACCTACCATACTCACGATGGCGGTTTCCTTAATCACGGTAATAACCTCATTGCCAAGTGCCGGGATAATATTTTTGATTGCTTGTGGCGCTACAATCCTAAAGAAAATTGTCCTCTGCGGCAAGCCAAGCGCCAGCCCTGCCTCAGTTTGACCTTTATCCACTGATAAAATACCGCCACGTATTACTTCAGAAGTATAGGCTGCCGAGTTTAGTCCAAAGGCAATAATCGCAATAATAATACTCGGAAACCCTTTAATTGCAAAAATGATAAAGAACATAATAAATAGTTGTAAAGCCATCGGCGTACCGCGAATAATAGTGATGTAAACTCGGCAAATGAATTTTGGTATCACTAACCACTTAGATGCTTTAGCGGTATCAATTAGCGCAATAATTGTACCAAGTAAAATACCAATCAAAATCGCAAAATAAGACACCTGAATAGTTAGTAAAAATCCATGCAGTAGCGAATCAATGTATTCTGGAGTATTAAACAGCTCGCCTATTTTTCCAAAAAAATCATTCATTTTGAAGCCCCATATATTTTAAAACTAATTTATCAATCTCGGTTTGACCATCCTCATTTTCTGTAAGCATTTCTGCTAAAACCTCATTAAAGGCTTCAAGTAGTTCCGTGCGCTCCTTGTTTATCGCAATGGCATAGGATTCTTCTACCGGATAATCATCTTCTCTTGTGGGGCCAGAATAGTATAAGGGCAAAGCGTCTAGCTCTGGGTTTTTATCGATGATAAACTTAGCTGCCAACTCGTCTGCAATAGCAAAATCCACAATGTGCGAGTTAATAGCATCCGCTGCTAGTTGATGAGAATCTATGCCTTTTAGTCTAGTATCGGTGCCAGAAAGAATTCCGTTTTCAATCTCATCTTCTATAAATAAGTATCCGGTGCTACCAATTTGCGAGCCCAGTGTGTAATCAGCCAAAGCCTCCCAAACTACATGGTCGTTTCTAAGTGAGGGGGGTCTGCTACGATTAAAAATCACGTACTGCACCGAGGTGTAGTAGGGAATTGTAAAATTGACTTTTTCTTCGCGAGCGGGAGTAATGGTGAGCCCCGCAGCTCCAGCATCAGCAATCCGCCCAGCTTCTACGTTGTCAATAATTACATCGAACTCTACATTTTTAACTTGGATGGTTTTGTTTAATTTAGCGGCTACGCGGTCTACGATTTCAATATCTACTCCCACGATTTTACGATTATCGTAGAATTCAAACGGCGCAAAAAACGCATTAGTTTCTACTACGTAGTCGGCATCTTGGTCTCCTTGAATAGAAAAGAATACGCTAACGCCCATGCCAATCGTCACCAAAACAAACACTAAAATGGCAATTAAGCGTTTAACCTTATACATAATACCATTATATATTATTATGGTGATTTGGTCTATAAAATATAAATATGATAGAATATACCTATGGCAATTGAGAGGTTAGTAGAGCCAACAGCAACAGAAAATGATCCAGAAGAAGAAAAGATTGAAATTTCTTTAAGACCTGTTACTTTTAATGAATACATTGGGCAGGAACATCTTAAGAATAATATTAGATTAGCGATTGATGCAGTTAAAAAACGTAGCGATGGTTCCACACTAGACCATGTTTTGTTATATGGCCCGCCAGGTTTAGGCAAAACTACGATGGCTGGCGTAATTGCGCACGAACTCGGTGCATCACTAAGAGTTACTAGCGGCCCAGCTATTGAACGAGCTGGTGACTTGGCGTCTATCCTTACTAATTTAAAAGATGGAGATGTGCTCTTTATTGACGAAATTCATCGCCTGCGCAGGGCTGTTGAAGAAATCTTATACTCTGCGATGGAGGATTATAAGTTGGACATTGTTATTGGCAAAGGTCCAGCAGCACGCAGCGTAAGATTAGATTTGCCTAAATTTACCGTAATTGGTGCAACCACTAGAACTGGCTCACTGGCGGGGCCCTTAAGAGATAGGTTCGGCATTATTCATAGATTAGAATATTACAAAGAGCCAGAAATCGAACAAATCATTAACCGCACAGCCGGAATTTTAAATACCAAAATTGTGCCAGAAGCAACTGGGCTTCTTGCGGCGCGCTCCAGGCTTACACCGAGAATTGCCAACCGCTTGTTTAAGCGAGTGAGGGATTTTGCGGATGTTAATGGTGATGGCATAGTAGACCGCGAAATGGCCGTACGCTCACTTGAACTAATGGAAATTGATGAGCTAGGCCTAGACCCAGCTGATCGTAATATGTTAGAGCTAATGTACAACAACTACGGTGATAGGCCAGTTGGTTTAACCACCATCGCAGCCCTAACTGGCGACGAGGCTTCAACTATAGAAGATTACTACGAGCCCTATCTTTTGCAAATGGGCTTAATCGCGCGCACATCACGGGGGCGGGTGGTCACCGAAAAGGGTAAGTCGCACTTGAAAAATTATAAAAATAAGTTATAATTATACCAAAGGAGTGTCATGGATGAGAGTTTAGCAAAAATCCGTCATGAAAGAAGCAAGAGGGATTACCCAGGCGTAAGTTTTCGCGAGGATGAATATGTTGAATATGCTTTTTTTAGAGCTAAAATTTGCCTTTGGGGCATACTAATTGCTACATTTGTTGGGCTAGTAATAATATTGCTGGCTTTTTTGTTCGTATTGCTAGCGCAAGAACAGCTTGACGATATGGGAAGAAGGTTCTTGTTTATAGTTCTGTTTTCTCTGCTTGGAGCGTCAATTATTATTTGCTTGGTTGCAGTAAAAATCTACAAAGGCAACCGTCTATTTATTACTAATAAGCGCGCAATTCAGCTAATAATGAACACTATAGTCTCTAGCTCAGTAAACGTCATTGACTTATCCTCTATAGAGGACGCCAGCTTCAGGCAAGACACGATCTTACAAAGACTATTTCATTATGGCACGTTGAGGCTTGCTACAGTTGGTGACGAAACTACTTATACATTTAAGTATTCCGACATATCGCCAGAAGAGCTGAAAGGTGTTTCCAAGCTAATATCAATTGCTAAAAAATCAATGCAAAAAGACAATTAATTACGATTATATTTTATATAAGTGTCTTCTTTTTCGAGGTCTGCTTTCAAGATGTATTCCTGACATTTGCCATTATTGCAATTAGCGGCTTCATAATGATAGGAGCTTTGAGGGTCTCCAAGATTATTGCCAGAAGGATCCGTCCAAAGTGCAGGATCTATTACGGTAATATTTTCCTCGCTAATTGATTCCGGATAGTAACCATGTTGGGGATAAAAGCTTTCTTCTAAAGCATAGTACATTGCGTTAATGGCAATTTTACGATCTTCATCGCGTTCCATAGCATCAATATTTGATTTTTGAACCAAGAAAAGTACGAGTAATAGACCAGCAAAGACGGCAACGATACAAATTTCCAGAATTGTAAAACCTTGTTTTTTCATAGTTTAATTATAACATAAGATAATTGAATAGCTAAAGAAAGTAGCCCAGGCTTGCGCCTGGGCCGTGACTAGAAAGATCAGTAACTGTCCTAGAGAAAGGTGATTTCTCCTTCGCGTGTTTCGGTGTTGTACTCGATCCTAAAATCGAAAGTTGGATACAGCCCTATCTTGCGCGGGCGATTTGTAGGCTTCAGCTGCTCTAAGTCTATTATTGCCCTACAATGTCCGCCCAACTGGAAGAAACTGTCGGAGTCATCTAGCGAGACAACATCGCAAACAACTATGTCACTAATTGGCATAGCAATGTAGTCGTAATCCGAATCTTCCAGAAGTCCAGTGTATTGGAGTTCAACATCCATTCTGACGCTATGTTTAGCCTTTTCGTCGCAAGTATCTAGGTTTTTGCGAATGATCAGAATTTCTTCTTTGCTAGGACCGCGCCGGATGCGGTATGTCTTATTGCTCATAGTTTCCGCCTGCATCCTTTCTTAATGTACCTATAGATCTCCAACCATACTTGGTCAGCTTTCTACATAATAACATACATTATAGAAAAAGTCAAAAAAACTCCTACTGGAGCAATTTAATGGTGGTACCGGGTGGTCTTGAACCACCGACCTTGGGCTTATGAGTCCCACGCTCTAACCAGCTGAGCTACGGTACCAACTTACTAAATTATAGCTTAAAGCGCTGGAAATATCAAGATAAGAAATGCGCCGAGGATTCCTCGGCGCGTGTGGGTTTTGGCAAGACTACCTTCTGGACTTAATCTATCGTTCGCAAATACGATTGTTCGAAGCCCCAAATGGTATCTCATCGAGGTTTAAAACCATCAATTTCTTAATACCGTCTTCATCTAGTACTCGATATATGTCGCCATCAAATAGCTTGCACAGCTGGTTGATATTGACGCGCCTTTTACCATCAACGCTCCTGCATACGAGTCTACATTTGTCATCCCAGGGGACGATGATGATTTCACGTGTTTCAATCCTGTAGCCCACCCCTACCTTTTTCGGTGGATTATCACCCAGGAAATCTTTAATTGCAATTCTGCCAGCAGTATCAATCCTCATTTTCTCCAAGATGATCATGGCTACCTCCTCCATTTTTCGCAATGATTGAGCCATTTTTTAACGAGCATTGTTAGACGAGATTAACCCACCACATATTTTAACATATTATTGTCACAAAATCAAGCTATCGACTAGACTCTTTAGAGCTATTAGAGCTCTTATCTGGCAAGCGCCTAGTTTTTGAAACGAAAAAGTAAAACCATAAATCCGTAAGCCCTAGAGAAATAAACACAAGGCCATGCATACCAGTAGTAAAGAAGCTAGTCATACCGTCCCCACCAATAAACAAATATACAAGACCATAATTAATGTAAACTAAATTAAGAATATTGAAGAATACTCGGGGAAGAATCTGTTTTCCGTATTTATTAGCATCAAGAAAGTTCTTCACGCCGTCAATGATGGTGGTGACGCAAACTGCAATTCTGTCGACATTAAGTGCAAGGCGGCCGTCAATTAGCATTAGTATTAAGAAGACTCCTGCTATGATTAAAATAAGGATAATAAGTATTTGCTGCAGCAGACTACGGACTTTTTTTCGACCTTGCAAAATGTCAACAACGAGTTCAATTAACCAGGTGAAGCCTATTACGGTACCAACGATAATACAGATCGAAAAAAGAGATGGAACGAAGATCAAGCATAAACCCTCCAGAATAATAAAAATACCCAAAAACAAATCACTGTTCCCAGAAAGCTTAAGAGCGTCCACGAAACCATTTAGAAAATTAATGAGAAGATTTGATTTAAACTTTCTTGAGTTTTTTTTCATAATTCCAATTATATCAGTTTATTAATAAGTAGTGAATTATGAAAAAAGTCACGATCGCTTATCGCGAAAGTATTATGTCATATTTATAAGGAAAAATCTTGAGCTAAAAACCAGGCTACTAAAGATGCTTGTGCTATAATAATAGTATGCAGATTGTGAGAGGTAAGTTATTGTTTTCGATGGCTTTTTTCTCTGCGATTTTGGCTGGTTTTATGAACTGCCAAGTTTTTGCTGAAGACGATATCGGCATCTCCATGTCCTCTTATTCAGTAGAAATGAATTTATTGCCAGGGCAGTTCGATGAAGAGTCTCAGAGTATCACGGCTTCTACTACGAGCGTCGCAGGATATACAGTTAATATGCGGACCGTTGGAGCAAGTAGTGCTTTGATCAATATAACGGATAGCGACTATGCTATACAAACTTTTGATTTGCTAAGTGG
>JAFWHS010000021.1 GCA_017511925.1 Candidatus Saccharimonadota bacterium | reverse complement strand
TGGCTTTACGGCATCGCATGGAATTACCCATGAATTTCCGACGAACATAGCACCGATAATGCGCCCCTCAGAGCATAAAGTAGCTACTCTTCGTTGAGAGATATCCCATTTTGTAGCAGTTTCTTTTGCTGAAATATAATTCATTTTACCTCACTTGTTCCACTTACTATTATATTCCAAATCTAGAATAATACTAGATCTAAAATAGACTATTTTATTCCAGCAATCTTGCGAATGTCCTCCACGAATTTTTTCCTAAAATAAAAAGCATGGTTTTTGTTTGAAACATAGCGCCCGTAGGTATTGGAATAAATTGGGTGATATTTTCCGCTTCCGTCTTTCGCGTCTTTACTACGTACTTGTATGTGCTCACCATTTGACGTATGGATAAAACCGTCTGGGCTAGTTTCGATGTGGTTCTTAAGTTGATTGCAAATGGTGTAATAATATGCTTTCCATATCTCTAACAGGCCCGAATACTTCGGATCTGACAAATCGACATGAATGCTCGGTAAAAACATCCAATTGTCTGGCGTCCCGTCCTTACAAACTGGTACATATAATATATTGCTAATCTTTTTATAGAGTTTCGTGTCTTCAAATTTCTTCTGAGCCAAAAGTTCATCAATCATTGCACTGATTTGCGTAATAAAGACAGTTTCTCTGGGTTTACCATTCGCGTCACATTTATTTGTTTTAAGTTCTCCATCCTCAAAATCTAAATCTGCACTCGAAAGCTTCATCCCTAATGCAAGCTCTAACAATTGTCCGGTCTTGCCTTTATTTATAATAATCTCTTCCATATCGGCTGATGAAAAAAGGTCTTTGAATTTTATCCCAGCCAGTTTATTGAGTTTTTCGCACGCTTCTTGTAATTTCATGTATTACGCTCCTTTTCAAGTTATAAATATCCTTATTATAATTTTAACGCGTGCTAAATATTATGAAAAATGATTATGCTTTAAAATCTTTCACCATCTTGTGTCAAGTAAAAATCCCACCCCTATTTTCTGCACAATAACTTTCAAAGCCCGATTGTGTCCAAGTGGACGCTATCTATTGACTAAATGATAGAATGTTTTGTTAGAATCGTTGCCGTAATGATTAATATCTTCCGGTTCAGCCCAAAGCGAAAGCTTATGGACGCGCCACTTACCTATGAAAAACATCTGAACCATCGCGTCATTTACGTCGCGGTTATTTAACGCGCGTGGAATGTATGCGAGGGAAAAGTAGTACCATTTGTCGTCTTCGGCGTCTAACCTCGCAAAAACGCGCTTACCGCGCCCGAAAAGGCGCACATCGAAGCGCTGAGCTAGTGTTTCCAGGGAATAAGTCTTTAATTCGTGGATCGCGTCACGAACGGATGATTCAGTAAGTTCCATACGTTCAAACTTGTCGTAATCACGCGAGTTGAATCTGCCGTTATGTTCGAGCATAAAGCTTTCAAGTTGCCGGGCGGTAATCGGTATCGGCTCGCCGGGTTTAGTTTTCTTGAATGGGTGGCGTTTTGCCATATAAACTCCTTTTCTTTTAGGAGTGCGCTTGCATAAGCGGTGTAGTATAGGCTATTTGCCTTTCTTGCTTTTTGTCATTTACGCTAATGCTTAAACATAGGCAGAATATTGACTATATTACACTAAATAGGTATAATGGAATTACTTATTTGGAGAATATCATATTTCTCTTAGGGTAAATAAAGAGCGCCGGTAGCGCCCTTTATTTTTTATCCTTTTTCAACAATCCCGAAATCGTCCTCTAGGATAATATCTTTGAGTTTCTTCCCGTCGATTTCGAAATGCTCCAAGACGTCGTCTATCGTGGCATAACAACTATCGAAAATATAGAGTGGATGCTTATCATCGTCGTCGATAGTCTCATATTTGTCGCGTTTGGTATACATATAGAACAAGGCCTTCTTTCCATCCGCGGTTTTTTCCGGTTCGGTTCCATATATACGTCCAGTATCCATACGGTATCCCTTTTCGCCATATGTAAAATCGATAGCCGTCCACAAGTCTTTAGATGGCCCCCAGACGCCAGTAAATTGCGATTTGAATTGTTCTACGCTCGTATACCTACCATAGTGATCGGTATTGTCATAATATGAATCTTTACTCATTTGAGATTGAACTCCTTCTTAATTTTATTAGCTAGCTCAAGTTGAGCTTTTGTCGGTTTCTTTCCGGGCTTGCTCGGATCATGATCGCCAGTTCCGTAATGAACGTGAGGCCTGACGCCGTTATGTGCGTGTCCGAAGTCAATACAGACGGCTTGATCATGTTTCTCGTCGTAATATGCCAGGTATTTGAGCTTGCCATTTTGAACTACGGCATAAATTCGCCCTGGTGTATGTGAAAACACGGGCGGGGCGACCGAACCTTTTTTCTTGACTAGGACTTTTACGTTTGGATCGCTAGATAAAATTCCTAGCGAAAAGTACTCCTGGCCGTTTTCTTTAAAATTAAAATTGCCAGATGCAACATCTACAAATGCTCCGCGTGAACCCATTATGCTTTCTCCTTTATTTCGAATACGCCCAGCATTCCTTTTAATGGCTGCTGGCGCATTTTCTTGTTAAAGCTATCAGTATATTTGAAGTGAAGAAATCTTCCAGTCATGCCTTCTATCATGTCGCCAAATACAATGATGATTGATGGCTTAATTCTTTGCTTCATTTCATTGAAACCGGCAAGGAATTCTTTCTCATGTTTTTGGCAACCGAGGGTAGATATAGTTACTGGAGTTCCTTCTTCGACGCCACTCAGGCAGAGATCGTAAGTATGCTCTCCAGCCCAACCAATGGTTGGGATTACATTCACGCCGTAGTTTTGCCAGGTAGCGCCAAGCCAACGATTCATAAAAACATTATGACGAATCTCATTAATATTCATCGAGTCGTAATAGCTGAAATCGGGCGTTGCTACTGCCGCGCATCCGAGCATCAGAGGAATCTTCTTTAGTGGGGTGTTCCAGTACGCCAAGAGTTTCTTGTCGTCCAAATACATCAACGCGATCGCATTGCGATTATCGTTCTTCTTTGTAATGTTCTGGATGCCGCATACATATAGCTCATCCCAGTTAGTGTTGTCTTTAAAAGTATTACGAATAATAGGGAAGCTATTTTCGTCATACTCGCATCCGCCAATTACTGGCCGGATGACTTTGTACTTGTCGTACTCTGTAAGAGATTTCGACATGAGAATTACCTCCTAAAGAGAGGTAGATACTCGTACTTATTTGGAGAATATCATAGCTCTCTTTAATTTATTGTTAATATTATTGACGAACCGGTAGTATCGTCGTAAATTGTGTGCACCTAAATAAATTACGTCATTCTTCTTCGCTCCTAAAAATTCCATATTGATATCTTGCTGCATCGAATGACACTCCGCACGCTTCAGCAATTTCGAGCGGGTCCATATTCTTGGTTAAACGTTTGCTAATCATCAGCTCTCCAGCCATGCATTTTGCTTGCCATTCAGGGTCCTCGCAGGGGCGAATTTCTTTCCTAAAATTACGCTGAACCCTAAAGCCCAGCGTACAAAGAGTAATGTAATGACAGATTTCATGCGCGATTGTCATTCTGTCACGACCGT
The DNA here is from genome assembly GCA_017511925.1 of Candidatus Saccharimonadota bacterium. Lineage (GTDB taxonomy): Bacteria > Patescibacteriota > Saccharimonadia > Saccharimonadales > Saccharimonadaceae > Nanosyncoccus. The sequence goes on along the minus strand of JAFWHS010000021.1, from coordinate 6,231 downwards.
TGCCTTCACATGCGCCGTCATAGACGCTCTGCTTAATTGTTACGTGCCCCGACATAATATCCGTTTCTGCATGGATATCATCCGGCAATTGGTCGTCTTCGACTATTTCGTAGCTAAAGTTGTCGAACGTTTTCGAAAAAACATCTAACAGCCCAACGATTGGGAACATGACACGGTCAGAAAGGTCGAGTATTTCTCTAACTTTTTCGGCCAAAAAGCGAAGCTGTTTTCTGGATTTACATTCTACGGAATAATTCTGACGTGACATGCGTGATTATCTATCTTTCTAGTATTTTCATGATCTCCGCGCTATCGCTTTCGCTTAGCTTTTCGAAGCTTCTTGCGAATGAGATGGCGAGCTCACGGCTAATACTGTTAGTGTTTGTTAAGTTGAGCTTGATGGCTGTCGAAGATTCTTCGGCGGCATCTCGCAATTCGGCTACTTGGGATTTATTTAGGTTATACTTGCTAGAGAGAGAATCGTACCATTTCTCCGGCATATTCTTCTTTCCGTTCTCGACTGCCGACAGAAATGCGGATGATACTCCTAGTTCTTCTGCCATCTGCTTTAGCGTTTGGCTGTTTGCGAGCCTTAGGTCTCGCAAGTATTCCCCTAGTTTTACCTTCATAGATGTCCTTTCCTTTGGCCCAATCTGGCGTTAACCAATTCTGGGTTAACTTAATTATAACGCACTCAGAAATACTGTCAACCATTTTTTGGTTAATTTTACACAAAAAATAGAGCGTTGCCAGCTCCATGCGGTGCCTTGTTTTCGCTCTGGGCCTATTATACCAATGACATTGTAGGAATAAGTTATTCCTTTACATTGGTTCAATGTTCATTTCCTTGTGATTCCTGATCAGAACGTAACATCTACTAAAACAGGGTAGTCCTTCTTCGGTATGACCTTCGTCTTAGGGTTGTATTCCGGATGATCAAACATCCAATCAATCACGTTATAGAGGCGGCGCGTTATCTCGTCTGCTACATCAATAAGTTCTCTGCAACGTTCACCATGTGAAAAATTAGTCGGTATATTCAAATAAGAGGGTCCCGGCAGTTTTTTTTCTTGAAGAACTATCTTTAACCGGTACTTCACGTTGAAGAACAAAATCAAGTTTTGTAAATTCGCCGTTATCAAATCTCAAAAGATGTGGGTATACCTCGAAATCAAAATCAATATAGTCGGCGTCAATTAAAACATATTTCTTGTCGTTCTTATCGCGAAAAAGATAGACCCAAGTATCAGGTTCAACCTGATAATGATTGCTTTCGACGAGGTCTTCGCAATCATACGCAGATATTATTTTTTTTCGTTCCGATTCCGATAAATACATGCCGCTATTATACCATAAAAAGAAAAGGCCAGCAACTATGGCTGGCCTTTAAAGTATTTGGCTGGTAAAAATGAATTAGATTTTGTGCGTTTCCGCGTTCGCGCCGTATTTTTTATCGGCTTTTTCATCAATCAGATAGTCATGCTTGTCTGTGACCCAAGCATCTCTAAGATAAGTAACATTGCCGTTTATGTCAATAGTGGCATGACCATGACCAAAACCGTCTCCTGCAGCATTCAAACCGCCAAAATATACGTCGATTTTACCGCTCCCATCTTTTTTAGGAACGACCTTAGCGTCTTGTCCAAAGATGGTCCCGAGATAATGGGCATTTGATTTTATGAGCGCCATGTTGACTTTATCCACGGCCTGCTGTTTCTTGGCCGTACGCTCTGACTTCACTTCTTCAAGCTTACGATTGAATGCGGCTTGGGCTTGCTTGAACTGCGTCTGAAGACGATCAAACTCTGCTTTAGCAGAATCTCGCATAGATTTTAATCTTTTAAATTCTGCCTGCGTTGATTCATGGCGTACCTTAGCTGACTCGAAAGCAGACTTTGCGGAGTCGAACGCGTAGGAACTAATTCTCGGGGCCGAAGCCTCAGCGTTCGCCTTGGCTTGTTTAACTTCGCGAGCGAGTTCGGAAATTTCGGCATTCAGTGCGTCGCGACGATCTTTATGCTCGTGTCCTTGCTGAGAATAGTAGGGAGCCTCAGATTTATCGCCATACTGATACGCATTACTGGCCTGTTCGAAACAATCCTGCATAGCACGATGTTCAGCGTCGGCTTCGTACTTCAGCGATTCGATTCTGGAATTATTATAATCACGGATGCGACCGTATTCATCCCAGACAGAATCACGATGAGAGTAGGCAGGGAAATGCTCCTTAAAAGTTCGAATCTCTTTGCCTGTATGTATACCTCAGAACTCGCATGGCGTCAGCACCGGGTAATCCTTTTTAGGTATAACCTTGATCTTTGCAGTGTATTCGGGGTGGTCAATACACCAGTCAACAACCATGCAAAGCCGAGCAACAACGTCTGGTCGCCCCTCACCAATTTTAGTTAGTGTCTCCAGGGGAATTTTTTGTTGTTGGCTTTTATTAGACAAAATATGTTAAAATAAAATGGAAATAATCATAAGGAGTATCTGCAATGCCGAAACAAAATAGAAAATTAACTACTTGGGGTAAGGTTTGGCGGGCGACTCTTGCGATTATCGTCCCGCTTGGCGGCGGTTTTATTGTTTCGCTTTTTACTCGCGATGCGATGGCGAAATTCGCCGAGTTTAATCAGCCTCCGCTTGCACCGCCGGCGATACTTTTTCCGATTGCTTGGACGATTCTTTATATTCTGATGGGTGTGGCAAGCTACCTAATTTGGTGGAAGGGGCGCGATTCTGGGAAGTCTACTGATAAATCCGCAGCTAAAACCGCTCTCATAATTTATGCGGTTCAACTTGTTTTTAATTTTGCTTGGACTCCGCTGTTCTTTTTACTTGACCTTTTCTGGTTTGCCTTTGGCTGGTTGATGGTGATGTGGGCTTTGATTATTATCCTAATGGTTAAAACTCGTCAGATTTCTAAACCGGCTTTTTATATGCTAGTTCCGTATATTTTATGGTGTACTTTCGCGGCTTATTTAAATTGCGGTATTGCGATTCTGAATTAAAATGCTAAACGTAGAAGAGGAATGCCAATGGAAAATAGCAGGTTTAAGCTTTGGGTCGCTCTTTCTTTTCTTCTTTAGTGGCTTCGCAACCCTCTTCAGCACGCCGCTTCTTAGCCTCGTGAACAGCTTTTCACGGTCAATCGTCTTCGTTAGATCGCCACGAAGATTACGGAAATCTTCTATCTTTTCGAGCGCCGATTCTTTTTATGTCGTAGGTATTACTTTCTTCATTAAAAATACAATACGCAAGCTCGCGCGTTTCGGGAATGCCATCTGTGAGGACCATTGTTTTACGAAGATCTATTGACATATTACGTAGTTAATGATTTTATGTTATTTTTTATTCCGTATACTCTCTGTCGATCATCCAATGTCCCCTAACCCTAAACGCTGGGATAGTTCCACGGATAGCCTTGTTTGTGGCGGATTGAAGGTTGATATTATTATTTTTAGCCCAGTCGGCAACCGGGATAATCTTTTTGGCTGTTAGTTTAGCAATACGGCGATACAGCGCCTCAATTAATAGGCTTGCAAATAGCTCAGTCAGCTTATCCGCCTTATTGGTTTTTGTATATTCATCAAGAGCAGGGTAATACTCATCGAATTTCGATTTATTCGGGATAATAATTGGCGGCAAACCAAGCATGTCTAGTTGTTCGTTTGTAAGTAAACGTCCAATACGACCGTTGCCGTCGCTAAATGGATGGATGTTTTCGAATTCTGCATGGAAGTAGGCAATTTTCTCCAAGAAATATTCGCCGTTATCAGAGTTATAATCTCTAACCAAATCATGCATAAAACCATTTACGAATTCTGGATTAGCTCCTATATGCGTACCAACACGTACCCACTCTTTACCGGAACGAAAACGACCAGCGATCTCGTCACGAATATTTGTAAGTAGGGTTTTGTGCAATTTCAAGATTAACTCTACGGAAATCTCTTTTTCTGGATTGTCCATCAGGTATTCTATGGCGCTAGCGAGATTCTTTGCTTCATAAATCTCGCGAATTTCGTGATCAGTGCGGATTTGGTTACGAATCAAAATGTCTTCGGTGTCCTCAAGTGTAAGAGTAGAATTCTCAATAGCGTTTGAGTTATAAACCATTTCCGGAAGTTCAGAAATAGTGAGCTCTTTGATAGCTTCTTTATGCTTGACGGCTAGCTTACGATATTCCTCAGATAAGCCATTAATTCTATCTCTTGTAACTTGATTTATCATATCTTTATTATATCAAACTTTACGTTAAAAATCAAGGTTAGAGATAATTTTAAACGTAAAGTTACGGAATCTATGCCATTGACATTGTATTTCTTTTATTTTCGCTTTTCTAATGGAATATTCATATTGCCCGGCTCATGAAGCGTCGCGTTATAACTCTCATCAAGCCAGCGACATAAATCTTCGAACGGTACTGTTCCATCTAGTAAGGCAGAAACCCAACCCCAGCCAGAGTTCGGATAACCTTTAATGTATCCAGGTTGTTCATAAAGCGTCTCGGCAAGCTCGCGGTCGCGAATCTTAAAGCTCACGACATCTACGGTTTTATCTCCGCCTAGACCAAACTCGCTATATGGCTTTACAAAGAATACTGCAAACCATTTGCCGCTCGGCTGTCTAAATACCGCATAGTCTTCATGATTAAAAGGGAGTTGCTCTTCATGAAGCTTATACTTCTTTTCGATGTAGGCTTCTAGTTGTTCTCGAATTGGTTGGTTTTTGGTCATGAGCTAGCCTTTACACTTTCTTCCATCTTTTGAGAGTTGGAAAAACCTTAGCGCAATACTCTTTCATTTGCTCATTGGTCATACCGGCCTGTTCGCTAAACTTCGAGCACATTTCAATATACTCTTCCATGGAAACCTTATCTACGAATTCCCCATCTTTATAACACCACTTACAGTAGTCTTTATTGATACTGCCATCTTTTTCAGTAGAGTACATATCTTCTGAAGTTAGCGGCATTGCACAGCTTTGGCAAATAGTTTGTTTCATAAAAGATCCTTTGTTTACTTACTACAATTATACCATTGATGACGAAAAGAGAGTGTCGCCAGCTCCAAAGGAGCCTTGTTCCACTCTCTATTAATTCTACTACGTATTGACTTTTTGGCCCCGATTTGATATAATGTAAGTATATTCCGATGCGGGTAATTCGAACGGAGCAATACCTAAGAAGAGCCCGTTTTTTGTTATTTCTTTTTCTTGTATTCAATCTTTTTCTTGACGCCAGTGTTATCTAGAAAATCTACGTATTTTGGCGTAAATGGACGGTAAAGCGACGAAGTAGAATGGCGATTTGGTGCTAATAATTTAGCGAAACGCTCTTTTTCAATAAGATATTTAACCATTTTATAATAGTCTCCATCGCCAGAAACAAGAACTACATTATCAAATTGCTCCTTGTCGGCGATTTTTGACATTACGGTAAAGACGATATCGGTATCTACGTTGCCTTTCTTCTTGCCAATCATACTTTGGCTATGCTCACGGAATACGAGAATGAAGCCTGCAGTCTGGATCTTTTCGTATAGGTCTTGGTTATCTTCGTCTACTGCGCCTAGGAAATAGTAAGCTTTTTCAATATCATAGCGTTCTTTGAGATATATTCTGAAGCGTACCAAATCAACTGTCCACGAATTAGCTTTCGTGTTCATGTAGAGATTTTGTCCATCTATGAACGCTTGATTACTCATATTCTATATTATACCATTTTTCTTGGTCTTTAGATCATAATCACTAACTATACCATTGACATTGATATTTCTTTATTTTCTTCATTGTCATTGTTTCAAGCCTCTACGGCTCCAATAAAGCTATATTTTCTTAAAAGTTCGAACGCCCCTTGGGACGCGTCCAAATCTCTTTGCTTACTTTTAAGTTATATTTCAGGAAAGTAGATGATAATAGTATTGTATAATAATTAAAAAGGAGAATAAGCTTATGGAAAGCGAAAATATTAAAAAGAAAGACGTTACGAAAGAGAAAATCATTCTCTTTGTAATTGGTGTACTCGTAGGAGCGGTGATTTCTACTGCGGCTTTCTTTGTTTATACAAAGACTTTAGGAACTAGTAGTTCAGCCAGCGGTTCATCATCACAACAAATGCCGGGTGGCGGTACTCCGCCAGAAATGCCTAGCGGTGAGAACGACTCAAATAGTCAGGGCGGCACTCCACCAGAAAAACCAAGTGACGACAGTAACTCTGAGAACAATACT
>JAFWHS010000020.1 GCA_017511925.1 Candidatus Saccharimonadota bacterium | reverse complement strand
TTTTAAGTCATTTGCACGTTTTTCTTCTGGATAATAATCACGGGCATTTTCAATAAAAAGTGCTTTTCTGCCCTTGCCGACTAGTTTTAACAATTCGTCCGTAAAGGGGCCTAAATTATGGCTCGCCAAGTATAATCTCATCGTTTTATCCTTTTATACAATTATACCATTTTTGATATAAATCTTCTTTGTAGTCTGTTAAAGCCTGGTGAATTAAGCCCCACCAGTAAATGAAGAAAGAGCCATAGGCTCTTTATTTTTATTTCCGATTTTTTAAATTTGGCTACATTTGTAGCAAAACTTATTTTTCTATAATTTCGTACCAAAAATTTTATGCTAGACTATCCTCAGTGGAGGGGGAAGGACAAAATGTTAAAAATAGTCGTTTACGATAGCGGCTTTGGCGGGGAATTATTTGCTGACTACCTAGAAGAACAACTTTGTGTGGCCGAAATTATTCGTGTCATAGATTGGCGGCATGCCGATGAACTATTGAAGGGCCGCAAATCTGCTCGCAGAGCAGCCGAAGAAGCTTTGCGACCATATATTGGCCAAGTAGATTTAATTATTTTTGCTAATCATCTACTTTCCGCCACTAGTCTTAAATATTTTTATCGCAAATACAAAAATCAAAAATTCATCGGCTTTAAACTTATTCAGCCAGATGTCACTATGAATCGCCCAGCATTGATCTTAACCACTACGGCTATGAGCCGCACTATAAACTATTACAATTTTATTTTTAGATTGAAATGCCACACCATGACTATCACGGAGGATGATTGGCTCGCCAAGATAGATGACGGCGAACTTACACCGCGCGAAATTAAAGAGGGTATCACAAAACTCATTCTAGTCAAAGGCTTCAGTCCTAAAGATCTAATTCTCGCCGGCGCCCAATTCAGTGATATCAAAAATGAACTTCGGAGTGCTCTGGGCCATAATATTAAAATTCACGATAGCTTTAACGTAGCCTACCGCGACGCCTGCAAAATCTTAAAGATCCGCGGCGGTTGCTATCATAAGTAGCCCCATAGCGCTACTCTTTCTCGGGTAAATATGATATAATTACACAGTAAAAGAAAGGATAAATATGGATTCAGAAAATCTGGACAAAATGCGACATACTCTAAGCCATGTACTCGCTGCTGCAGTACGAGAGATTTATCCTACAACAACATTTGGCGTCGGTCCTGCCATTGATAATGGTTTTTACTACGATATAGATTTTAATGACACTAAGGTGTCTGATGCAGATTTGCCAAAAATCGAGAAAAAAATGCGTGGTATTATCGCGCAGGGTTGCAAGATGGTGCGCAGGGAAGAATCACGCGAAAATGCCCTCGCTTGGGCCAAAGACAATAGCCAAAAATATAAAGTTGAACTAATCGAAGATCTCCCAAAAGATGAAAAAATTTCATTTTACGATATGGTCACCCCTAGCGGGAAAGTGATTTTCACCGACCTTTGCAAAGGTCCACATGTCGACTCGATGAAAGAAATTGGCGCATTCAAACTTATTCGCGTAGCTGGAGCTTATTGGCGTGGTGATGAGAAGAGGGAAATGCTCACACGTGTTTACGGCGTAGCTTTTGACACCGAAGAGGAACTAGCCGAATATCTAAAACGCCAAGAAGAAGCCAAGGCTCGTGATCACCGTAAGCTCGGTCAGCAGCTAGATTTATTCTGTTATTCTAATTTGGTCGGTTCTGGTTTACCACTTTTTACTCCGCGCGGCACAGTATTACGTGATTTGCTTAATGATTTTACTCAAAGTTATCGCCTTAAGCGCGGTTACAAAAAAGTTTGCATCCCGCATATTGCAAATATTGATCTTTATAAGACTTCCGGGCATTTTGAAAAATTCCCAGAAATGTTCCAGTTTATTTCGCAAGAAAGTGGCGATCATCTTGCCTTAAAACCAGTCTCTTGCCCGCACCATTCTCAAATTTTTGCCAGCTCTCCGCGTTCTTACAAAGATTTGCCAATCAAATATCTTGAAACCACGATGGTCTACCGCGATGAGCGCAAGGGCGAACTTGGCGGTCTCTCGCGAGTTCGTGCTATTACCCAAGATGATTCTCATGTTTTCTGTACCGAAGACCAAATTGGCGATATCTTTGGTGAATTGATCGAGTCAGCCAAAGATCTATATGCCAAAATTGACATGAAGCTAAAACTTCGTCTTTCTTTCCGCGACGATAGTGACGGTTATATTGGCACTCCAGAGATGTGGAAGAAAGCCCAGAACGCTATCAAGGAAATGGCAGATAAATTCAAGATGGATTATTTTATCGGTGAGGGTGAAGCTGCTATGTATGGCCCTAAAATGGACTTTATGGCGGTGGATGCGCTTGGCCGTGAATGGCAACTTGCTACCGTACAGCTTGATTATGCTATGCCAACCAGGTTTAATCTTGAGTACACCGATGAAAACGGCACCAAGAAGACCCCGATTATGATCCATTGCGCCCTTATCGGCTCCATTGAACGCTTTATGAGTGTTTATCTTGAACATACCGCTGGTTGGTTGCCAATGTGGTGCGCTCCGGAAAACGTTCGTATACTTACGGTCAATAACCAAGTGTCTGATTACGTAAAAAATATCACCGACATCTTAGACGGTGTAGTATTAAATACTCCTATTGTCAATAATAAACTTCGTTACACTGTAGACGACTCTGCTGATTCTCTCGGCAAGAAAATCAAGCGCGCCACCGATCTTAAAATCCCATGCGTAATCATTGTCGGGCCAAAAGATGCCGAAGAAAACATTGTCTCTATCCGCTTGCGTGATAGAGAAGAAAAAATCAAGCTTACCGACCTTGCGGAATTCGTAAAAGGGTTATAAATGGCTCAAAAACCTAGTTCCGAGGGATTAAAGCTTGGGCTAGCGCCCTTGAGCGTTCCCGAGGAGCAGGTTTTTAAGACAACGATTGTGATTTTGGGGCCTACAGGCTCAGGCAAAACTGGAGTTTCTATTGAAATAGCAAAGGCTATCGGCGGCGAAATTATTTCTGCCGATTCTCGCGCAATTTATAAAGGTATGGATATCGGTACAGCCAAGCCTACTAGGGAAGAAATGCAAGGCGTCCCACACTACGGCTTGGATTTAGTCGAACCCGGAGAAAGATTTACTGTTGCCGACTGGAAAGCCTATGCCGAAGACAAAATCAAAGACATTAAAGCGCGTGGTAAAGTTCCAATCATTGTTGGCGGCACAGGGCTTTACATAGATGCCCTAATCTACGACTACAAATTTAAAGGCCCCACTGGACATAAAATTGGCGATACTGAACAAAAAAGTTGTTCAGACAGAACAGAGATAAAGGGCGATTTTCTAATAGTGGGAATACAGTGGACTACAGAGGAATTGCGCAATCGCCTGAAAAAAAGAATTGATCAAATGTTCCAGCCAGACTTATACAACGAAACTACAAAATTAGTTCAAAAATATGGCTGGGGTAGTGGCGCAATGAAAAGCGATATTTATGAGTACGCCTGGAAATATATGCAGGGTGAACTCACATTAGAAAAAGCCAAGGAACTATGTTTTTACGAAGACTATCATCTTGCTAAGCGCCAGCTTACTTGGTTTAAAAGAAACAAAAATATCGTTTGGTTAAAACTAAACGAAGTCTACCCGTATGTTACGAAAAATTATTCAAAGTTATCATGATGTGATAAAATAAATATAACATGAGCAAAGAAACTAACACTCCAATAGAAAAATTGTTTGGCTCGAAAACTAGAGCTAAGTTGCTAAAGTTATTTTTTGAGAATCCAGGTAAATCTTTTTATGTCCGCGAGATGACCAGGGTGATCGACGAACAGATTAACTCGGTCCGCCGCGAGCTTCTCAATCTAGAAAGTATTGGCATTATTAAGAATGAAACTTTTGATAACAAAGTTTATTATTCAGCTAATAATAAACATCCATTTTGCCGTCCGCTCGTAGATATGTTTACTAAAAAAATTGACTCATCTCGCGAAAAAGATGTTCACGAAACCACGTGGGAAGAATATTGCCGCCCAGTCAAAAATTACTTAAAAGGCCTTATTGTTACTAACCGTTTGCCTGGTCAGGACGGCGTAGATATCCTTATTATCGGCAACGACAAAACCAAAAAACTTACTCGTTGGGCCGAGGTTGTTGAGAAGAAGCAAGGCAAACCAATCAACTACGTAATTATGTCTGCTGACGATTTTACTTATCGTAAGAGCGTACGTGACCGTTTTATCGAAGATATCTTTGAAATGGAGATCGTCGAGATTATTGACCCAGAAAAAATCATAAAAGAATAAGGAGTGCCCAATGTTTGAAATAGAGAGCAAATCTCAAGATGAAATTATCATCAGTACCAAAAACACCACCATTAAATTTAATATCGCCAGCGCGACCATCGATGCTAATTTGCCAGTAGGTAAGATTACCGGCCCTGGTGAATTTGAAATCGGTGATGCTACCATTCGTGGCATCGGCACAGAAAGTGGCAAGACTATTTATGACGTAGAAGTAAATGGCGTGCACACAGGTATCCTTGGTGGCATAGAAGAAAATCTTGATGATATCGTAGCCGACATTCTTTGCACATCGTCTATTCGCGCCATTCGAGAAATCGAACCCAAGCTTATCATCGCCATGGGCAATGTAGATGCTATGGTGTCAGATCTTAAATTAACCGCTCGTACCGAGAAAAAACTCAAAGTCAAAAATCTAGAATCTTTACCTACTACTAAAGAAGTGGTGGTACTAAATTAATGAATACAAATATATTATACATAGCCATTGTTTTGGTTATTGTTATAGTATCGGTAATTTTGCACGAGTTGGCTCATGGCGTTGTAGCTTATTGGCTGGGAGATAGAACTGCTAAGGACGCTGGCCGCCTTACTTTTAACCCCATTAAGCATATAGACCCCTATATGTCCATCTTGGTACCAGTTATATTATATATACTAAAAGCCCCAGTTTTCGGTGGAGCTAAGCCGGTGCCGGTCAATTACCGCAATCTCAAATGGCATGAATGGGGCATGGCGCTAGTTGCCGTAGCTGGGCCGTTGACTAACTTTCTCATTGCGTTCATTTCGTTTGTCATCGGGCATTTTACGGGGCTTATTTATGGTTCGGGTGGAGAAATCCTAAATTTTATATTCACAGAGCTCGTCTTTATAAATCTTGGGTTCATGCTATTTAATCTTATCCCGATACCTCCTCTAGACGGGTCTCGTGTGCTCTATGCCATTGCGCCAGATTTTCTCCGTAATATACTTGCAAATATGGAACGTTACGGGGTAATAATAGTCTATGTTATGATTTTACTCTTTGGCGACGTTTTTTCTAATCTCATGGCAAACGGCATATATGGCATATTAAACTTTTTCTACTTAATAGTCGGTGGCTAATTTTAGGGTAAAAGTATCAAGTCTACTCTAGCTATATGATATAATTAAAGTAGCCCTACTCGGCGACATGATTTTCCTGAATAATCATGTTATAGGGATTTCGTGGCTTTGCACTCGTGGGTGCTCAGCATAAGATTTTACCCACCTTGTATATATTACGGGGAAAACAGGCCGAGTGGGGAACCAAAGGTGGGCTATGAAACAAAGAATTCGTGTAATTGGTATTGTAAAAAATGAGGATGGGGTCTTAATTTTTAAACGCAACCGGGGCCGATCTGAAGCACCGGTTTTTTGGGAGCTGCCCACAGGGAAGATAAATTTTGGCGAGCAACCAGAGGAGGCTATGGCGCGCGCTCTTACTGAATATACTGGGTTAGTGGCTTCGGCTGTTAGACTTAAAGATGTTATTACTTTTCTTGCCGTTGAGGGAGCTAGCCGCATGAGCAACCTTTATATAGTATATGAAATCGGTATTACGGGCGAAATCAAACCAGAACCTTTTGGAAGGTACACTGCCTACAAATTTGTAAAAGATTTTACACAAAGCGGTATTCATCTTAACGAGGCGAGTACTTCTGTATTAGAGATTGTCGAAGGCAAGATATCGTCCAGCCGTATTTCTCCACGCGACACCGCCAATTCTGTCAAAATATACGTAGACGGTGCTTCGAGAGGCAATCCTGGCCCAGCCGGTATCGGATATTATATCTTGGGTAGTGATGGCAGAGTCATTGAGCAAGGTGGAGAGTTTATTGGTTTTACTTCCTCTCGCATGGCCGAATATTATGCTATGCGAAAAGGCATAGAACGTGCTATCGAATTAAATTTGAAATCTGTCCACTTCTTTTCTGACAGCTTAATGGTGGTAAACCAGCTTAACGGTATTTTTGCTGTCAAAAATCAAGATATTTTATCTATTTATCAGGATATAGAAAAGAAGCTTAATTCTTTTGAGGCAGTATCATTTACCCACATCTCTCGCTCCAGTAATGCTATTGCCGACAACGAAGCCAATCTGGCTATAGATAGAATTGCTAAGCGAAAATAGTTTCCAGCCAGATCTTATTATGATATAATCCATAGTGAGCCAGAAAGGTGGCCGCTTTTTATTAAGAGGAAAGTCCGGGCAACATAGAGCAGGGTAGTCGCTAACAGCGACCGTCCGTAAGGATAGGGAAAGTACCACAGAAACTTATACCGCTCTACTTGTAGAGTAAGGGTGAAAAGAGTGAGGTAAGAGCTCACAGCGCGCAGTAGCGATACAGCGCGGAGGCAAACCCTACCCGTTGCAAGGAGTGCTATATACCTTTGCTCGAGGATGCACGCTCACCGCTAGAACGTTATAGCAATGTAACGTCAAGATAGATGGTCACCGGCCGCGCTTCGGCACGGTTACAGAACCCGGCTTATTGAAGGCTCATATCAAAAAACCACCCAAACGGGTGATTTTTTGATACAAATTAATTTATTTGTTCGCTTTTTTCTCAGCACGAGCTTTTGGCGACTCGATCAAGCCCTTTTTCTTCAAAGTTCTAAGGGCTGAAGTTGATACGTTGCACTTCACTTTTTGGCCATTAATGATCAAAGTTCTCTTCGATACATTTGGCTTAAATACCTTACGAGTGTGTCTTTGGGAGAACGAAACATTGTGCCCGTACATCTTGCCTTTTCCGGTAATTTCACATATAGCCATCTTATTTCTCCTTTACCGTATTAACAATTGCCTTAAAAGCTTCAGGGTTATTTACTGCGAGATCGGCTAAAATTTTGCGATCCACATTGATATTCTTAGCTTTCATGCCGGCAATCAATTGCGAGTATGAGATACCAAGTTCGCGTGAAGCGTTATTGATACGGGTAATCCAAAGAGCGCGAAGACCACGCTTTTTGTTACGGCGATCACGGTAGCTATACCTTAGGGCCTTAATTACACCCTGCTTGCCTAAACGATAGCTACGGGTGCGTGCATGTTGCATGCCCTTGGCAGCTTTCAAAATTTTCTTATGTTTGGCCATTGCGGCCACACCACGTTTTACTCTCATAATTAAACCCCTAATGCTGTCTTAATGTTTTTCTTGATTTTACCATTAATTGCGGCAGCAGTTTTCATGTTGCGCTTCCTGGCTTTAGATTTTTTTGCGAGAATATGATTCCCGAAGGCGCGCTCACGCGTGATCTTGCCGCTACCGGTGATCTTGATGCGCTTCGCTGTACCTTTATGCGTTTTTAACTTTGGCATAGGTTTTCCTTTAGTTATAGTTAATATTTATCCTAAAAGTACGATCAGGGAACCGTGGAAGTAGGAAATTACTTCTTCCGAATTCCGACTGATAGGTTGCGTCCGTTGAATTGTGGTTTACCTTCTACGACTACGTCCTCACCGATTAACCCAAGAATTTTATCCAATAACTCTTGGCCAATCTCTTTATGGGCCATCTCGCGTCCGCGGAAAATTACCATAATTTTCACACGATCGCCGTCGTCTAAGAACCCACGCATCTTGCGAACCTTAATGTTGAGGTCGTTTTCTGAGATTTTTAAGCCAACCTTCATCTGTTTCAGCTCAGATTGTTTTTCACGAGCTTTCTTACGATTTTTGGCCTCCTCTTTCATCTTTTGGTACTGATATTTACCCCAATCGATGATTTTTACGACCGGCGGATTGGCATTGGCAGCAATTTCCACCAAGTCCACTCCCTGTTCATTCGCGAGAAGCTGAGCTTCCTTGCTAGACATAATGCCTAGCTGTTCACCACTTGCGCCGATGACGCGAACCTCCGGATAACGAATTTCTGAGTTAAGCCGGGTGTGTGATGTAGTTTTTATGGTAGTCCTTTCTTCTCTTGAATTAACCTGTTCACAATTATATATCATCTCTTTCGAAAAGTCAATGCTTCGGCCAGATGTTTCTGCCTTATGATATCTGATTTATCTAGATCGGCAATCGTCCGTGCGACCTTTATGGTCTTAAAATATGATCTAGTAGATAAATTCAGCCGCTCCGAAGCTGCAGCCAAAAGCCCTTCAGCCTCTTTTTCTAATCTTAGTCTCTTCGATACTTCAAAAGAGGAAAGCGAGCTGTTGTAAACGCCATCTTGCCCATAGCGTTCGTGCTGGGTCTTAATTACATCTGTTATGGTATTTTTTACAGCAGTATGTTCGGTATTTTTGTCGGGTAACGCTTTCATCAGATCTGTATTTTCTACCTTTTCTACGCTCACATACATATCTATCCGATCAAATAATGGACCAGACAGCTTTTTCTGATAATTTTGGATTTGTGTTTCGGTACACTTACATTCGTGGGTAGGATCTCCCAGATACCCGCAAGGGCAAGGGTTCATTGTGGCTATTAACATAAAATCTGCCGGGTAAGTTATTTTGCGATTGGCTCTAGATATGGAGATTTCTTTATCTTCTAAAGGCTGCCTCAATGCCTCAAGTACCGATCTTGGGAATTCTGGTATCTCATCCAAGAACAACACCCCTTTGTGTGCTAAGGAAATCTCGCCCGGTAGGGCTTTCGCTCCTCCACCAATAATGGAGGTCGCACTAGCCGTATGATGGGGGCTTCGAAAAGGCCTCTTTGTTACGATCTCACCAGTAGATAAGCCAACAATGGAGCATAATTTGGTAATATCAACCTTCTCTTTATCTGTTAATTCTGGCAGTAAATTTGCTGCCGCCTTTGCTAGTAAAGTTTTTCCAGCCCCCGGTGGGCCAGAAATCAGAATATTATGATGCCCAGCAACGGCAATTTCCATAGCCCGTTTCGCCGTTTCTTGACCTCTTATGTGGTCTAAAATCGGCCCAGCGAGCCCTAGCGGACTCGTATTCATAGGGGTGCTTACATCGCTGCCACTAATACATAAATTGCCTTGTTCTTTCAATGTTAGAAACAGGTCTTTTAATGTTTTTACTCCATAAATTTTTATCCTTTCTACCAGCGTAGCTTGCGTTAGGTTCTTTAATGGCAAATAAACTTCTTTTATTCCGGCCTCCTTTGCCGCTTCCACGATATTTATGATGCCACGTATAGGCCTTAGTTCGCCATTTAGAGACAATTCACCCACAAATAGTTTATTGTCAACGTCAATTTGCAATAATTGCTTAGATAAGACGAGTACCGACAGGGCTATTGGTAAATCGAGATACGAACCGTCTTTTTCCAAATCGGCGGGCGCTAAGTTTATGGTAACTTTCTTATCTGGGAACGAAAAACCAGAATTTGTAATGGCACTTCGTACTCGCTCCTTTGATTCGTTAATTGTTTTATTGGCCATACCTACTATATTGAAGGCTGGTAGGCCACGATTTGTGTCACCCTCGACTTCAACAAGCCTACCATCGAAGCCGTAGGGTATTGCGGAATGTATTTTAGCTATCATGCCATCTAACTATCACGCTGGTGTGCATAATACAACCCCCCACCCAATTTTTGGCTAACTTGGGTACGGAAATTACTTGTGGAAAACTCCACGAAAAAACATAAAAAATTGTTCAAAAATGTATTGACATTAGCATTTTTAGGCGCTATACTAGAGGTAGCTTCTGAATAAAAAAATTATACAGAAGGCAAAAATAAACATATAGCCAAAATAACTCCACACTCTACTTGAAGACCGGTTTTCCTCGCAGTTACCGGTCTTCTTCTATTGTTGATAAGTAAAAAATATGATAAAATTAACGCCAGGTTGGGGCTGACAAAGCTTAGACGGGATATTAACAGACGTGAGGCGTGTCGATTGAATACCGTAAGTATTAAATAAGTGCTAAAAACACGAAAACTGCGCATGTCATGTACATGCCAGCTTATGCCTAATTTATATTAAAAGGCTGGTCCTTGGCTAAGGTTTCGTAGGCTAAGGATTATCATACAACGAAAATAAGGTTATTTGAGCGGCGAAAAATAACTCGAAAATTAGCCACGGCATTTATTAGTTTCGTTTCTTGCAGCTAATAATATTTGCCAAGACAAAACAGGAAACTACGCACGTAGAATCATGTCCCAGTGATATTTCGGACCCGGAGGCAGTATCCGGCAGCTCCACCATAGTTTTTCAGCTAATTAACGTAAAATTTACAACATTTTGAGTAACAAAATAGAACAGATGATAATAGGGGAAAGTATTGTAAAAAATACTTTATAATTATTGAATAAATCTATTGCTTTTTTAAACCTTTTATGCTAACATGAAAGTAGTCGAGATGACTAAAACAAAAACTAAAAACAAAAGGAACATTATGAAAAAGTGTCACCAGAAAGCTAGAAATAAACCATAGAATTTGGCGGGCGAAAAGGTAATTTCTAGCCATAAATTACACCTTAGGAATTACCTAGAGCTCCGCCAAAAGCGTCGAGCGCGCAGCTAAATCTTTCATTAGCACCTTCTTAAAACATAAACCAGAATGAAAGAAAAACAGCAGCAAGGATCAATGCTTCACCTCGCGTGAAGCGGTCAAAAAGGGAAATAGCGGATAAGGGTTGTGGCGAATAGTTGTGAATAATGTGCCAGATAACCCCCGCTTTCCCCCATACATCAAGGGAGCCACCTTGTAAAAAAAAATATTCTTGGGGGATCAAACCAGATATGATATAATCGAGTTATGAAGCGTAACCGTTTTATCTCTATTATGAGCATTATAGGACTCGCAGCCTTAACTTTTATGCTCTTCTTAACATCTCCGACGGAAATTGGGCCGTTCGGAGTTTTATTATTTTTTACAACACTCTATATCGTAATCTTCGGAATAGCCTGTCTCTTCTTAAAAGCCTTTTACCATCTAGCGTTCAAAAAAGAGATCTTTACGCATAAAGATTATCTCTATGCCGCGGTTGTTTCGTTCGGGCCGATTATGGTTCTTATGGCACGCTCTTTTAGTGCTATAAATGTCTGGACCATAGGTCTTATTGTTATGTTCTTATTTTTAGCTGAATTTTTAGTGTACAAAAGAGCTTAACTTGTGATAAAATAAGCATATGGATTATGGTCAAGCCAGTCAAAATACGCAAGGTATAGGGCTCTCTGGTGCCGATCAGAATTTTTTTACCTCTGGTGCTGGAACCAATGACGACGGCAGAAACACCTTCGAGTCGGAAAACAACCTCGATCTTACTAATGCAGCTTCTTCATGGGGCGATGTTTCAACTAGGCCAGAAAACCACCGTAGCATAGGCAATGCGGCTATATTTTCCCCTAACTCTCAGTCTACTCAGATTGACTCCAACGAGAATTTACAAAATTTAGGCGAAATTATGGATGTAGGTCCATTGCTACCCCCCACCGCGCAGTCCTCAGCGCAAGACTTAAATCCTAACATCGTACGCTTCGATAGTAAAGCGATCTTAACGGAGGGCGACCATGTAAGTAAGTCCACATTAAGAGAAGTAGATCTTGCAACAGCCAAGCTTAGTCAAGACGGCAATATCGCTGATTTTTATTCAGAAATTCGCGACATGATGGAGGCAAACCTTGATAATTCTTATAACAGAAAGTTGGCAGCATGAAAATAACCTGTTTTTGTAAAAATTACAACAATAATCAAAGAGGTAAAAGCTAATGGAACCTTGGGTGGTAGCTTTAATCTTGGTAGGATCAATCATCCTGATTGGTGCCATAATTTTTGCTTCCCGCATCTCTAGCCTTCGTAAGGCCAAAAAGTACGAACGTGGACTCAAGATGGTGCCACTTCTTATTCATTTACCACCCTCCACTGATGATATCGATGGCGGCGGCAGGGACAAACGCGATATTGCCAATGAAGTTATCTCCAAAGCGCAACTTATGTACTCGATTCTTTCATCTACGCTAACCAAAGGATTTAAAACTAAAATCTACGGGCAAAGGCACTTTTCCTTTGAAATTATTGCCAAAGATGGCTTTATCAGGTATTATGCTGTCGTTCCGGCCGTCTTGACAGAACTAGTTAAGCAGGCCATCCAGTCAGCTTACCCAACAGCCAGAATAGAAGAAAAAAGAGAGGAAAATATCTTTGCCCCTGATGGTAAGATTGAAAACATCGCCGGAGCAGAGTTAACTCTTAATAAAGACTTCTATCTCCCGATTGCCACTTATGAAGATACTAAGCAAGACGCTTCAATGGCTATTCTAAATGCGCTATCTAGTGTGAAACAAGACGAAGGCGCTACTGTACAAATTTTGTTCCGCCCTGCACAAAAAAATTGGTCTGCTCCAGCTAAACAATATATCGAAAACATCCATAAAGGCAAAAACTCCAAAACCGTGGGTGCAGGGATTAGCCAACTAGCCATAGATGTTATTCGCGCCCCCTGGGAACCGCCCGCCGAACACGAAAAGAAAGAAGAGCCGGGAACAGCTATTACCAATATTAAACAAGACGAAATTACTGCCATCACTAATAAAATGCGTTATCCGGCTTTTGAAACTCTCATTAGGGTGGTGGCCAGCTCCAGCATGAGACCACGCTCAGAGGCGATTGTGGGTGGCATTATCTCCGCTTTTTCTCAATTCGATTCACCAACATTCAATGGCTTTAAGGTTAATATGTTCAGAGACCCCAAAAAATTAGCAATTGACTACACTTTCCGTTTCTTTCCATTAAAAATGCACACTAATATCTTGAATAGTGTAGAACTAGCCTCCATTTATCATTTGCCAGATCAAAACGCTATTCCGAACTCCCAAGTAGAGCGCCAACTTACCAAACAAGTGGACGGCCCAGCCAAGCTTGCCACAGAAGGTATATTCTTGGGTACCAATGAATTTCGCGGCGTCAAAAAGCCAATTTATCTTTCGGATGACGATCGTCGTCGCCACATGTATGTTATTGGCCAGACCGGTATGGGTAAGTCCGTTTTCCTTGAGAATATTGCTTTTCAAGATATGTGCGATGGCCGCGGCTTTGCCTTTATCGATCCGCACGGTGATGCTGTTGAGGCTCTCTTAAAACGTGTGCCAGAAGAACGCATAGATGATGTAATCTATTTTGACCCTGCAGATATCGAACACCCTGTTGGCATGAATATGTTTGAATATACATCAGAAGATCAAAAGGACTTTATTGTGCAAGAGGGAATTAGCATGCTTCAATCCCTCTTTGACCCATCAAACCAAGGCTTCTTTGGCCCACGTGGTCAGCATATGTTTAGAAATGCAGCCCTCCTTCTAATGTCTGACCCTGCCGGTGCTACATTTATTGACATTCCACAGTGTTTCACCGATCCGGAATTCGTTAAATCTAAGCTCAAATATGTCACGGATAAGGCTGTGTATGATTATTGGACTAAGGAATTTCCGGCTAGCCAAAAATCCAGCGATGCTGGTGAGGTTATCACTTGGTTTGCTTCCAAATGGGGCCCATTCCTCTCTAATACTATTATGCGTAACACCTTAGGTCAGGTTAAATCAGGCTTCAATATCCGTGAAATCATGGACAATAAGAAAATCTTCTTAGTAAACCTTTCAAAAGGGCGCTTAGGTGATATTAATGCCAACCTTCTCGGTATGATTTTCGTTATGAAGTTCCAACAGGCCGCCATGAGCCGCCAAGATATACCTGAAGATCAACGTAAGGATTTCTGTCTCTATGTAGATGAGTTCCAAAATTTTGCCACAGATAGTTTTGAGTCTATTCTCTCTGAGGCTCGCAAATACCGCCTTAATCTTATCGTTGCCAACCAATTTATGACCCAACTGACCGATAAAATCAGGGAAGCATTACTTGGTAACGTAGGTACAATTATTTGTGGCCGCGTAGGTGTTACCGACGCTGACCTTATGGTTAAAGCTTTTACCCCTACCTTTACCGCAGAGGATCTCACGAAAACTCCGAACCATGCTGCGGTCTGTAAAGTTATGATGTTCGGCATGCCATCTAGTGCTTTTACCATGAGCCTACCAGCGCCTATGGGTGAGCCAAATGATCAACTTATGGAAACCTTAAAAGTTTATTCTGCCACCAGATATGCTAAAACTCGCGCTGAAGTAGAAAAGGAAATAAACGATCGCTGGAGTGTTGCCAAAAAAACCGCTCCAGAGCCCTCTAAAACCGCTCCAGACGCGCTTCCGACGAAAGATGACCAAGATACGCTGCCGGAGCCTTTGGCCGCTCCTAGGGCCCCTCAGGCGCCTCAGAAAGGGTTTTTAGATAATTGGCTAGCTAAAAATCCCATGCCTACGCCTCCCCCAGTCAAACCAGCCGAACCAGTTGAGCCAACTCAAATAACCGAACCGGCCAGCTCAACCCTACAAAGCCAAGACGAACAGATTTTCAAAATCCGCTAACCCTTGATTTCCCAGCTTCCAAGGTGTATAATAGGGGAAGATTATCTAAGAAGAGGTATTAAAATGGCTGAAAAAGAAGCCTATGATTCATCTGAGATTCGTGTACTAGAAGGGCTTGAGCCAGTCCGTCTCCGCCCGGGCATGTATATTGGCTCTACTGGTTATGACGGCTTACATCATCTCATTAAAGAAATAGCAGACAACTCTATCGATGAGGCCATCGCTGGCTATGCTAATAAAATCGAGATTACCATCCTAGAAGATGGCGGTGTCAGAGTAGATGATAACGGACGTGGTATACCGGTAGACATTCACCCTAAAACCAAAAAATCTACCCTTGAGACAGTGCTTACGGTCTTACACGCTGGTGGTAAATTTGGCGATGGCGGATATAAAGTTTCCTCTGGGTTGCACGGCGTTGGTTCGTCCGTGGTGAACGCTCTCTCTAGTCGCATGATTGCAGAAGTCTATAGAGATGGTAAAACCCATCATATCGAATTTGACACTGGTAAGCCCACTATGGATCTTCAAGTTACCAAGGGCTCACCTCGCGAGCACGGTACCTCTATTACTTTCTATCCAGATCCTACCATCTTTAAGGAGACTACTACTTTTGAGTACAATTGGGTTGCCAATTATGCTCGCCACCAAGCCTACCTCACTAAGGGAATCTTAATCACAGTAAAAGACGAACGCACTGGAGCAAGAGAGTCCTTCTATTTCGAGGGTGGCATTAAGAGCTACGTCAAGCGTCTCAACAATGGTAAAGAGCTTCTTTCGGATGATATTTTCTATGTAGATAAACAGATTGGTGATACAGGTATAGAAATTGCACTCCAGTACAATGATAGTTTTGCGGAAACCTTAAAACCATTCGCTAATAACGTTCTTACCCCTGATGGCGGTATGCATGTAGTTGGTTTTCGTACTGGTCTCACTCGCACAGTTAATGATTATGCTCGCAAGAATGGTCTACTAAAAGAGAAAGAAGACAATCTCACCGGTGACGATATTAAGGAAGGCCTCACTGCAGTAATCTTGGTAAAATTACCAGATCCGCAATTTGAAGGTCAGACTAAAAATAAGCTTGGCAACCCAGAGGTGCGCGGCTATGTTGACAAGACAATGACTGAGTATTTTGGTTATTATCTTGAAGAAAACCCTGCCATTGCCAAAAAAATCGTCGGTAAAGCTACCTTAGCTGCTCGGGCTCGTAAAGCTGCTCGTGCCGCTAGAGATAATGTCATTAGAAAGGGTGCCTTTGAGGGTCTTAATCTTCCATCAAAACTAGCCGACTGCTCATCCAGAAACGCCGAAGATTGTGAACTATTTATCGTAGAGGGTAACTCTGCTGCTGGTTCCGCCAAAGAGGGAAGAGATTCGAAGATTCAGGCCATCCTGCCACTAAGAGGTAAAGTCCTCAATACCGAGCGTGCTAGGTTAGACAAAATGCTTGCCAACCAAGAGCTAGTTTCACTCATCAAAGGTTTAGGCGTTGGTATAGGTGATCAATTCAATATTGACGGCCTCAGATATCATAAAATCGTCTTCATGACCGATGCCGACGTTGACGGTTCTCACATTTCTACCTTACTTCTTACTTTCTTCTTCCGCTACATGCCAGAAGTCATCAAAGCTGGCCACGTTTACTTGGCAAAACCACCCCTATTTGGTCTTATCAAAGGTACTGGTCAAGGTCGCAAGATAGATTATATTTATGACGAGCAGGCTTTAGAAGACACTTTAACTAAAAAGATCGCCGAACGTAAAGCCGCCGGCACCAAAATAGACGAAACTGCCGAACGTTTCAAGCAGGCAGGGTACACTGCTCAGCAGCGCTTTAAGGGTCTTGGTGAAATGGACGCCTCTCAGCTTTGGGAAACTACCATGAACCCAGAGAACCGTATTCTGATTCGTGTAAATATTGAAGATGCCGAAAAAGCCGACGCTATCTTCTCGAAGCTTATGGGCGACCAGGCCGAATTGCGTAAAAACTTTATCCAAGCTCGCGCTGCCAGCGTAGACCTTGATGATTTGGACTTTTAAGGAGGAACCATGGAAGAAAATGACAAACAGAATGAACAGATTATCGCCGAAGACGGCATTGAGCTTCGTACTGTCGAGAATACCATGGAGGATTACTTCCTCCGCTATTCGCTCTCTGTTATTGTGGATCGCGCACTTCCAGATGTGCGTGATGGTTTGAAGCCGGTAAACCGTCGCATTCTCTATACAATGAATAAAAATGGCTGGAAGGCTCCTCATGCTACCGTAAAATCCGCCCGTATCGTCGGTGACGTGATGGGTAAATATCACCCGCATGGTGATTCATCTATCTATATGGCGATGGTCAACTTGGCTCAGCCTTGGAAGATGCGCTATACACTCATCGAGGGCCAGGGTAACTTTGGTTCCATGGACGGGGATGAGCCAGCCGCTTACCGTTATACTGAGGCTCGCCTCGACAAGGTAGGCGCAGAACTTCTTGCCGACATCGAAAAAGACACTGTGGACTTTCGCGATAACTTTGACGGTACTGAGAGAGAGCCGTCTGTATTGCCAGCAGCCTTGCCAAACATTCTCTTAAATGGCCAAATGGGTATTGCTGTCGGTATGGCTACCAATATTCCGCCACATAATCTCGGTGAGTTGGTTGACGCTACCGTTGCTCAGATAGACAACCCAGAGATCAGCCTAGAGGGTCTGATGAAATATGTTAAAGGCCCAGATTTCCCAACCGGCGCTGAGGTTTACGGTGGTGCTTCTATGAAGCAGGCTTACGCTACCGGTAAAGGCTCCGTAGTTATTCGTGCTGTTGCTAATATTGAAGAGCGCAAGAATGGCCGCTACAATATTGTGATTACCGAAGTTCCTTACGGCATGAGCAAGGAAGATTTTATTGAAAAAGTTCGTGATTTAGTATTAGCTAAGAAGTTAGACCATATCGCAGACGCCCGTGATGAGTCGGCTAGAGGTAAGATTCGCGTAGTTGTAGAGCTTAAAAAAGATGCCTTCCCAAAGAAAATTTTGAATCAACTCTATAAACTTACCCCACTTCAGACATCTTTCCATTACAACATGCTCGCCCTCATAGACGGTATTCAGCCGCGCGTACTTGGCCTCAAGGAAATTTTGGCAGAGTTTATCAAACATCGTCAGAAAGTCATTCGCCGTCGTACCGAGTTTGATCTCAAAAAGGCCAAAGAGCGCGCTCATATCTTAGAGGGCTTGAAGATAGCTTTAGATAATATCGACGAAGTAATTAAAGTTATTCGCGCTTCTTATGATGATGCCGATAAACAACTTATGTCGCGCTTCGGTCTATCTGAAATTCAGGCCAATGCCATTCTCCAAATGCAACTTCGTCGTCTCCAAGGTCTAGAGCGTGACAAGATTGAAGAAGAATTAAAGCAGCTCCACGAACTTATTGCTAAACTTGAAGCTATTTTAGCTGACGAAAACGAAGTTTTGAGAGTCGTAAAAGAGGAACTTATCGCCATTAAAGAAAAATATGACGATCCGCGTCGCTCAAAGATCATTAATCATGAAGTTGGTAAATTCTCCGAGGAAGAGCTCATCCCGGAGGAAGAGAGCGTTATCTTACTTACCTCAGAGAATTACATGAAGCGTGTTCCTCAAGCCGATTTCCGCAAACAAAATAGAGGCGGTAAAGGCAAACGCGGTATGACTACCAAGGAAGAAGACGTTATCGCTCAGATTCTCACTGCGAACTCGCATGACCATCTACTATTCTTCACCAATCAAGGTAGGCTATTCCGTATGAAGGCCTACGAAGTGCCACAAGCTTCCTTGGCTGCAAAGGGGACCGCTGCCGTCAATCTTCTCAATATGCATCCAGAAGAAAAAATTACAGCCATCATCAAACAGGGCGATGCTGGAGCTGACGGCTATCTATTTATGGCCACCAAAAAGGGAACTATCAAAAAATCTGCCATTAAAGATTTCTTCAATGTACGTAGTAATGGTCTCATTGCCATCAAATTAGACTCCGGAGATGAACTACGCTGGGTTAAGGAGACTACCGGTGAAAACGATATAGTAATCTCTACCTCGGCTGGCCAAGCTACTAGGTTTAATGAAAAGGAAGTTCGCGTTATGGGTCGTGCCGCCATGGGCGTCCGTGGCATGCGTCTCCGTCCGAAAGATGAGATTGTAGGTATGGATGTTATTACTGATCCAGGCCAAAAGTTGATCGCTATTTCCGCAAATGGTTATGGTAAAGCTACATTGGTATCAAACTTCCCACCACACAAGCGAGGTGGTGTAGGTATCAAAGTCGCCAGCGTTACTGAAAAAACTGGCCCAATCGTAGCGGTTCATACCCTAGACCCAGCTGCTAAAGAAGTCATCATGATGTCTACTAAAGGTCAAGCTATTCGTATCGCTATGAAAGAAATCCCGACCCTCGGCCGCGCCACTCAGGGTGTTCGCATTATGCGCTTGAACGATGGTGACACCGTGGCGTCCATTGGCATTGTATTGCCGGATACAGAAGAAGACGCACAAAACTAAGCCTAGGCGTTTTCAAAATCATGGTAGGGGGTTGTAATTTCGAGTGAACTATGTCTATACTCCTCAAAATTAATAATTGAGGAGTATATATGGAAAGAAAATTTCTTTTCTTATCAATTACATTAATAACAATAATGGGGTTTTTCGGTCCATCCCTAGTATCAGCGGCTTCTATAGAATCAGATTCTGAATATTGGACTCTAGAAGAAATGGCAGAACTCAGCGAGGCGTCTTTTGCTGAAGCTAAAGAACTCTGCGAAGGCAGCAACAGGGGATGTTGGCAAAAATATCTTAGGGACCGGCGCTCCAGAGGTGGTATTTATGAGGCGCTGGACTCTTATGAATATCCAAAGCTAATTATCACATCGGTAAACCCGACTAGTGGCAAAATCAAGCTCATCTATTACAACGAAAACAAACGCTCTAGATACTTGGGTAAAGAAGAAGATCCGGCGACTTTGTATTCCATATATATTGGGAGAATAGAAGGTGAATCAGACATTAATTACAGTCCTTGGAGCGATATAGAGAATGTCATTAATAACAGAGAAACAGCCAGAAATATCTACATGACATTTAGGTGGAATTCTGAAGATGAAAATCATGTAGAACTTTTACCAAATGTAGAACAAGAATTTGACGCAGAGAATTTAGAACTTGCGACTAATATTAATAATTCATTTTATTATATACTCGAAGATTCTAACTCTAGATATCTAGAGCTTTATAGGTTGTCCGACTGTTTGGCGAATTATCAAGAGGGAACAGAATGCCAAATCAGATACTCAAGTAAGGGCGTTGTTTATGTCCAGGCTCCAGTAAATGCCGATCGTCAATCGATAACATCATCAGAAGATCGCTCCACTGCTGCTGAAGAGATCGTCGAGTTAGCGACTAATATTGCAAGTACTCCAAATACCGGAACATTAACACGTGGACAAGCTGAGATATCTGAGATCTCACCAGAGACAACAGTGCTTATGCTTCTTGGTAGCTCTATAGTCGTATGGAATATTGCAAGAAAACGTCATTTTTTCAGAAAAAGGTGTTGACAAAATTTAAGATGTGAGATAAACTAGTAAATAGTTCAAAGCTGCGAGAAGTTATTTTAGGAGTCTTTGAAAATATTTTAACAATTTAGTTGTGCAATTAATCATCGTCAGTTTTATTTTATGAATGAACTAAGAGTTCAAACACTTTAATGGAGAGTTTGATCC
>JAFWHS010000019.1 GCA_017511925.1 Candidatus Saccharimonadota bacterium | reverse complement strand
TTAAAGATAGCTTGTTTCAATCCCCAAGCTCGTTCAGTCGGTAGCTTAAAACTTTTGTGTAAGTTCTCAACCTTGATGGCAATTTTATCATTCGCCGCTTCCTCTGCAGCTTCGCTTTTCATTTTTTTCAAATATCTATCACTCCACTTCATTAGACTTCCTCCGCAAAATGTTTAGCTCGCTTTCGGAAAAAGAGAACGGATATTATAAAGACCACAAACACAATTATAAGCGGTATTAGCCCCAACTTTATACCAAGCACCCCCCATCCAGTTTGTGTTTCAGTAGTAATCAAATTATAACGAACGTCCTGAATCACCTGCGCTACAGGATTTAACATAATGATTTTTGCCGCAATTACGGAAGAGTTCATCACCATTGATAGCGGATAAATAACTGGCACTGCATAGAATAATGCCTGAGTTACTACTTCCCAGATTGAACCAATATCGCGATATTTTACGTTAATAGAACCAAGCAGCAGGGAAATGCCTAGCGCTAACAAATATAGTTCAATAAGAAGCGGTATTACTAGTAGCCAAGAAAGTGATGGCCACACGCCGTTTATCATCGCAAAAATCATAATCACGCCGATATTAATCAGTACATTAATCACTGCAGTAGACGTAGCGGATACTACTACGATATATTTTGGAAAACTAATTTTCCGAATCAAATCACCACGCACTTCTATTGCATGAATTCCTTGCTGCGTACACTCCACAAAGAAGTTCCAAAACACTGTACCAGCCAAAAGATACACTGGATAATGCGGAATATCACCGCCAAATCGCAAAATTTTTGCAAACACCACGTACAAAATCGCGAACATCATCAGAGGCTTAATCAAAGCCCATAAGTATCCCAGTACTGAGCCTTGATAGCGTAGCTTAAAATCAGTCTTAACTAATTCGCCAAGCAACACGCGGTTCTTTTTAGAAAGAAATAGACTCATAGATATATTATATCATAGTTTAAGATGTAGTATAATATATAATATGGAAACTCCCTTAATCTCAATCATCATTCCAGTTTATAACGTTAGGGAATATTTAGCGGAATGCCTAGACTCACTTTTATCTCAAAATTATCCAAAGTTAGAGTTTGTCATTATTGATGATGGCTCTACTGATGGTAGCGGCGTCCTTTGTGATGAATTTGCCAAAAAAGACAGCCGTGTCAAAGTGATTCACCAGGAAAACCAAGGTCTATCTGCTGCTAGAAATCAAGGCCTAAAAATTGCCACTGGCAGTTACGTCACCTTTCTCGACTCAGATGATTATCTCGCGCCTGACTACGTCCAATATCTCTACAGCCTTTGCGCAAAATATCAATCCAAGATGTCAATTTGCGCCATTAGCGAAATTA
This sequence comes from Candidatus Saccharimonadota bacterium, assembly GCA_017511925.1. GTDB lineage: Bacteria > Patescibacteriota > Saccharimonadia > Saccharimonadales > Saccharimonadaceae > Nanosyncoccus. The sequence goes on along the minus strand of JAFWHS010000019.1, from coordinate 4,615 downwards.
CCATCAAAAAGAAAACTATCAACTATGGTGCCGAATATGACGAAAAAATTATGAGCACCGAGGAAGCGCTAGGTCGGATGCTCCGCGAAGAGGGCTTTAACGTCGCAGCTTACGCCAAACTTTATCGCAAAGATTTGTTCAACGATGTAACATTTCCAGAAAATACTGTTCATGAGGACCTTGGCACTACTTACAAGCTTATCCAAAAATGTCCACGCATCGCCTATGGCTCCGAGGCTAAGTATATTTATAGAAAACGCAAAGATTCCATCTCGTCTGCAGATTTTTCCGACAAGAAAATGGATATTATTACATTGACCGATGCCATGTGCGACACACTAGAATCCAGCTTCCCATATCTCATCAATACTACTAATTTGCGTCGCGCCCATGCCCGCTTTTCCGTGCTCCGTCAAATGCTCGTCGCCAAAGAACTAACTAGCATCCAGAAAGGTCAACAAGCAGAAATCATTAAATGGCTGAAAGAACACAAAGATTTTGTCACTAAAAATCCCGTCGCTAAAGGCCGCGACAAAATTGCCATGTATAGCCTCATGTTAGGCACTTGGGCATTCAAACTTAATTGGTTAATTTATTCTGCGCTTCGTGGATGATTTTCTAAATAACGCAGAGTGTCTTTCATTGCATCGTCAATTGTTAATTCTGTCTTAAATCCAAGTTCCGCCTCCGCCTTTGTTGGATTGGCATAAAATTCCGCTAAATCTCCTGCTCGTCGCGGGGCAAATTTAAACGGCAACTTTTGTCCTCTAGCCTTTTCAAAAGCTGCCACCATTTCCAGCACACTCGTTCCTTTGCCAGAACCTAAATTATAGATGGCGATTCCTGGCTGGATGTGCGATAGCGCTAAAAGATGCCCGCGCGCCAAATCCACTACGTGAATATAGTCACGGATACAAGTCCCATCCGGCGTATCATAATCATTTCCATAAACTGACAACTCTGCAATTTCGCCAGTAGCCACCTTCATTACGATTGGCATCAAATTATTTGGCCGTCCATTAGGATTTTCGCCAAGCAGTCCCGACGCGTGTGCGCCAACTGGATTAAAGTAGCGCAAAAGCACCGCTGAAAATTCCGCATCCGCCGCGCAAATATCTTTTAAGATTTCCTCAATCATATACTTAGTCTTACCATAAGGACTCGGGATATTTTGGCCAGTTGGCAAATCCTCCGTATAAGACACTACGCCAGGGTCTCCATAGACAGTTGCTGATGATGAAAATACGATTTTAGAAACGCCATGCGCACGCATCGCTTTTAGCAAATTCACGGTGCCAACAACATTATTTTCATAGTATCTTAGTGGCTGTTCCACGCTTTCTCCAACGGCTTTAAGACCAGCAAAATGCACCACTGCGTCAAAATTTCCAGCCGCAAAAACTTCATTCATTTTATCAGCATCCAACAAATCAACTTGGTGAAACACCGGCTTGGTGTCAGTCAGTTCTTTAATCACATCAAGCACTTCCATTTTGCTGTTAAACAAATTATCCAGTATCTCTACTTCGTAGCCCGCGTTAATCAATTCGACCACCGTATGTGACCCAATATATCCAGTTCCGCCAGTGACTAATATTCTCATGAGTATTCTCCTATCTATACCATATATTATACTATAAAAATATGGTATAATATAGACATGAAAAAAGACCCCGGTCTCATCTTTCGCATCGCCTTATTAATCGGCGATGCTGTAGCTATTGTTGCGGCTTTTCTTTTGGCTTATCTTTTTCGTATCCATGTTGACCATCGCCCATATTTTTTCGAGGCTAGTCCAGAAGATTTCGTAAGGACCATCATTTTTCTTGTCCCGATTTGGCTTATTATTCTCGTCGTTTTAGGACTTTACAATAAGCGGATAATCTTAAATCGCTCACGTTCGCCAGAGCTATTTCGTATATTTTTAGCATCCATCATTGGCACGATGGCACTCATTACCTATGAATATTTTTCAGAAAAAAGCATTCTTCCGACTCGTCTTGTTGCCATTTACGCGATGTTTCTTTGCTTTATCATGCTCTGTATTTTTAGGGGTATCATTCATTTCGCGCGCACTCGTTTTACTCGTAAAGACAAGGGGACTTTAAGAGTTATTATTGTTGGTAATAATATCAATACCACTCGCCTAGTTGAACATTTCGCGGATTTTCCAGAAGATGGTTACTCTATTGCCGGTATCGTCGCCAATAAAAGTCTCATCCCCAAAGAGTTCCAGAAAAAACGCTATACGTCTATCAAAGAGGCTCTGGCCCACGCTTCGGCTGACGCTATTTTCCAGACTGACGAACACGGTATCGAATATATCTATAGCCAAGCTATTAAATACCATGCATTATATTATTACGTTCCGTCGGAAACCACCCTTTCTGCTCACACTGGCGACTTAGAACTTATCGGCGATACTCCAGCTATTTCCGTCCGCATTACTCCGCTCGTCGGCACTTCAAAGTTTATTAAACGCGCTATGGACATCGTCCTAGGTAGTGTAGCTTTTATTATCGCTGCTATTCCAATGGCCATCCTTTGGCTCGTCATTAAACTTTCCGACATCCGCTCCCCGGCCATTTATTCAGAATATCGGCTTTCTCGCTACAACAAAAAAGTCAAGATTTTCAAATTCCGTTCCATGAAGCAAAAATACTGTGGTATGATGCCAGAGCAGGCCTTTGCTAAAATGGGCAAGCCAGAACTAATCGAAAAATACCGCAAAAACGGAGATTATCTCCCAGACGATCCACGCATCACTAAAATCGGCAAGTTTATCAGAAAAACTTCACTAGACGAGTTGCCCCAGCTTATTAATGTTATCAAAGGTGACATCTCCTTAGTCGGGCCTCGCGCACTAGTGCCAGGTGAGCTTCGTGATTATGGCGATCGCTCATTACTTCTATCCGTTAAATCTGGCCTCACTGGATTGGCCCAAGTTTCCGGTAGACGCTCTATCTCTTTTGACGAGCGTCGCGCCCTAGACCTCTACTACGTCCAAAACTGGTCACTGTGGCTTGACATCAGCATTCTATTCCGCACTATCGGCGCAGTCTTTTCTCAGAAGGGCGCCAAATAATGGATTCAGTTAGCACTAAAAAATCTCCTAAGGTCGCACTGGTTTGTGATTGGCTTACTACCGTTGGCGGCGCAGAAAGCGTTCTTTTGACTCTTCATGAAATGTACCCATCCGCTCCGATTTATACTTCTAAGTATAATCAAAAGGGAATTGATTGGTTCAAAGATGCCGATGTTCGCACTGGTTGGCTTCAAATTTTTCCAACTTGCCTTCGCCGCTTCATCAGCCCGCTTAGGCAGAGCTATTTTTCGCATTTAGATTTATCAAGCTATGATATTGTGATTTCAGTCACTGGTGCTGAGGCTAAATCCGTCCGCACCTCCCCAAAAACCCGAACAAAAGGGAATAAAACCGAACAAACCGAACACCGCTGTCATCACCTTTGCTACTGCCATGTCCCCACTCAATACTACTGGGCTATGTATGACGATTATCTCAAAAACCCAGGCTTTGGCATCTTAAATCCGCTGGCTAGATTAGGGCTAAAGTTATTCGTCAAACCTCTCCGTAAAAAAGATTACGCCGCCGCTCAGCGTCCAGACCAATTTATTACCATTTCTCACTACGCTAAAGACCAGATTAAAAAATATTATGGCAGGGAAGCAGAGATTATTTATCCTCCACTAGACTTCAAAAAGTTTTCCACAGGTAGTGGAAAACGCGATGTATTTTCTACAACAAATCAGCCAAAAAGTCAAACGAAAAAGCAGCATAATTATGTCACAACTTCGCGCCAAGTCAACTGGAAACGAATTGATCTCTGTATTAAAGCTTGCTTACGTACTGGCGATCAGCTTGTTGTGATTGGCGATGGCCCAGAACATAAATCACTAGTCAAATTAGCGGATGGCGCTAGAAATATCCATTTCCTAGAAGCCATGCCGCAGTCTGAGCTCAAACAATATTTAGCTTCCGCCGATGCCTTCCTTTTCCCTAGTATGGAGCCTTTTGGGTTGGCTCCAATAGAAGCGCTAGCCGTCGGTACGCCAGTGATTGCCTACGGCAAAGGCGGCGCTCTTGACTATGTCATACCTGGCAAAAACGGTATCCTTTTCAGCGAACAAACCACAGCTTCATTAGCTGCCGTTCTTAAAAAATTCAACCCTACAGATTATTCTACCAAAGACATTATCGCCTCTGCTGCCCCATTCGATAAAAAGTTTTTCAAACAAAAAATTCAGGAGGCTGTAGATGCCGCATTTAAAAACCAATAAAGCCACCAAACGTCAGAACAGCGAGAATGTTTCAGGACATCCATCACTAGCGGCTCGCGTGCAACGCGTTTTCCTGCTACTTATGCCACTCTGTTTATTTTTCTCTTTTCATCCCGTCATCAAACTTGGTGAAACCAGCGTTATGAACTATGAGCTTTCCGTCGCGGAAATCTGGCTAGTGCTCTTTTCCCTAGTCAGCTTAATAAATATTAAGCCCGTAGCCAAGTTTTATGGTGTTAAAAAATTAGCAGTCGCAGCAATTCTACCGGCCTACTTTTTCCTTTCAGCGATTTGGTCGGCCAATCATTTTCGCGCC
>JAFWHS010000010.1 GCA_017511925.1 Candidatus Saccharimonadota bacterium | reverse complement strand
GTTATTTAACGCGCGTGGAATGTATGCGAGGGAAAAGTAGTACCATTTGTCGTCTTCGGCGTCTAACCTCGCAAAAACGCGCTTACCGCGCCCAAAAAGGCGCACATCGAAGCGCTGTGCTAGTGTTTCTAGGGAATAGGTCTTTAATTCGTGAATCGCGTCGCGGACGGGTGATTCCATTAACTCCATGCGCTCAAACTTATCGTAATCGCGCGAATTGAATCTGCCGTTGTGTTCGAGCATAAAACTCTCAAGTTGCCGAGCGGTAACTGGTATCGGTTCGCCGGGCTTTACTATCTTGAATGGGTGGCGTTTTGCCATGGTAACCTCGTTTACTTGAGGTTGCGCCAGAAAACTATCGCTTTTCTAACGGTATATTCATATTACCAGGCTCATGAAGTGTTGCTTCATAACTCTCGTCTAGCCAACGACACAAGTCTTCGAACGGCACCGTGCCGTCAAGCAGGGCAGAAACCCAGCCCCAACCAGAGTTTGGGTAGCCTTTAATATATCCTGGTTGCTCATAAAGTGTTTCAGTTAGTTCATGATCGCGAATCTTAAAACTTACGACGTCTACTGTTTTATCTCCGCCAAGCCCAAATTCGCTGTATGGTTTTACAAAGAATACTGCGAACCATTTACCGCTTGGTTGTCTGAATACGGCATAATCTTCGTGATTGAAAGGAAGCTGCTCTTCATGAAGCTTATACTTCTTTTCAATATAAGCTTCTAGTTGTTCTCGAATTGTTTGGTTTTTGGTCATGAGCAAGTCCTTTATTTGCTTATTACAATTATACCATTGACATTGTATTTCTTTTATTTTCTTCATTGTCACTGTTTAAAACCTTTACGACTCCAATAAAGCTGTATTATCTTAAAAGTTCGAATGGAGTGCGAAGCACGACATCCCCATGGAGCGAAGCGACATCCCTATCTCTTTGCCTGTATATGTATACCTCAGAACTCGCAAGGCATCAGCACCGGGTAGTCCTTTTTAGGTATAACCTTGATCTTCGCCGTGTATTCGGGGTGGTCAATACACCAGTCCACCACCATGCAAAGCCGAGCAACAATGTCTGGTCGCCGCTCACTAAATGAAGACATTATTGAACCAGCCGCAAGGCGGTGTTTTTTATAGCCCCCTTACGGTTACTTCTACTATTTCTGCTAACTTTTCTTTATCGTCGACATCCTCCACAAAATACATCGGTTTCGCGCCGTCATATGGAATTTCTTCGGCCATTTTGTATTGTTCGTTCTCTGGAACAATTTTCACTAGCAGACGATCGTCGTAAATACCGCCAAATAAGACGTTATTGGAATATAGCAAGAATTCGCCCATCATCGGCCGACAAGTAATGTTCGGCGCTTCTGATAGTTGCTCTAGGATAAAATCGCGATATGCTTTTGTGCTTGCCATACTATGCCTTTTTAATTGGGTGTCTTATTACGGTTTTAAGCTTATTTGCGTCGCATTTTCTAGGATCGCTTAAATAAATCTCATGGTGGTATCTTTTATCGGTTATATCAAGTTCATAGCCGTTATCTTCGGCGAATTTGTGCATTAACTCAACTGTTGCCGGCTCGTCGTCGTAACTGCCGATATGCATACATTGGACACATAAACCCTCGTCATAGGTTAAAAATTCCACCCTAGAGAAGTCTTGCTTCTTCTTTTTGGTGGCTTCTTCTATTGCCCAGTCAAAATCTGCTTTCGTCACAAAGTCTGGTAAACGAATAATGGAGATGAAATTTAGGGTTTCTTTATGATCGTAATCTATACCATCTTTGCCATCTTGCCACCAAAAGCCCTCAAGTGGTGGGACAACGTATTCAAAGAACCCATCTATTTTATGGTCGCCTTTATAACTCATCTTTATCGTATAGGCGACTCCGTATAACAGTCCAAGCGTGTTCTGAAAATCGCCATTTTCTTCGTTAGGATTTCCTTTACCTTTAACGGCGATGTAATTCATCTTCGGAACATCAACAATGCTCGGTTTATTCTTCGGTAAATAGTATTCTTTATATTCCTTTTTAAAATCGAAAGTCATATTATGCGCAGTTCTTTTTATGAGCTTTGAGTTTCTTCATTGCCCAGTCATAGTGAGAAGATAGACAGCTAACGAAATATGAGCCAAGCACGGAACCACCAACCCAAGGATACATGCCTTTAGTGAATAATTGCTCTTCGCTCAGGCTTTCGGCTAACTTCATGACGTCTTTATGCGATTTTTCAAACATCTTTCTTGCGTCTTCGAGCGAAGTCTTTTGATGTTTCTTCCAGTATTCAACGTTCATATCGCCGTAAGTCTTCCAAGTATATGGTTCTGGTAAGAATGGTGCATTGCCGCCTTTATTCAGATTCGTATCTACAAATTCAAGTAGCATTCGGTGCCATTCGTATAAATGTACCAAAATATCGCGTAGGTTCTTATCGCGCCCCCAGTGGCGTTCTTTCTTCGATGAGTCGCCAGAGAAATCGAATTCGGTGTTCATTTCTTTCTCGCTCATTGAATCAGCCATTTCGATTAGCTTAGCGTAGTACTCTTCGCCAGCTTTTAATAAGTCCTGTTTGTTGCGTGGTCTTGGCATAAATAAGTCCTTGTTTACTACTTTAATTATATCATCGGGTGCAAGTCTGCCATTGACATTGTATTTCTTTTATTTTTTCCATTGTCATTGGTGGTGCGTCATCATTAGTTCAAGATGGCGATGTTACAGTTGAGATAAGCAGCGAAGGTACACCAGAGGAGGTATGGGAGAAGCATCCAGAAGACTGGCTTGGAGATTTTGCAGGAAATGATAACGAGAACAAGGACGAGCGCCCACATGATAAGTAGCCAGATAAAGGCAAACCAAGAGAGGTCTAGCACAAAGAAAAATGGAGTCCAAGCGAAGTTGAAGTAAGGCATGTGATTTTAGACCATTGTTTTGGTGAGCTATGGTATAATTAGTTTGCATACAAACTAATTTAGGAGTTTTTAAATGAATATCTATGATTTGAAAGTAAAGACGAGGAAAGGTGATGATTTTGAACTCAGTTCTCTAAAAGGAAAAGTGTCACTAGTAGTTAACACTGCTACGGGATGTGGATTTACGCCACAGTATGAAGCAATAGAAAAGCTTTATGAAAAATATCATGATAAAGGTTTTGAAGTTTTAGATTTCCCCTGCGACCAATTTGGCCATCAAGCTCCTGGGACAGATGAAGAGATTCATAATTTTTGTACTGCGAAGTATAAAACTCAATTTGATCAATTTGCCAAGATTGAAGTTAATGGCGATAATGAAAGCCAAGTTTTTACTATTTTAAAAGAACAACAGCCAAACGAGGAGCCGGTTGGTCTTAAGAATAAGATGGCGATGAAGGCAGTTAAAAAGATGAGTAAAACCTGTACTGAAAAGGGCGATATCGTTTGGAACTTTACCAAGTTTTTGGTGGATAAAAATGGAAATGCAATTAAAAGATACGATCCAACTTTTGATCCGGCCGAAATTGAAAAAGATTTAGTGGAGGTATTAGGGGCTTAGCATGCAAGCGGATAGGAATTCATTGCGGCTAAAAAATCAGCTATGCTTCCCAATTTACCTTTGCTCTAAAGAAATAATTCGTAGATATGCGCCGTTGTTAAAAGAGCTGGATTTAACTTATACACAATATATCGTGATGATGTATTTTTGGGAAAAAAAGCAAAGTAATATGCGGGATCTCGGTAGAGCGTTGTTATTAGATCCAAGTACTCTTACTCCATTACTTGTAAAGTTGGAGGTCAAGGGCAATATCACGAAAGCAAAATCAAAGCTTGATGGAAGAAATTTGGATATTACTATCACCGATAAGGGCGCGAAACTTGAAAAAAAAAGCACTTTATGTACCAGAGGCAATGAGAGAATGCGTAAACTTGTCAGAAGAAGAGGCAAAAGTGCTATATAATCTCACATATAAAGTTTTAAACAATATTGAAAGAAAGGAAGCACAATGAAAATTGTAGAAGTGAACCAAGAGAATTTTGAAGAAGAAGTACTAAAAAGTGATAAGAAAGTTCTGGCCGATTTTTATGCTGATTGGTGTGGTCCATGCAAGATGATTAGACCCGTGATTGAGGAAATTGCTGACAACAACGACGCCGTGAAGTTTGTGTCTGTTAATATAGAGAATGAAGAAGAATTGGCAGAAAAGTATAGCGTTTCGTCCATTCCGTGTCTTGTGATATTTGAGAATGGCGAAGAGATTAAAAGAAATGTTGGTTTGATATCGAAAAATGATATTGAAAAAATGATAGGAAAATAATATATGTACGATGTGGTGATTATTGGTGCTGGACCGGCCGGGCTGACGGCGGCAATTTATACTAGACGGGCCGCGAAAAAAGTACTGGTGCTTGAAGCAAAGGTTTATGGTGGTCAGATAGTTAATACTTTAGACATTGAGAATTATCCTGCGGAAGAGCACATATCCGGATATGATTTCGCAACGAAACTATATAATCAGGCAAAGAATTTGGGCGCTGAAATAGTTTTTGAGAAAGTTATTAGCATTGAAGCTAATGGTAAGCAGAAAAAGATAATAACTACTGATAATGTCTACGAGGCGGGTTCAGTCATTATTGCAACTGGTTCTGAAAATAGAAAGCTTGGACTACCTAACGAAGATCAGTTAGTTGGTAAAGGCATTTCTTACTGCGCGACTTGCGACGGAGCTTTTTACAAAAATAAGAAAGTTGCAGTTGTTGGCGGTGGTAATACGGCTCTTGAAGATGCTTTGTATTTGGCCGATGTAGCTGAGAAGGTTTATTTAATTCACAGACGAAGCGAATTTAGAGGTGAAGATTCTACGGTTAGCCGCTTGAAAGGCAAAGAGAACATTCAATTTGTTTTGAATAGTAACGTTACAAAACTCAATGCCGGGAATAAACTAGAAAGTATTGAAGTTGCCAGTACTGATGGAAAGGTGCGAACTATTGAGATTGATGGTTTGTTTGTGGCGATTGGTAGAATACCAGAAAGCAAAGCTTTTGCGAATTTGATAAAGCTAGATGATGCTGGCTATATTGAGGCAGACGAAAAATGTCATACGAATGTTGATGGGATATTTGTAGCTGGGGATAGTCGTACTAAAGACGTGAGACAATTAGTTACGGCCACGTCAGATGGAGCTATTGCGGCTACTGAGGCCGTAAAATATATAAGCAATTTATCATAGCGTTTAGTCGCTTGAGTCTATATCTAGTGTGATTGTGATTTTGTAGTTTTTGAATTTTTCTTGAACAGAATCATAGATTTCTCGATAGATTTTTTCGCGATTTTTAGCTTTAAAATCAATAATAATATCAAAACTTAATGTTTTATCATTGATGTCTAAATAAAAACCGTGCATTTGTAGGATTTCTTTATGTGCGAATACGATTTCTTCAACTTCTTTTTTCGCTTTAATAATATTTTCATCTTTTGTATTAATAGAATAGACGCCGATAGTGTGTAGAATTACGCCATATTTTTGGGATACTTGTTTTGTGATGCGGCGAGAAATTTTATCGATATCCGCCACAGACAACGTATCTTCTACTTCGATGTGGATTGAGCCAAGATATTTATCTGGGCCATAATCATTTAGAACCAAATCAAAAGCGCCTTTAACGTTCTTTTCCTTTAAGACTTCTTTCTTAATTGACTTTGCTAAGCTGCTTTCTATGCGTGTGCCAAGTACATTATTGATAGATTCTTTAATGAGTTCTATGCCGGCTTTAATGATAAAAACTGATACTAGTGCACCGACGTATGCTTCGAGATTTACATTAAAAATCATATAGACAATTGCCGATGTAAGTACGGAGATAGAAAGAATGGCATCATTAAAAGCGTCTGCTCCACTTGCAACCAGAGAGTCGGATTTTATGGTGCGTCCTTTTTTCTTGACATATAGCCCAAGTACGAACTTAATGATAATGCCGCCAATCAGAACGATTATAGTCGTGACATTATAGTCTACTTCTTCTGGCGCAATAATCTTTTTTACGGATTCAATGAATGCAGTGACACCCGCATAGAGCACGATAGCGGAAACTACGAGTGAAGTAATATATTCAATGCGCCCGTACCCGTACGGATGTTTCTTGTCTGGTGCTTTGCCAGCAAGTTTCGTGCCAATGATCGTGATAATGCTCGATAGTGCATCGCTAAGGTTATTAACGGCATCCGTAATAATTGCGATAGAGTTTGATAGTAGACCTACTGTCGCTTTGAATCCTACTAGCATCAAATTTGCGCAGATGCTTATAATACTGGTTTTAACTATTGTTTTTTCGCGATTGTTTTTCATATGTGAGCATTTTCTATTATACCATAAAGACAATCCCATCATTGACATTGTCTTTCTTTTATTTTATCCAATGTCATTGTTTTAAGCCCCTACGGCTCCAATAAAGCTGTATTTTCTTAAAAGTTCGAATGGAGTGCGAAGTACGACATCCCCATGGAGCGAAGCGACATCCCTATCTCTTTGCCTGTATATGTATACCTCAGAACTCGCAGGGCATCAGCACCGGGTAGTCCTTTTTAGGTATAACCTTGATCTTAGCAGTGTATTCGGGGTGGTCGATACACCAGTCCACCACCATGCAAAGCCGAGCAACAACGTCTGGTCGCCCCTCACCAAATGAAGATGCATGTAATATATAGCAATTAAAACATCACTGATTATGATAAAATTTAATTATGCACAAGGTAAACATATTGCTTACAGAAGCTAATGGTAATCTTTCTGATAGTAGGGAGATAATTATTGATGCTGTTAAAACTGCCGAAGAATATGTATTCCCAAAACTTAAAGTCAATTGGGATATCGATGTGCTAGTAACTAACCGTTTACACGATATTATCATCCCAGAAGACGGAGTCGGTGGGCGCGCTAGGACTTCTGACTTCATTGAATTCGCCATTAACGAAGAAAAAGCAACCAAGAATTTGATTTCTGAAATGGTAGCTCATGAACTTTGTCACGCCGCTCGATGGGGCAAAAACGATGAGTGGATTAATTCTTTATTCGATGGCATAATCAGCGAGGGCGTTGCAACATACCTAGAAGCTGATTTTGTAAAAGATCGAAAAGAAAAAACAGTCTTTATCAAAACAATCCTTGAACGAACAAATGATGAGAACAAAAAGATTCTCGAAGAGCTTCGCGATCAATTAGAATCCAATTATTACGATTATGATACTATATTCTTCAATGGCAACGACGAACTGCCACGCTGGTCGGGTTATTCACTTGGATATTATTTAGTCAAAAAGTATCTCGAGAAAACTAATAAAAAAATCGAAGATGCTTTCGCAGATAAATATGCAGAATTCAAGATTGCTTTGTAGATGAAAAAGCACGGATACAAACCCGTGCTTTTTGTTGATTTCTAGCCCTTAGGCAATATCAATCCCCAAAAAGTTCTAATGAAGCGAGCTACACTTAAAGCATCTTCAAGCGAATACCAATAACTCCATACTCTGCTTGTTTTTCTGGAGTATAGAACTCACTAAGCACACTGAGTAGCTCTTCCTTTGTCATTGAAGAATCGGCTAGAATAGAAATATCGAAATCTTCAAACAAGTCCTTAAAGGAGTTGTAGTGGAGAAGACCGATAACTTCAGCTTTTAATTTATCATTTTCAGATTTAGAAAATTCAATAATATCTCCGAGCTCTATCTGGCTTCGTTTTTCATCATAAAGGCGAAGCTCGATACGTTTCGTCCCTTCTTTCATAAAATCGAAGTATTTTGGTTGCAAATTCATTTCATGTGTTTTCATGTTTTAATTATACCATTGACATTGTATTTCTTTTATTTTCTTCATTGTCACTGTTTAAAACCTTTACGACTCCAATAAAGCTGTATTATCTTAAAAGTTCGAATCTCTTTGCCTGTATATGTATACCTCAGAAATCGCAAGGCATCAGCACCGGGTAGTCCTTTTTAGGTATAACCTTGATCTTCGAAGTGTATTCGGGGTGGTCGATACACTAGTCCACCACCATGCAAAGCCGAGCAACAATGTCTACTCGCCCCTCACCAAATGAAGACATTATTGAACCAGCCATGAGGCAGTGTTTTTTATCTATGACTAGTTAATCTATTTCTGTGAATTTTTCTACACGCATATTGAGATTATTTTTTTTGCGTAGTGCGGCGATTTCTTGCATCATTGGGGTTTTGTGATGTGCGTCGAGTGCGGCTTGGTCGTGCCATTTGTCGATGAGCATGACAGTTTCCGTGTCGTCCATAGGAAAGAAGTACTCATAACGCTCATTGCCGTCTTCGGCACGAACTCGGTCGACGATGCCGCTTTTTACCATCTCTTCGGCAAATTTTTTAGCGTAGCCGTTTTTGCCAGTGTAATATATATTTACAACGAGACTCATAGACTCCAAATCCAATCTTTGATTTGCGCATCTGTAGCATCTTGCAAGAAGCGATGGTCAGGCATTCTTTGTTGCAACATTTCTAGTGTGATTATGTGCCGAAAAGTAAACGACAATTGATTTAGCATCTTTATCCATATATCTATTACAACATCAAATGCTGCGCTTACTTTTGTCATCGTTATTGCTTTGGATAAATAGATTTAATATCTCTTTGCGTTCATCTTTTTGTATTCTTTGAATACTTCAAGACACATTTCTCGGTCTTTTTCCTCTAGGAACCCTTCTGGTAAAGAAGATCTTTCTCCCATAATTTTGTAGAACCTTGCATCACGAAAACCAATCGCTTCATTGTCACTTAGTCTGCACCCGTAATATACTTTGCTGATATTTGCCCACATAATCGCCGCAAGACACATTGGACAAGGTTCTGCTGTAGTATAGATTTCGCAATTTGAAAGATCATAAGTCCCAAGCTTACTTTCGGCTTTTCGTATTGCATTGATCTCGCCATGGCATGTCGAATCATTGGAGGAGAATACACGATTATGATCCGATGCAATTACTTCGCCGTTTTTTACTATTACTGCTCCAAAAGGCCCACCGTCATGATTTAAAATCCCTTTTCTTGCTTCGTTTACTGCTAATTCTATGAATTCTTTTTTGTACGTTCTGTCAGTCATTTCCATCGATGTTGTTCCTTGCTGGCTTTAGTGATTTAGCCATCTTGGTCGTAGGTTAATGTAACTGAATGGAGTACGTCTGCGCCCGTAGAATCTTCCGCGAATGTGTTTGACGTTGTAAAAAAAGTAGCTAGTGCTAAAGATAATAGCATTAGCGCTATAATTCTCCATTGTTTGATATTGTGCATTTGGTCTCCTAGTTAACAACATATGACATTTATGCTTATTATAACATAGTATTTATGGTTTAATAAAAAACTCATACTCGAACGATAAATAATTAATAGCTACAATATCTACAAACCACAACCATTTTGTGCTATAATCAAAAATAAGCACGAGGTCAAACAAAAATTTAAAGGAGCTTCTATGAATAAACATAAAAACAAATTCTTAAAAATTGCAGCATGTCTCATGCTAGCAGTTTTAGTATCATCAAATGTTTATATTCCTAAGGCATCCGCCACCGAAAGTTACTTCACCGCAGAAGGCGGCACGCTCGAACTTGACAACACCGACCCAGACCATCAAACAATCTGGGTAAAACTAAAAGCGGCGCGTGAGATGACAATACACTATTTAGAAGGGTATTTTACCCCTGTTGAGGATGACGAAGAGCTAGAATATGGTTTTGGCGACATTAGTGCGGTTTTTCCAGGTATGGGCGGGAATAGTTGTTCCCTTAATGACGGCTGGTTTTATTGGAGTGCTGAAGAATATATGGATCCGTCTATAAGTAGTGAAGGAATCCATGTTCAAGCTGGCGATGCTGTTTTTGAGGTTGCCTATGATGTGAAAGCGGGGGTCGAAGTCATGAAGCGCAACATGCCGGTAACCCTCGAACTTGCCATTATCGACGAAGGCACCGAAGCTGGCAAAGAGATTCGAGACATCACCATGGACGCCTATGTGAGAGCCGGCCACGACCTTTCCGTTTATAAATACATCACAGGCAACGGAAATCTCGATGTGCCAAATATTGTAGTCGGCGGTACCGACGTAGAAGTAGGAATCGTGCCAGAGCCTGGCAATGAACTAGTATATCTAGAATTAGACGGCCAAGAAGTCACCGATCAGATACAAGACAATGTTTTCAGAGTAACACCCGGTACAGAATCTTTAACCTTTTACGCAACCTTCCTCCAAGTTTATCCAGTACTAGAAGGTGACGGCGGCGAGCATATCATCGGCAGTGAAGAACCATTAGTCTTTAAAATCGATAACGATGTAACAACATTCTGCGGCACAGGTAATCTCATCATTGATGGCGAATATTATGATATGCGTACAGATTGTGAAGTAGATTCAGACAACCAGACTATTACCCTCCCAGCGAGTTTCTTAAACACTCTCGCGCTAGGCGAACATTCCTTTGAAGCATATTTCTCAGAGCCAGAGTCAGGAAGCGCCAAGGCCAGCTTCAAAATCGTAGAACCAAAAACCGATGACGAAGATATCGCAGTCCCCAACACCGGTGCATTTACCAGCGAAGGTAGCAGCGCAGAAATAACAAATGATTCCCTGGTTATTACTATGATTGTTGGAGTCGTTGTGGTGACAGGTGTTTTGATGAAGAAAGAAAAACGATAATAATCGTAGTAGATATAATTGCTATGGAAAACCTAGGAATAAAAGAAGGAAGACACGAGAGACGACGATATTTTATAGTAATACTTTTGATTTTTAGCTTTCTATTCTCATGTTTTACTCCAGTAGTTTCGTTTGCGATTGGTCCAGATAGCTATGATATCACCCCTGAATCGTCGGATTCTATCACAGCTACGTATCCATATTATGCCTTTGTGGAAGACCCAGATAATCCATGGGGAACGGTTTGGGATGCTTTAGATTCAACTGATACTATAAATTATAGTGATAGCTATTTTGATACACCTTCTCCCGGTGATCATCCAGAGCTTCGCGCTGTTTCATATGCATTGGGCCTTGCTGGATTTGAAAATGAGGCTGACGGCTATCCGTCCGATAGTTCTACGCCAAATCCAAAATTACAACTTTTTCTAGAACAACTTGGTTTTAGCAATTTTCAAAAATGGGATACAGAATCCGATGGGGATGGGCACTCTATGGGGACAACTATTGCACGAAAGACTCTACCGGATGGACAAACGTTAATCGTTGTTGCTCCTAGAAATTATAATTATATGACTGAATGGCTTTCGAACTTTAACGTTGGCACTAGTGGTGATCATGCTGGTTTTAGCGAATCGGCCGGATATATCAAGGAAAGGCTTGATGAATATATTTATACTAACCATCTTTCAGATTATAAAATTTGGATGGTTGGTTATTCTCGTGGCGGTGCGGTAGTT
>JAFWHS010000018.1 GCA_017511925.1 Candidatus Saccharimonadota bacterium | reverse complement strand
TTGATATGATGCGCCATCCCTTAATCCACTCTTAATATCAGAAATAGGATAGCCCATTTTACCACTTTCCAAACCATAACTACGATACAAATCACGTATTGAACCACTTTTTACCAATGTAACGTCGTTACCATTTCTTACATAAAAAACCCCCTCATCATACAAAACATACACATTATTTGTTCCAGCGCTAAAACCTGATACTATTTTATTACCAACGTCAAGCTTTTTATCGGCAATAAGTTGCTTCACTTTCTTCTCAGCTTCATCAATTTCTTTACTGCCAGCTACCCCCCCAAACCAATCCTCAAAATACAAATAAAAATTCCTATTCCCATAAGCCGCGCAACCATCGCCAGCACCATATCCTGCAGCCAAAGCAGAGCTATTTGGCTGATACGGTGTATATTGATATAATGCCGAAGTTGCCCGATTCTTTATATTCACCACAGAGCCACCACATCCAGAATTTGGATTATATTGCACATAATTATTCCCGGTTGGATAATATCTAGATCCATTATCTAGTACGTATCTATATAGCGCAGCAGCATTCCTTACTTGATTCTTAAATCCATAATATTTAGATGAACACGCCGCCGTATCCGGACACCCATATCCAGTAGCTTTGCGATAATCACCATTATTTGGAATCCTATCCGTAATCAAACCCGTTTCTTTTTGTAATAACACCAACAAAACCTGCGGATTTATCTTATAATCTTGTGCCGCCCGCCATATAATATGCGCAGCACTCTCTCCATATTGAAAACCAATCTCATTATCTCCATCACCAAACCTCTCTTCGGATAAACATATAAAATGCCCGTTCTCAAAATGCCACTTATAATTATAATTCCCAGATAACCGCTGATAATAACCGTAGTCAGTATTGTCACACGGATTTTTCGCCGTCAAAAACGCCTGTATCTCCGCCTCGCTCATTGAGTTATAATTTCCCATTTGGTAGTCAGAAATTATATAGCCCGCATCAAACTCTGCCAAATTCGCCGCCTCTACACCATCTACACCTTTAAACCTCTGCACCAAGAAAACAAACAAAAACACCGCCACAAATACAGCTAGTCCCATAAACCAAACTCTCTTATCCCTTCGGCGCACCTTTCCAGTCGTAGTTATTACAAAATTCATATATTCACTCCCCCGCGAATTACGCCAGTCTTGCCGTTCGCGTTTAAATTAATCACTATTTCAAAATCCCCCACGCCAATATTGGATACTGGTACTTCAAAACCATCGCACGTAGACGTCGCCACCGAAGCAATAATCTCTGCACTAGCACCATAAACATCCACTCCGTTTTGTCTAAGCACCAAATTACACCTCCCCCCACTTATATATTGGTCGATGTTTACCCTTACCATCAATACACCATCATTCACGCCAGCATAAGTCACCACACCGGTCAATTCTTCTTGTTTATTTGGATTTTCACCCTCATACTGTACAACTTTTTCCTTTTCTACCACTTCTTCATCCTGACTCTCTTCAATTGCCTTCTTTTCGTCTTCCACCCCATTATCCCTTTTGACCTCTTCCTCCTGCTCAATCTCAACCGATTCTTCCACATTATTATTTTCCCCACTAAAATAGCTCTGCCATACCAAGAAACATATCACCCCCGCTGCAACCAAAAGCACCAAAAACAACACTATTTTGAGTATTTTCCTATTCTTTCGTCGTCTTCGTGCCATAAATTACAATTCTCCTGATATAATTATAAGCACTTTTCTTCCACTTTTCAACCCCCACACCCCTAATTTATTCAGAAACTTCAGTTCCTAAATTAATAATTACCACAAAATCATAATCTTGCGTCATACCTTCAGGTAATTCTTCAATACCTTTAACATTTACCCCGTAATGTTCTTCGAGCATCTTTTTCGTTCCAGGCTTGTCATTCGTCACAGCATAAACCGTATAGCCATCACCATATTCGCCCTCTGGCGCATCCCCCACAACTACGCCACTATATCCGTCTTCGGCTAATTTTTCACTTTCCGCTGCTGCTAGACCAGGCGTTTCTGTAGCATTCAAAACTATAATCGTCGGTTCCTCATAATCGCGCGGATCATTACTAATTTTTGTCGCTACATATTGTTGAATTGCACCATAATTACCAGCTCCACCCCTAGGCAACACATAAGAAATCCCATTAATCATGCCAGTAGTCATATAGTCTGGGTATAACGAAATTTGTCTCATACTATTAAAGTCAAGCGATGTGGCAAGATGTGCCGCTGTCTTTAGTTCCGTCACCGATAAATTTGTCCTCAAATTATCACCTAGAGTAGACGCTAAACTCATTATATCCGGTATAGATAAATCTTTTTCTAATACCTTATCTTTTATCCCAATTAAAATCTTTTGTTGGCTCGTACCACGCGAGAAATCACCCCCCGCTGTACCATGCCTTGCTCTGGCTAACCCCAAAGCCTGCTCGCCATTAATCGTATATTCCACTCCAGCTTCAAATACTGCCTTAGTATAATAATAATCCGAAATATCCTCATCTAGCGTCACCTTAATCCCACCTAAAGTATCTACAATTGATACCAGCGACCCCCAGTTCAAATGTGCATAATATTGAAAATCCACCCCGAGTATCGCCCCCACTTCAGACATCAAAGCCGTAGCTCCAGCTTCTTCATTATTGCCATCCATATTATTACACCAGTACACTTCATTTATCTTCCCTGTAGCAGTACATGTCGGCGAAGCCTTAAGGTCACGTGGCAAACTAAGCATCGCCACATCACCAGTTTCCTGATTCAAACTAATCATCATAATAGAATCAGTCAACTGCGCCCCATCATGTACACCATTTCCCTCTTCGCCTTCCATATTATACCCACTTGTACCAAAGGCTAAAATATTCGTCCTACCATTCGCATCAGTCTTTAAAGGCTCATACGTCTCAGTAAAAAGATCAAACAAGCTCCCTTGACCATCAGTAATTTTACCCAAAATATCGCTCCCCCACACAAACAAGCAAACTGCCACAATAATCAAAATAGACAAAATACCAGCCAAAATGCCAATTACGATCTTTTTCTTTCGGCCCATCTTCTTTTTTTCTTTTTTCGGCTTCTTTTCTTTCTTTTGCTCTTTTTCTACTTTTGGATTAGGTTTAGACAACTCACTCTCCTTAATATCCAGATTAAACGCTTCCACTGGCTTCAAAAAATCTTCCACCGACTGACTCGGCTGACTAACTGTTTTTTCAGACTTAACTTTCTTCTCTACTTTTTTTACGGGCACTACTGGTCCATCAATAATCTCAATATTTAGGCTATCCTCATCAATCTGACTCTCAACATTCTCCACAGTCAACTTTCTAACTTTCTTATTAGTAGACGGTCGTAATACTGGCTTTCCTGCCGGCATTTTAGCCCTATTTTTGGCATCACGCGTCACTAGCCCATCAATTGATTTTTCTTGCCTCATGTTCTACAATTATAACATATGGCGGTTAAGTTAACAAAAAAACAATTAGCATTATTAGACTTTTTACAAGATTTTACCGAGGAAAAAGGTTATTCCCCCTCCTATCGAGAAATCATGTCAGGGCTCGGTTTATCAAGTGTGTCAGCCGTCGCCGAACACATAGAAAATCTTATATCAAAAGGTGTCGTAAAAAAAGTTCCCGGCGCAGCCAGAAGCTTAGAAATCCTAAATTACAAACATGAAGAAACTGTAGAATTATTTAAAACTAAACTAACTTCTTGCACTGAAGAAGAACGCGCAGCCCTACTCAAAGCTGCGCATATCTTGGATTTAGATGTAGAAGAAAATTAATCTTCAACCTTACTAATTATAAGTTTTCTTTCACGTCCTTCCCCCTCAGAATGTGTTTCAATATCAGAATAATCTTGCGCCAACTTATGTACCACTCTTCTATCTGCGGCATTTAAATTAATTTCCATAGGCTTACCAGTCTCGCGTACTTTTGCGATCCAACCTTCCGCTTTTTCCTCAATCCTATCTGCACGTTGACGCTTATAATTTGCTACATCCACATTCACCCTGGTTAATTCGCCACCTTTTGCCACTAGCGCCATAGACACCACATGTTGCAAAGCTCTCAAATTATCTGCATTACGCCCAATCAGTAAAGAGTTTAATGAGGTAGACGGCACCGACAACTGTATCACCTCATCATCCAATGTTGAACTCACCGCCACATTAATTCCAAAGAAACTTAGTAAATCCTCTAAGTACTTTGCTGCAAATCTTATAGATTCGTCTTGATTCATATTTATCTCCTTTTCTTTTTAGTATCCCTCGCGGAGATTCGAGTAATTTTTGTTCCTGTTTTTTTATTTTCCACCACCTCAGCTTCTTGAATTTTTTTAAGCTCGCGCGTCATAGCCTTGTCCGTCGCATTATCCATATCGTCACGCGCCTTCGCATAAATGATTTTCTGTTGAATAATCGTAATTATATTGCTTAAGAAATAGTAAAACGCAAGCGCCCCGTGCAAATTAATCATAATGATAAACATCATGATCGGCATCATTTTACCCATCTGGCCAGTGGCAAGTCCAGAAATTTCACTATCATCAATTTCCTTTCCACTTTTTGCTTCTTTCAAAATCTCACGGAATTTTTTACTCTTTTTAGTTTTATCCGATGGCATTTGTTGCTTCGTTGCAAAATATTGCGCTAAACTTGCTGCCACCGCTATTACCAACATAAATACAGCGCTCCAAGAAAATCTACTCGGATTTATTACATCACTTGCTTTAGCGGTCAAATTAATTACACCAAATAATTGTGGGTGAAAATCATATTCTGCTTTTTCATCCGCCGGAATCTCATCATTCTTTAAATCATCTAAATATGCCTGTTGCTTCTCTTCTAAATCACGGATTTCCGATCCTTCATAAGCCACAATATCATACGCACGGTTCATTAAATTATCCGTAGGTAACGGAGTTGCAATCACCCTAATAGCCGAAAAAATCGCGATAAAGATCGGTAACTGTATCATCAAAGTTAAAATCGACGCAAACGGTTTAATATTATACCGTTTATAAAGATCCATCGTCTGTAAAGATTCCAACTGTTTGTTTCCATTGCAATTCTTACGAATTTGCGTCAACTCCGGCTGAATCTTTCGCATCAACCTAGTTTGTTTCAACTGCTTAATTGTAAGCGGGAGCATTGCTAACTTTACCAAAATCGTAAATATAATAATCGCAATACCAAAATCGCGCACCAAATTAAATATTACAAACAAAATATTTACAATTGGACGCACCACAATGATATCAATAAAGTTAAACAAACCGCCCGCAAAGATAGTCCCCGCCACTAATACGGCAACTATAGACCAAATTATTACCTTCTTCACACTCAAATTTTTCATTTATTCTCCTTATTATAACATATCTTTGATTCATCCACTAATTTATCCACCATATCTCCAATCTCACCAAAAGGTATATCAATTATTTTTTTATCATATATCACAAAAATATAATCAACTCCTTTTGGTATACTATCTAATCTCAACCTTATTACCTCATACACCCTTCTTCGGATTCTATTACGTCCCACCGCACTCTTTAATACCTTTTTAGATACCACTACCGCTATTCTTGTAAACTTTCGCGTATTCTCAACAAAAATCAAAGACATTTTCGGTGAACGAATAGTCTTCCCTTTCTGATATACATACCTCACTCCACCTCGTGAATGAAACCTAAATTTCTTACTTAGCATAATATATATTATAACAAATAATCCCCTTTAAGGGGATTATTTATCCTTAAACAGCTAAACGTGCGCGACCTTTTAGACGGCGGCGCTTGAGCACCTTCTGTCCATTCTTTGTAGCATTGCGCTTCATGAAGCCATGCTCAGCCTTACGCTGACGCTTATGCGGTTGATATGTACGCTTTGGCATATTATTCCTTAATATTTAACTTTTCTCAAATTCTTGTTATAGTATACCGCACTTTTCCACATTTTTCAAGAAGTTTTCCACAACTTTATACCAATAAAACTCCGGTTGTGGAAAAATCCTCCTCTGTTAATTAGTCTATATATTATAAAATATTATTTATCCTCTCAAAACCTGTGGAAAACTCCCACCTTTCGTGCTATACTCTTCTAAAAGGAGGTTAGATGTATAACGTTTGGGAAAATGTTTTAGCAGAGATTGAGCAACAAATCTCGCCCGCTAATTTTTCCACCTGGTTCAAGGATACTAACCTTATATCTACAGACGGCGGTCATATAATCATTGGTGTTAAAAACTCTTTCTATATCAAACAGCTCCGCACGCGTTTTATAGACCTCATCACTAACTCACTCACTAAAAACGGTGTCACTATTAATGATATAGATTTTGAAGTACAACAAACCACAAAATCCAAAGTTCGTCCACGTGAAGTTACTGCCGCCAGCGATCTTATTAAAACTAAAGTTTCTTTCAAAAAATCTCAAACCGACAATAATGGACTCAATAGTAAATACACTCTAGACACTTTTGTGGTTGGATCAAATAACGACCTCGCCGTCTCTGCAGCTAAAAGTATTATTGATGCCCCAGGCACTCGCTACAACCCATTTTTCCTCTATGGTGGCCCAGGCTTAGGTAAAACCCACCTTGTACAAGCTATAGGTAATGAATTACTTAAGCGTAACCCAGAATATAAGATTCTCTACACACCTATTTCTCATTTTTATTCAGATTTTATTGACGCCATTCAAAATGGCAAAGGTAAAGAATTTAATCGTAAATTTGAAAAACTAGACTGTCTTATTATTGATGATTTCCAATTTATCGTTGGTAAAGAAAAATCCCAAGAAGAATTCTTTAATATCTTTAATGACCTTTACCAATTAAATAAACAAATCATCGTTACCTCAGATCGTCTCCCTAGTCAAATCAAATCCGTAGACGAACGCCTCGCCTCTCGCCTCACCTGGGCTGGTGCATTTGATTTGCAACTCCCAAAATTCGAAGACAAATGCGCCATCCTTCGCGCTAAAGCCGAGCTCATGGGTGCCGAAATTGAACCCGAAGCTATCGAATATATAGCCGAAAACGTCAACACTAATATCCGTGATCTTGAGGGTGAGTTTTCTACAATCTTACTTATGTCAGAAGTACGCGGCCTCACCCCACTAGAACTTATCAATAATGGTTCAGCAAACATCAATAAAACCACTAAACTTCATCCCATCTCCAGTAAACAGGTTGTTGAAAAAGTCGCCAAATATTACCAATTATCAGTAGCAGAACTCAAAAGCAAATCTCGTGTCTCAAATATCAAAACCGCCCGTCAAGTAGCAATGTTTATCTTATCCAAAGAACTCTCTATGAGTACCACCAAAATCGCCACCGAAGTTGGTGTCAAAGATCATTCCACAGTTATGCATGGCATCAGTAAAATCGAAAAAGACCTTAAATTAAACTTCACTCTTCGCGACCAAGTTGAAGCTATCAAGGAGAAGATTTATGGTTAAATATTTTACTCATTTTGTGGAAAACCTGTGTAAAAACACGTTTAAATCTCTGTGTACATTTCGCGCAAAACTTTGTGCAAAAAATAAATCTTTTATTCAGTATGTGCAAATCTCTACTTTTCCACTACCTTTTCCATACTTTTTCGCAACTTTTTCCACAAATATCTCACCCCTGTTATTAACCAATCTTTTCCACTTTTCCACACAGCCTATAACTACAACTATTAATAAATATATAGAAAGGATTTAAAAATGGAAATTGAAGTCTCACAAGAAAAATTAAGCAAAGCTCTAAATAATGTCAGTCGTATAGCTGTTGGAAAAGTTACGCTACCAGTATTAAATAATGTACTCATAAGAGTGGATGATGGTAAAGTATCTTTGATTACCACAAACTTAGATATGGCTATCATAGATTTTCTTCCAGTCTCAGAATCCAAAAATGGAGTCACCACTGTACCAGCCAAGCTACTCGCCGAATTTGTAAGTAATCTACCGAAGGGCGAAAAAATTAAAATCAAATCAGAAGATACTAAAATTACCATTTCAGCCGGTAAATATACGTCAGTTATTAATGGTTCTCCAGCGGACGATTTCCCAGAATTACCAGAAATCAATGAAAAAGAAGCTGTTGTATTTAAGATGGGAGTAGATGAATTTAAAACCGGTGTCTCCGAAGTAGCTATTGCTAGCTCCAATGATTTATCTCGCCCCGCACTTACGGGTATATACTTTAATACTTACGACAAAACTCTCGCTATTGCTGCCACTGACGGTTATCGTCTTGCTGAAAAAAGGCTCATCAAGAATGTTCAGAGCGAGATTAGTGTTATTGTGCCGACCTCATCTATGCAGGAAGTTCTTCGTTCAATCAATGATGGTATGGAAGAAATAGAAATTTCATTCAATAACGATCTTGTGCGGTTCCGCCTTGGTGAAATAGAGATTATTTCTAAACTAATTGATGCTAGCTTTCCGGATTATCAGCGCCTTATCCCAAAAGATAATAATATCAAACTAGAGTTGGGTCGTGATGAGTTAATTCGTATTACTAAACTTGCTGCCCTCTTCGCTCGTAGTGTTAATGGTTCTATAGTTTGTGAGGCAAAAAAACCAAATATCTTCTCTATTAAATCTTTTGCTAATGAACTTGGTGAAAATGATTCTGTGATAGAAACAGAAGTATCAGAAGAAGGTAAAGTTAATTTGAGTTCTCGCTTCTTAATAGACGCCTTAAATTCTCTAGATAGTAAAAATATTATATTTGAATTTTCTAACCGTATTTCCCCAGTCGTTCTTCGTAATCAAAAAAATACCGATTACACACATATCATAATGCCACTTCAATCATGATTATAAAATCTATTTCACTTACTAATTTTAGAAATCACATCACCTATCATTTAGAATGTAACCCGGATACTACTTTAATCTTGGGTGAAAATGGGTGTGGTAAAACATCGGTTTTGGAGGCTATTTATATTCTAACTAGAGGCAAGAGTTTTCGTGCTACCGACCCAGATATTATTAAACGCGGCACAGATTTTTATCGTATAGAATTAGAATATAATAATGGTGAAAAATCTTCAGCCGCCTATGATGGTAAAAATAAGACTTTCCTTATCCTAGATAAAAAATCTCGCCGTTTACCCAAAAAACATAAACACCCAATCATATTATTCTTGCCATCAGATCTAAACCTCATTAGTGGTTCCCCGTCGCGCCGTCGTGAATATTTTGATCGCACCTTTAGTCAATTAAGTGACGAATATAATAATAGTCTTTCGAAGTATGAAAAATCACTTCGCCAACGCAATGAATTGTTGAAATCTGACCAGGTTTCTCCGAGTGATGTTTTTTCATGGAATCTTTTGTTATCAAAGTATGGCACCAATATTCATAATTATCGTCAAAAATTTACTAACCTTATCAATGAAAACCTTAATCAAATTTATTATTCCATAGCCGAAAATAATGATGAAGTTAGTTTAAAGTATGAAAGTGAAGCAAGCTCCCTAAACGAAAGCGAATATCTAAAAAAACTTGAAATTAA
This sequence comes from Candidatus Saccharimonadota bacterium, assembly GCA_017511925.1. Classification (GTDB taxonomy): domain Bacteria; phylum Patescibacteriota; class Saccharimonadia; order Saccharimonadales; family Saccharimonadaceae; genus Nanosyncoccus. The sequence goes on along the minus strand of JAFWHS010000018.1, from coordinate 47,951 downwards.
TTTACAAAAAGATATTTATCTTGGGCACACTAGTTTTGGTATTCATCGCGATAACTTTGATTTTGTTTTTAATAATAAACTAGCTAACGGATCAGCTTCACGTGGTGAGACTCGCTCCATGATATTGGCTCTCAAATTCGTTGAGGCTAATCTTATGAATGAAATTCTTCACCAAAAACCAATCGTTTTACTAGATGATGTATTTTCGGAACTTGATGAATCTCGTCGTAAATGTTTAATCAAAAACTTCAAAGACCACCAAGTAATTATTACTAGTGTAGAAGACATCAATCGTTAGATGCTATAGAATCTTGCGACTCTTTATGTTCTTTTATAAACGCCATCACGGGATCTTCTTTTCCACCTAGACCTGGTATATCCACATAAGCATTCTCACCGCCATCATATTGCCTTAATGACGATTTAGCACGTGCTAAAGAAATATATCTTTGGGCATATTTATAAGAATCTGAACCATCACCCTCTTTACCATTCCAGTATGGATTATTAGCTGGATCATTCACGAAAGCTTGTCCGGATGCGATATTTACATTTTCTTCCTTAGGTTTGTCTAACCCAAACAAGCTTTTCATCCAAGCAAAAATCTTTTCAGTAAAAGTTCTTATATATGGTATTTTACCAGACCCATCACCGGTATTTTTATTTTCTAATGTATCCAAAATGCCGCCATCTGTCACCCCTACTGGTGTCTGACGCTTATTATTATATAGAATAAATTTAGCCAAAACGGAGTCCTCTACAACCTTATTATTTTCATCGATATTTTTAGAAAGAAAAGCCTGATATCCTGCATCGTCAAAAATATTACTCTTTAGTGTAGATGTGTCAAAAGTTTCATTTCTGGAGCAACCAATGGTAGCTACGGCACCAATATTATTAAATCTTTCACACCCACTATATGGCTTCATATACGAAGTATTTTCTTCGTCTGCCCTTACGGCGGATATTAATGATGTAGCAGCATTGGCGGTTACTTTTGCAAAAGATGCCACTTGGTTTAGGAAGCTACCAGATCTTATAGTTTCAACAGCAAACTTGCGCACTAATGCACCGAGAAAAGTATTTTTAGAAGTAATATCTAGTGGGCTTCTGTTTAATCTATCTGCTTCAGCATCCATTGCGAGTACTGTATTTGTTAATTTAGCATACTTGTTTACAGCATCATTATTACCAACTGTTGCACCACTAGCTAATGCTAAAGCAGCACTTGTATTTACTGCACCCTCTACTAATAGTTCACCAGCCGCTACACCTTTTATCGTATCAAAAGAGTTATTAACTAAAGAACTATCTATAATTGGTGTAACTTTACCCAAGGCTTCGGTATCGGCGGCTGTGTTGTTGGCTACATATCTACCAATAGAAGCATCTAGGCTTGAGGTGGACGACGATGTTACTGTGCCAGTATATGATTGATCAATATTGTAATCACCCTGTAATTGATTTTGTATTGTATTTGTAACTCTTTCGGTATTATAATTTTTTATATCATCAGCATTAATATTTTCTCCAGAAAGTACTGCAAACAAACTCGGTGACTCCATGGCGCTGCCTTTTACTTTGATAACTTTCCCGGTAGTTGTGTCTACAACTTCAGATTCTTCGTCGCGATAAAGGTAATTCATCGCTTCATTTAGCTTAGTCTCACTACCTTCTCCAGCTTTCATTTTGCTGATATTTTCCATAATCCCTATATAAAATTTACTTGAACGTTGTTGTCTGGAAATGGTATCAGCTGTCTCCAGGGAGCTAGCCGCATCTATAGTGGCTTGGTCTTTGGAAGATGATTTGCTTCTTTCTCCTACTTGTTCCACAAATTCGCCAGCGGCATCTTTAGATTCCGCACCGGTACTATGAAGGTAATCCTCATAGGTTTCATAAACCGTTTTCCCATCTTTGTCTTTTACGGTATTGCCTTTATCATCTTTCTTTTCTTTTGATTTTTCTCCCACATCATTTATTGTAATATTACTTCCCTCCCCTACCATATTACTCATCACTTCTTCAAAATCTGAATCTGAATTATAACTATTACGAGTTACGCCTAAATCATTAAACGTATCTTGAGCATATTCATCATAATAATACGCCGCTCTATCATATGTGGCGTTATTAAAAGCACTGTATAATGTCACATTATTATTCACTTCGGCATAAAAATTATCTGCACTAACAATTTTATCGCCTACTTTCACAGACTTACCATCGGCACTCTCTACGAAATTTCCTGAAGCATCTACATTGCCAACAATCACTCCGTTTTCTTTAAGTCTAGCCGCAGTGTTTTCCGGGACTTTTCCTTCTTTTAAGGCTTCCTGAAATACTAGCTGTTTACTTTGTACCCCATCCGCATATTGTACATCGGTCTCTTCAACTAATCTCTCCGAAAGTGCCACCGGTGCAAAATTACCAAACCCAAAAATAAACATCGGTATTGCGAGCATCCCTACAATAAATACTCCAGCACCAATGGCCTTGGCTTTTTTACCACCCTTCATCTTCCCTTTACCTTTGCCAGCCACACTAGAGACAAACTGGCTACCAGATAAAGCTTTACTTTCGTTTGACCTTAAGACCTCTTCTGCGGACATTATAATACCATATTATCGTACAAAAACATAAAAGTAAAGATATGTTATAATAAAAAAATGATTAAAATAGAGAAAATTATCCCTGGTGGACAGGCTCTTGGAACCGACAAAGACGGCAAGAAAATTTTTTTCTGGAATGCCCTTCCTAATGAAATCGTTACAGATTATGAAATAACAAAAAATAAATCACATTACTCTGAAGCCGTCGCCACTAAGCTTGATAGCCTTTCTAAATATCGCGTTACACCTAAAGATGACTGCTTTCTCTCTACTTCCCCTTGGCAAATAATAGATTTTAATTATGAATTAAAATTAAAGCAAGATTTGGTGGCGGAAATTTTCCGCGAGCACAAAATCTCTATCCCAACTCCGGAAATTGTTACAGATCATAAAGATTATTATTATCGTAACAAAATGGAATATGCCCTCTATTGGGATAATGAAACTGGAAAAATCTATCCCGCCTTTCATGCGCGCGGCTCTCATCGTAAAATTCCTATTACTAGCTCATCTATAGAGCGCCCCGAAATTTTCACAGCTGCCACTAAAATAATAGATCAACTAAACATTAATCATGACGAAGCACGCAAATATCAATCTCTACTTTTGCGCTGCAACCAAAAAGGTGAAGTTTCTGGTGGGCTTTTTGAAAATGGCAAACCTCACCCAACTTTCCATAATCTTACAGATACAATCTTGAGCCACGAATATTCATATTCACCCAATGGCTTCTTTCAAATTAATTTACCAGTTTACGAACTCGCTCTTCAAGAAATCAAAAATCATATATCCACCGAAAACGTCCTTGATCTATACGCTGGTGTTGGCACTATTGGCCTCTCTGTCGCCCGCGACCGTAAACTCACTTTGGTGGAGTGTGATAAATCTGCCTACAAGGAATCTTTGGTTAATATAAATAATTTAAAAAATATAAATTCAATTTTAGATAAATCAGAAAATATTATAAATAATATTGCGCCCAACCAAACCGTCATTCTTGACCCTCCTCGCGCCGGTTGTGACGCGAAGTTAATTGCAAAGCTCCTCGAAGTAAAGCCTGCAAAAATAATTTACCTTTCTTGCAACCCTGCTACGCAGGCTCGTGACGTTGCCATGCTTTTAGAGGCTTACCGTATTAATATAGTAAAAACCTTTAACTTTTTCCCGCATACGCCACACATTGAAAACTTAGTTATTTTAGAACTCAATAATTAAAAATTTGAGAGACAATTCGTAGTATAACCCATTAAAGCGTGTTATAATATTCTAAGACGGAAAGGTGGCCGAGTGGTTGAAGGCGCACGCTTGGAAAGCGTGTGTGCGGGCAACCGTACCGCAGGTTCGAATCCTGTCCTTTCCGCCAAATTATACACAGAAGAGCTTGCTCTTCTGGGGATAATTTTAAGGAAAGATGCAGGATGACTATCCTGTCCTTTCCGCCAAAATTATATAGATAAAGGGTATGGACGAAAATATAGTTATAAAATTAAAGGGACTCACAAAACGCTACGGTTATGGCGACACCGAGTCTTTCGCGTTAAAAGATTTTGATCTCACCATTAAACGTGGTGAGTTTATTATGATTATGGGGCCATCTGGTTGCGGTAAAACCACACTCCTGAATATTATTGGTCTTTTAGACCGCGCTACTGATGGAGAATATATTTTAAACGGTGAAGATGTTGCCAGTATCTCTGCTGCGCGTCGCGCCAAACTTCGTGCCAAAAAAATCGGCTTTATTTTCCAAAACTTTAATCTTATTGAAGATTTACCGATTATCGAAAATGTTGCTCTCCCACTCGTCTATGTAGGACAGCCACGCACAGTACGCCTAAAAAATGCTTCCGACGCTCTTCATCGTTTTCATCTCGGCGAACGCGAATATTATTTACCGTCACAGCTTTCCGGCGGTCAGCAGCAACGTGTTGCGATTGCCAGAGCTATAGTCGGTCACCCAGAAATTATTCTTGCAGACGAACCTACTGGTAACCTTGATTCCCGCTCTTCTAATATTGTCATGGAGGAGCTAAAAGCTATCCATGAAGAAGGCAACACCATCATAATGGTTACTCATAATCCAGCGCTCACTGCTTATGCCACTCGTGTGATTAATATGCTAGACGGACAAATCGACACCGATATCAAAACTGTTTCCGACCAAAATCTCCCTCAGCCTATCAGTGTCAAGATTAAGAAAAAGAAACAAAACAAAAGGAGGAAAAAATAATGGCTATGCTCTTTCGGACACATCTAAGGCTTGCCCGTACCTCTATCAAAGAAAACCGCACTCGTTCGTTTTTGACCTGCCTTGGTATAGCTATTGGCATTGCTAGTATTATTTTAATTTTATCCCTCACTGGCAGCATTGCGGATCTTATTTCCGGCGAAATCAAAGATATTGGCGCTAATCTCATCGTTGTTCGCCCCAGCACCACTAAAGATTCTGTTACTAGTATCGTAGAAGAGCTCACCGCTTCCAGCTCGTTTCAAAAGAGCAATCTTTCCCTTTCAGACGTGCAAGCAATTTCTGAGCTAGACAATGTTGCCGCGGTCACACCTATTGCTGTGTCCGCCAACACGATCACTGTAGAAGACAACACTGTTCCTTCTACTACTATTTTAGGCACTTCACCAGAGTTTAATTCTATTGAACCACTAACCCTAAAAGCCGGTACTTTTATTACGGATAAAAATAAGACAAACTCTGTCGTTATCGGTCACACTCTATCTTTGCTATTATTTAATAGTACTAATACAGTTGGTAAGACTATTACATTCCGTGATCGGAAATTTATTATTGTTGGTATCCTTGAGAAAATCGACCAGCCTATCAATTTTGACAATGTAGATTTTGATAATGCCCTCATTATGGATGCCGAAACCATGGCGGAGCTAGTGGACTCTATCCAGATTCAGCAGATTAATGTTAAGGTCACCACTACAAACGCCCTAGCAAGTACCGCCGAAGATATTAATAATACACTTGTAAAAAACAATTCTGGCGACACTAATTTCACCGTTAACTATGGTGACGCCATTACTCACCCGGCCAGTACTCTTTTAGATATTATTTCCAAAATGCTCGCCCTAGTCGCCGGTATTTCACTGGTGGTTGGTGGTATTGGTGTTATGAATATTATGCTAGTATCAGTGGCTGAGCGCAATCATGAAATAGGTATCAGAAAGGCCGTTGGCGCTTCATCCAGAAATATCTTAATGCAGTTTATTTTCGAATCTCTCATCCTCTCAATCTTTGGCGGTTTTATGGGAATTATCTTAGGGTATGTGCTGGCTTTTCTAGTTTCTGTCATTACCCCGTTTACTCCATTTATTAGCTGGGAAATTGTCGCTATCACCTTCCTTACTTCTCTTGCTATTGGTATTATCTTTGGCACTTATCCAGCGCTCAAGGCTGCCAGCAAAGATCCGATCGAATCGCTAAGGCACTACAGGTAATCTATGAAAAAATTTCTCGAAAAACTCCCATTTTATAATGAAGCTGTACTTCCCTATCATTTCGCACAATCGGTAGCAGCTATAGTGAAATATAAGTTTCCGGGCAAAAAACTCCACATCATCGGTGTTACTGGCACTAATGGCAAAACCACTACTTGCTTCATGATTTGGAATATGCTAAATCACGCCGGCCTCAAAACTGGTCTCATGACTACCGTTGCTTGGGGGGTGGATAAGTTGACTCCAGAGCTTGGCCACATGACCACAGTAGACGCAAATACTCTAAATAGCCGCATTGCTAAAATTGCCGAAAGCGGCGCCAAGTATCTTGTGCTTGAAGTCACTTCTCATGCCCTTGCAGAATTTCGTACCCTTGGTCTCTCGTTTGATTTGGCCGTGTTTACTAATCTTACCCATGATCACCTAGACTACCACAAAACCCTCACTCGCTATCGTGATGCCAAAGGTAAGCTTTTTAAAAAAGCCAAACTCAGTATCCTTAATGCTGACGATCCGGCCACCAAATATTATAAAACTTTGTCTCATAAATATATCACATATGGTATAAAAAATGGCGAAAATCGCGCAAAAGACATAAAACTTACAGTTTCTGGCGTAAAATATTCACTTAATGATATAAATATAGAGACCAAAATTCCAGGCGAATTCAATGTATATAATTCTATGGCTGCCGCACTTGTCGGCAAAGAACTTGGTCTTACCAATCAGCAAATCGAGGAAGGTATTAGTTCCCTAGACTCTGTCGAAGGTCGTATGAATATTATAGACGCTGGCCAACCATTTACTATCATCGTCGACTATGCCCATGCCCCAGATGCTCTTGAAAAAGTTTTTGATTCTGTAAAAGGCCACAAAGGAAAAATCATTTCTGTTCATGGTGGCGCTGGACGACGCGACCCATCTACTCGCCCAATTCGCGGCGCAATTCTTGCCAAGAATTCCGATATCGTCATTATCACCGAAGATGATTCGCGCGATGAAGATCCAGAGCTAATCGCTGCTGGTTTTATTGAAGGTGCCACCAAGGCTGGCAAGATTCTAGGCAAAAATTTGTTTAAAGAATTAGATCGCAAAAAAGCTATCAAGCTAGCTCTGGAAACTGCCAAAAAAGGTGATCTTGTCTTAATTCTCGGCAAAGGTCACGAAAAAACCATTCTTCGTGCCGATGGCCCACATGATTTTGAAGATATCAAAGTTACAAAAAAACTTTTACAAGGTATTAGCAAAAAATAATTAAGCATACTTAAAAAACTCTTGTTTTTAGCAAGAGTTTTTTGTTATAATAAAAATGCAAACAATTAGTAATGGATCGAATTTTTTCGTAGTGAATTCGATTTGCAGGTCAGAATGGCATCGTAAGGTCTTTTAGCTGTAAATCGTATTCATTCGATCTTACTACTAATTGTTTGCACCCCTTGCGGTGCCATTTTTTGCGCATGATCTATAAATAAAATAAGTGGCACCGCAAGGGGGCGTAATAGTAAAACAACAATTAAAGTGAGGCAAAGAGGGATCATGCACACAATGAAGAAAAAAGAGAAATTTTTTGGGCTGCTTGGTATTGGCACAATCGGTATCTTATCATCTATTGGTATATGTATTAACGGTTACGCCAACTCGGCGTTGGCTGCAACTCAAACCAAAGTTACTACCGCTAATACCACAGTTAGAGTTGGCAACTTCTGTTCCATGACGGCCACTATACAACCAGGAGAGCAACACAGTGCATCGTTGATAGGTGGTCATTATAAAGACAGTATAGGATTAACCACTATACAAACCTTCTGTAATGATCCTAATGGCTATGCAATCTATGCTATAGGCTATACTGGTGGAGACACTGGAGTAGCTGCAGGAACTAATACAGTACTACATAGTAATGCTCTAGGATCTACCTATGATATAGTAACAGGCATTGCTACTTCAGGAGACATATCTAACTGGGCTATGAAAGTATCTAGTGTATCAGGTACCTATGCTCCTACTATAGAATCTGACACAGAAGGATCATTCTCAAACTATCATACAGTACCGCAAAGCTATACTAAAGTAGCTAAGTTTAATACTAGTACTGATGCTACTATAGGTTCATCACTCACAACTACTTACGCAGTCTATGTTAAACCTACTCAACCAGCTGGAACTTATGAAGGGCAAGTGAAATATGTATTATTACATCCAGCCTCAAGTCTAGAACCAGGCACTTACTACATGCAAGACGTAGATGAGTGGGGCAGCCAAGTAGCAATAGGGCAAGAAATCACAGTCTATGATAATCGTGATAATAAATCTTATACCGTAAGGCGTATGTGTATGGAAGGCACTGGAAATACCTGGCAAGAGAAAGAACTTGATTGTAGTAAATCTATGCTTTGGATGACGCAAAATCTAGATCTAGATTTAGATTCTTCCGTTACTCTTAATTCTATCAATACTGATTTAAATACTGTAGGAAGTGGAGCATATGTAGACGGCTATAGTTTCGATTATGATACTGGTGTTATTTATTACAATCCAGTTAGGTCTACTATAAATAATATTAATACGGAAAACGGCAGTTTTAGTGGTTGGTTAAATAAATCCACATTGCCCTACTCGTTTGACCCTGATTCAGTAGATACGACAAAATCATGGTATAGTACCGACGCTATCTATGCCTCAAATGACGCATGTCACTGGGACGCAGATACTCAAGCTTGTAACTATCTTAATAGAAACAACACCACCGCTACCATATATTTTAGCCAAACCGCTTTTTCTAGCAATGGTTCACATGGCAAAGTAGGCAATTATTACAACTGGACCACGGCTATAGCCTCCAATAATTCTAGCAGCCTCACCGCATCCACATATGACAATGTAGATAACAACCCGCAAAATTCAGTCTGTCCTAAAGGCTGGAGGTTGCCAACTATATCTAGTGTACGAACTAGAGATGAGTTCACCGAGTTGGTTTACGTATATAACAATCATAAGACTAGCGGCTTTAACGGTGCGGGCGACAACTTACTCCAAAATCCTATCTATTTTGTACGATCTGGTAATGCAGAAGGTGGCACGGTTCATAATGCAGGATTTTATGGGGGGTATCTATCTAGTACGGTTCGTTCAATAGATATGGTCTCCTACATATTTTTAAGCAGACCTGATTTCGGTACTGCTGAAAGTACTTCCAGAGCCAATGGCTGGTCTATCCGCTGCGTCTCAGACTATTAAAATCCTCCAACAAAAACTACAGGCTTGAGGCCTGTAGTTTTTTATAAACAAATATTTTATTCTGGCTGATATTCTGCAATCCCATCAATAATTGCATCGGTCTTCACCCCCATCGCTTCAGCAACCGCCGCCGCGCATGCCATATAAGACACGGCCGTCTCACCCGGCACGAAAGTTGCTACTGATATTATCTCTGTCCTCATAGACAAAGTTGCTTCAGTTCCCTTCGGGTACAACTTTGAATTTAATATTTTTACATCTGATCCGGTCTGCCCGTAATTTAGAGTTTCTTTCTTACCAGTAAATTCTTCAAACTTTTCGTAATTGGCATCGTCATGATTTAGCACCACGATCTCTGGCTTCATATCAAACAAAGTTTTTTCAGACTCTATATATTCCTCTGCTGTCATATCTTTAAGAGAAGAAGTAACAAAATTCGTCATCGCTGCTACATGAATCGGCAACCCATAAAACACATTTTCTTTGAGTGACCCAGCCGGTACTGTTACGATTACGTAATTTGCGCCTGCCTTCCACGCATCGCTTAAGAATTTGTGGAGCATCCCCATTTTAAAAGGTTGGTCCGAAGCTAGCACCGCAACTTGTTCCCCGCTTGCGCGCAAAATCTCATGCACATAGTGAGCCACGGTTACCTTACCGGTAGTACCGGTAATCGCAATTACCTTCATATCTTTGACGGGGTTTCCGTAGTAAGACTTCAAAATCCCTGCCTTTAATTTTTGCGATTTGCTTTTAAGCCCACCATTTTTATTTTTCCTCTTGGATCTCTCGCGCTTTTCCATACCTTTATTTTAGCACCTTTCCTTAAAATTAAAACCTTAACCTATTCAAGCAATTTACAAACCAAACTTACGATCAATTCTTTTTCCTTTGGTTCACTCTCGGCGATTAGTAACGCTATCGCCGTCAATGCTCGGTCGCTAATTTTAGTTTCCCCATTTTTAGATAAATGACAATTATTGATAGTCAAAAATAGCACAAAAAGCAATGCCCCGATCCGCTTGTTGCCATCGTAAAACGGATGATCTTTTATCACGAAATAAAGTAAATTTGCTGCCTTTTCTGGTACGCTTGGGTAAAGCTCCTTGTCTTCAAAACTCTGAAAGATTGCCGCCAAGCTGCCATTAAACATCTTGTTTCGCTCTTTTCCAAATAATTCCCCACCCTTTACGCTTTTCTTTAATTGTTCCACCGCATTGTTGCACATTTCTATTGTTAGCGTCTGTTGGCTTTTGGTTTTGTTTAGAAATCTTAGGTCTATCTTTCCATCGTCATATTCTTCTAGGGTTTTAAAACTCCCGGCATATTTAGAGATTACTTCGAGTACGCCATTTGCTTCTCCGGCGTCTAGCTCGCTTCGCGTAGTCAAGCGTCGCACAATACTCATCATATCTTCTACATCGTGCAATTTTTTTATCTCGCGTTTCTCGGCAATTTCTTTTAGCCGCCGCTCGTTTACCGCTACGCCACCTACTACGTATTGTTTTAGCACATTAGTTGCCCAAATTCTAAACTGTGTCGCTTTCTTTGAATTTACCCGGTACCCCACCGAGATAATCATATCAAGATTATACATATCAACTTCGCGTCTTACGGTTCTTCCGCCCTCAGTTCGGACTGTGGACACTTTCTTCTTAGTCGGCTTTTGTCCTCCAACTTGTGCATTTTTTGCACAAGTTGGCTCGGCCACCAATTCACCATCTCTGTAAATATTATTTACGTGTCGCACTATCACTGTCCTATCTACGCCAAAAATACTAGCCATCTGCTCATATGTTGCCCAGACTGTCTCCCCCTCCGTATCTACGTCAAAAACCACTTCCCCTTCCAGGCCCTTGTAAATCTCTACCCGCTTCTCCTCTGTCATCTTGAGCTCATTATACACTATATCTAAAAAATACACCAAATGTTATAATAAGCTTATGGATACCACTTTTAATCTCTGGCTAAGTATTATTGTAATTTTTGCGTTTGGCACGCTCGCGCATTTTCTTTATGATATTGCGCATCAGCCACGCATTCTCGGTCTCTTTACTGCCGTAAACGAGTCCACCTGGGAGCATATCAAAATCGCTATTACGCCTACTCTTCTCTGGAGTCTTTACGACGGCTACCTTTATGGCTCAAATCCAAATTATTTCCCTGCCAAATTTATCAGCCTCATCGTCTTAACTTTCTTTATCCCCTTTGTATTTTATACGTATACCAGAATCAGCAAGAAACCTATATTGGCTATAGATATTCTTACCTTTTTAGCGGCTATTATTTTAAGTCAAATTACTTTCTATGCCATTATTAACTTACCGGCTCTGCATTACTGGGTGTCATATCTTGGCGTGATCGGGTGCTTTGTCTTCTTTGGCGCTTACATGACGCTCACCCTAGAGCCCGTGAAGACTACTATTTTCAAAGATCCCATCACCGGCAAATATGGTTTCCGCGCCCACCGCGACTTTTTCAAGTCTCTCAGGAAAAAATCCCACAAAAAATAGCCCTAAGGCTTGGCGAAAGGGAGGATTCGCACCGAAGGTCCGAATCCGTACAAAAAAGGCTCATTAGAGCCATGGCGGAAGCGAGAGGATTCGAACCTCCGAGACGGTCACCCGCCCACACGATTTCGAGTCGTGCGCCTTCAACCACTCGGCCACGCTTCCACTTCTTATTCTATCATAAAAAATTATTTTTTACCACGTTTCGCAAAAATATGTTATAATAATAATGTCACCGTCAAAAGTGATGCTCATTTAATTTCTAGGTGGATGTTTAAGCATCCACATATGCACCCGTAGCTCAGCTGGATAGAGCGTTTGCTTGCGGAGCAAAAGGTCGTAGGTTCGAATCCTGTCGGGTGTACCAGAATCAGAAGAAGACTCCAAAGGAGTCTTATTTTGATTCTGAAATATCGTCAGGGTTCGAGCCCAAGGTTCGCATCGAGCGCGCAGCGCGAAATTCCCCCATCCTGTCGGGTGTACCAGAATAAAAAAGAAGGCTGCAAAGCCTTGTTTTTTATTATTGTGTTACAATTAACTTATGCCATGGGAAAAAATTACTGACATTATTCTTATCTCCGCCATCGCGGTGCTAGGTGTTTTTGCTTTGCTGGGGCTCTTTGAATGGATTTCCCGCAAATCTCTCAAAAAAGTAGATCACGAAATTACTGGCTTTATTTTACCGTCTCTGTTCATGGCCGCCACATATGTAATTTTTGACAAATTCCTTGTCTTAAATACTCGCCCAAACGGCTCTGGCGAACCTTCATTCCCCTCTACGCACACCATGGTTGTGGCGACAATTTTTCTTTGCACAATATTTGCCTTACCAAAATATGTCAAAAATAAACCGCTTCGCATCATTTTAGATATCCTCATGCTCGCCCTCATCGGCCTCGTCTCGGCTGGCCGCGTTCTCAGCAATATGCACTGGCTATCGGATGTAATTGGCGGCCTTGTTTTTGCCGTATTTTTTGCCACGATTTATTATCTTATCATCAAAAAACATCACAAAAAGGAGACTAAATGAGTAGTGTTTTCACCAAAATTATTAACGGCGAAATTCCTTGCTATAAAATTTACGAAGACGACAAAACCTTCGCGTTTCTCGATATCCACCCAGAGACTAAAGGTCACATTTTAGTTGTGCCAAAAAAAGAAATTGACAAAATTTACGAGCTAGAAGATGAAGATTATCAAGCACTCATGGCTACAGTAAAAAAACTTAGCCAGCACATGGAAAAGGTTCTTGGCGTCCGTACTCTTTGGAAAGTTGTCGGTACTGACGTCCCGCACGCTCATGTCCATCTCGAACCTTTTGATGAAACTTGGTTCTATGGTCGCGAGGTTGAAATGACACCGGAAGAATTCGAAGAAATCCGCGCCAAATTAGAATATAAATAAAAAATCCCCCCAAGCTTAACTTGAGGGGTTAGTTGCTCTAATCTCCTGCGGTACTAACAGAGGACGCTACCACCCAATGATCCTCCGTTGGCGGTACAAATATTTTAACATAATGTTCTTTAATAAAAGGTTCAGGCGGCTTTGCCAAAAGTACGGGCGCTTTCTTTTCAATTTCCTTGCCCCACCTGAGTGTTTTATAATAGCTCTTCTTGGCATACCATTTTATATTTGGGTCCTCTTTTTCTGTTGTTATAACCATCTTAATATTTTTAACATCAATGCCATGTTTTGTTACTCCTTTTCCACTAAGATTGCTATAATAATACATTATGTTGTCTATCTGGAAGATATACTCATCACCACGCACCCCAAACGGAATATCTGCATCTACTGGAACCGTGTCATGAGCCTTGGCCAGCTTTATAGTGCGTGTTACCTCATCTTTGGTATAGACTTCAATTCCCGGTCCACCCACAGATGCGACTACTATATAGCCAAACACCGTAGCGGCATAAAGAGCAAATGAAATATACTCATGCTTTCGCTTACATCTTCCCGAAAATACAATGTAAAGAGTCCAAGTAAGGGATACTAGCAGGAATGTCTTCTGGACTGCATAAAATTTATCATTAAATGTAAATTCAAGCGCAAAGAATCCCAAAATTCCCCAGATCACCCACAGAGAACAAAACACCTTTTCGCGCCTTGTCGCATTCTTTTTTATGATGCCGGCATAAGCAGAGAGTATTAATACTATCGCGATATCCACATAACACATCCATTTCATCCATTCACCCACATAAATCACTCCTTTTAATTTGAATTTCGCAGCAGATTTTTAACGTGCAACTATCATATTATTATATCACTTTTTTCCATTTTTGCCAAGTTTCTAGAAAAGTAGTATAATTATCTCATGAAATTTGCGAGTAGTTACGAACCAAACCAATATGAAGCCGATATTTATGCTGCTTGGGAGACCAGCGGCGCCTTTGATCCTGTAATTCCCACAGTACCGGTAGATGACGACGGCAATGGCCACGATGATCGACTCAATGCCAATACATATTCTATCGTTATGCCACCACCAAACGCCAACGGTAACCTTCACATTGGTCATGGCCTTACTATCGCTCTTGAAGATTCTCTCACCCGCTACCACCGCTTAAAAGGTCAGTCTACCTGGTATATTCCAGGCGCCGACCACGCCGGCTTTGAAACCTGGGTAGTTTACGAAAAAGCTCTTGAAGCTCAGGGCCACACTCGCTTTGAATACGACCGCAACGAACTCTACGCTAGGGTTTGGGATTTTGTCGCCATGCAACGTGGCAATATGGAACTTCAGCTCCGAGCTCTGGGCGCTTCCTGCGCTTGGGATGACCTCACCTTCACCCTAGACGAAAACGTTATTGACCGTGTTTACACCACTTTCGAAAAAATGTGGAACGATGGCATGATCTACAGAGGTAAAAAATTAGTCAACTTTTGCCCCAAACATCAAACCGCTTTCGCTGATATCGAAGTTGAGCACAAAGACGAAAAAGGCACTCTCTGGGAAATTGCCTATGACGATATAATTGTTTCGACTACTCGCCCTGAAACTCTCTTTGGCGACACTGCCATAGCCGTAAATCCGAATGATGCACGCTATAAAGATATCATTGGCAAAGAAGTCCATTTACCTCTCACCGACCGCACGATTCCCATCATTGCTGACGAGCATGCTGACCCGGAGTATGGCACTGGTGCCGTAAAAATCACCCCTGCTCACGATTTTGATGATTTCGAGGTTGGCGAACGTCATAATCTTGAGCGCATCCAGGTTATTGCCGAAGACGGCACCATGATCAACGTTCCAGAGAAATATTTAGGTCTCACTGCTGCCGAATGTCGCAAACAGGTCTTAAAAGATCTCAAAGACCAAGGTCTCTTAAGAGGTGAAAAGCAGATTGTGCACTCTGTAGCGCACTGTTATAAATGTGGCACTGTCCTTGAGCCCACATTAAAAGAGCAATGGTTTGTTGATGTCAAAAAACTCGCCGCCACCGCTATTGAGCATCTTGAAAAAGGCGAGATTAAGTTCTACCCAGAAAACAAGCAAAAAGTTCTTATTAATTACCTCAAAAATCTTAAAGATTGGAATATTTCCCGCCAGATTCCTTGGGGTATTGCGATCCCAATGTTTAGAAAAGCCAACAGCGAAGCTACCGATGAACCCGACTGGATCTTTGATCGCCGTACCGACCTCAAAGAGATCGAAAAAGCTGGCGTCAAATATGTCCGCGACGAAGATACATTTGACACTTGGTTCTCTAGCTCTCATTGGCCAATCGTTTGTACTGACTGGACCGAAGAAAACCCCAGCCCATACTATCCGTTAAATGTCATGGAGACTGGTGCCGATATCCTCTTCGCTTGGGTTGCTCGCATGATTATGATGGGTCTCTATGTCACTGGCGAAGTGCCGTTTAAAGAAGTTTATCTCCACGGTCTTGTGCTTGACGCCCATGGCAAGAAGATGAGCAAAAGTAAGGGTAACGTCATTAACCCAATGGATCTTGTTGCAAAATATGGTTCCGATGCTTTCCGCCTTGGTATTCTTCGCGGTCGCTCCGCTGGCATGAACCAAGCTTTCTCTGAAAATAGCGTCATTTCCGGCCGTAATCTCTGCAATAAACTCTGGAACATCTCTCGCTTCATCCAGGGGATTGTAGACGAAGGTGATTCACTAGACTCTTATACTACCCTTAATCAGGGCGAGGATTGGATTTGCCGCGAACTAAATGATTGTCTCGATCAGATTGAGGCAGACTTTGAAGCTTATCGCTTTGCCGAAGCTGTCGAGACTCTCTATAGCACTATTTGGGATAAATACGCCGATTGGTTCCTTGAATCTCAAAAGATTTATCGCAATGTTCCGCTTCTCAAGAAAACCCTCGAAACTATTCTCGTCGCCCTTCACCCATTTGCCCCATTCGTTACCGAAGCAATTTGGCAAAATCTTTCTTGGACTGAGGGCATGATTATTACAGCTAAATGGCCCACCAGGCTTGAATATGACCCGATCTCAGCCGAACAGTTTGAAAACATAAGAACTATCGTGTCTGAAGTTAGAGGCACCTTGCAGGCCCTGTCAGGCACCAATAACGCGAAAAAATATACACTATTATACGACAATGATAGCCTCGTGGAGGATAATCTGCTTTTAGTCAAGGCTCTCACTAAGGTTCCGGCCGTAGATCCTCTAAATGGCGCTCCCAGAGGCCTCCGTGTTGCTCTTGCCAATCATGAGCTCTATCTTGACGTTCCCGAAAAGGTCGTCAAAGAGTATAAAGATGCTCTAACCGAAAAAATCCTCTCTGTTGGCCGCGAACTAGACGCATTGAACGCCCGCATGATGAATCCAAATTATGTCGAACGTGCTCCAGAGCACCTCGTCAAAGAGACGATAGATGCCATCAAAGAGAAAGAATCTCTCATCTCCCGCCTCAAAACCCAGCTGACCCTTATCTAAAACATACAAAAAAATAGCCCCATCCGGGGCTATTTTTATGGAGAAGTCTATTCTACGTTATTTTTTCCTCTGATCCTTCCTGCTCGTTCTTGCAATTCTTGCATTCGGTGATATATATTTCCTGCACGAGTTTCTTCTTCCTCTCTTCGCTTCGAATTAAACATTCGATTAAATAGCTTGGTTACTACATTGGCATCTTCGTACTGTTTTTGCCGCTCCTCTATTTCGGCTTTTTCCTGTTGCAACCTTGCCATTTGGCTGTCTATATTGCGCAATTCGGCGGCGTCTTTAGCTTCCATATATTGCTTTTGAAATTCGTGACTTTTCTTCCTGAGTTCTTTTCTTGCCGCATAACTTAAACCTGCTGGGACCATTTGGAAAATTTTATCCCAAGTCGCGGACGCTTTCGGGCGATTATCCCCATGAGATTCAAAATCGCTCAGTTCGGCCGACTCCAGCGCCTCTAGCTCGCTGGATATACTTTCAATTTTTGCTTGTAATTCCTCTGGGACCGTATCAATATCTACCTCGTTTTCCCTGCTAAAATCAATTATTTCAGAGTTCTTTTCATGTAATTCTCGCATTCTTTCCAAATCTTTTTTCGATTCTTCAGCTTTCCATCTTGTTACTACCATGCCTTCGTAACCTTCTTCGGCGAGCTCGGTTGGGACATAGTTTGGCTCGCTGTTGGCCCATGGGTGATCCGGCGTTAGGTTGGCTCCAATCCCAGCCTCCAATCTACCGACCATTCTCCCTAGCAAATCATGTTCCTCAGCTACCCCTTTTGGCACTTGAGCACGGGCCTGGTCTATTTCTTCTTGAAAAGCTGGATCGTTTAGGTATCGTCGTATTTCCTCAGGAGAAAGCGGCTTTAGCGCCGAAAATTGTTCTTCTATCAATTTGCGTCTCTTTGTAAATAAGTCAATGGTCGGGGCATTCTTTTGCTCCCTGTATTCTCCGCTATATAAATCCCCACCATTATCTTCTGCGCCTAATTCATCGGATTCAGCTTGCTCTGATATTGTTTCCGTGGCAGCCACTTCCTCCACTATTGGTTCTACTTCTAAATCACTACTGCTTTCTAGCCATTGTTCATACGCCCTTTGGTCCTCTTCTGATCCTGCAGTTTTACTATCCTCAAAATCTTGACGAATACTGTCAATTTTATCAATTGATGAATTTAACTGTCTTTCTAAAAGCTTATCAGCATGCTCTTTCGTCATCCTGCCTTCTTGGACGGCACGCTCTAATTTTCCCGCAATGCGATCGTAATCAGATTCTACGTCAAGCTCCTTTTTTCCGAAATCAGACTCAGTGTACCCACTAGTCCTCATGCCCTGCGCATCTATAATGGCTTCTCGTTCCGCTCTGGCTTTTTCTGCTTTTTCTGGATCAAAATTATCTGCTTCATTTGCCAATTCTGCCATTGGGCTTTCATTTTGCGTTTTTTCGGCATTGTAGTCCTCGCCGCTCATTTTTCCTCCATTCCGCCGCACCTAACAAAAATGCGACTATTTACTTAGTCGCGAAACTACAATTTGTCTTTATTCAAGCAAATTACGTAAATAGCCGCACTTATCGCTCGAATAAACTTATAAAAAATGACAAATTGTAATTTCGCACTTTCAGTATATCACATTTTATTAGAACAAGATATAATTAGGTTATGACTTTCCAAAATGTTGAAGTTGCCCGCGAGGCGTATCACCAAAAAACCAAAAAAGCTTGGGGTATCGTAGCGATTATCGTTTTAGGCGTTCTCGTCTTTTCTCTAGTGCCGCAATTCATTAATGGCTTCGGTCCAGATTCTGTCATGCCCTCTATCTGTTTTGCTTTTGTTCTTTTCGTTTTTGGCGTCATTATTACCTCTTTTATCACCCGCAAAGAAGCGGCGGCTTATCGTAGAGCTTACAAGGCTTATTTTGTCGAACAAAATCTACGAAACACTTTCACGAATCTACAATATTCTCACGAAGCTGGCTTAAACCACCAAATTTTAGACAGCACCGGCATGATTAATACCGGCGATCGCTATTCTTCCAATGATCTTACCATTGCTAAGTACAAAGACGTGCAGTTTACCCAAGCAGACGCCCATATAGAGACAGAGCATACTGATTCAGACGGCGATACCACCTATATCACCATTTTCAGAGGCAGATTTATGATTTTTGAATTTCCCAAGAAGTTTAATTTCAAACTCGAGCTTATCGGTCGCTTTGGTGCGGCTAGGGTGCCAGGCAAAAGTCAAATAACTGGTCGCAAAATGCAAAAAATCTCTACCGAATCTACAGAGTTTAACAAACTTTTCAAAATTTACGCCGAGGACGGCTTCGAAGCTTACTATATCTTAGACCCAGCTTTTATGACCAAAATTGAAAACATTGCCAAGAGATACAACGACAAAGTCCTATTTGGTTTCATTAATAACCAACTTTTAATTGGTCTCAGCGACGGCAAAGATTCCTTTGAGCCACCCAAGGCCAGCAAACCTATCAATGAGCAAGCCGAAATGGAAAAAATCCGCTCTGACATCAAAGTCATCACGGATTTTGTCGACGAGCTATCTCTAGATCGTAAGATCTTCAAAGCATAGTTTAGGCTTTCAAATAGGATATCGCCCACTTGACATTTTTTTAATCTCTGATAAAATTAAAGCAAATATAATTTTTTAAAAATAATTATAAAATTTAAAGCAAAAAAGGATTTTAAAATGCAACCACAAACTCTCACTCTTAGCTCTGTCGGCCAGATTACCATTCCCCGCAACATTCGCAAGCTCCTAGGGCTCGAATCTGGCGCCAAACTTGACGTTGCAGTAGATGAGGAAAATAACACTATTACCCTTAAAAAGCAGAAAACTTTCGATGAAATCATGGCGGAGCTTGAAGCTGTAGACAAAAAATATCCGACCCCATCGCCAGATCCTCGCACTAAGCATATGTCGGTTGGCGAGATGTCTCTCGAGCTTGCCAAAAACATTAAGGGGGATACATGGGTTTAATAAGCAAAAAAGACGGCATAGAACGTATCGACACTAATATTATGGTCCGCCTCATCACTCGTGATGACGAGAGGCTTCTCAAAAAAGCTCGCAAACTTTTTTCTCACGAAGAAAAATTATATGTTTTTGAAGATGCCGCTATGATGGAGCTAGTTTTTGTTTTATCTGGCGCTGAATACTGTTATCCCAGGAAAAAAGTAGCAGAAAAAATTAAAATTGTCATGCAGATTCCTAATCTAGTTTGTAATAAATCTATTATCGAAGGCGCACTCGATATCTACGCGGGGCATCCAAAACTTTCCTTTGTTGATTGTTATCTAGCAGTCATGGCGGATACCACACAAGAAACCCCACTCTGGACTTTTGACCACAAACTCGCCATGCAATGCCCTGTCGCTCGCGAACTTTAAGCCTATAGAAGATACAAAAATAGCTCACTTAGAGCTATTTTTTATTGAACCGATCCAGATTAAACAGCGGATTCTTCCCTGCGTCTATAATTCCCCGCGCTTTTTTCACAAGCTTTTCCACACCTGCTTCTGACTCTGCTGACCCCACATGCACTGTCTTTACCACTCTGTTCCCTTCCTTGTAGCATACCTGCACCCCAGTTGCGCCAGAGGTAGTTTTGAATTTTCTAATATAAGCCATATCTATAATTATATCAAATTCGCTATTTTTCCACAAAAACCATAAAGACTTTAATTCTATTCCCCTTATGTCTAGCAACCATGCCGGCTAGCAACCGCGCTTGACAAACCAAATCGCTTGCGCTAAAATCAAACCAACAACTGAACCTCACACCAGTTGGGACAAATCATTTTTAGCAACCGACCAAATTTCTGAGCCGGAGTTGTTGGTATTGTGCTTATGCAATGAAAAACATAAGCAGTCAAAAAAATACACGTGTGAACAGGGAAGAAACGGCAAAATGCGCCACGGGCGCCATTTTTTATGAGTATGCTATAATTAAAAATATGAATATTCCGATCACCCAAAGTAGGGAATGGCAAAAGCTCCAAGACGATCTTGGCGAAACTAATTTTTTTGAAAAAACAGATGATTACCAATATCTCGCGATTTTAAAATCTACCCCAGTAGGGAATTATCTTTACTTACCTTATGGCCCAGTCATAAAAGATAAATCTAGCTTCAAAAAAGCCCTAAAATCCCTTCAAGATCTCGCCACTTCCCACCATGCTATTTTTATTCGCATCGAACCACAAAATTTAGAAGTCATCAAATCTTTTCCGGCTAAAACTTTCAAATCTCAAGATTTAAACCCTAAAGAGACTTGGGTCTTAGATCTGCCCAAAGCTACCGAAGACGATCCTCTCGATAATCCTATTCTAAAAGCAAAACTCCCCTCCCGTCTCCTTCGTTATTACAAAAATCAACAGAAAAACGGTCTAACTATTGAAACATCTCATGACCCTAAAGATATTGCCCATCTCTTATCTCTTCAAAAAGCTCTTGCCGACAAAAAGGGAATCAGTACCTTCTCTGAGAATTATCTTGCGACTGAATTATCTCAGCCCTTTGCAACTCTCTATCTTGTAAAATACACCAATCCAGAAACTAAAAAATCCGAAGTTATCGCCGCTGGGCTAGTTTTTGATGACAAGACTACCAGATACAACCTTCAAGGCGCCCAAAACGAACAGGGGAAAAAGCTTCACGCCACCGGCATTCTTACTATTGAGCTCATCAAAGACGCCGCCAAGAAAAATCTTAAATATTTTGATTTTTGGGGTATTGCTCCGGATGGTGCCCCGAGCAGCCATCCATGGCAAGGGTTTACTAATTTTAAAAAGACTTTTGACGGTTATGAAAAAACCTATGCCGGCGACTACGACATCATTTTGCAACCGGCAAAATACCGCCTCTATCAAGTTTTAAGAAAACTCCATCGCTTTCGCATAAAATAGCCCACAACACTACAATGTGTTACAATTAAAATATGAAATTTGAGGTAATAACAGAAAGTGATTTCCGGGCCTTTGCCAAAACTAGCCCCTATAAGTCCTTTATGCAGACCCCTGAAATCGCCAACTTAAGGGAACAAAACGGCTGGACGCCATATTACTTTGCCGTTAAACAGGATGAAAAAATTCTTGCCGCCACTATGGCTGTAGCTAAACCCACTTTTCTCGGCAAGTCGCTCTATTATACCCCAGGTGGCCCCCTCATCGATCTTGAAGATACTAAGCTAGTGAACTTTTTCTTTAATCATCTCAAGCGTTATATCAAATCTCATAATGGCTACACTTTACGCATCGACCCATATTACGAGTTGGTTCAGCGCGATCGCGATGGCCAAGAAGTCCCCGGCGGGTTCAGTCATAAAAAAGCCATCACAAACCTTATCAATCTCGGCTTCAAAACAGTCTCACATTCAGATCAGCCAAAATACCTCTTTGCGTTGGATATCGAAAAACGCACCCCAGATGAACTTCTCGCCAGTTTTAAGCGTAACACCAGAAACCATATCAGGAAAGCCGAAAAAATGGGTGTCGAAATTCGCGAGCTTACCAAAGATGAGCTTCCAATTCTTAAAAAAATTACCGAATCTACCAGCTTCCGTCGTGGTTTTACTGATCGCCCACTTTCTTACTACGAACAAATGTATGATCTCTTTTCCAGCAAAGACGAAGTTAAGTTTATCGTTGCGGAAGCCAATGATACTCCGCTCTCTGCCGCTATGTTTATGACCTACGGTGACGAAGTTATTTATCTTTTCTCTGGTAGCGACGAAAAATACATGAAAGAATACAATGCACAATACCTTATTCAGTGGTACATGATTAAATATGCCGCTGAGCACAATTTTGAACGTTATAACTTCTACGGCATTAATGGTCTCCCCGATCCCGCCAGCCCAGACTACGGTATTTATAGCTTCAAAAAAGGTTTTGGTGGTCAGGTCATTGAGCTTATCGGCACCTTTGATTTGGTCCTCTCACCACTCTATTATTTACACGATTTACTTCAAAAAACCAAAGCAGCGCTTAAGCACTAGCTATTGACTTTTCAAACAATTTATGCTAAAATAAAAAAGATAGCGGCTTTTTGGCTGCATAGTTTTTTAGAAAGAGGTGAAATATGTGAAAGACATATTCAAAAAGATGAAGGGTTTTATAGAAGACGATAAAAAAGTCTTAAAGAGTCTCATTGGCATACTAATACTCGTCAACGTCGTTTACCTGCCATCATTTTTTATGGGAGATATCAAGATATTCGATATCGTCGTGCTAACTATATGCGATATTTTTTATCCATTAGATATCATCTTAGTTTTGAAGAATATCAAAATGAAAACAGGGATCGCCGTTGCGGAATCCATCGGTGAAAGTGCACAGAAGCTGTATTTATGCGGTTTTAGCCTCGACAAATACATAGTAACTGATGCTTTTATTAGACTGGGTGGCTGGCTGAATAATGGGCATTGTTGGGTGACAGCCGCTTTAGGTATGTTCCTGCTCCGGCACAATGATACGGCAAAGCTTTGCAAAGGTATTTGTCAGCGCCATAATCGAAATGGGGGGGGGTCCAGTATTCACTACTGGGTTGAGTTCGATGCCGAAAATCGTCACTATGTTTTGGATTTATGCTGGATTGGAGGCTTTTGCGACCGCAAAACTTACTATAAAGATCTAAAGCCAGACGTCAAGTGGACCTGTACTTATGATGAATTTTGGAGCATCCAGGCTTCAAACCGCCTATACGAAAGCATGCACGGCCAAAAAACATCATACGTTTTCGATCTACTGGTAGGCCTTTACTGGAACGATAATTACAACAAAGGATTTGCAGACGGTATTGCTGATTTTAGGGTCAGAGACTGCACTGGTTGGCGCTATATGATACCTGTCCCCAATGATGATGAGCTTAAGATTTGTTGGGCTCTAACCTTGCGGGATTTTGTCAAAAATCCCAAGCGCAAACAGCCTAAAGCTCGTAGCCAGCGCATCGCTAGATGGGCTTGGCATTATCTAAAGAGAAATTACGCCAAAAATTCTTCACCTCCCACCAAAACTCCGGCTTAACCCCCGGAGTTTTTTCATGTTATAATGACCTCATGAATCGTCGTTCTACCTGGAAAATCATCGCCAAAAACACCTTCACCCTCTTTAATCTCGTGAATCTCATTTTGGCAGTCATGGTTGGCCTAGTCGGTAGCTATAAAAATATGCTTTTTATCATTATCGCTATCGCTAATACTCTTATCAGTATCATTAATGAAGTCCGCGCTCAAAAAATCGTCAACAAATTAAAGCTCCTTGCCGAGCAAAATCCCACTGTTATCAGAAATAATAAATCTATCCAAGTCGCCCCCGATCAGGTACAAAAAGGTGACGTTGCCGTCCTATCTCTCGGCGATCAAGTTTTATACGATAGCATCCTTACCGAAGGCCAACTTGAGGTAAACGAGGCTTTTATCTCTGGCGAACAAGACAATATCGTCAAGAAACCTGGCGATCGTCTCACCTCTGGCAGTTTCGTGGTGGCCGGCACCGCCAAGGCTACTGTCGAACACGTCGGCGCCGATAATTTTGTCACTAAGCTCCAAACCGAAGCCACCTCTATCAAAACTGCCGACAGCAAGCTATTTAAACTCATGAACGATATCGTCAAATATATCAGCTATACACTCATTCCGATTGGCGCGCTTCTTTTGTGGTCTAGGTTTCGCACCGAACCAGACGCCACCGAGGCTGTCACTAGTACCGTTGCAGCTCTCATCAACATGATCCCAGAGGGGCTCATTCTTCTTACCAGCTCTGTTCTTGCTCTCGCCACCATTCGCCTAAGCCGCAAAAAAGTCCTCGTCCAGGATCTCTATTCTATCGAAACTCTTGCTCGCGTAGATACTATCTGTCTTGACAAGACTGGCACTATTACCACCGGCAATATGGCCGTAAAGGATTATACCCAGCTTGAAAAATCGTTTCTAAGCACTCTAGAAGCGATTTTAAGCCACCAAATGTCCGAAAACGCAACCACAACCGCTTTGAAGAAAAAGTTCCTAAAAAGTGCCAAAAATCGCGAAATAGACGATAGTATCGAGATTATTCCATTTTCTTCCGATCGTAAATACTCCGGCTTCAAAAAGGGGAACACTGAGTACCTCATGGGCGCCATCGAATTCTTGACCGATGATAAAGATATGATTAAAGAAGTAAAATCCGCCTCCGGAAATTACCGCACGATTGCGATTGTAGAGCGCGGCAAAAAAACTAAGCTTCTCGGTTACATCCATCTCGAGGATGAAATTCGTCACGACGCCAAGAAAATCATTAATTATTTTTACGACAACAATGTTGACGTCAAAATCATCTCTGGCGACGAGCTTCAAACTGTCGTAAATATTGCCAAAACCGTTGGTATAAAAGACCTAAACGCTGTCGACCTCTCAGCTGTCAAACATCCTAATTATCGACATCTCGTCCAAGAATATTCCATTTTCACGCGCGTTCGCCCCGCTGAAAAAAAGCATCTCATCGCTGCCCTCAAAAAACAGGGCAGAACTGTTGCCATGACCGGCGATGGCGTTAACGACATACTCGCCATGAAAGAGGCCGATTGTTCTATTGCTATCGGTGAAGGTTCGGACGCCGCTCGGCGTTCCGCCAAGATCGTCCTTTTAAATTCCGATTTTTCTGCCGTCCCCAAGATTATTGATGAAGGTCGTCAATCCATCAATAATCTCGAACGCTCCACCTCTCTCTTTCTCGCCAAAACCGTGTATGCCGGCATCCTAGCCGTGGTTTTCGTTTTTCTCCCCTTTAGTTATCCGTTCAAACCTATTGAAATGAGTCTTCTCAATTTCGCTTGTATTGGTTTTCCCGGTCTCATCCTCTCCCTGGAAAAAAATACTGATCGCATCAAAGATCGTTTTGTTTCCAATATTCTCACCTATTCTGTGCCTATCGGCCTTACCGTTTCGCTCTGTATGGTCGCTCTTGCCATTACGGCCGGCCTGCAGAATTTTTCTCGTCACGAGCTCTCCACTACCGCCGTCTTTATTACCTTTGTCATTGATTTTATCTTAATCTATTGGATTTCACGCCCACTCAACAAACTTCGTTCCGCCTTACTTATCACAATCATGGCCATCATGGCGATCATCTTCCTCTGGCCATTTGCCCGCGATTTTTTCGAATTTACCTTCCTCACCGAAAACGGCCTCGTTACTTCACTTATAATCATTGCTTCCGGCATTATCATATTTGAGATTATGCGCCGCCTCCTTTCCCACTTCACCCCTAAAATCCTCGCCAAACTCGAACGCTAACATTTATGTGTTATAATAAAACCATAACCAAAAAAGGAGCATAATGGCAAAAGTAGCTAGAAAAGTCAACAAACATATCTTTGTATGGGTAGGCACCTTCCTATTCGGCGAGCTCGGAGTAGATCGTTTCCTCAGGGGGCAGGTAGGTCTCGGTATCTGCAAGTTACTATTTGGATGGCTCACTTTGGGTATTTGGCCTCTCGTCGATTTCATCATCGGCGTATCTAAGGCCTACGGAAATTCCTATGGCAACGTGGAGTACGTAACATTTGACGATCACGGCGATTACATCAAATAAAGCTATCATTCAGAAAAATAGGCCTCCGGGCCTATTTTTCAATCGATATCCTCGGGTAAATATTAAGAGTATATGGATCAGTTGGTTTTATGCCGGATTTAATCTCATAATATGCCGCAGCAGCCACCATCGCGCCATTGTCGCCAGAGAGCTTAGGCGCAGGGAAGAAAAACGAAGAAATTGAAGAGTTTTTTGGAGGGAGTAAGACTTGGGCTAGCGCCCCGGAGCGCTCCCGACAAAAAATCTTTTCAATTTCTTCTCTGAGCTTTTCATTCGCGCTTACTCCTCCGGCGATAACGACCGATTTTACGTCAGGATATTGTTCCAAAGCCATTTCTAATTTCTCACACAAAATCTCTACTGCGGTTTTTTGAAATGACGCCGCAAAATCACATACCTGCTGAGGCGTTAAGAGTTCCTTTAATTTGTGCGACGGATATGAAATTGGTACGCCGACCTCTTTTTGTACTGCCCTTAGTACTGCAGTTTTAAGTCCCGAAAACGAGAAATCCAGCCCCGCCACTTTCGGGTGTGGTAAATTATAACGACTAGGATCGCCTGGGGAAAGGTCAGGGTGCTCTTTGAGGACCATAAGCTCGGCCGAACGGCCTCGAGTGTGTCCGAAAAGAGTACTCTGACCTTCTGCTGCCTTTGCGATACTTGGCCCACCCGGATATGGCAACCCTAGGATTTTCGCAACTTTATCAAAACACTCCCCCACCGCATCATCATGTGTCATCCCAATAATCTCAAATTGATTATGCCCCGGCATATACAAAATCTGTGTATGCCCACCCGACACCACCAAAGCCAATAAGGGAAATTCAGGGCTATTACCGCTCACCCAATTTGCATATACATGCGACTTTAAATGATGCACTGCATACAGAGGTTTATCATGCAAAATCGCTAACGTTCTAGCCGTCAAAGTCCCAATTAGAAGCGACCCAAGAAGTCCCGGTGCATGCGTAACCGCAATCGCGTCTATGTCATCCCAGTCACAAGAAGCATCAGATAGAGCCTTATCCACCACGGGCATCATTGCTTCAAGATGACTTCTCGCTGCCACCTCTGGAATTACCCCTCCGTATTCTGCAAAAATATCAATCTGACTCACCACCACATTGGATAAAATCTTACGGCCATCCTCTACCACGGCGGCCGCCGTCTCATCACAACTCGTTTCAATCCCTAGAATTTTCATCTCTTTATTATATCACTCCACGCATAATTATTCGTGGTGATATTTACTCCCTTTCGCTATTTCTTCCGCCCGGTAGGTTTGCTCCATCACCATCACTCTAGCTAGAGCATGAGGGAATACCAACTTCGAAAAACTCCATACGAAATTCGCTTTTTCACGCACCTCATCGGAAAATCCATACGCGCCACCTATCAAAATTACGACCTCTTTTCCATCCATAAAAGCCTTTGAAATTAAATCAGAATATTCACGTGATGATATATTTTTGCCACGCTCATCACAACAAATCACAAAATCAGAGCCAGAAAACGGCCATTTCTCAAGATACCGCGCCAGCTTATCTTCGTCCATGAAATGCCAAGAAATATCATACGGCTTTCTTAGTCGCTTCTCGTATTCAGCGCAGGCTTCCGCCCACCAGTCACTATTTTTCTTGCCACCAGCGATAATTTTAATCATAATTTTATTATACAACAAAACAATGATAAATGCAAAAATTGACAGGGGTAACCCCTAATGTTATAATATGATATATGGTAAAACCAGGTACATTAATTTTGAAAGGAAGTGAAAAAATGCATGAAGATGTAAAAAAAGTACTCTTTACTGTGGCAGAAATTAACTCAAGGGTTCGCGAAATCGGGTGTGATATTAGCGCAGATTTTCAAGACAAAAACCCATTGATTATCGGCATTCTAAACGGCTCCTTTGTATTTGTTGCTGATTTGGTTCGGCAAATAGAGGGTCGCTGTCAGGTCGATTTCATGGCGGTTTCTTCTTACGGCAGCGGCACAGAGTCTTCTGGGCGCGTCAAAATCATCAAAGATCTTTCCATCTCAGTCAAAGACAGGGATATTATACTCGTTGATGATATTTTAGATAGCGGGAATACCCTCTATTATCTTTGCCAAGTGCTAGAAGCACGCGGCCCAGCATCCATTAGCATTGCAGTTTTGTTGGATAAACCATCCAGAAGAGCAAAGCCCATTACGGCAAATTACACCGGATTTGAAATTCCCGACGAATTTGTAGTTGGCTACGGTCTAGATTACGACGACAAGTACCGTAATCTTAAATTCATCGGTGTTTTAAAACCCGAAATCTACAACAAATGATCACTTCAAAAGCAAAAAGGCACTCTAGTAAGGTGCCTTTTTAAAGTTTAAATGGGTTTCAGGAAGCTCAACCAAAAATATCGATTGCTTCTTGTGATATAATAACGGTAGATTAATAAAGGACTTTTTATGGAGCAAAAAATTTGCCAAAGCTGTGCAATGCCACTAACTTCAGAGGATTTGTATGCCACAGAGAAAGATGGTAGCATTAATGAAGATTATTGCAAATGGTGTTATAAGGACGGTGAGTTTCTCGATAAATGTTCAATGGAAGAATATATCGAAAAATGTTCTCAGTTCGGCGAGCAAGCTGGCATGACCAACGAACAGATGAAAGAATATTGCACGAAAATATTCCCCACACTCAAGCGCTGGAAAAAAGCTTAACACCATCAGAATCAAAATAAGACTCCTACGGAGTCTTCTTCTGATTCTGGCTGGACCGGCAGGATTCGAACCTGCGAATGCTGGGACCAAAACCCAGTGCCTTACCGCTTGGCGACGGTCCAATAAACTTTATCTTACCATATTTTCACCAAAAAATAAATATGCTATAATCAGATTATGGCTAAAAAGCGTAAAACGACCAAGCGTCGTAAAAATACTAAGGAGGTAAAGCCAGAGCACGAATTGCCCGGTGGCTTTTGGCGTCAGACTATCGCCGTACTAATGATTGCTTTAGCGCTATTTTTCGTTATCACCTGGTTTGGCCACGGTGGTACGGTGCTAAATAGTGTTCATCAATTTATATACAATGGTCTCGGCTTTGGAGCTTATTTCATTCCGGCGCTTCTAATTTACCTCGCTGTTAAGATTTTTCGTTCCGAAAACAACCGTGTAGCCGCTCCGGTTTATATTGCTAGTATTCTTATGCTATTTTGGATTTCTGGCATCACGGCAATCTGGGGTAATGGTGGTATCATTGGCGATTGGCTAAACAAAATTATGACTAATGTCCTTGATCAGGGCGTTGTTATCTTTATCTACATTGTGTTAGTCTTTATCACTACGGCTTTCATTCTCCAGATCTCTCCAATTACCCTCTTCAAAGACACTAAAAATTTAGTCAAACCTAGCAAAAAAACTGTTCAAAAGACAGAAGATGGCAAAAAACTTGGTCAGCTCGAAATCAAAGTCAACTCGAATATTACTCCAGCTGAGCCTACAGCCAAAAACACCAAAAGTTTATTTGGCCACAAAGCTCCTATTAAACCAGAAAACATTGCCAAGCCCACACCAGAAAAGCCTGCCGAAGACAAAGCCCTTGTTGCTGTCACCGATTTAGACTGGAAAATGCCTACTACAGATTTGCTAGAGAAAAAACAGTCTCCTGCCGATGCTGGCAATATCCAACAAAACGCCTTTGTTATCAAATCTACCCTCGCTGAGTTTGGTATAGAAGTAGAAATGGAAGGCGCCAATGTTGGCCCGCGTGTTACCCAATACACTATGCGCCCGCCTGCCGGTGTGAATTTGTCAAAAATTCTCGCTCGCGATAAAGAGCTAGCCCTCAATCTTGCCGTTGATAAGATTCGTATCGAAGCCCCAATTCCTGGCACCAGGTCAGTAGGTGTTGAGATTCCAAACTCACGCTCTGCAGATGTTCGTCTCCGTGGCGTCCTCGAATCAAATGAATGGAAAAGGTCTACCGATCCACTCACTTTTGCTGTTGGTAAAGATATTTCCGGTCGTGCAGTTGTCGCTAATCTTGCCAAAATGCCACACCTTCTTATCGCCGGTACTACTGGTTCTGGTAAATCAGTTATGACCAACGCATTAATTACCTCACTGCTTTATCATAATGCTCCATCTGATATGAAGCTTATCATCGTGGATCCAAAACAAGTAGAAATGGCGCAATATCAAGACATCCCTCATCTTCTTACCCCGATTATCACGCAGACTGACAAGGCTCTCTCTGCTATGAAATGGGCTGTAGGCGAAATGGAGAAGCGCTACTCTCTCATGGCCGAAGAAAAAGTCAAGAATATTGCCGACTACAATGCCAAAATGTCCAAATCCACTGATCCAGAAAAAGAAAGTAAAATGCCATATATCGTGATAGTTATAGATGAAATGGCAGATCTTATGATGATGGCCGGCAAAGATCTTGAGATGCTTATCGTCCGCGTCGCTCAAAAAGGCCGCGCCGCTGGCATTCATCTAGTGCTCGCTACCCAGCGTCCGGAAGTTAAAGTTATTACTGGCCTTATTAAAGCAAATATTCCAGGCCGTATCGCTTTCGCTGTTGGTTCACAAATGGATTCCCGTATTATGCTTGATCAGGGTGGCGCCGAAAAACTTCTTGGCAAGGGCGACATGTTACTTCTTACTACTGAAATGATGGGTAAGCCACGTCGTATCCAGGGCGCTTGGGCTTCAGATGAAGACATTAACAAAGTTACAGATTTCCTTCGTGCGCAACGTCCACCAGAGTACAATGATGAAGTTATTGCTCAAACAGTCGCAATTAAAGGTATGGGCATGGACGGTGGCGGTTCTCTCGGTGACCTTGGTCGACGTTTTGATCCAAACGATCCCATCGTTAGGAAAGCTGTTGAAATTTCTCTTAGCAAAGGCAAATTTTCTACCGCAATGCTCCAGACTTATCTAGGCAAAGGCCATGGCTTTGTTTCTGGTCTCGCCATTTGGTTTGAAGAAATTGGTGTTATCGGCCCTCAAAACGGCAA
Source organism: Candidatus Saccharimonadota bacterium (assembly GCA_017511925.1). Taxonomy (GTDB): domain Bacteria; phylum Patescibacteriota; class Saccharimonadia; order Saccharimonadales; family Saccharimonadaceae; genus Nanosyncoccus. Next base: position 16,612 of record JAFWHS010000018.1, on the reverse strand, counting down.
CAAACCCCGTGATCTGCTGATTACCTCCATGGAAGAATTTGATAGCCTAGCGAACACATAATAAACTATTGCTTATTTTTAAAACCATGCTATAATAATAAGTATGGGAAGATATTATCCAGTGTACCAGTTGTGGCAAGGTAAAACCAATATGGGTTTTATTTCTGCATATCTTACTGCGTGCGCGGGAAATGTCTAAAACTTTACTTACAATTCATCACTAGATAAGTCCCGAAGCCAAGCGTTTCGGGATTTATCTAGCCGCACACATCAACAGGAAAGCGGCTAGTAAATTAAAAAATCACACATTTGAGGAAAGGAGCAGATATTATGAAGAAAAATTATCTTCAAAGATCTATCAAATCTACTTATAGAAATCTCCGCCTCACAATGGCGGAGTCTGCTGTTACGGCTGGCTTGCTTGCCATGTCTGTTTTTACTCCATTTTTTAATTCTATAGGTTTAAACAACCAACAAATTTCTGAAGTGCAGATCTATTTTACGATCGTCGTAGTTTTGCTCAACATCCCTATGGGATATATTGCAGATCGTGTTAGTCGTAAATGGGCGAATATCATTGGCGATTTTGGTCATGCGATTACTTTGATAATCTATTCTCAAGTTGCGGGCTTTGCTGGAGCTGTTATCTATGAATGTATGTGTGGAATTTTCTCCGCCTTATCGGACGGGGTAGACCAAAGCCTCATTAAGCATTTTGTAGATAAAATTAGCCAGGAAACAGGAGAATCAAAAACTAAACTCCTAAAATCCAAAACCGCCAAGCTAGAAGTCTATAAGCAATCTTGCAACCTAATACTTCTAGCCCTTGGCGGGCCTATTGGCGCCGTTAGCTTGCGTCTTGCAATCGGCTTGTCAGCAGTAAACCACATCGTCGGTGGCATCGTTAGTATTTTTATCGAGGATGACAGTGAAAAATTTCTGCCTAAGCATAAAAATCCCTTCAAAGACATATTCCATATAGCTAAAGGCGCTATGAGGAACCGACCGCTTAGGACTAGAATCTTTGCCTATGCGATTGGTCGCGAAATAACTCATGGCATCATCTGGATCGTTACGCCACTTTTCCTAAAAGCCGGCATTCCAATCGAGATAGTGTCTTTTGCTTGGGCTTTTAATGCTTTCATGTGTATTTTGGGTGCCAGACTTGCCGTAAGATTTAGCAAAAACCTCTCAGATGTCCAGGTCATGGTGGTACCTATTTTGCTGATGTCTATCAGCATGCTTACCATGGGGCTGCACCTAAACATATTTACGGTATGGCTTTATAGTGCTATGGGTATTACTCAGGGTTGGACCGCTGCTACACTTACTCCGATGGTTCAAAGATATGCTAAGCCGTCTGAGCAAACTTCAGTCCTCTCTATCACAAAAACCTTATCTCAACTACTTTATATCCCAGTAGTTTGGATTATTGGTTTTGTGTCAGATATTAAACTGGAGTATGGGCTCTTTGCGACATTCATCATCTTCTTACCACTCGGGCTCATCATTATCAAAAAATTAAAACAAAATGTGTGATTTTTATGCCCCGGCCTAGTACCGGGACATTTTTTATGCTAAAATTAAGCTACATTAATATAATATCAAGAAGGAGTGAGGGAACGGCCCATTGACCTCCTGCCAACCTGCCAATGCAAGGTGGTAATTCCGACCAGAAAGGAAAGATATGTTCTACAGAACAGCGGAGAGCGTTTCTCCAAAACACCCAGACAAACTTTGCGACCAAATTAGCGATGCGATTTTGGACGCATATTTAGCAAAAGATCCTAATGCACGCGTCGCCGCAGAAGCTTGTGGTGGTCATGGCGTAGTTTTCGTCACTGGCGAAATCACATCCACTGCCGACGACATCAATATTGAAGAAATCGTTAAACGTATCGCTGGCAACGACGTCGAAGTCCATACCAAGATCGTCAAGCAATCTCCCGAAATCGCTCAGGGCGTAGACACTGGTGGAGCTGGAGACCAAGGTATCATGATCGGCTACGCTACAGACGAAACGCCTGAAATGTTGCCAAAAGAAGTAGTCATCTCACGCAATCTTAACGAATTTATTTATGATAAGTATCCTTACGATGGTAAGACTCAGGTTACTATTGCTCCAGATGGCACTATTGACTCAATCGTGGCCAGCTTCCAAAATGTGCCAAAAGCTGAGCTTGAAGCTATGGTCAAAGAGTTTATTGCGGCAAACAATCTAGAAGGCAAACTAGAACTTCATATTAATCCTGCTGGCGACTGGAACCAAGGTGGTTTTGATGCTGATACTGGCCTTACTGGCCGCAAACTTATCGTAGACAATTATGGCCCAGCTGTTGCTATTGGTGGCGGCTGTTATTCTGGCAAAGATCCGTCCAAAGTAGATCGTTCGGCTGCCTATATGGCTCGTCGTATTGCCGTGGATTATCTAAAAAAGCGTAACGCTCACGAAGTGCTTGTCCGTCTCGCCTATGCTATCGGCTATGCTGAGCCACTCGAAAAAACTGTCATCATCGACGGCAAACCAGAAGAAATTGAAGGCTACGACCTCACGCCAAATGGTATTATTAAATACCTAGATTTGAAGCGCCCAATCTACGAAGAGACCGCCCGCTACGGCCACTACGGCCACGCCTTTGAGTGGGATAAGATTTGATAACTTATGGCGCACGGGCGCATAAAATTTAGCATAAGGTATATAATGCGTGTTATAATAAGCTCATGCATAACAACTTGGCAGCATCAAGGATATTTTACTCTTGGAGAATTTGCTTTCTATTAATACCTTTTGTTTTTGTTTTATTTCCATTATTTACTGCACAAGGCGTATCAGCCCTAAAACTATCCGAAGATCTGCTAAACATTTATTCGAGAAATAATATTTTATTTTATGATCCTAACGGAGGGAATTGTGCCGATACTCTACTTGGTCTTACGCAAGGTACTTTAGCCGGATCAGGAAATTATAATGCTGTATTATCGGCGAAGAACGCAGACAAAAGCATATTCAATGGCAAAGGTGACGTACCGACTGCGAATTGGTCAGATACCGATAAGTCGTCCATGAAACAATTATTAGAGACTTATGGAGATTTAGCGTATCAGTTAGGAGCGGCCGTAGGAGCACCATATGTAGCTATATTAGTGCAAATGAGATATGAAGACCCAAAATCAGCATGTGGAGCAAACAATTTTTGGGGTAACGGTTGTCCTCCCGGAACCGGTGTTGGTGGAGCCAGTAAACAGGGTAGGAATTTAGGGGAAGGTTTTGTAATGTACGCAGAAACTTTAACTAATGGCTACCACGATCAGGCTTTGGGAATATCTGATCCTAAGACTTATTTAGAAAAAATTGGCCCTACTTGGGTACAAGGAAACATTAATGGTCCAGGATATGGTTCTATAGGAGCTATGAAAAAATCAGTAGATGCTCTCCAATCCTTCATAGATTCGGAGGAAGGCCAAGCTATAGTTAGTCAATTTGGTAATTATCATGGTAGTGGTGGTGATTATTGTAGATGTTCTGCTTCTGGATTTGCGTCATCAGCTAAATGGGAAGATGGGTGGATCACCGACGGATCAATACCCGGCATTCATAAAGAAGACGTTAATGGAAAAAGTGATTTAAGTGAAAGCGTCAAAGCCGTGGGGAGCTATACTACCTCCGGCGGCAAGCCAAATAAAATTTTACTCCATAATACCGAGGGGACTCAAAATGGATATGCCGCTTATCCTTCAGGTAATAAATACCCAGCGCATTTTACTATTGATTTAAAGAAAAAAGAAGGATACCAGCATTTTTCAATCTGGCAACCATCACTAGCTATAGCTTCTTATGATAGGGCTGGCCCAATACAAATAGAAATAGTGGGCTTCAGTTCGTCTCGTAGCCCAGGTTATAAGGCAGAATATGATTTACAAAAGTTTACGGATGAAGACTGGGATTATCTTGCGCAGGTTTTGGCCGCAATTTCTAATGAAACAGGTATACCGCTCACGTCTACAGTAAACTGGGGAAGCGGTAATAACAGAATGTCTAGCGGTAGTGATTTTTCTTCTTATGAAGGTGTTCTTGGACATATGCACGCGCCGGGCAATGATCACGGTGACCCAGGAAATATATGGGATAAAGTAGCAGCAGCCATAGAAAGAGCGGGAGGATATGACGGGGCGTGCACGTCTGGTGGTAGTGGCGATATTAATGCTACGGCCATATCTCTAGCGTGGCCGGAGTCTGAAAGAAAAAACCATTCGTGGAATGACCCTAGTCCAGAGTATAAAAAAGCGCTTGAAGAGACTGGTATTGCTTCTACCGCAGGTGATAATTTTGCTAAGGTTGGTGCCAGCTGCGATGCTTTCGTTGCGACCGTCATGCGATATTCTGGAGCTGACCCAGATTTTGTGTGCTGTGGAGTAAGTAAAAATGGTGCTACCGCGTCATATGTTAAAAATTCTGGCAAATATGAAGAGGTCCCGAACAAATTGGGTAGTTTGCAACCTGGCGACATACTCCTATCATCGGACCACATTGAGTTGTATGTAGAAGTTAATGGCCAGCCCAAGATAGCGTCTGCATCGCACGGGCAAAGAACCGGGGATATAAGAAAATACAGCGATAGCTATGATGGTAATTTTAAGGCATATAGACTTAAGAGGTAATATATGAATAATTTTAGAAAAAGAAAAACAATCTTAGTAATCATATTTCTTTTGGCTCTCTGCATTATTTCTTATTCGGCAATTCGCACAATAATGGCCAAAAAACATCTAGTGATCTATAATTTTAATCAACTAAACAGTAGCCTATCGCCAGAAGACCTGAATGATTTAGAGGGCTTTTTGTATGACACTTTAGTTTCTAATGAAAATTTACAACCAAATACAGACGGTATCGAGGCATTAATAAGAAATAGCTCCTATGTGGAAGAGAAAACTGACGATGGTAAGAAGTATAACTTTTTAGTAGATGTAGATGACTATCACGTTACTTACGAGGTAGGATTTTATATAATAAACGGAAAAGGTTTTTATGAAAGCCCCAGCATAGGATGCCCGGAACCGGAGCTTATGAAATTTCAAGACACTAGTTGTAATGCCAATGGCACATCTTCATTTACTGTTACAATTGGTGATTATTTACCATATTCTTTTGATCTAGATACTGGAGAGTTTGTCACGTTATTTTCGGGATACTCATCACAGAAAGAAGAATATATTGAAGTAGAAGTCAGCTCTTGCGGTGACCAAGCAATAATTGAAAAAACTAAGTTTGCCATTTCTGAATGGATCGAATCCATTGGGTATAATCCGACAAATTATAAAATAGAAATCCCGGAGCTTTGTGACGGGGAAGGACATTAGGAGGAAAATGTTAGATAACGAGACCAGACAGTTTGCTAAAAGGCTAATTGTGGCTTTCTGTTCTCTTATTTTTATAACGTTGATTATATTCATTTTAATAATACCTTCAATTGAATATATTGGTCGTCCAGCATTTTTAGATGTCTTGGTGACGCCGTTGGACTCAGTTGTCCAAATAAATGGAGAGATATATAGCAATGGAGTCTATGAATTTGAGCCAGGAATATATTTTGCCAACATCTCGAAAGATGGCTTTGAAAGTAAAACTATAGAAATAGAACTCGAAAAAAATAAAACAACCAGTCTATATATATATTTAGAACAAAATGATGGCGGATGGGAGTATTATCAGGAAAGATACAACGAACAATCTTTAGATGCATTATTAAAAATTAATGGATACGGAAAACCAGTCCTGGAACCGACAGACCATGACGATTCGGGCTCAAATTTTATACATACGATGTCCATTCAATTATATACACCTATCTATTTCTCTATTTGCGGAGAGCCAGCCTCTAGAATGAATTGCGACTCTATTTCTGTAGATTATGGCCATAATAAACAATGCGGCAATAAACCTTGCTTAATTATTACGGGTAGAAGAAAGGAGATAAATCAGGAGACTTTAGCGGAAGTAGGTGCCGAATTAGAGCAGAGGGGTTTTTCTCTAAATGACTACGAATATGTTTATATGCAGGATGCCGATCGATAGTTCTACCTCTTGCCATCCACCCCAATCCATGATATAATTAGCCTACAATATTAACTCAGCAAACGAGCCAACCTCTAGCTATGCCGCCAGAGAGAGCAGCGTTTGCTTTAACCAAAGGAGTATCATGAAAGATTACGAACTTTCAATCCTATTTCATCCAGATCTCGAGATGAATCTGGATCCAGCTCTCGACAAAGTCAAAAAACTTATCGAGACCAATGGTGGCAAAATCACCAAAGAGGAAAATGACGGCAAAAAGCGCCTCGCCTATCCTATCAAAGGTCAAGATTTTGCTATCTACTATTTCTATGATGTTCAGCTTCCAGCTGAAGCTCCAGGCAAACTTGCCAGCGCTATGAACATCAATGACGAAATTCTCCGCAACCTTCTCGTCAAGGCCGACGAACGCAGAGTCAAGATTGACGAAAAAGCCAGCGAAGAAAAAGCCGAAGCAGATACTGAGGCTGATAAAGAAGAGGAGGCATAAATTATGCGCGGTTTTTCAAAAGCCATTATCACCGGTAATCTTACCCGTGATCCAGAGCTTCGCAGCACGCCAAACGGTGCTTCCGTCTGTAGTTTCTCGGTCGCAGTCAACCGTACCTATCGCGATACTAGCGGCGAAAACAAAGAAGAAGTTTCTTTCATCGATTGTTCCGCTTGGAACAAACTCGGCGAAATGATTGCTCAATATGCCAAAAAAGGCAGTGGCGTACTAGTATCTGGCCGCCTCAGCCAACGCAGCTGGGAAGATAAAAACGGTGGCGGCAAACGCTCCCGCGTTGAAATCGTCGTCGAAGATTTCAACTTTATCGGTAATGCCTCGCGTGACGACAACGGTTCTAGTTATAGCCCTAGCGCCGCCAATAGTTCCGCAGACGCATCGTCCGACATTCCGGATGACATCCCAGAAGGGGAAATTGATCTCAGCGAAGTCCCATTCTAAAAATCCAAATTCTAAGGAAGGAAAGAAAATATGAAAAGATTGAAAAATGATCCAAATCTCTATTTCGATTATCGCGACGCTAAAACTTTGCAACGCTATATCGATGTTTACGGTCGTATCGAGCCTATCTCTAAGACCGGTCTCTCTGCCAAACAACAACGCCAACTCGCTGTCGCAGTTAAGCGTGCTCGTCATTTGGCACTTCTACCATTCGTATCAAATAACTAAGGAGTAACATGTACGGACCTACAGATCTAAAGAAAAACACTCTTATCACTTTAGACGGACAGCCGTATAAGGTGGTAGAATACTCACAAAAAGTTATGGGCCGTGGTGGCTCAATCGTCAACGTCAAGGTAAAAAATCTCATCACTGGCGCTCTTCTCCCTAAAACTTTCAAGGGCCAAGAAAAAATTGAGCCAGCCGAGGTCACCACTCGTAAAGTTCAGTACCTCTACAAAGACGATGAAAAGTTCTATTTTATGGACCCGGAATCTTTTGAGCAATACGAACTCCCTGCTGACATGGTTGGCGATATGAAAGATTTCATGCGCGATGGCGATGAAATGGAGATCCAATTTTACAATGGCACTCCAATCAACCTCGTTTTGCCAAAAAATATTTGGCTCGCCGTCACCTACACAGAATCTGTCGTAAAGGGTGACACCACAAGCTCAGTCATGAAAGATGCCACTTTGGAAACTGGCGTAGTTATTAAAGTCCCTGCTTTTATTAAAGAAGGCGATACCGTTTCGGTGGATACGGATACATATGAATACCGAGAGCGAAAAAAATAGAGGTTATTTTAAAATTAAAGGCGCCGCCAGCGCCTTTAATTTTGATTTTCGCGATAAAATTGTTTTAGATATTGGTTCTTCCACTGGTGGCTTCACTGAATATGCTCTGGAGAAAGGCGCCAAAAAAGTCATAGCAATCGAAAAGGGAACTAATCAAATGAAGTCTCCCCTCCGCCACGACCCCCGCATCGACCTCCATGAAAAGACGGATATTTTTGATGTAAAGACCAAAGAACCCGACATTATTGTGGCCGACGTCTCATTCTTAAGCTTGACAAAAATCCTAAAGTATGCTAAAATACACCTATCGCGTAGCAATACGGAATTTCTTGTTATGTTGAAGCCTCAGTTTGAAGCTAGGCCAAATCAGCTCAATAAAGGTGTAGTAAAAAACGAAAAGATTCGTCGTGATATTATTAAAAGTTTCGAACAATGGCTCAAAGATAATGGCTTTATTATTATGAACAAGCGTGACAACGCTCTTCATGGCAAAACTGGTAATATTGAGAGATTTTATCTTTTAAAACTTGCAAAATAAACCAACTACGCTTATAATATAACCATGAGTTTATTACACGGCGTGGGCGATTTCTTCTCTTTGGATATCGGAACGAACTCAATGCGCATCGTTCAGCTTTTTGGTAACAGCCAACATGGCTGGACTCTTTCTAAGTATGCCTACGTTCCTATCAGTCAAAGTCTTACTTCTGACAATTCAGAACTCGGCCGCAAGCGTTTCGGCGAGGCTATTATGGGTGCAGTAAATCAAGCGGGCATCAAAACTAAAAACATGGCTTTAGGTTTACCAGCCAGTAAGACTTTTACTTCTATTGTAGAAGTAGACACCCTTCCCGAAAAAGAGCTCGCCAAATCTTTCAAATACGAAATTGACAAATATGTTCCTATGCCAATGAGCGAAGCTAAAGCCGATTATATTATTCTCGGCCCTAGCCCAAATGATCCCGCCAAAACCGAAGTCTTAGTTTCATCCATTTCCAAAGAATTCGCTGAGACCACCATGGAAACTATTGAAAAAACTGGCTTCAATATTATTGCTATGGAGCCAGAACCTCTTGCTATGGCTCGCAGCCTTAATCTTCCTGGGGCTATGGACGCTACCATGGTTGTAGATTTTGGTGAAAAATCCACGGATATCGTTGTAGTTTATCGCAATCAGCCAAGACTAGTACGCTCCGTGCCAGGTGGCTTTGGGAATTTTGTTAATACTCTAGCTAGCGGCCTAAATGTCCGCGAAGATCAAGCTCGCCAGTTTATTCTAAAATTCGGTCTTGCTGAAGATAAGATCGAGGGGCAAGTGCTGAAAGTCCTCAGCCCATCACTCAATACCTATGCTTCCGAACTCACTAAATCTGTCCGTTTCTTCCAGACTAAATATCTCAATGGCAAAGTCGGCGGTATCGTTCTCTCGGGTTATGCCAGTATGATACCACTTTTCCCAGAATATATTGAGGCTCGCACTAATGTACCCACTATGAATGGTAATCCATGGCAATCCGTACGTACTACGCCAGAGCAGCAACAGGCTCTTGCGCCAGTGGCTAGCGAGTTTGCCGTCGTGATTGGTCTATCAGAAAGGAGCAATGATTAATGGCTCTTGAAATTAATCTCGTACCAGATATTAAAGGGGAAATGATTAAGGCGCTCAAGATCCGTAATTTCATTTTATTTCTCTGTATTGTTATAGCTTCGGCCAGTGTCGGTGTTGTTCTCATATTTGCATCAATTGCTGGCGGCCAACAGGCAGCAGTAGAAGGTAAACAGGCTACACTCAAGTCCTTGTCTGATAAAATAAACGAGTATAGTGATCTTGGCAAGTTTCTCACCATCAGAGACCAGCTCGGCAATTTGTCTTCTATTGCAGATAACAAAAAAGTCATCTCGCGCACATTTAATGCCTTGAGCGCTCTCATCCCAACTGGTGCCGATACGGTCAAGATCTCCGAGCTCACTATAGACTTAACTCCAGAATCTGGTGACCCGGCACTCACTTTTGATGCTCAAGCCAATGCTGGTAGCGAACCATTTATTGACTATAATGTTCTGGATTCTTTCAAGAAAAGTATGCAATATATGAGATACGATTACGGCGTTTATGTAGATAAATACGGTAATGAAATTCCCGCATATTGTATGATTGAAAACGATGCCAACGGATCTTTCTTCCGCGATCAAGACAAAAATCGTTATGCTTACTGGCTAATTACTGGTGAAGGCTGCAACCCATCACTTCAGGAAGAAACTCAAGAGGAAGAAGAGCTTGATGAAGAAGAAGGATCAAATAGCCTTAGTTCATTAATTAATGCTACAGTTTCGGTTGCGGAGGGATATGAGCTAGAAGAATACGAAGGCCAAACCGTGGTTCGTATTTGGCGCACTCCACGATTTAATGACTGGTATAAGAAAAACCCAATTGAAGGCGAACCTTATATGGACTTAGACGGCAATATCGAAAATGTTGCGCACTTCGAAAGCGCCTGCATTACGTACACCGGTACCGAAAACAACGGTTCTGTTTCCTGGAAAAATTCCAATGAAAGCTGTCTCCTAGTCCCGAATGGCACAGAAGGCATTATTATTTCTGATTCATCGAATGGTCGCGATTCAGACGATGAATTAGTTCTACGTTTTTCCGCGACTATTAACATAAGTGAGGAATTCTTTGATTTTAAGAATCATCACATGATTGCCTTGCCACCATCCGGGCGCTACAATGTGACGGATTCCTATGTCCAAATCCAGGGTATCTTTACCGAAAGGGCATCAGACTGTGAAGTGGGCGATACAGAATGTTCTAGTGCAGCGAAAGGAGATGACTAATGGCTAAAGAATCAGCAATCGGTAAACGTGCTACTATCTCTCAGGCGGAGCAATATATCCTACTTGCTATTATTGGTGCAGCCATGTTCCTTGGCGCCGCCATTTCGCTAGTTGTGTATTTTTCTGGCAAGATTTCTTATAATTCTAACGTTATTGCCGAAGAGGAAAAATCCATAGTGGTTTACTCTAATACTATATCCAAAATCGGCATCTGCCCTAGTCCAAAAGATAAAAACGGTATTTATACGGAAGCAGAAATTAAAGCTTGCAATCCAAACGATGTGGACGTTTCGTCTGTGCCGGGCACTCTTCGCTCTAAGATTATTGAAGATTTAGCAGCTAACCCTGCTTTAAATTCTGTACAGGCCGTATTTGCTAGTGATATCGATGAGCAATTATGTATGAATAAGACGACCGGCAAAAGATATACGTATAATGAACTCATTGCCATATATAAAACGGCCGAGACGGAAGAAGAACGTCAAAAAGCTACCGAATCCATACAAAATTGCTCGGCCCTTCGCAATATTCCGGATGCTCTCCCGTCAATCAAGAATGAAGAAGCACTTCTTGCTAGCTTGGATAAGATTTTTAGGGATTCAGATTGGGAACCTGAGAGTCTCGCTCCCACCGGTGAATCTAGCGTATCATCCATCAACGGCAATCTTAACGCCATTAATTTGCGTTTGTCTATAGAAGCTGATTCTTCTGTAGTGATGAGAGTTTTAAATAACGCCGAGCGCTCCATTCGTGAGTTTAATATTGAGCGCGCCACCATCGAATGGAGCGGCGAAAATGTGCTTACATTTAATGCACAGGCCACTGCTTTTTATATGGAGCCTTCTGTACTAGGGGAGACCGATAAAAGTATAAAACCAGGCGACAAGCCTTCAACATCCACTTCTAGCAGCTCAAGCACAATAGATGATGAGGAGGAAGAAGAATGAAAAAAGATTTATTCACCTACGGAGTTTTAGCCGTAATTGGCATCATCGCTGCCTATTTTGTGTGTAATCTTTTCTTGCCACCTTTAGAAGATACAAAAATTAAAGTTCTAACTTCTACCGAATCATACACCCTTTCAGACCCAAATCCAGAGATATTTAATTTCCGTGCCATTAATCCTACAGTGCCGGGTTACATTAATTGTGAAGAATATGATTCGGATTCTACTTGTATTCGTTACGCAGATGATTCTAATGATGAGGGGGGCTTTATGGACGATTATTTTAACTCGGGCGACAACAATGGCGATTCTGACTAAAGAAGCCGAGGCCAGAATCGTTCGCCTGCTAGTTGCCGAAGGCCTCGCCGACGGCAAGCTTGTTTCTGAAATCCAAAATAAAATTGACCCAAGCAAGCAGCGGGTTATAGACGAATTGCTTAAACATAAAATTGTCACCAATGATATGGTGTCGCATGCTACCGCTATTATCATCGGCGTACCTTACGTGGAACTAAAAAATGTTACCATTGATCAGGACATTCTTATTAAAATTCCACGCGAAGCTCAAATGCGAGTTTTGGCTGTACCGCTTGGCGAAAAGGACGGTCTGCTTAATGTCGCCATGGCTGACGTCACTAATGTCCAGTACACCGACTATCTCTCAAACCTTCTTAATCGGCCAATTAGGGTTTGGATGTCTAGCGAACGCGGCATTCGTGAAACCATCGAAAAAAACCATGGTGATTTTTCTGGCGTCAAAGAAGCCGTCAGTGAGACCAATGCTGAAGTTGTAGAAAACATCCAACAAAAAGAAGTTAAAACCATCGTCCAGGATTCACCGATTTCAAAGGCTCTCACTACCATCTTAAGCTATGCCGCAAAGGTTAAGGCTTCTGATATCCATATCGAACCACTCGAAGACTCACTGATTATTCGTTGCCGCATTGACGGTGTATTGCGTAAAATTATGGACCTACCCAAGACGGTGGCCCCAGCCCTAGTTTCGCGCATTAAAATTCTAAGTAACCTCAAAATCGATGAGCATCGCATCCCACAAGACGGCCAATTTACGGTATTAGTAGATGACAAAGAGATCGATCTTCGTATTGCTATTTCTCCAGTCACTTGGGGTGAGCAAGTGGTGATTCGTCTTCTCGATAAATCCAATACTAGCATGAAAATCGAAGACATGGGCATGGCCGGTCGTTCACTTCGCGCCGTCTTAAATGGCATCAAGCAGCCAAATGGTATGATCCTTACGTCTGGTCCTACTGGCTCTGGTAAGTCTACTACGCTCTATGCTCTTATCCAACAAATTAAGTCCGAAGAAATCAATATCGTTACGCTTGAAGACCCGGTTGAATATAAAATGGATGGAATTAATCAAATCCAAGTTAATGTCGATGCTGGCCTAACTTTCGCTTCTGGTCTTCGCTCTATTCTCCGTCAAGATCCAGACGTAGTAATGGTGGGTGAGATTCGCGATTCCGAAACAGCAAGCTTGGCAGTCCAGGCTGCACTTACTGGCCACTTGGTATTTTCGACCCTTCACACCAACTCCGCTGCCGGTATTCTACCTCGTCTTCTCGATATGGGCATTGAGCCATTCCTGCTAGCCTCTACTTTAAACGTCGTAATCGGCCAGCGCCTTGTCCGTCGCATCACTGAAAAACGTGAAATGTATAAATCTTCCGAAGTGGATACAAAAGGCATCAATTCCATTGTCGGCGATTTGTTGCCGGAGACTGAGGCTGACGTGGCTGCAGTTAGTGAAGATTTGGGCTACCCCGGGCTACCAGTAAGAAATGACGACTATTATATGTTAGCTAGAGGTATGAATTCCAAAGAAACACCTGGTGGCTATAAAGGTCGCGCAGGTCTTTATGAAACTATCGAAGTAGACGAAGATATCCAGAAGCTCATCATATCACATTCTACCGCCGCCGAGATTATGCGCACGGCTCGCAAAAAGGGAACTATTACTATGCGCCAAGACGGTATTCTGAAAGTACTTTCTGGCATCACATCGATTGAAGAAGTTAACCGTGTAGCAAGTGATTTATCATAATGTTTATGGTATAATGAAAATATGGAAAATAGTGGGCAATTAAAACAACCAAAAATTGAAACATTACTCGAAGAATGTATCCGCCGCAAGGCTTCAGATTTGCATGTTCAATATGGTCTCCCGCCAATTTTGCGTATCGATGGCGCATTGATTCCAGTTAGTGATATGCCACCGCTTGACGAGGCGATGTTGCAAAATATTATTTTTGCCACCATGGATGAAGACCAGAAGAAGATTTTCCTAAAAGATAAAGAATTCGACTACTCATTTTCATTCGGCGACGTTGCACGTTTTCGCGTTAATGCCTTTCACGAGCGTGGTAAAATGGCTGCCGCTTTCCGTCTTATTCCTAACCAAATTGTCACCATCGGTGATCTGGGCATGCCACCTATTGTAGAAACTTTTGCTGATTTTCCTCGTGGCTTAGTGCTAGTCACTGGCCCTACTGGCTCGGGTAAGTCTACCACTTTGGCCGCACTCATTGATAAGATTAATACCGACAAGGCTGTCCATATCATCACTATCGAGGATCCTATTGAGTTTACTCATAAATCCAAGCGCTCTGTTATTGTGCAGCGTGAAGTCCATTATGACACCTTTAGTTTTGCCGCAGCTCTTCGTTCGGCTCTTCGTGAAGATCCTGATGTTGTGCTTATCGGCGAGATGCGTGATCTGGAAACTATCCAAGCGGCTATCACTATTGCCGAAACTGGCCACTTAGTATTTGCCACTCTCCACACTAACTCTGCCGCCCAGTCGATAGACCGTATGGTAGATGTTTTCCCAGCCCACCAACAACCTCAGGTTCGTACTCAGCTTGCCAATATGTTGATGGCTATCTGTTCACAGCGGCTTGTCCCGGCAGTACAAGGTGGTCGCGTTGTTGCCGCAGAGATCATGGTGGCTAACCCAGCTATACGCGCGCTCATTCGCGACGGAAAAACTTTCCAGCTAGACACCGCTATTCAGACTGGTGCTGAGCAGGGAATGCAGACTATGGATCGTACTCTAGCCAAACTCGTACAGGCAGGTACTATTACCTATGATGCCGCCCGTGAGTATGCCGTAGATATTAATGAGCTTAATCGTTATGTAAAGGGATAGTCTTCGCATGAAGCGTTTCAACTATAAAGCAAAAGATCGAGAAACTGGCAAAGTCGTCAAAGGCAGCATTCAGGCTGAAAACGAACAAACCGCTGGTAAGCTTTTGGTTGAACAAGGTTATATCCCAGATTCTGTAGTTGAAGAAGGCGAAAATAGCATTTTCGCCAAATCTCAAAAGCGCGTTACTACCAAAGATCGCATTATGTTCACGCGTCAGCTAGCTACACTTATCGGAGCCGGTTTGCCATTGTCTGCCAGCCTTCGCACTGTAGCGGAACAGACCGAGTCCAAAGGTATGAAGGGAATTGCAGAAGAAATCATTACGTCAGTTGAGTCTGGCAAGAGTCTTTATGAAGCCTTTTCCGCTCACCCGGAGGTATTCAATGGTGTATATCTGGCCTTAATTCAGGCTGGCGAAACTTCTGGTACTCTTGATTTAGCCTTGAAACGACTCGCGGACCAAGAAGAAAAAGATGCCGCCATGATGAGTAAAATCAAGGGCGCACTTGTTTATCCAGCAATCATCTTGGTAGTCGTTATTGCAGTATTGATTTTTATGATGGTTGCCGTTGTGCCACAGGTAGAAAATCTTTATAATGATATGGGCAAGGAATTGCCGGGCCTTACTAAGTTTCTAGTAGATATGACCCACTTCTTTGGTGATTTTTGGTGGCTTATACTTATCGTTATTGGCGCTGCTGGCGGTGGTATATATTCTTTCCTCAAAACTCCGGCAGGGCACCGCACCATGGACACATTCAAGATTAAAGTACCCATCTTTGGAGGTCTATTTCGCAAACTTTATGTTTCACGCTTTGCTCGTACGGCCGAAATGATGCTTGCAACCGGCGTGCCAATGCTAGATTCCATTACTATTGCCATTGAGGCGGTTAATAATACTGTAGTGGAGGCGGAATATAGTAAATCTCTTGAGGCTATCAAGTCGGGCAAAGGTCTTTCAGAAGCTCTAACAGGCTTAGAATATATGCTCCCACTTGTCCCGCAAATGGCTGGCATCGGCGAAGAATCCGGTAAAATTGATGAAATGCTAGGTAAAGCCGCTCAAGTCTACGAAAACGAACTAGATAATCAAATCAATAATATCTCTACTATGATTGAGCCAGTGCTTATGGTGGTGATGGCAGGTGTCATCGGCATCGTCATCGGCGGTACTCTTCTCCCGATCTACTCGCTAGTAAACTCCGTCTCAGCGTAAAACGACGACAAGACATATATAAAAAATCGCACCATAGGGAGCGATTTTTTGGTATTTTTATTAAGTACTATCTAGGTGTTTGCGCAAATTCTTCCCGCACCTTCAAACTTCATTACGAACGCATAGCTCCCAGCTCCATTTTTATACTGGATGTCGTCACCGTTACATGTAGCATATTGATAAACATATATATCGCCAGAAGCAAAGGTGTTGTTGGTATCTGTCAAAGTGCAAGACCCCTTAGTGCATACCTTGAAGTTTTTAAGATTATAATCCGTGCCAGACGGATCAGTGAAGGTTTCATCATTTACCGTCAGATAATTGCTAATAAAATCTTCGGATTTAGCTTCACTTGTTAGATCAGGGGCTTTCCCGCCATTTACGGAACGATATGTCTCAGTAGCAGTCACTAGCCTTAACAAATCCTCACGTCTCTGAGTGTCTCTTTGGCTACGTTGCAGTGCTGGTAGTGCCACAAATACCATCATAAAAATCAGACCCGCTACGGCCAACACCAACACCACCTCAATGATAGTAAAACCTTGTTTACCTTTAATATTTTTTGCTCTAATCATAATATGCCTTTCTTATTATTAATTTAAACGTCGCACAAGAGCCATT
>JAFWHS010000017.1 GCA_017511925.1 Candidatus Saccharimonadota bacterium | reverse complement strand
CAAGGGCCGCGTCCAGTTCAGCCATGTCTGCTTTACCTACGAGAAAAAGCCTCAGCTAAAAGACGTTAGCTTCCTCATTGAACCACACTCTTTAACTGGCGTTGTCGGCAAATCCGGTTCTGGCAAATCTACGATTTTCCGTCTCCTCCTCCGTCTCTATAAGCCGACCAAAGGCAACATTACTATTGATGACGAGGACATCGAGAATTATTCCAAAAAAGTCTATACTAATAACGTTAGCATAGTTACCCAAAAGCCATTCGTCTTTGACATGACTATCAAAGAAAACCTTAGTCTTGTTGACTCCAACACTGAGCACCAAATTGCCGCCTGCAAAACTGTCGGTATTCATGACACTATCATGCGCCTAGAAAAAGGCTACGACACTCCGCTCATCGCCGACGGCTCCAACCTCTCTGGTGGTCAAAAACAGCTCCTAGCACTCGCCCGCACCCTTTTGTCAAAGTCCGAGGTTCTGCTCTTTGACGAGGTTACTTCCGCACTTGACGCCGACACCACTAAGCAAGTCGTCAAAGTTCTAAAGGAGCTTAAAAAAGACCACACTATTTTAGTCATCACCCACAAGCCAGAGATTATGCGCCAAATGGACGAACTACTTGTCATTGACGGCGGCAAACTGGTCGGCCGCGGCACCCACCAAAATCTTCTCCACAACAAATTCTACCAAACTCTCCAAAAATAACATATAATATATGGTATATGCTCAGTAAAAAATACCGGTTTCATTCTCGTGGTGGCGTCCGCTATACTTATGCCCACGGCAAGACTATCAGGACTCCTAAATTTTCTTTAGTGTATAATGACAACTCCCGCGGATTCCAGCGTTTTGCTGTCGTAGTTTCTAAAAAAGTAGAAAAGTCCGCCGTTGGTCGCAATCGTATCCGCCGCCGTATTTACGAAGCCATCCGTGCCGAATTACCAGCTTATGACAAAAAGCGCGACCACATTTTTATTGTCTACAGTCGCGATGCTATCTCTATGGATTTTTCCGAGCTTCGCGCTTCCATCCATTCACTTTTAGAACAGAGTATGTTATAATACCTATATTATGTTTTGGCTAATTGATACTGTTATCGTCCGCCCTATCGTCAATTTACTTCTTGTAATTTACAATTTTGTCGGCGATTTTGGTCTGGCTATTATTATCTTTACTGTTTTAGTTAAATTCTTAATGTGGCCGCTCGTCAAGCGCCAGCTTCACCAGACCAAGCTTATGCGCAAGATTCAGCCAGAGCTTGCCGAGATTAAAAAGAACTGCAAAGGGAATCGTCAGATGGAATCTCTCCAGATGATGGATCTCTACAAGCGCCATAATATTAAACCTTTCCGCTCTATCACTACTACGCTTATCCAGCTGCCGATTTTCATCGCGCTCTTTATGTCTGTTTCCGCCATCGCTAATCCGCGCCCATCCGGCAGCACTTGCGGTTACACCAACGTTTCCAACTGCGCCTATGCGCCAGTCCGTTCGCTCAGTGGCGTCCAAGATATCATCACTCGCCAAGATAAATACTTTGCTGACGTAGATGCCGCCAAAGCCGCCTCCGAAAACGGCGAGGAAGTTGTCAACCCAGTCTATAATTTTGAACCAAAGTTATTCTGGGCTGTCGACCTTGCTGCCCACCCATCCGACGTTTTCTCTGGCAAAGTCACCGTCAGTAGCATTACTATGCTTATCTTTGCTATTGGCGCCGCCTTCATGCAGTACTTGAGCGCCCGTCAGCAGCGCCCTAATGATAAGACCAAAAAATCCAAATCTTTCCGCGAGCTATTAAAACAGGCTTCCGCCGGTGATGCCAGCGCTCAGCCTGACCAGTCCGAGATTAACGCTCTCGCTCAGCGCCAGATGTCCATTATGATGCCGTTAATGATGTTCTTTATCATGTTCTATCTGCCTGGCGCCATCGTATTCTATTACTTACTGTCCAGTGGTATTAGTGTTATCCAGCAGCACATTATCTTGAAGCGCTCCGGAGAAGAAATGGAGCAATCTGCTGATAAAGCTATTCTAAAAGAACTTAAAAAAGCTAACTTGGCCAGCGCCAAAGAAGCTAAAGTGGTGGAAAACAAAAAAACCGGCACCAAAATCACTCGCATCTCCGCCAAAGATACTAAAAAGAAAAGGAGAAAATAATCATGGATAAAGATGAATCGGTGCGCTTTGCCACCAAGTATCTGGAGGATCTTTTGAGCTTCTTTGGCATCAATGTTGCTGTAGATTCTACGGTTGACGATGAAGTCATTCAGCTCTCAGTTCCATCCACCAGTATCAACTCATTACTCATTGGCCGCAACGCTGATAACTTGCGTGCCTTGCAGTTTATCGTTTCCCAGGCCCTAGCGGCTAAATCCGCTGAAATTACGCGTGTTAACGTTGACGTCGCTGACTACAAGCGTCAACGTGCTGACCGCATCGCCGAAAAGGCCGAAGCCTGGATTAGAAAAGTCCGCGAGACTGGCGAACCAATGCGCCTAGACCTCTCCCCAGCCGACCGCCGCGTCGTCCACAAGCTCGCTGAAGATTACTCCGGCATCACCACCTACTCCGAAGGCGAAGGTCGCGAGCGCCAGCTTATCATCGCTCCATCAGAGCAATAGCAACTAGGCTAATAGTAAATAAATGGATGGCGTAACATGTGTTTTGCGCTACGTCGGTTTCATAGCACTTTCTACAAACTAAATCAAAAATAAATGGGTGTCGAAACGTGTGTTTTGCGCGACATAAGCTTGGCCAAGCGGCCTTGAGCGGTCGCGCAAAACACATGTGAGACAGGCCCCATTTATTTTTTTTGATTTTTGACTTGACGTGAGCAAACCGTTCAGTAAAACTGATGTGAGCAAAAACCTGTAAGCCGTCCATTTATTTAGCATTATTAGTATGCTTATGGTATAATAGAATATAATGGCCGAAAGAACTGCGAGAACAATTGACGGAATGAGAATGCGCGCCGGTGGCGGTAAAGATTTTGATATGCCACAGCGGAGAACAGTCGGCTTTGATGCACCTACGCCAAAGCAAGTGCGACAGGCCTATGGGACAAATAGTCCAGCCACCAAACTGCGCCGTGCTACAGTAAAAAGCCACCGAGTTGCCAACCCTAACGTTGGCGCGATGAGGGAGCGCCAGACTATGGAAGCTCTAGGGGATATTAATAACACGCCAAGAGACCGTGAGAGAATAGCCGCTAGCGAAGATTTCCTAAAGCCAGTTTCTACATTGGACTTTGATTTAAGTTCTAAGGAACTAAGACCGGACTATAGCCTCAAAAAGCGTGATTACGCCGGGGAATCGCCAAAGAAATACCGTAAATTAAAAAAGCAGCAAAAAAAGCAGAAGCATACTATGCGTAAAGTTTTAATAATTCTACTAGTATTAATATTATTGGGTGGCGGAGCGATGTTGCTATGGGGCAACAATCTCATCGCTAAATTGACCGGCGGCCAGTCTAATATCTTTGACATCGTCACCGTCATGGGTAGCAATGTTAAGCTAAAAACCGACAGTAAAGGCCGGACTAACATCTTGGTCTTTGGTACCTCTGGCTACACGATGGATGGAGAAGTGGACGGATATGGCAACGAACACGACGGTGCACAGCTTACAGATTCTATTATGGTAGTTTCGCTAGACCAAGAAACTAAAGATGTCGCGATGGTCTCTTTGCCACGTGATTTATATGTAGGTAGCACTTGTACTGCCACGGGTAAAGTCAACGAAGTATATTATTGCTCTAATTTGTCCGGAAAAGATGAAGCCAGCGGGGTACAAGCACTAGAGAACATGGTCGCCGAAGTACTAGGCGTAGACATTCAGTACTATATTCACCTAGATTGGGGTGCGCTAGTCCAGGTAGTAAATGGCATCGGTGGAATTACGGTGACGCTTGATGAAGATATTGAAGATGATTGGACGAATACCTTCATTAAGGCTGGGGTACCAGTAGATTTGGATGGCGAGAAGGCCTTAGGCTTGGCGCGCGCACGCCACGGTACCACGATGGGCGACTTTACTCGCGGCCACAGCCAGCAAAAAATCCTAGCCGCCATCATAGACAAAATCGTCAGCAAAGGTCTAGACCTCGGGATGCTCTTAGGGCTAGTAGACACTGTAGGTGATAACGTGAGGATGAATTTCTCCCTAGAAGAACTAAAGAGCATGTTCTACATGGCTAAAGAAATCTCATTAGAAAACATGCGTCAGGTGCCGCTGATTGACTATGAAAACAATGTTATGTATCTCACCACTGCCGACATGAATGGGATTTCCTACGTAGTACCAGTAGGCGGGATTGGGTATTACACTAAGATCCAAGATTATATCGCAAAACAGTTTGTGACACCAGAACCGCCAAAAGATTGCGAAGCGGCAGCAGACGGAGCCGCAGAAGGTACCGAAAACGCCGAAGGCGAAAGCGCCACCACTAGTGAATGCCAGCAATCCGAAACCACCCCAGCAGCAACACAGCAATAATGCCTTACCTCATTTGCGCAGCTAGTGGTATAATAATACCAGTATGGTTTGTATTGCAGCATTTATTATTTTAGCTATTGTTGGTATTGTAGTCGCCTTCCTCAGTATTTTTAATCGTGAACTCGGCAAAAAATATCTCAAAGTTTTCAAGAAGTCTTTTCATTGTTTTGGCAAGCGCGTGCGGCTACAAAAGTGTGACACTAATTTTTCCGAGGACGTTAAGACTGCTATCCTAAAAAAAGTGGTCATAAAGCGCCCAAAATTAGTTAAGCCACTCAGTATTACTTTGGAAATTACTAGCATCCTCATCGTGGTAGTCACCGTTTGGTCGCTCGTAGAAGGCGTAAAGGCTGGCCTCGCACTTTGGACGCTAGGCACTTGCAATGTTTCTCAGCCGTCTAATTGTGCCCTAGGCGCTGATTCTTGCTCCATCAATGAGGATAACCTCAACTGGTTTACTGAATGGGGTGAGATTTTCAGCAACATTCCAGACCGTCTAAAAACTTGGAATGTCTTAGATTACATCAACAAAAACGACGGCCTAAACATCGCTTTTGTCACCGGCAGCACTGAAATCGTCGATGATAAAAATGCCGTCAAAAAAGTAGCGCTCTCTATTATTGATCCAGGCTGTTCAGTCTGTATGCAATCTTATAAAAATCTCCAAAAAGACGAAAAGTTCCTAAAAAATCACGTCCTCATAGTTACCGCATATCCAATTAAAAATACCGATGGCAGCTACCGCTTCAAAAATTCCGAGCTTATTTCTAGGTACATTTTGGCGCTGAATATTTATACAGAATCTCACTACGATGAGGCTATCAAGAACGCTAATGGTATCGTCTTAGATGAAGACTGGGCGCGCCAAACCCTCTATGGCTATTCCGAAAAAATCCTAAACCGCATTTTCACCGAGTATAACGATGAGCATATAAATTATCAAGAAGTATTTAATAATCGTCTGGACAATGATGCCGCTAGTGCCTTACTAGATAGTTGGCTAAAAGAATGGGGATTGTCTGACGATGCACTAGCCACCGTTAGGGAACTGGTCCATTCCGATGAGGTCACTAATGAGCTAAATCATAACGCCGAAATCATTAATCAGAATATCAAACCAAAGGGCATCCCAACCATGATTTATGATGGCAAAAAGCACCTTGGACTGTTCAAAAACTAATAACCGTATTTCTTGCAGGCTATCTATCAAAATCGGCCGTCGCCTTTTAGCCCTCTAAAATTTGTCGCCAACCTTACTTTAGTTTATCAAGTATCTTAATTACGGTATCGATATCAGATTCCCGAGTGTGATAACCCAAAGAAAATCTAATTAGTGGCGGATAATGACAAACATGATCCAGATAGTAATGCACGCAGAAATATCCAGTCCGCGCCATAATTCCTTCGTCGGCCAGCGCCGCGCCCAGCAGATGGCTATCGGTTCCATCGACATAAAATGACATTGTAGTAGCAATATTATCTGCCGCTCCTACTAGATGTATTTTAGGATGTTCTGCTAGATAGTCATGTAACCGTTTTGACTGCTCCGCCAGCTTAAGATGTGCAGATTTTGGCAAATCATTCAGCCAATCTATTGCCGCACCCAGTGCGACGATTTCTCCCCAAGCCTGAAGCCCAGACTCAAACTTGGTATAAAGATGTTCTTTGTTATCAGAGGACAGGAGATAAGTTTCTTTATCAACATCGTCCACCATCCCACCACCAATAAAACTCGTATCAATGTATTTTACTAAATCTCTGCGGACCACCATCCCACCAAGCGACGGCGCATACATTTTGTGTGCCGAAAAACAAATCGCATCCGCCTCGGTCTTATGTAGAATCTCCGACGAGTGCGCCATAGCTTGCGCCGCGTCAATAATGACGAAACCGGATTTTTTATGGACAGTTTTTATGACATCCTTAATGTTGACTAGCAACCGGCCGTCAATGTTAGAGGCCGCATTGACCACTACTAATGCGTGCTCTGGGATTTTTTCAATCGGCAAAGAACCATCGATGTCGCGAGTCAAAACCACGCGTGGTATTTTTGCTCGTTTTGCTATCGCCATCGTAGAAAGGAATGGCGAGTTATGCTCTATGTCGGAAGTTACAACACGTTTAATCCCAGCGCCTTTACAATCAAATTGTGACAAAAGCAAGTTTAGCCCATAAGTGGTATTTAGCGTAAACGACACAAAATATTTGCGTGGCGATAGCTTCAAGTACCTTAGTACTTTGGCGCGAGTAGCCTCAACTAGCCTATCAGTTTCTTGCCCCCACGGATATTTTACGCGCTCGCCGCAAGAGTTATGTTTTCTGTAGTAATTATTGAGTGCGTCAATCACCGGCTGTGGCCGCATAGCTTGACAGGCGCTGTCTAAGTAAATATCACCTTTTTTAATATAACTAAAATCATTATCCATAGCGATATTATACTATGACTTGACAGAAACAGCAAAGGTGTCTATTTGTAACCAACAAAACCAATTCGCGTACTTAACGAAAGCTAATTTGCTTGCTCGGCAAGGTCAAGGTCTAAAATCTGAGCGGCTTTTTCTAGGACTTCACGTTCCTCGTCGGAGGCAGTCAACAGTTTTGCACGGAATAGCGCCGTAGTTTCAGTATGTAGTAAATCCACCGCTTCTAGGGAACGAGCGGCACCGGGGTTGCGTTTCAGCGCGCCTAGCGCCACTAGATTATCTATGTGCTCGGCTACGGATGAAACGGAGGAAAGCCCCAGCCCAGCAGCAACCTCGCGATAAGACGGAGACTCATCGTGGGTTTTTAGATACTCCGCGATGTAGTTGTAAACTAGTTGCTGCTTTTTAGTTAGTTTCATACTACTTCTCGTGTTTTAATTTTCCACTTACTTTTCTAAGCGGCGCAGTCACCTTCCAGCTAGTGCTCTGCTGCATATCCTTTATGATTTGGTTTTTCAATTTAACTTCCTCGCGTAGATTTTTTAGTTCTTCGCCCATCTGTAAAAGCTTCTCATAATTATGATAATGTCTAACCTTTGGTACGTAAGGATTTTTTTGCACTGTAAGCTCAAACACATTTTGGAAAGTATATAGCTCTTTACCACATACGTCTTCCAAAAATCCTGTATGAATCGTCTCGTCAGTAGCAGTGGTTTTTGCCACCAGGCGCGGGACAAAGTTGATCTTGTAATTTTCATTTACATTAGCTATAAATTCATAGAAAGAGTTTTCGGTCCAAAACCTCAGGTGTGTACTATCTAGAATGCCTACCCGATTATAATTAAAACGCCCGTCAATTAAGCCAGCAATTACATCAATATGAGACAGGTTTGGAATACTGATTACGATTTTGCCTTTTGGTGCCAATTTCTTTGATAAGTTAGACAAAGTCTTACCCGGATCTACAAGGTGCTCTATGATGTCTGCGCAGATAATCATGTCATATTTCTTATCCTCGCGCATAAACGCTTGATAAGTTTTGTTTTTCTCGTCGTCTATCGGCATGACGTAAACGTGGTCTAGCACCTTTTTTGCAATGTCTGCTGCTACAGTGTCTATCTCTATTCCATCTACGGTACACTTCTGAAGTTCTTTTATCTTTTTTCCAATTACGCCTGCTCCACAGCCTACATCAAGAATCCGTTTTAAGCCTTTTGCCTCGTCCACCATAATAGTATGGGAGCTATTTTTATTAGTCAAATCCACAGAATAATTTTCAATATAGTATTTATTAGCTTCCTCTTTTTTAGAAAGACGATTTTTTGGCGCATTTGCAATATCGTAACTCATTTTACTTTATTCTATCATAATTTAGAGAGAAATGTTATAATTTAAGAATGAAAGTCGACATTTATAAAAGTAGTATTAAGAAACATTTGAAGCCAAAAGCCAAAATATCTGCTATTATCCCGAATTATAACTATGCAGATTTTATTATTGAGCGTATTGACTCCATCCTATTCCAAACTTACCCAATTTCTGAATTAATTATTTTAGATGACGCATCTACTGATAACAGCATCGCAGTAATCAAAGAAAAAATCGAGCTCATCAAACAAAAGAAGCCAGAGCTAAAAGTCAAATTCTTGAAAAATAAAGAAAATAGCGGTGGCTGCGTTTTTGCCCAGTGGCAAAAAGGCATCAAAGCCGCCAGTGGTGAATACATTTGGATTGCCGAAGCAGACGACAGCTGTAGTGCTAAATTCCTAGAAACTGCCATGCGCAAGTTCTCTGAGCATAAAAGCGCAGTACTTTTTTACTCCGATTCCTATCGTATCAACCAAGACAATGTCGTCAAAAGTCATACTTGCACAGACTGGATGGACATGTGGCGTTCCGGTCGTTACAATTCCGACTTTTTCAACGATGGCAAAGACGAAATCATTAACTACTTATCTGGCACCAACCCCATCTTAAACGTTTCAAGTGTTGTCTGGAAAAATATCAAAGAACTAAATAGTATCTTTGAGGAAGCCAAAGAATACAAAGTCGCCGGTGACTGGTATATTTATTCTCGTGTTTTAGAATATGGAGACATTGTCTATAGTGCCAAGCCACTAAATTATTACCGTAAGCATGACAAAGGCTCAGCTTCTACCGTTGTAAAATTGAACACTGAATATGGCGAAGTCGTCAAAGTCCAAGAGAGAATTAGTCACAAATATAAATTAACTAAAGATAGGTTGGAGTGGCAGCTAGTAAGGAGGCGCGGCATGGGTTTTGTCGAGAATGAAAAAAACAATGGCAAAAAGGGCACTATCGCCTGGATTGTTCCTTGGTTTTCCGAGGGATCCGGTGGTCATCGCACAATTTTCACCAACTTAAATCACCTTGTCAAGCATGGGTATAAATGCGATATGTACGTCCAAAGTCTAAAGAAAGAGTATCCTAACGAAATCTACGACCGCATCAAAGATGGCTATGGAGAATTCTATGGTGATGTATTTTCCGGCTACCAGCTTGCCAAAAAATACGACATGGTCATTGCTACTGGTTGGGACACAGCAGAAACCGTAGCTAAAGCAGACACTCCGCGTAAAATGTACTTCATCCAAGATTTTGAGCCTTGGTTTTTCCCAATGAGTAGCGAATACTTAATTGCTGAGCAGTCATATTCGCTTGGTTTGCAAGGCGTCACCATCGGCAAATGGCTTTCCTCAAAAATCGGCAACAATTATCCAACGCCTACTACCTACTTTAATTTCTGTGCCGATCTTAACAAATATCATAAGTTGAGTAACGTCAAAAAAGAAAGAGCCATTTGTCTAATCTTTCAGCCGGGCAAACCTCGCCGTTGCGACAAAATGGCACTTAAAGCTCTACAAATTGTCCAAGCCATTGACCCTACAATTAAGATCTACCTATATGGCTCTGCTCGCCGTAAAGTCTATAATCTAAAAGTCACACACCTAGGCACAATCACAGAATCAGAATGCAACAAACTTTACAACAAATGTTCAGTCGGCCTCTGCATGAGCGCATCTAACCCTTCGCGCATTCCATTTGAAATGATGGCAGCTGGGCTTCCAGTAGTGGAACTATATCATGAAAATAATCTCTACGATTTACCAGAAGACGGCTGCCTTTTGGCCGAGCCAAACTCTGAAGCTATCGCCACTGCCATTTTGGAAATTTTTGCCGATGAAAAACTCCAGAAAAAAATGAGCGCCGCCGGCTATAAATATATGCAAGAATACCCAATCGAAAAAGGTTACCAGCAATTTATCGAAATTATTGACAAAAGTTTTTCTAACAAAAATATTGAAAACGAAGCGAAAAAAATCAAGAAAAGCTATCAGCGCCCAGCGGTTACTGCCTCCAAAGATACTATTCTTACCAGCGACAAAATTACTAAGCCAGTTACCATTAGTAACATTCCTATGACCTCCGAATACATCAAAGCCGGATTCTCCAAGAGGGCGGTCAGAAAAGCTAAGCGCCTAATCAAGAAAACCTACCATTTCATTCGGAGTGCCTAAGACGTATGAATACGGTTTCTGCGGTTCTTCCAAATTACAACTACGGCAAATACCTATCTAGTCGCATTGACGAAATCCTCAGCCAAACCTATCCAATTTCTGAGCTAATTATCCTAGATGATGCCTCCACGGATAATAGCGTAGAAATCATTCGTCAAAAAATCGCAGAAGTCAAAAAACTACATCCAAATCTAGTTATCAAAACGATATTTAATAAAAGCAACTCTAACAATGTTTTTTCACAATGGCAAAAGGGCATCGCGCTTGCCACGTCGGACTATATTTGGATTGCCGAAGCAGACGACGTAGCTTCCAAACATTTTCTTGAATTCGTAATGCGTCCTGCGTCGAGTCACAAAGATTTAGTATTGTCGTACAGCAATTCAAAATATATCACAGAACATAATAAACTTTCCAAAAAAGATAGTCTCAGAAAAATGAAAGATTTTTTCCGCAAAAGACATATTTCTAGAAATTACATCATAGACGGCAAAGATGAGCTAAATAAAAACCTGGCCATTTACAATACTATTCCCAATGTTTCTGCCACAGTTTTCAAAAATCAACCAAGCCTAGCCAAGTTTTTGGATGAAGCTAAGGTTTATAAATTATCCGGAGACTGGTTTTTCTATATTAAAGTTGCCGAGACTGGCAAGATTGCCTATTGTAGCAAAACGCTCAATTCTCATAGACTACACTCCACTAGCGTTACTACCTCCACTAGCCTTAAACAAAGATATCGCGAAATGGAGCATATCCATAATTTTGTAAAAAACCAAAGCTTTATAACGACTAGTACCAAGTCTAGAATGGCTAAACTAGAAGCTTCTTTAAAAAAGCACTGGGAATGTTAATTCACCCAGATTTATGACCTTGAATTTTCCCGCAAATAAGCGTATACATCTTGCAATAAAAAGCGTAATATGATAAAATTACATCAAGATGGTACAAAAAACAAAAGTCGCACAGCACAAACCAAAAGGGTACCACAAAAATACACATACAGGCGTGATTGTGGCAGTTATTTTTATTTTAGCTGCACTAGCAACGGCTGGTATTTTAGCCTTTATTAATAGAGATAAGATTTTTAATAATACTAGTACAAACGAGACACAAGAAGAGCCAGACAAGAAACAACAAAAAAATGACAACAGCCAAGATAAAACAGAGGCTAACAAACAGATTCCAGAAACTCGTGAAGAGGAAAAGCCATCTGTGGCTCCGTATGATGGCAAAGATCCAAATACCTTGTCGGAAATTACTGGGGTGATCAGTTTTGCCGGTATCTCAGAAGGCGACTTCATCGTTACTGCCGCGCTTGATCAAGCACTTGGTGCTTCGGGTAGCTGCAAATTCACTATTACGCACGGCGCAGACCCAGCGATTATTTCTAGCGTGTCTACTTCTGCCGGGCCAACTACTAGTTTCTGTACATATTCCATTCCAGCCACCAGCATAAGTTCCGGCCACTATAATATTAATATTGAGATTTCTACCGATAGTAAAAAAGGCATAATCAACGGGGAGGTAGATATCTAAATGAGAAAAAGATTTACTCCCATTAATAAACTTTTCTTAGTTTTTGTTTTTGTCATGATGGCGACATTTAGCTTCCTGGCTTTTAAAAACATGAATATGACTG
The DNA here is from genome assembly GCA_017511925.1 of Candidatus Saccharimonadota bacterium. Lineage (GTDB taxonomy): Bacteria > Patescibacteriota > Saccharimonadia > Saccharimonadales > Saccharimonadaceae > Nanosyncoccus. Next base: position 7,930 of record JAFWHS010000017.1, on the reverse strand, counting down.
CCGCTACCAATGCTGCATATAGTGGGTTCCAGGCAGGGAATATCATCACGGATTACGTCATGGGCGATTATAGCTCCATGTCAGAAAGCGACATCCAAAACTTCCTTAAGTCAAAAAATCCATGTAATGATACTGATACTTCCAAAGCATCCCGATACTCTAATCATCGATATCACATCGAAAACGGCCACTTTGTTTGTATGGCCGACGAGAGATTTAATGGCGAATCAGCTGCGCATATTATTTGGCAAGCAGCGCAGGACTATCATATTAATCCAAGGGTTCTAATTGTGCTTCTAGAAAAGGAGCAAGGTCTAGTAACTGATACCTGGCCCAATGCTGACCTCCAATATCGTTCTGCCACCGGTTATGGTTGTCCGGACACGGCCGCTTGCGATTCTCAGTATTATGGTTTCAAAAACCAAATCAGAAACGCCGCAGAGCTATTTCGCTATATCCTAGACCATGGTTCAAAATATTACCCAGTAGGCAACAATTATGTTAAATATAATCCAGACGGTAATTGTGGCGGTTCCACTGTCTATATTCAGAATCGTGCCACTTCTGCCCTTTATCAATATACTCCTTATCAGCCAAACAATGCAGTATTAAACGCAAACCCCGGCACAATAGTTAGCTGTGGCGCTTACGGCAACTCTAACTTCTACTATTATTACACCAAATGGTTTGGCAATACTCGCGGCAAAGAGCTTGATGGGATATACTTGCCAGATGGGATATACCAGTTTAGAACAACTGACGGCTTATCCCTATCGTTTACTGGTACAAATAACGGAGCAAATGCAACACTTGCCCCGACTGATACTAATGACACTTTGCAGCAATTCAAGATATCTCGTAGCGGGAAATATTATCGCTTCCAAAATATTAAAACAGGGAGATATCTCAATTTGTACAACGATGCTCCTAATGATGGAACAAATATTGAGCTTTGGGAAGGCCACAATGGATGCTCTCAGAAATGGCTAGTACAAAATAACGGAAATAGATATCGGTTAATATCCGCTTGCGCAAGCGAAGCCAGCACCAAGTCAATCGATGTTTGTGGCGTAGCCACCAATGTCGTAGGCGCAAAGGTCCAATTATGGACAGATAATTCATCTAATGCTCAGAGATGGAGCCTTGTTAATATTTCGCCCGCAACTGTCAACGATGGAACATTCACGATACAGACAACATCTAAAAAAGTACTTACTCCCCAAGATGAACAGCACAGTGCCGGGGTGAATATGGTCATTTGGGAAAACTCGTCCTCTAAAGCTAACCAGTTCTCTTTGTTGCGATCCGAAGATGGGTCTTATCGTATCATAAATAAGAAATCTGGATTGTATCTTGCAGTTTATAGTGCATGGACATCAAATGGCACATCGGCAATCCTTTATTATAAAGACGACAATACGTGTGCGCAAAGATGGATAGTGGAGAGGTCAGGAAATAGCTATAGATTTACCAACTCCTGTTCTGGCAAATCTCTTGATGTTGATAGCGGCAAAATCGATACAAACAATAGGAGGGTTCAGATTTGGGATAACAATTCCTTAAACGCACAAAAATGGAATTTGGTCCAATCCGACGCTTCGCAAGCGATCGCTAATGGTACGTATGCCGTAAGCTCATCATTAAGGAGCGATCTGCAATTAGATGTGATTGGCAGTAAGAACTATACAAATGGTACCAATGTCCATGCGTGGCAAAGGAACGCTAGCGATAACCAAAAATTTAAATTTGTGTATGATGAAAAAACTGGTTATTACAGAATAATATCTATGGTGAATGATAAATTGTCTCTAGATACATCGAAAGGCAAAGTTGGAGAGAATGTTCAGCTTTATAGCAATAATAATGCCTGCTCTCAACAATGGATATTAGTCCCAGCTAGCGACAAGTACTTCTATATTGCTTCGGCATGTACGAGAAATGTATTAGATATCTTTGGCAATAGTGCAAATAATGGCGCAAATATTGGCATCTGGACTCTAGTTGGGGGCTTGAATCAAAAATGGTCAATCACCAGTTCCGAACCTTCGAAAAAAAGTACGATGATGGACGGTAAATATGTGATCACTTCCAAAATAAATGACAATTTAGCAATTGATATTTTTGGCGGGTCAACTAATGTCGGCGCAAATGTTGGCGTTTGGACGACACACAAAGGCCCTAACCAGCAATTCAAAGTAACTTATGACTCAAAATCTGGATATTACACTATTTATAATGAAGCAGCAAAGCAAAATCTAGACATCGCGGGAGCCATAGCCACAGACAGCACAAACTTGCAGATATGGTCGACAAATTCAAGCTGCGCGCAAAAATGGGATATAACAGAAATTTCGAATGGGTATTATCGCATCGCATCCGCATGTAATGCTAGTTATTCACTAGATATTTCTGGTGCTAGTAATAGAATTGGTGCTAATGTCTTGTTATGGTCTAACCACAATGGTGGGAACCAACAATGGAAATTCAACAAAATCTAAGAACTCTTTGTCCATAGATAAGGGAGTTTTTTGTCTTGAGTATAATTTTGCTCAACATACTCCGTTAAGCGAGGAGAGAAATACTTTATGCCCCAAACACTTGTGTCTGGATTATAAATTAATATAGATGGTTGGTGTTCGTTGAAATCATCTATTACTGATCCTTCATACCAGGCCATATACCAAGGCAAAATATAGGCGTTCCTATTAGCTACTTTGCGGTTTTTATACTGAAAATATAAGGAATCACTTATATATGTATCAATACCAACGTAGCCATTCCCGCTAGTATTATCAATGACGGCCTTTTCCAATTTTGAAATCGGAGGCTGTTGGTAAAGCACAGCAGATTTTACTTGATCGTAGTACGGTATAAAAAGATATAATACTACTGGCGCAATTATAAACCATTGCCATTCCGGAATGCGCTTCTTAATATTAGGGAAAAGGATTACACTAGAAAACAGCATCATCGCCCATGTAGCGACTGCATGGAAGTTTTCCCTCGAAAAAGAAAAACATATCACCATTAACAGTACGAACCCAATAATATAGTTTTTGTCTCGCAATTGTTTAAATATAGTATAAATAGAAAGCGTAATAGCCAATAGACAAAATACGGAACTAAATTCAATTTTCAACTTAGCGATAGCTGCGACATTGTCTTTGATAGCCGCTAAGAAATTCCCCACGCCCTGGACAAATGGCGCTAGGATATTGCTGCCATATCCTGAAGCATAATAGCTAGGATAAACTTGTGTGTTAAATAGGAATGCTTGCTCATAAGCAGCTTGCAGCGCAGAATTAGCTACGAAATAAGCTACTATGGCTATTGCCGGCACAATTAATGAGATTAATAATCTGTAATAGCGTTTAAATAATTTAGATATACGAACTTTTTCGACTCTCCAATACTTTATTTCTACGGCCAAGAAACCAATCCCAAAACCAACTAGCGTAAATACACTATTGAATGCAGCGCTAATGCTAACATAAATACAGAGCGAGATTATTATGCAGCGAGTCCATGATAAAGTCGGTTTCTGCTCTATGTAATAACTAATAAATTCAAATAATAGCACAATAAAGCATAGCATCTGTATAATATCGTAGAGCAGTTTTAAGTTGGTATATAGACAAGGGAGAATACAGGTAGTAGCAATACCAAGTATAACGATTCGCTTCTCGGGCATGTTTTTACAGTAGCGGAATAAAATGAAACCCCAAACTAAAGCATAAAATACATAGAACATGAGCCTAAATTGAGTAACGGACTCAGCCCCTAGCAATGCGAAAAAGGAACACAAGTAATATGCGAATGGAGTGTGCTGGGTTACATAATCCTTGTATAGAGTTGCACCCTTAGAAATAAGTATGCCACCTTGTATGTTATCGTATTCGTCAGTAAAGTATCCATTAACACAAAACACAGAAGCCAAGGAAAGTATTAAACCGAAAAATAGTAAAGCCTTAAAAAGCCTGTTATCTAAGAGTTTTTTATTTTTTCTGGTTAACAATAATGTATAGCCTGCTATTATTAGGAAATATGATGAGATAAATATGATTAAACCGGTCCACCAGAACCTATATTCGCCACCATAGATATTATAGTAAATAGTTTTCGAATCGCCGTCATTACAGTAAAATCCAATAGCGGCATCATCCGATACGTTCTTTGCTGAGATAGTGACATGATAAGTTTCGTTCGGATTTATGGATACATTTTTTTTACTCAGATTTAAAATTTTTCCATCTGATAGTTTCGATGAATTAAAATCCATATCCATAGCAGTTTGACCATCAGCACTCTGAATATTAATATGATATACAGAGTTATTTGTCCTATCAAAATCGTTAATAGCGAACTCAATTGAGTTAAAAATGCTATAAGGTATCTTTATGTCTTGAGTAAATTGGTCATTACCAGATAGAACTTTGAAGGACGTTGTAGAAAAATCATTAGCACTCTTAGTGTACTCAAGAAAAGTGATTGAAGTTTTAGCCCAACCAAGTCCCAATACTAAAAATACAATATCTAGCAGAATCAGCACTGAAGCAAGGCAATATTTAGCTTTATTAGTTTTCTCTCGACGTAATTTTGGTAGCTTCATAAGACGATTATACAGTTTGAGCACAATGATGTCAAACGGGAAATATTAAGCGTTGCTGCAAAAGTGGCGTATAGTGGTTGCTAAAGCTATTAAAAGGATGTATAATTTTAACAAAGCAAACGACATAAATTATTAGAGTGAGTAAATATGAAAGATATCTTATACATTGTTATGCCAGCCTATAACGAAGGCGATAATATTAAAGCGACTCTTGATGCTTGGTACCCTATAGTAAAAAAGCACTCTGCAGGCAACCAGTCTAGATTGGTCGTTGTTGATGATGGTAGCAAAGACGATACGTTTAAGATTATGAAGGAGTATGCAAAAACCCATCCTCTTTTTGTTCCAACTAGAAAACCGAATGGTGGCCATGGTCCAGCAGTGCTATTCTTATATAATTATGCAATTAAAAAGAAAGCGGACTGGGTGTTCCAGACAGATTCCGATGGGCAAACCAATCCTGCCGAATTTGAAGCTTTTTGGAAAGATAGAAAAAAATACGATGCTATTTTTGGACATAGAAGCAATCGTGGTGACGGTAAATCTCGCGCCTTTGTAGAAAAAGTTGTATGTCGACTAGTAAGACATTACTTCGGCGTGAAAGTTCCAGACGCGAACGCTCCTTTTAGGTTGATGAAGGCGAGCATTCTCAGCCAATACGTAAAAAAGTTAGACCCAAATTACAACCTTCCAAACATTATGATCACTACATACTTTGTCTATTACGGTAACAAAGTCAAATTTCGCGAAATTTCTTTTAAACCACGCGAAAAAGGGATTAATTCAATCAATGTTAAGAAAATTACTAAAATTGGGCGCGAGTCACTCAAAGATTTTCGCAAGCTCAAAAAGGAGATATAAATGGAGTATGACTATCTTATAGTTGGCGCTGGATTATATGGCGCAACTTTTGCTGAACAAGCTAAAAAACGGGGTAAGAGAGTCTTAGTAATAGATAAACGTGACACCATTGCAGGAAATGTTTATACGGACAATATTGAAGGTATAAATGTTCATGTATACGGTGCACATATTTTTCATACCAATAATGACAGGGTTTGGGATTACATTAACCAATTTGCTGAGTTCAATCGATACACCAACTCCCCAATTGCTAACTACAATGGGGAAATTTATTCGCTACCATTCAATATGTATACATTCTCAAAATTATGGGGGGTCACAACTCCGGAGGAAGCAAAAGCGAAAATTAAATCCCAAAAATCCGAAATGACTAATAAGAATCCAAAAAATTTAGAGGAACAAGCCATTAGCTTAGTCGGCAAAGACATTTATAAAAAACTTATAAAGGAGTATACAGAAAAACAATGGGGAAGGCCATGTACCGAACTCCCAGCATTTATAATTAAGAGACTTCCAGTACGTTTTATTTATGACAATAATTATTTTGACTCGAAATATCAGGGAATACCAGTCGGCGGCTATACTAAAATGGTAGAAAAGATGCTCGACGGCGTTGAAGTTCGTCTGGGTGTTGATTATTTGAAACATAAAAAAGAATATGATAAATTAGCGAATAAAATTATATACACTGGGCCAATAGATGCGTATTTCGGATACAAACTTGGGGTATTGGAATATAGAACTGTGAAATTTGACACCGAAGTGCTAGACGTAGACAATTATCAAGGTAATGCCGTAGTAAATTATACCGACAAAAATACTCCTTACACGCGAGTAATAGAACATAAATGGTTTGAATTCGGTAAAGACTCTCAGGGGAATCACCTGCCAAAAACTGTTATTAGCAAAGAGTACAGCTCTGAATGGAAAGAAGGGGATGAACCTTATTACCCAGTGAATGATGAAAAAAATAACAGTCTATATGAGAAATATAAGGCATTGGGACAAAAAGAGGAAGATGTAATTTTCGGAGGTAGGCTAGGCGAATATAAATACTACGATATGGATGCCGTTATTGATGTAGCGCTTAAAGCTGCTCATGACGCCCTCAAGTAATCTTATCTGAGAGTGATGACTTTTTTTAAAAAAAATGTTAAAATATACACATAAATAGGAGTTTTTCATGAAAGGAATTATTCTAGCGGGAGGTTCTGGCACCAGGCTTTATCCGCTAACTTTAGCCACTTCTAAACAGATGCTACCGGTCTACGACAAGCCGATGATTTATTACCCTTTGTCCACTCTCATGCTTGCTGGCATTCGTGACATTTTAATCATCTCCACTCCAGCCGACCTTCCTAACTTTGAAAGACTTCTCGGCGATGGCTCCAAGATGGGTATTAATCTTTCTTATAAAGTTCAGCCATCTCCGGATGGCCTCGCCCAAGCCTTTACTCTTGGCGAGGAGTTTATAAACGGCGAACCTTGCGCTATGATTCTCGGTGACAACATTTTCTACGGCCATGGTTTTGTTAGCTCACTTTACCAGTCAGTAGAAAACGCTAAAAATGGCCGTGCCACCGTCTTTGGCTACTACGTGAATGACCCGGAGCGTTTTGGCGTTGTGGAGTTTGACGACGCTTGGCATGCTTTATCCATTGAAGAAAAACCAGAACATCCAAAAAGCAATTACGCGGTCACCGGGCTCTACTTTTATCCAGCCGGCGTTTCAGAAAAGGCTAAAACCATCACACCTTCTGCTCGCGGCGAGCTAGAAATCACCTCATTGAATGAGCTTTACCTAAATGAAGGCAATCTCGACGTCCAAGTTTTAGGGCGTGGTTTTGCTTGGCTTGACACCGGCACTATGGATTCTCTAGCCGATGCCTCAGATTTTGTCCGCGTCATCCAAAAACGTCAAGGCGTTGAAATCTCTGCTCCAGAAGAAATTGCCTACAAAAACGGCTGGATTTCCAAGGAACAGCTCCTAGAATCTGCTGATAAATATGGTAAATCTAGCTACGGCAAACACCTAAAGCGCGCAGCAGAAAGGAAAATTAAAGACTAATGTTGACTTTTGAAAAAACTAAAATAGATGGAGTATTCATCATTACTCCTAGAGTTTTTGGCGACGAGCGCGGCTATTTTATGGAGACTTACAGCGAAAAAGATTTTAAAGAAGCTGGCTTAAACTACACCTTTGTTCAAGACAATCAGTCTAGCTCTAAAAAAGGCGTGCTAAGAGGCTTACATTTTCAGAAGCTTCATCCGCAAGCTAAACTCGTTCGCGTATTAAAAGGCGAAGTTTTTGACGTCGCCGTAGATCTCAGAGAAAATAGCCCCACTTACGGACAATGGGTTGGGGAAGTGCTTTCAGAAGAAAACAAAAAGCAGCTGTTAATTCCGCGTGGTTTTGCTCACGGCTTCCTAGTTTTATCAGACACTGCCGAGTTTGCT
>JAFWHS010000007.1 GCA_017511925.1 Candidatus Saccharimonadota bacterium | reverse complement strand
TCTTAATTGATGAGATAACAACCAAGACAGATATTTGACCGGGCAACGGCCCTTAAGCGCTTTTTCTACACAGCTATAGATTTGGTCTTCTGATAGCTCGTAGGCCGCCTTGCAATAAAACGCCCTCGCTCCACTGCTTCCAATCTTACGACAAACGATGTCGGCGATTCGGTCAGCGCGTTCTATTTCCTGGCGTGATTTTGGTCTCTGAGCAATGTCATTGTTATTCCTTTTAAAGGAATATCCATTGGCAATGTCATTGATGCCTTGAATTCCCATAATTACCGCTCCTGAAGAAGCTCGCAAAAATACACATACTCGTACCTCCACGAGGATTAATTTGATATTATTGCACGATCACTAATCCGGATAGAAATCGTCGGGAAGTCCTAAAAAAGCTCCTATTTTTCGTCATAGGAGCTCTTGGCTCCTAAGGCGGAGCCGTTATTCGCAATTTCGTTGATAATTCTATTATAACTTAAGTAGATAATAAGTCAACGACTTCGATCCACCAATCGTCATATTGCCTAGGTTACTATCAAATTTCGCCACAGGAGTGGCATATCTATTATTATAACATAATTACTTGCGTATTTCAATTTTTATGGTCTTATGTTATAATAGAAAAAAGGAAAATAATATGGCACAATCAGATTTAAGAACCTACAGGCGAAGATCCACTACTAGAGAAAGTGGCTATCACGTTTGCGATGAATATACCGGTGGAGAGTGCATTATTTCTTTTTCAGAGCGTCTAGCTATCGGCAACAAGGCATATGTGTTGTCATTCAATAGGCCGTCTGCAACTATTCCGGCATTATTTGGAAAAGGCATTGGTATTTTGGCATTTGGAGGATACGTCAAGCCAGGTTCGGATTGTATCGCCCATATCAAAATTTCTTACAGTTATGGTTCCGAATCTTATTCCAAAGAGACAGCACGTGACGTAGAACTTTTTAAAAATGAATGGAAAAATATTGGTCTCCATGATGAAGTCGAGATTAAAACTAATGATACAGATGTAAAGAATATAAAAGTTATTGTTACTTTCGAATCAGACAAAGAAATTGAGTATATAGATTTTTGTTGTTTTGATTTGGATGGCATCAGTAAAGAAGAATTTCTTGATGATACATGCGCGGAATCATTTTATCAAAAGACATTCATGCATGTCCCATATCTATACTATTTAAGAACCGATAGGAGTCTCATTGACTTTGTTGATGGCATTAATCCAACTAAAGGATCTAGAATTATCCTCAAAAGCTGCAACCGATGCGGCAGGTTTTTGCCGATCAACGAGGATAATGAACTTAAGACACTTAGTTTTTCTTTGCACTGCAAAAAGAAAGCACCATGTACTCATGCTACGTTTAGTTCGTATAAAATTATGAACCTAGATGATTTATCCAAAGAAGACATGAATGGGTTAGCGATTCGTGATGGAGACAAGCTAATATCGTATTATGGTCATCAACTCGAGTGTAAGGCATGTAAAAAGTTTTTCGTTAATGCACCGCTCAATCCTCAGCGAAATGCACAGCAATTTAAAGAAGATGGGCTCAGGAGACGCGCGGTAGAAGTACTAGTAAACAAGCTTCTCGGAAGAAATTTGGTGCATTTTGAGTTTGAGAATAAAACAAAAAAGGAATTCTCAAAATATATTTGGGAAAAGTTTAATAAACGTTGTTTTAAATGTGGCGAGAATTCTAAGGAACTCGAGCTTAGCGAAATGGCACTTGATCATACAATGCCTTTAGCCTACCTTTATAGATTAGATGAAACAGCTACATGTTTATGTAGTAGCCATAACTCACAAAAAAGCGATCATTTTCCGGTCGACTACTACACCGAGAGTGAATTGCAGAGATTAAGTAAAATTACTGGCCTATCATTAGAAACACTGCATTCAAAACAAATCAACAAAGAAGTCCTCGATTTATTAATTAAGGACGTAGTGTGGTATTTTGATGTATTTCTCATGGAGCCAGATTACCAAAAAGTACGCGACGGAATAAAGACGGCAAACAAGATCAATGATTCGCTTAAGCGAGTTTCGGCCGGAAAAGTCGATTTAGCCGAGGAATACAAGAAGAAAACTGGCCATTATCCTAAATCGGTTTCAATTCTCTAACCTTTTTTCTGGAGAAAAAGGAACTGATGGTCAATAGTCCCACCTTTATCTTTTACACCATGTTTCTCAATGTCAGTAACACATTCAGAACCCTGAAACACTCTATCGAAATACTTAACTGCGCGTTCTGAAAGTTCTTTAGCCATATCGATGTTTTTTGTTTTACCCAGATGCAGGATTATTATTCCATTTTTCTTTAATACGCGATGGCACATCTCAAAGAATGGTATGTAGACATCAAAATTATTCTTCTGTCTTCTATCGAGAAATACCTTATCGGCTTCCTTAAAATCCGTACTCGTCCAACCGCAAAACCACAGTCTCATCCAATTTTGCATATAAAATCTAATTGAGTCGGCAAATGGCGGTGACGTAATAATCGCGTCAATATCTGAAAGTTGTAACTCATTACAGTCGCTGAAAATTGATTTTCCGCTAGTGTAGTTATCAAAAATACCGTCTTTGTAACTTTTATCAATCTTAGCTTTCAAATGTTCAATAACATTCTTATATTCAAAATCGCCCTTTGGCGCATACGGAGTTAATGGATGCGAACGTCGAGATAACGCGTAAGGCCTATTCCCATGTAGGATATGTAGCATACATGACAAAATAAGCGCCCTCTGGGGTGTAATACCCTTGATGTCTTTAGTAAGGAAATCTTTTGCGCAGATTATTTCTCGAAGTGTTTTTTCATGGAAGTATGAGGGTATTTTTCCGTTAAAACCAAAATCAGAGATCTTCTTTATCTCTTTTGAAACCCAATTTTCATCAACATTATTCAATATATAACTCGATAGTTTTTCAAATTCTTCATTTACTAATTTTCTATCAGGCTTCTCAAGCTTGGCTTTTGTGACGACGAAAGCTAACTCGCTCAAATCATTGCCAATTCCATATCTTCCTTGCAGACAGGCTTCAAGCGGGATCGTGCCAACACCGCAAAGCGGATCAAGTACTTTATCCCCGGGTTTGGTAAATTCTTTTACAAGAAAATGGGCTATGGATGGTTTCAATTTACCATGATAAGAACATAATGAGTGCCATTCATGTCCCCAATTTCTGCCAGAATATGGCAGTTTTTTATACGGGATGTCACTTATAAAATCTTCCGCTCTCCGCCTAAAGTCTTCTTCTGTCATTTCTTCGCCGCCTTATCAAGCTCAAAAGTAAGTAATCGTTGAGATAATACCATCCCATTCTTGGATCTTCTTTCTCTCAAAATTTCTTCGCCAACCAAAGTTAGACCGTGATCTTTGCAAATATTACTAAGAATTTCATGAGTAGGTATATGCACACCGGCAAACTGAGAATCCCCAATATCCATTATGAATACTCCGCCATCTTTTAGCCCACTTGATAATTTGGAAATAAAAGCATTCATGTCAGAAAAGTATCCTGCTACCATTTCTGGTATCCTACGATCATACGCAACTGGAATAAGTTTTTCAACATAGTCGATTGCGTGAGTTGGTATAGACGAAATGGCGGATCGTTTTGAAACATTGTTAATACCAGCAATAATGCCTTTAGAATGGAACTTGGGCATATCTTTTTCTGTGTGGATAAAATCACACAACTTTAATTCAAGCTTCGTGTTACGTATGTAGTTTGTTCCATTCAGGTAAGGCGGAGATGTGATGGCGCAATCAAAGCAATTTTCCGACTCTATAAATCTGCAATCATCAGCCAGACAAACCGTATTCTTTTTTGGTATATTTTTTGAAGAACTTATGTCTTTAATCATTGCTTCAAGTTTTTTAATGAAATTGTCAATAACATTATTATCCTCATCCTTTTTCTCGCCATCCTTAGCGAAACGCAGGTCGCCCTGTCGCTTCATCCTGGATGATCTAACCACAATAGACGCTAAAGCGATTTGAAGTATCTCTTTAGTGTCAGAGTCAGTATCGAATTCGTCAATTAAGTCTTTAAGGTATAATAACTTAGCAAGATTATCTGACAAAAAGAACTTCTCAAAGCCACCCCATTCTTCTATTTCCGGAAAAGTATCAAAATCGGTTTTGACTACTTTCTGCCTAAAATCAAGTAGGCCTTTAGCTAGGATATCATTTTCTATTAATGACCTGACCGAGTTAATCTTCGCTTCTATTACCTTCCTCATGAAAGGATTAGTTTCGCTGTAATATGAGTCGAGGCCTTTGGAGGAGGCGACTAAAGATGTCGTTCCTGTACCGCAAAATGGATCATAGACGCTTTTTATGCCTCGTTCATTAACTAGCCTATCAATAAGGTCTTCGATTAAACAAGAAGAATACCCTTCAAGATAGGAATACCAGCTATGAATCGGCTCGTGCTTATTTAAAACGAAAGTACCGGCAGCAATCTTAGAATAGCTTTTAGCCACATATCCTCCACAATATTATTTATCTGATATTATACCATGAAAAACATAGAAAAAGTAGGTTTCGTCTAGAAACCACCCTTATTGGGTGGCTTTTTGATATGCTTCTATTGCTTCTCTAACCCCACACTCCGGACAGATTTCTGTCTCGTTATCCTCGCGCGAGAGAGCTGGATATTCCGTAAACTCTTTCTTACATTTTGGACAACGCTGAATTTCCAGAATCTTATAAGTCAAAGTCTTTGGCAAAGACTCTAGTTCTTCGCGCAAGATATCCTCATCGTCATAACGTTTAGCGTCGACCATAAACGAAGAATATCGCTCATCCGAACGGATTCTCTTGCCATCGGAATCTTTGTCGCCGACATAATACCAAATATCTTTATCATGAATAACTCCGATAACGTATTCGCAAATACCAATATAACTCATATATAACTCCTATAAATCAATTGAGCACACTGTCGCCAGACCGAACTTTCGACCTAAGTCCTCCCACATACCGTCAGGATAATCTTGCTGAAGAATATGCCAGATTGGATAGTTGTACTCCAATGCAATCTTCGCAACTTCTTTTGGATCAACCATCAAATGGCAGAAATAACCGGCCGTAGTCTCGCCCTCGATCAGAATTGGATCGCCATCTTCGGTTTTAGCAATTTCCTCGAGGCGTTTGTATTCTGCCATAATTGCCTCATTTACAAGCTTAACCGCACTATCTATTTTCTCGCTCATTTAAACCTCCACTTCTTCGGCTTCAAGAGCCTCAAAGAATTCGTCGCAAGCCTTAATATCCAACGGCTCAGGCAACGGATTATCTAATTGTTTGACTAATATCTCCATATAACTCCTTGGTTATGATTCCCCTGCGAGGCCGCGATACCGTATCGAGAGGAGCGGCCTACTCGACCGGTTCCACAAACCGCGGCCGGATCCTCGCAAGGTGTTTGTATTTAACCTTACTTTGAGATTTTTACAAGTCTTTTCCGGAGTTTTCTTTTCGGTCATAAATAACCTTAGAAATGCC
>JAFWHS010000006.1 GCA_017511925.1 Candidatus Saccharimonadota bacterium | reverse complement strand
TCTTAATTGATGAGATAACAACCAAGACAGATATTTGACCGGGCAACGGCCCTTAAGCGCTTTTTCTACACAGCTATAGATTTGGTCTTCTGATAGCTCGTAGGCCGCCTTGCAATAAAACGCCCTCGCTCCACTGCTTCCGATCTTACGACAAACGATGTCGGCGATTCGGTCAGCACGTTCTATTTCCTGGCGTGATTTTGTTCTCTGAACAATGTCATTGTTATTCCTTTTAAAGGAATATTCATTGACAATGTCATTGATGCCTTGAATTCCCATAATTACCGCTCCTGAAGAAGCTCGCAAAAATACACATACTCGTACCTCCACGAGAGTTAAATTTGATATTATTGCACGATTTCTTATCCGGATGGAAATCGTTAGGAAGTCCCAAAAAAGCTCCTATTTTTCGTCATAGGAGCTCTTGGCTCCTAAGGCGGAGCCGTTATTCGCAATTTCGTTGATTAAAACCATTATAACTCAAATAGATAATAAGTCAACGACTTCGATCCACCGATCGTATTGCCTAGGTTACTATCAAATTTCGCCACAGGAGTGGCATATCTATTATTATAACACATTCTGGCATGTGTTTCAATTTTCAGGAAATTGTGTTATAATATTAACAGACAATAAAAGGCTATTTTATGAATAAAATCATAGCAGTCAAAAAGATAGATATACTCAAGACTATTTATTTCGTTTTGGGCATTATACAAAAACAAAAAGGCTCGTCAATGACCGGATCATTAAGCTCCAAGGGAGATCTAATGGGCGGAATTTTCGATAGGTGGATTAATACTTTTCCAGAGAGGATTGTGTTTGAAAGGATCATATTTCCGGAACTCAAAACAGATAAAACTGTTGAACCAATTTCTGATTTTTATTCATACGATCCCAGAAAGGCAGGCATCGCTCCAGATTTAATCGGAATAAAAGTAGACAAGAAAGTAATACCTTTTTCTGTTTTTAATGAAAAATGGACCGCAGTGCCAGGAATGCCACAAATTGAGATAAAAACATTTAAAAAGCAAAAACAAAAAATGGTCTCTTTAAGAAATCAAGGTTACGACGATGAATATCTCATTATGGTTGAAAACGACCTCAGGATAGACTACCTTTTGCCATATTTTATCCCAGAAATGTATTCTGAGGAGATTTACAAAGAAATGACAATGAATAACGAAAGCTTCATTATCTCTAACAAAAATGACTTATTGGGCGAGCCGGTAAAAGTACACGATCCTGGGGACGAACTTGGCACGATCCAACTTATAAAAATAGCAAAAGCCTCAGATTTTATGAAATGTTCAACTTTTTGCGACGAGAAAGTCGGGATTCAAAATATTAAAAATATTGAAGAGAAAGAATCGGTCAGAGGTATAAAAAACGACGAAATATCACCTTTGTCAAAGTATTGTAGCAAAATGTCTTGGGGTTTGTTTCGTTTTAACGAAAGCTGGTTCGACAACATAGATGACAATGGTATTCCGTATTACATAAAAAGCGGAAATAAAGTCCACTATAAAACACTAGATTTTTACGCAAATAATCCGAGTAAAATTTCAGTCGTAAAAAAATCTAGAAATTCTATGTATCTCTTTTCCGAAGAAGACAATATGCTGAATAATGTGAAGCTAGGAAAGGGTAAATATTATAAAGTAGACTTCGCTATTCTCGAGCGAGGTGGCGGTAGCGAATATTTCTTGCAGAAAGAGCTTGTTAAATTTATTCCAGATGCAGAATGTGAGTTAATGAATAAATTAAATAAAATAATCGAAAGGAACTAAGAATGAGAACAGTAAAAGTAAAATTAAAAAATGGCATCGTCGTCTCCGGTGACGAATTTGACGATAATGATTTTCTAAAACTAAAAGATATTTTCAAAAAATGGCAAAATATGAATTCCGACTTGAATGCATTAAAAGGTAGAAGTTTAAACGTACCAGATGTTTTTAGCGAAGCACTTTTTTGTTTGACATTCAATGCCGTACGTACCAATGCTGAACCTGGAGCGCATTCCTACGACTGCGTAATTAAAGATACCGGTGAGGGCGTACAAGTAAAATCAGCCTCGATTCCAAATGACTGCACATCATTCGGTCCGGCTTCAACGTGGGATTTATTATACTATGCCGATTTTGCTCCAAATGGCTATGTCGATGGTAATGTATGGTTTTACAAGATTGACTCAGAAGATGTCTACGGCCTAGTCCTAAATCAAGCAAAAAACGAAACTTTCGCAGATCAACAAGCTCAAGGACGCAGGCCACGCTTTTCCATTAAAAGCAGAATAATTAATGCAAAAGGGCTTCAACCAGTTAAAAAAGTTTCGTTGTTGTAAACCAATAATTATTTTATGATGTCTAAAATTTGTTCCGCAATCATTTTAATAACGGGAACAGAAACTGCATTTCCGGCTTGCTTATAAAGATGGCTGTCCCCATAAGTTTTAGATCCATTAAAGGATGTCGGGAATACATACCCACGCCCAGCCGGTAGACCTTGAAGCCTAAATGTTTCTTCTGGAGTAAGCTTGCGTATGCCATTTGGCGTTAGAATAAGAGGAACGTTATGTCCGCCGGTTCCCATGTTTGCTGTCAATGTTGGACAGACGTTACTTTGATTCTTCCTTACATATTGACCGCGACGCAGTTGGTAGAATTGATACATCTCAGTAATGTCTTCTTCGAGATTGATGCGAATTCCGTCCTTGTTTCCATTCTTGGCGAATTCTTCTTCGGTCATAAAATAGTGAGGATATTTTTCTTTCGTATAAAAATATTTTGGATCATCAACAGAATAGTCGATGATGTTTTTTATCTGCGCCGCCCTTTCAGACGCATTAAAAGTCTTCTTGAACTTGTCTAAATTATCATATAAAGTAAATTTGTCTGCGTCTTCTTTATTAAGGAAACACATAATATAGATTCGTTCTCTATTTTGCGGAAGCTCAGAATAGGCCATAGTGTTAAGCACCGCTTCTTTAACGGTATACCCACAATCTTCTAGTTTGGTTTTAATTACCTTATAGGTTCTTCCGTGATCGTGTGCTTTAAGATTCTTTACATTCTCTAGGAATAACACTCTAGGCTTTTTATGAAATTTTTCATCAAGTTGGTTAATAAGATCGATGAATGACATAAATAAGTTGCCACGCTCGTCATCGAAACCCTTTCTTTCGCCAGCAATACTAAAAGCCTGGCAAGGAAAACCGCCGTTGATAACATCTATAGGTTCAGATAAAGCTTGTTCATGTAGTTTTGTATATTTTTCGATGTCATCACTATTTTCTGGATGAAGAACAAAGTTAATATCCCCCTCAATTAATGGATGAGAAAAGTTCTTTCTATAAGTTTCACAGGCGTAAGGATCTATTTCGTTGGCCCATGCTATCTCGTACTTTGCATTTTTATTTTTCGAATCAAGAAAGCCTTGGCAAATACCGCCAATACCGGCAAACAGACTCGCTACACGAATTGAGCGTTTAGCTTCCATATTCCTCCACAAAATATTAACTTAATATTATTATACCATGAAATAATCAATTTTTGCGTCAATAACTACTTTTGATTTTTTAGATACACATCCATTGCCTCCCTAACTCCACACTCCGGACAGATTTCTGTTTCATTATCCTCGCGTGAAAGAGCTGGATGTTCTGTGAACTCTTTCTTGCACTTTGGACAGCGCTGAAGTTCGAGGATCTTATAGGTCAAAGTCTTTGGTAGAGATTCTAATTCTTCTCGCAAGAGATCTTCATCATCATAGCGCTTTGCGTCGATCAAGAACGAAGAATATCTCTCATCCGGACGAATTCTCTTGCCATCGGAATCTTTATCGCCAACATAGTACCAGATATCTTTATCATGAATTACTCCAATTACATATTCGCAAATACCAATATAGCTCATAGTAACTCCTATAAATCAATTGAACACACTGTTGCCAGACCGAACTTTCGACCTAAGTCCTCCCACATACCATCAGGATAATCTTGCTGAAGAATATGCCAGACTGGATAGTTGTATTCCAAAGCAATCTTCGCAACTTCTTTCGGATCAACCATTAGATGACAGAAATAACCTGCCGTAGTCTCACCCTCAATCAGAATAGGATCACCTTCTTCAGTTTTGGCAATCTCCTCGAGGCGTTTGTATTCTGCCATAATCGCCTCATTTACAAGTTTAACCGCACCATCTATTTTCTCACT
>JAFWHS010000009.1 GCA_017511925.1 Candidatus Saccharimonadota bacterium | reverse complement strand
TACAGTACTGACTGGTATATTATTATCATGTAATATACCCATCTTCCCAGGTATAGGCATTATTTATACTACCTCAGCATTAGATCAAACCAAAACTGCCAATGCAGCCATCCGTGTTAGATCCACCTGTTCTATGACTGCCACTATAGATTCTGGTAATGAGCATACAGCTACTATGATCAATGGACAATATAAAGAAGATATAGGGCTAACTACTATTACTACATTCTGTAATGATCCTAATGGCTATGCCATCTATACCATAGGCTATACTGGTGGAGACACTGGAGTAGCTGCAGGAACTAATACAGTACTGCATAGTAATGCACTAGGATCTGCCTATGATATAGTAACAGGTATTGCTCAATCAGGAGACACTTCTAACTGGGCCATGAAACTAACAAGTGTAGATGGTACATATAAACCAGATATTCTAAGTGATGATAGCGGGTCATTCAGTGATTATCATATAGTGCCACAAAGCTATACTAAGGTAGCAGACTTTAATTCTAATACCGATGCTACTATAGGTTCATCTTTAACTACTACCTATGCCGCCTACATCAGTCCTACCCAACCAGCAGGAACTTATAAAGGGCAAGTAAAATATGTATTACTTCATCCAGCAAGCAATCTGGGCCCAAATTACTATTACATGCAAGATGTAGAAGATTGGGGCAATGCCGTAGCTATAGGCGAAGAAGTTAGAGCTTATGATAACCGTGACAACAAAAGCTATACGGTCAGACGTATGTGTATGGAAGGTACTGGCTCTACTTGGCAAGAGAAGGAAGCTAACTGCACTAGCTCCATGCTTTGGATGACGCAAAACTTAGACCTAGATTTAGATTCTTCTGTTGCGCTTAACTCTACAAATACGGATCTCAATGCGATAGATTCGGGGGCATACGTTGTTGGATATGCAATGGATGATAGCGGAGTTATTCGCTGGACACCTGCAACTACAACTATTACCAACATCAACCAATCTACCGGAACGTTTAATGGCTGGAGCGACAGCAATAGTATTGCCTACTCCGCAGACCCAGATGCGGGTAATTTAAATAATTTTTGGTATGCTACCGGAGAAGCCTATGACTCTAATTTATGTTATGTAAACAATAATCAGCAGACGTGTAACTATCTTGATACCAATAATACGGTAGCTACAACTTACTTTAGCCATACACCATTCACTACTAACGGTAATCATGGCAAGATAGGCAACTACTACAACTGGTCTGCGGCTATAGCCTCAAGTGCCTCCGGTAGCCTAACTTCATCTACGTATAATAACGTAGTGAATAGTCCGCAGAACTCCATTTGCCCTAAAGGTTGGAGACTCCCCACAGTATCTAGCCTATCTGCCAACAATGAATTTGTTAAACTAAACAATATATATAATAGTGGTAATACTAATAGTGGTAACGGTCTTATCAGAAGTCCTATCTTTATGGTCAGAGCTGGAGGAATCGATTATAGAAGTTTCCCAGTTAATGCGGGGTTCGATGTCGTTTATTGGTCCAGTACTGTATATGATAGCGGTGGGGCCTATGGTATCAATGTAAGAAGCGACTCTGTCAGGCCGGAAGTTGCCACATGGAAATCTTACGGAAGGTCCGTGCGTTGCGTCTCCGACTACTAGTCACTCTACAACAACCCTGGCGGGTCTAGACTAACCTTGAAGTTCTTATCTAGTCCCGCACAGGCTTCCGTAAGTGCTCCGCGTGACCTAGATCTCACGATAACCTGCCAGGTATAACCTCTAGCGGTCTGTTCATGAAACGCTGGCATCGGCGGCGACACTGCCAGGCGGTTATCGATACTCAACCTTTTCGCCACCTCTTGCACCTTTTTAATCGCCAATGCCTCAGTTTTTAGAGTTATTTCCAGCTTCAATACGTACTTATATGGCGGGAATCCACCAAGCCTCCTTTGCTTTAGTAGATATTCGGCAAACCCCTCATAATCTTCATTTATTGCGAAGCCTATCACCGGATGCTCCGGCCGAAAAGTCTGTATGATCACCTCGGCCGTGTCAAGATGCCCACGCCCCACACGCCCCATTACTTGGGTAAGCAGCTGAAATACCCTCTCTTCCGCCGCAAAATCCGGTAATGCCAGCCCAGCATCAGCCTGTACTACCCCCACCGTGGCAAGCTTTGGCAGATCCAGCCCCTTGGCTAGCCCCTGTGTCCCAACGAGAATATCTACTTTGCCATCTCTCACCTCAGAATATACCGCCTCTAGCCCTTCGCCTTTTTTGTTGTCTGCATCAAATCGCATTACCCTAGCGGCAGGGAACAGTCTCTTTAGTTCATTTTCTAGCAATTTTGTGCCAAAACCCTTATGAATTAAGCCTGCCGTGCCACATTTGGGGCAATTTTTTGGCACCAATTCGTGATATCCGCAAGTATGGCATACTAGCTCAAAGCTGTCGGCATGAAGCGTCAGTGGTAAACGGCAATTCGGGCAGACAACTTCTTCGCCGCAATTTTCACAAATCGTCAGCGGCGCAGATCCCCTGCGATTGTGAAAGATCAGAGTTTGTCGCCCCAGTTCTAAATTGTCAGAAAATGCTTTAATCAGCGCATTGCTAAAATAGCGATTTTTGAGGAATGCATCCCTGTTTTTAAAATCTATTATCTTAACCTCTGGCTTTATCGCGCCAGATTTAGCTCTTTCGGTTAATGGTATCAGAGAGCCTTTTTGCTTAGCGATATAATAATCCGCCACCGTAGGTGTAGCTGAGCCCAAGATACAGCTACAACTAAGCTCCTTAGCCATATAGCTTGCCACTCTGATTGCGGAATATTTCGGCGCGTTTTCTTGATAGTAAGTAGATTCATGCTCCTCGTCCACAATAATCAGCCCGATATCACTTAGCGGTGCAAACAGAGCTGATCTTGGGCCAATTACTACTTTAGGTGTCTCTGAGCCGAGCAGAGAATTAAAAACCAGGTGCCTCTCGGCTTCTGTCTGCCGTGAATGCATCACCACCACCTTTTCGCCAAAAAACTCAGTAAAAACCTGCACCAATTGGCTAGTTAAAGCTATTTCCGGCACCAAAAGTATAGTGGATTTTTGCCGTTTAAGGGCATTTAGAGCCTCTGTGAGGTATATATTAGTCTTACCACTACCAGTAACGCCAAACAGTAGTTTCGTCGCTCCTAGAGCCTTCTGGAGGCCTTCTAAGGCCTTTTTTTGGTGGGGATTAAGGGGCACAGAAGCCGATTTTGCAGAGGATGAAACATCACCGAACATTTGTTCGGTTTTTCGTCTCTTCTTCTCAACCCCATTGGGCAACACCAGAGATACCGTAGAGCCCATAGGTACCAAGTAGTATTTATGTATAAAATCCATCACTGCCAGCAAGTGCCGTGGTAGCGGCTTTGAATACAAAACTTTCAAAATGGATTTCGTTTTAAATTCTGGTTGTGCAACTTTTTTAATAACTACGCCCGGTACCACACGTCGTGCCAAAGGCACCAACACGATTTGCCCCGGCAAGAGGGAATCGCTATATTCATAAGTCAGAGTCTCCACCTTTCCCTCCGGTACAACCTCGTAATACATATCTATATTATACAAAATAGGGTAGGGGGTTGCAAATTCTTTATCTTGTTGCTATTAATGTTGTAATTTTTACCTAAAGCGTGCTATAATAGGGGAAATTAAGCGAGGTAATATGTTAGATTTATTTGTTTCGTCACGCGTGCGCCGTAAAATCATTGTAGTTTTTGCAAAGTACCCAGATTTTAAAACTCACGCTAGAGGTCTAGCCAAGTTAATCAAGGAAGATCCTGGCAACATCCAGAGGGAATTAAACCGCATGGCGGACGGTAATTTTCTTATTGTTACCAAAAGAGGCAAAACTAAAATTTACCAAACCAATAAACAGTACCCGATCTTGAAGGAGCTCCAGAGCATTGTTATCAAGAGCCAGAAGGGTAGTAAACCTAGCAAAACTATTGGCTAACAGGGGTAAGAAGTGAATAAACTTTTTGTTCAATTAGTACAAAAACGCCACCTGGGCGACAGTTTTTTACACCCAAAATACGAAGATTCCATAGATCCGTTCATCTTGCCAGATGTGGAAAAAGCCGTTAAGCGAATTGCTACCGCCATCAAAAACCAGGAAAAAATCCTTATTTATGGCGACTATGATGTAGATGGCGTTACTGCCAGCACTGTAATGGAAAACGCCCTAAAACTGGCCGGAGCCAAAAAAATAGATATCATGTTACCAGATAGATTTGTGGATGGCTACGGCATGAGCCCGCGTCTTATTACTCGCGCCAAAGATGGCAACACCGACCTAATCATCACCGTAGATTGCGGCTCTCGTAATCACGACATCATCAGCGAATTAAATATCCTCAAAATAGATACTATCGTTACGGATCATCACGAATGTGGCGACACGCTGCCGGAGGCTATTGCGGTGGTTAACCCCAAGCGCAAAGATTACGAAGCTCCAGATGATCTAAAAGATATCGCTGGTGTAGGTGTAGCTTTTAAATTAGCCCAAGGCCTCGTCAAAAAAGGTCTGATCCCGTCCGGCCAGGAAAAATGGCTCCTCGATCTAGTTCTTATTGGTACTATTTGCGACAACATGACGCTAACCGGCGAAAATCGTATTCTCGGCTACTACGGCACTAAAGTTTTAGAAAAAACTCGCCGCCCAGGGTTAAAAGAGCTCATGCGCATCGCTGGAGTTAAAAAAATCACTTCCGAGTCTATTGGTTTCCAGATTGGCCCTCGGCTCAATGCTGCTGGCCGTCTAGATACGGCTGATTTATCGTTAAAACTTCTTTGCACCAATTCTGGCACCGAGGCTGCCACTATCGCTGTCAAACTGGAAGATCTTAACAAAAAACGCCGCACCGAGCAACGTGCCGCTACTAAAGAAATATCAGATCGTGGCACCAAAGACACCCCAGTAATTATCGAAACCGGAAACTGGCACGAGGGAATTCTGGGTATCGTGGCCGGTCGTTTAGTGGAGGAATATCATAAACCAGCCTTCGTCTTAACCGAGCTAGAAGGAAATATTTTCAAGGGCTCTGGGCGCAGTTTTGGTGATTTTAATCTTGCGGAAGCTATTAGTCAAGTCAAAGATATTATCATTAGTGGCGGCGGCCACGCTGGCGCTGCTGGTGTGTCGGTTTCGCGCGAGCATCTTTATGCTTTTCGCGAGAGAATCAATGAATATTACCTCAGCCTACATCTTACTGATCAAGAAAAATACCTAAAAAGCCAAGCGGATATCACGACCTCAGATCTCAAAGATCTCTCTTTAGATCTCATAGAAGATTTGAAACAGCTCGAGCCATTTGGTGCTGGAAATGAAGAACCGATTTTTCGCATCAGCGGTGCTAAGATTCTCGAAACTAAGCGCATGGGCGGCGACGGTCAGCATCTCCGCGTAGATATTAGGGGCCAAGACGGCGGCATCATTAAATGTGTAGCTTTTTTTGCGCCAGAGGAGTGGTTTCAGCTAGATATAGATGGCGAATATGAATTTCTTATTAAATTGGTAGAAAACGAATGGAATGGTGTTCGTTCCGCAGAGGCTCGCTTAATTGACATAAATATGTTATAATTAGATTATGAAAAAAGTTATCCTAAAATGCAAACTAAGCAGTCGTGACAAATTTGAAGACAAATTATCCGACATTGATTTGGATTTCGGCGCTATTTATTGGCAGCACGATCGCATTTATGTGCCGCGCGGCTACAAAAAAGGTATGAACCTTCCGCGCCTCGTGATGCGTACGACAATGAGTGCCATAGATGAACCACCAAAATACAGCCTTATTTTGCGTCGCCATATTGAGGATTCTGGAGTAGATATTATTGAAGAAACGCCTGTCACAGACTATGTTAATATGGTAAATATTATTTTCCAGTTAGGCTTCAAACAGGTCGGAGAAATATCTCGACGTCGCCAAGATCTCGATATGGGCGAGGGAACAATGATCTATCTTGATGAGATAGATGGTCGCGACGGTGAAGTTTACGCCAAAATCGAATCAACTCTAACCCCAGATGATTCTGTCACTGAGGCTAGAGAAGATCTCAAGAAAACTTTTGAAACTCTTGGCGAAACAAACTTTATCGAGTCTACTTACTTTGAACTATAATTTTATCCACGTGGTGGCTCGCCGTCTGGCTCGCCGAGTAATTTTTTGGACTTAATTTCGTATCGCTTGCCATTCACTGGCGATACATAATAATCTTCGTTCAACAAATTCACAAACATAGTCAAATCTTTATCATCCATGATGATGATCGAGCCGTCATCGTCAGTCATCAGCTCTAGCTGCATTTCATCCGCGTATTCTAGTAACTTATCTTGCGGCATCTCCTCGGCAATATCCATCGCCTGTACCTTTTTGAGTAAAGGTTTTTTGTCGGCAAGAAGCACATCGAGCGTCAGACCTTCAGCAAAAGACAATTTGTACTTTTCGCAAATTTCTTTTGCCTTAGCCTCGGCTAGTACCTGAGACTTAAAATCGTACTGGAACAAATTCTCGAATTTAGCCTGGTTAAACACGATAATCGTACCGTCTACGATTGCCACCTGATTATCATCTGGCATTTTTAGCGCAATCTCCGCTGAAAATGGCTCAAAGCTCTCACCGTTAATCTCCCAGCTTGTTGCACCTTTTAACGCGGAAGAGGCTGGCAAGATCTTAGCAATATAAAAAGTCTTCATGCCTTCTTCGCCAGGATAAGTAAATTTCGCGATGATGCCTTTTACTTTCTTAAAGTCATATTCATTTTCTGAAAAATAGTCAATATCTTTATATTCATTTTCGATCAAATGGATTAAAGTCTCTGCGCGCCCCACCTTAGAAAGGGAAGTACGATAAACCACTTTCTCTTCACCGTCAGCTTTTTCATACTCACGGCACTCAAGGCCCTTATCTGCTTCCTCGATAATGTAGTGCACGGCCTCTTGCATAAACATCGACTTCACTGCACCGGTCAGTTTATCAGAGTATTTTATCTTATATGGTGTGTAATTCTTGTTAAACAAAAACAACTCTGCCGAAACGTTATTTTTAATTTCATCTATCTCGTTTGCCCACAGGAATATATCAAACGGTTCTTCCATATTTTACCTCACTTATTTTAATTCATTATAGCATACGAAGAGGCATCGGTGAATGTTTTCTAGGGACCGTAAGCTTGGCCGAACGGCCTTGAGTGTGTCCCTAGAAAACATTCAACAATGCCTAGGTGTTCGGTTTTAATACAATAATAATTAAAAAAATCAACCGACTTTGTTCGGTAAATTAACAGGGAAGTTTTCCACATATGCGCAAAACTTTAGTTTAAAAAATGTTGAAAAAAGCTCTTGCATTTTATGAAAAATTATCATAAACTTAAATCAGCGAATAATTAAACAAAAACGCTAAACAAAAAGTCGTACATTAAAAAAGTTTGAGGCCGACCAACTAGGAGCTCTGGCGCGCATTAAATGTTAGCGAGATGCGAAACCAAAATCGTGCGTTCCTTCCTTCAACACACCTCCCAATAAAACTCTATAGGTCTGTGAGGGCCAAAACACAATAAGTCTCTCAACGGCTACAATTATGTGATTTGCTTCGGTAAATCAAATTGTGGTAGATTAATTGTGATTAAACAAAAATCAAACAGAAACAAAAACGCTGAAGTTTCTAGTTGAACGGTCTCAAACATTGTATAATATAGGTATGAAGAATCAACATATCCCTGTGTTATTATCGGAAGTAATGGCTACCCTAAAGCCAAATGTCGGTGAGGCATATTTAGACCTTACGGCTGGCTACGGAGGGCACGCCAAGTCAATTTTGGATGTAACACTGAATTATAAAGATTCGATTCTGGTAGATCGCGATAAATTTGCGGCAGATTATATCAGCCAAAAATTCAACGATAAAATTACTATTATGAATACGGATTTTTACGACGCAGTGCTGCAGTTAATTGAGTGTGGAAAAACATTCGATATGATACTGGCGGATTTTGGGGTTTCTTCTCCGCAACTAGACAACGAGGAGCGTGGTTTTTCATATAAAAATGACGGCCCTCTTGATATGCGCATGGATAAGCGACAAGATCTTACGGCTAGTGAGATAGTCAATCATTGGAGCGAGCGTGATCTAGTCAACATTTTTATCGACTACGGCGAAGAAAAGCCTGGTCGCGCAAAGATGTTGGCAAGAGAAATAGTCACTCACCGTCCAATCAAAACTACCAAAGAATTAGCTGATATTATCTTGAGCAAATCCCGT
The DNA here is from genome assembly GCA_017511925.1 of Candidatus Saccharimonadota bacterium. Classification (GTDB taxonomy): domain Bacteria; phylum Patescibacteriota; class Saccharimonadia; order Saccharimonadales; family Saccharimonadaceae; genus Nanosyncoccus. The sequence goes on along the minus strand of JAFWHS010000009.1, from coordinate 7,248 downwards.
TATAGCAATACTCACCCGGCTAGCAAAATTTTCCAAGCCATTCGCATAGCGGTAAATGACGAGCTCGGAGAAATTGAAAAAACTCTCCCGCTCTTGCCTAAATTGCTCAACAAAAACGGTCGTCTCGCGATTATCACTTTTCATAGTCTCGAAGATCGTTTGGTAAAAAACTACTTCAAGGAAGCCACTTCCCATGGAGAAGAATCAGCACTTAGGATAGTCAACAAAAAACCACTAATTGCGGAACCAAATGAATTAGTTATCAACCCACGCGCCCGGAGTGCCAAACTGCGAGTGGCAGCGCGGAATTGATAAAAATAAAAACAATAAACAAAAAAGGAGGCAATATGCCAAAGCAAATTTTAGTAGCGAATAAATCTCGCAAACAGACCATCAAGGTTAATTTTCGCTAAATAAAATCTCTCAAGCGGGGCTCCCACAGTAGCTCCGCTTGAGCCAAAATAGAAACTTTATAAAACTGCGACATGGACCATCTCGGTCCGCCAAATATAGAGTTTCACTGAGAGTGTGAAGTGTATGACCTTCCCGGGCAACGCTTGTAAGTCACTTATAGCTCTGCTTATCAAGCGACCCGGTCTAAGACATTGACATAGTGAAACAAAAACAAACATAAACCCAAGCGAGGAAATAAAACAAAATGATCAACCAAACAACTTACGTAACCAGGAGACAGGCCAGCGTCAGTTTCGTCAGAAATCGCAATACTGTCCGCCATTCAAAAAGAAGCTTAGGCTCTATTTCGCAAATTGTGATTATTGGTATGATTACTTTAGTTTTCGGTCTTATTTATGTCGCCGAAGGCACTAAAGCTACCGGTTTTGATTACGAGATCTCATCAGTAGAATCCGAAATTAGCGAAATGACCGCTCGTCGTGATGACTTGGCCGTAGAAAAAGCTCGTCTTACGTCTGTCGCTGCAGCAAAAAGTAGCACTGTTGCAGCCAACATGGAAAATGCTACAGTAACCGGATATGTCGCGGATTAAAATTTTAAAAAGTGTTACTTTTATAGCCCTAGCTATTATTGCTGTGCGGCTATTTTTTATCCAAATTATCGAACACGGTGAATGGGTAGCCAAGGCTAATGAGGCACACACCTTGCTCGAGACTATTACGGCTAAGCGTGGTGAAATATATATGATGGATAATGGTGAACCGGTGCCAGTAGTTTTAAATCAGACTACCTATTCTGTGATCGTTGATCCAGCGGTTACCGATAAAGAGGGCATCAAAAATGCTCTTGAAAAACATGCCAAATCCTATATCACCGCCGACATAGATCAAGTTTTTTCTACCGAAGGATTAAGATATTATATTATAGCTAAAAATATCCCTCACAAAATTGCTACGGCCATCGCGGACGAAAACGTCAGTGGCGTATGGTTTCAAAAAAGCAACCAAAGAGTTTATCCAGAAGGCGAAACCGCATCGAGGCTCCTTGGCTTTGTAAACGCTGACGGCTTAGGTCAATACGGTGTAGAGGGTTCGCTCAACCACATCCTTTCTGGCACAGACGGTTTATTAAAAACTATCTCAGACGTTAATAATGTTGCATTATCTATTGGTAACGATAATGTCAAAATTCCTGCCGTAGATGGCAAAAACGTTGTGCTCTCCGTAGATCGCGGTCTGGAGCGCGGTATCGAGGAGCTCATGCAGGCGGCTATTGATTCCACTCCGGCTACTAACGCTGCCGCCATTATTATGAACCCAAATACTGGCGAAGTTATCGCCATGGCAAACTTGCCAAATTATAACCCAGCCAACTACGGTCAAGTTCCAGATGCCTCCGCTTATTCCAATGAGGCTACCGAGATTCCGTACGAGCCGGCCTCAATTTGCAAAAACTTCGCCTTTTCGGCCGCCATTAACGAAGGCGTCATGACCAGTAGTAGCACTTATTATAATTTGGGCTACGAAATAGTAGACGGCTGGACTATCAAAAACGCTGAACAGCGCGCCACCTTAAATAATCACACTCTAGACATGAAAACCGCACTTTATTGGTCACTCAATACCGGTAGTATCCATGCCTTAAAACTTCTTGGCGGTAATCCAGAAGAAATTACCCAGCAAGGCAGGGAAAAGCTCTACGATTATTATCACAATAAATTCCGCCTTGGTCGTGAAACTGGAATTGAGCTTATCGAAGCGGCTGGCTATATTGAGGATCCAAATGAAGGTTGGGGTAGAAACTCCACTTATGCCAATATGACCTTTGGCCAAAACCTTGGCGTTACGATGATCCAGACCGCTACCGCCTTTTCTGCAGTGGTAAATGGTGGCTACTATCGTACCCCCACGATCGTCAAAGGTACACTCGAAAATAATAAAATCACACCTCTTTCTCGTGAAGGTGTAGTAGAAGACCAAATTTTAACCAACGATACTAGCGCTATGATGCGCGGAATGCTTATCAATAACCGTAGCTATAAAGTGCGTGCCGGTATAGATAAACCTGGCTACGATATCGGAGGTAAATCTGGTACCGCTCAGGTCATTGTGGACGGCGCCTACGACAACAGCATGAGTAACCTTGTGGGTTCCTACATCGGTTTTGTCGGACCAAGCGGGGAAATGCCACAATATGTTATTATGACCAAAATGTGGGGGGCCGGTCAGGCGCTATCTGGTAGTGAGGCTCAGAGCTTATTTGATACTCTATCAAACTACGCGATTGATTACCTAAAAATTAAACCCAATAATTAATATGGTATAATTATGTTTATGAATATTAATGAAGAAATGTTTTACGGTCTCTTGTTGGCGCTTGCAGGCTTTTTGCTTTCAATGGGTCTGACCCCTATATATACATATTTTGCTTACAAATATCATTTTTGGAAAAAGCAGAAAAAAACCACAGTGGATGGCCAGGCGCTTCCAGTCATGACCAAGCTCCACGCTCACAAATTCAAGCACACTTTCCCGACTATGGCTGGCATGGTGGGTGTCGTTGCTATTACTTTAGTAACCTGGATTTTTAATTTAGATCGTGGGCAGACTTGGTTGCCACTCTTTGGCTTTTTGGGTGGTTCGCTAGTCGGTGCAATCGACGACAGTATTAATATATTCGGCTCTGGCCGTGGCGCAGCAGGTTTGCGCGGCCCAGTGAAATTCACCCTGATCACCATTGTTGGTCTAGTGCTGGGTTGGTTCTTCGCCGTTAAGCTCGGCTGGACTACGATTTTGATTCCGTTTGTCGGCAATATCGAAATCGGCGTTATCGGCATGATTTTAGTCTTTGCTTTTGCCGTGGTCGCGACATCTAACGCGGTTAATATTACAGACGGTCTAGACGGTCTTTCTGGCGGACTTGCCATGCTGGCCTATGGGGCATTTGGTATTATCGCCATGTTCCAAGGGAACATGCTATTATTCGGTTTTTGTATGACCGTAGTAGGTTGGTTGCTTTCTTATATTTGGTTCAATGTGCCGCCGGCTCGTTTTATGATGGGAGACACCGGCTCCTTTGCTCTTGGTGCTGGGCTTGGCGTAGTCGCCATGATGACCAATTCGTTCCTACTTTTACCAATTATTGGCCTCGTGTTCGTGGTAGAGACTGGCTCCAGCCTTATTCAATTAGCATCCAAAAAACTCTTTAAGAAAAAGATTTTCATTTCTGCGCCGCTTCATCACCATCTAGAGGCCAAAGGTTGGGGTGAAGCCAAGATCGTGATGCGTTTTTGGATTATCGCCGGCGTTTGTGCATTGGTGGGCGTTTATCTTGCAATGGTCGGCGGTGGCGTAGCATGAATCGTAAACATAAATCAGATCTTGTCATTCTATTCTCAACCTTGGGTTTGATGATTTTGGGCCTGATTGTAATTTATGCTATCGGGCCAATGCGAGCTAATGTTTTAAATTCTACCTATGGTGCAGATTATGACCAAAATTACTTTTTCCTAGGCCAGCTTCGCTCGGTTGCACTATCAATAGCTGCCTTTTTTATTGCTTTTAAATTCGTGCCATATAAATATATCAAAAAGTTTGCTAAACCAATGATGATAATAGCGTTGATTTTGTCGGGGCTACTTTGGGTACTATCAATAGCCGGCTCCTCACTTGCCAAATGCGAGTTGGGCGAGTGTCGTTGGTATAATCTCGGCGCTGTCAGCTTTCAGCCAGCCGAATTTCTTAAATTGGCCTTAGTAGTTTATTTGGCGGATTTTCTTTCTCGCAAGAGGGAAGAAGGTGCAATTGGTAGTTGGCGCGAATTTTGGCTACCGCTTCTGATAGTTTGCGGTCTTTCACTTTTCTTGGTGGTTGTCGCTCAAGGCGATCTTGGTACTGGTGTAGCTCTAATTTCAATTATTTTTGGCACACTTCTTGTTGCTGGGGTACCGGCCAAACAATACCTTATCATGCTAGCCCTGATTCTGGCCGTCGCAGTAGGTGCAGTCGCTACATCTTCTCATCGTATGGAGCGTATTCATGCCTGGCTTGATACTATATCTGGCGCGGCTAGTAGTGATTCTACTTACCATATCGAAAACGCCATGCTCGCTATTGGTACGGGTGGCTTTTTCGGCGTTGGCATTGGCAATTCTGTTCAAGCTACTGGTTATCTGCCAGAGTCTATTAACGACTCCGTTTTTGCGATCATGGGCGAGACATTTGGATTTGTTGGGCTGTTTCTAATTATCTTTGTTTTTGGCATTATGCTGTTTCGCATGCTCAAAGTCGCAGATCACACGGCAGACAACGATCACCGTATTTTTATCGTCGGCGTCTTTTCTTGGACTTTAGCCCAGGTCGTGGTTAATATCATGGCTATGACCGGCCTTGTGCCGGTCACGGGTATTACTTTGCCACTTTTGTCTTATGGTGGCACCAGCATGGTCTTTATTGCTTTTGCTATTGGCCTCGTTTTGCAACTTTCATGCTATACTAGTAGAGAGGTAATAAAAAATGAAAATATTAGTAGTCGGCGGGGGGTCCGGGGGACACATTACACCAGCCGTCGCGGTCGTTCGTGAGATTTTAGAAAGTCGTCCACGTACCACCATAGAATTTTGGACAGACATCAAGTATTACAAAAACGTTACCAAGCTCACTACGGAGCTAGGTGTTTCTTGGGCTGAAGGCAGGGAAAAGCGCAAAGGCTCTTTCGTTCGTGTGCGTCGCATTCCGGCAGGCAAATTTCACCGCTATGCCGGCTGGAAATTCAAAGATTATTTCACCCATTTTGATATCACTCTAAAAGATCTTATTTTTGGCAATATTTTTGGCTTTTTAGGCTTCATCGCCGGAATTATTACTAGCTTTTTCCGTCTTTTTAGTAAAGCTTCCCGTCCAGATGTCATCTTTCTAAAAGGTGGTTATGTAGGTTTACCAGTAGGACTCATTGCGCGGCTTTTTCATATTCCTTACGTGATACATGAGTCGGATGTAGTGGCTGGTTTGGCCAACCGTCTCCTCATGAGAAAAGCTAGCAAAGTTGCCTTTGGTATGCCTCCGTCAGACGAAGTAATGGCCGCTCACCCAAACTATGTCTGGACTGGCATTCCAGTGGGCCCAGAGTTTAAATCCGTTTCGCCCACCCGCGAAATGTCTCTCAAAAAGGCCTTTTCATTTAATCCAGAGAAGCCTCTAGTTGTGATCACCGGCGGTTCGCAGGGTTCAGAAAACCTCAACGAAGCTACTCGTGTTATCTTGCCAGAGCTCCTCAAATTCACTTCAGTCGCTCTCGTAGCTGGTCGCAAGCATTACGAAGACATGGTGGATCTCAAGCGTTACGAAAACTGGGAAAACGCTAGTCTTGAGTCAAACTTCCGTATGTGGGAATTCAATACCACCATGAACGAACTTATGGGCGCAGCCGATGTTGTGGTTTCGCGCGCTGGCGCCACCACTATCGCCGAACTCGCAGCCCTTAAGAAAGCTACTATTCTCGTGCCTTTTGAGCGTTTGCCAGGCAGTCATCAAGTTCGCAACGCCGAACGTCTCGAAGCCGTAGATGCTGCTAAAGTTATCATAGACTCCGACATGATGGCAGACCCAAAGAAGCTTCTCGACCTAATCCGTCACTTAGTAAAATCTCCACGCCTTTGTGCCGATATGGCAGACAATCTCCATAAAGAAGCTCGCTCTGATGCTGCCCGCCGTCTCGCCGAAATTATTCTAAAGGAGGCCGAGCATGCCAGATCCAGCTCCTAAATTAGCTCGCCGCAGCGCTAATCGCCACTCTTCAATTCGTTCAGGCCGCACTATTGGCGAGAGAAGAGAAAAGCTCGAAACCGCCTCTGAACGCGCCGCCGTTCACAAAAAGATTAAGAAAAGGCAAAACTTTCGCATCTTTGCTACAGTATTAAGTTTTATTTTGGTGGCAGCAGGACTATTTTATTTTGGCTCGCTCTTTTTTGGCGGGAGTGAAGAAGAGGTTGCGCAAGTTTCCACCACTATCACAGTGCCATACGCCCCCACTATTGAGGTTGTCGACGAAGACGCATCATCTACTGGTGTTACTGGCCGCATGAAAGAATATATTGGGCAGGCCGAAGCAGATCTGCGCGAGCTTGGCTATATCCCAACCAAAGCCGTCATTCCAGCAGGCGCTATTCGCGAGGTAGATTTTTATTTAGACGGCTACACGGGCTTCATCAAATTTACTATAGATCGTGGCTCTGGTGTATCGGCCGAAGATACTGATCGCATGCTACGCTATCTTGCCGGCCAGGGAATCACCGATTTTCAATACATAGATGTACGTATAGACGGCAAAGCTTATTGGAAATAGCCTCTATTATACTACTAAAAGTGTTGTAAAAAATACAACACTTTTTTGACAGAAAAATTTTGGTTATGTTATAATAAGAATGCAATAACTAAGTATATTTAATAAAACGGTAAGCTTATTTTGTAAGTGAAGCAGGTATATGGCAATGGCATCGTAAGGTTTCTATGCATATCTGCTTCACCGTAAATATGCTTAGTTATTGCACCCCTTGCGGTGCCATTTTTGTGCATGATCCAAATAAATAAAATAAGTGGCACCGCAAGGGGGATTGGGGGCATTAGGATACTAGCCAGAGCCATGGCTAAGTAGAGTGGGGGGGAGTTAAGGGGATAAGGGGGAATATAACAATACTAAGTGAGGTAGCCACATGAAGATCAAGCACTATCAACCATTAACCTATATTACTTATAGTATAGTAGGTATTACAGTACTGACTGGTATATTATTATCATGTAATATACCCATCTTCCCAGGTATAGGCATTATTTATAC
>JAFWHS010000005.1 GCA_017511925.1 Candidatus Saccharimonadota bacterium | reverse complement strand
TCATTATAGCATAGAAAGATGTTTAGAAAAGACTATTTTAAGTTTATTTTTCCCCTGTTAAAGCATAAATTAAGCATAAAGCGTATTGACAATGGAAAGCCTTAAGCGTAAAATAAAAAATACAAGGGTCAATTATAAACATGTTAGTTTTTTATTGACCAAATACTTAAATTGGACATGGGTTTAGACTGAGATTATTCTTCCGACATCGGATTATATTTTCTTCCAAAAATACCTCCGATGGAATCCCTAGGCGCCTAGGGATTTTTCTTTGAATTAGAATTGAGGAATTGAGTTTTTTCTACAACAAAAATGCCACAATTCCACCAACAAAATTCCCACAATTCCCACAATAAAAATGCCACAATTCCACCAACAAAATTCCCACAATTCCCACAATAAAAATGCCACAATTCCACCAATACCCCTGTTATTTTTCTCTTTTATTTACACACATGCGCCGGCGAGCAATTTCTGTTTGGACTTTTGCGAAAGTTTTTGGCGATATTATCGCGTCGTGAGAATCTTTGATATACCATTGCTTGCGTTCGCCATGATTTTTGCGGATTTCATGAGAGAGAAAGTCGACAGTATAGGTTTTTTGGAGCAGGGCGTCGCCTTTGTACTTTTCGTTCGTCAGGATGCTACGGATTGTTTCTGGCGACCAGTGTGTTTTTCCGCGAGGGGAAGGAATATTGTCTTTTGTTAAGTTTTTTGCGATTCCCCGAAAGGTGTTTCCGGACAGAAATTCGTCATAGATTCGATGGATAATTTTCGCTTCTTCTCTGTTTATTTTGGGAAGGCCGTCCTCTCCGCGATCATAGCCGAGAAAACCTTTGTAGGGGAGAGCTATTCTTCCGGATTCCATTCGGCGCTGGATTCCCCAGCGAACATTTTCCGAAATAGAGCGACTCTCTTCTTGTGCGATAGAGGACATGATTGTAAAAATTAGTTCAGCAGTCGAATCGAGAGAGCTGATGTTCTCTTTCTCGAAAAACACTTCGACACCTTTTTGCTTTAGTTCGCGAGTTATTGTCAGAGCATCGACGGTGTTGCGCGCGAAACGTGAGATAGATTTTGTTAAAATTAAATCAATTTTTCCAGAAAGAGCATCTTCAATCATTCGGCTAAACCCACTTCTTCGTTTTGCGTTTGTTCCGGTCAAACCCGAATCCGAATAAATCTCGACGAGTTCCCAATCTGGGTTTGTGGAAATGTAGTTTAGGTAATAAGAAATTTGAGAGGCGTAGCTGTTTGTTTGAGAATCTAGTTCGGTCGAAACGCGAGCATACGCAGCGACGCGAGTTTTTGTTTTGAACTTTTTTGGATTAAAACTACCGTTGTGGGCAGTTATTGTTGGGTTGTAAACTATTGTTTTTGTTCGTTTATGGATTTTTTCCTTCAAATCGTTGGTTCCCTTCCTTTTGAGCGGGAGCCCCGCCTGGACCCATCATTTGGGCGCCGGAACCAATGCGTGTGGTTTTTCCGGTTAAAGTAATTGAGGAAACTTCCGCTTCGTTAATATAAATAATATATGTTTGTCCTTCCTTGAATTGTTCGGAGGACAGAGAAGCGTGGGAGAAAGTTTTTGAAGAAACATGACTCAAAATAAGATTTCCGGAAGCACCTTTGACAGAGATTTTTGTGCCGGCGGAATAAGTTGTGTCGAAAAAGGCGGAAATTGAATAACCGTTTGAAGATTCGTCTGGGGCGGTCGCCATGCCGCTTGCGCCGAGAGCGATAACAGTTCCGCCGTTATAAACTATGCCGGTTTCCGAATCGAGAGCGCCGTTTGCAGAGTTCGCCGGGCCGTCAACAACAACTTCTCCGCCGTTTATGACCAGCGAGCCATTTGAGTCGATTCCGTCTCCAAGCGAGTTAACATAGATATTCCCGCCGCCAATCACGATTGAATAGTTCGAGGAGGAAGAATTGTAGTTTCTCATGTTTGGAGAAGAGCCATCATTTCCGCCGGCGGCATTAATTCCGTCGTCGGAAGCATTTATTTTTATGTCTCCGCCGTTGATAGAAATATTTGCGCCTTCTAAACCTTCGTAGGATTTCTCAATATCAATCGTCCCACCGTTTATTTCTAGATTGGTTTCTGCGTGAATTCCGTCGTCGCCTGCGGAAATTGAGAAAGTTCCATCAGAAATCGAGACAGTTCCCTTTCCAATTTCTTCGGAGTTGTTGGATTTTACGGCATCTCCGCCGGAGTTAATGATAAATTCTCCGCCAAGGATTTCCACGGAATCACGCCCCCTGATTCCTTCGTCTTTTGTGTCTAGTTCATAGCTTCCGGAATTGATTTTTAGGTCGTCTTTTGAGACGATTCCGTCTTCGTAATTTCCGGTTATGAATAGTTTTCCGGAACCTTCGAGAACTAAGTCGTCTTTAGAGAACAAGGTTGCGCAAATATCTTCGTCGGAAACGGAGTATTTTGCGGAATCGGAAAGATAGTTTGTGGAATTTTCTTTAGTTTCTATGACAACAAGTTCAGATTCGGAAACGAGAATAGCGGGGCCATTGGAGTTTTTTATCGTGACGTTGTCGAGAATTAGTTTAACAGTTCCAGAAGTGAAAACTTCTATCATGCCATCTTCGAGAGTTCCGGTTAAAGTGTAAACTCCCGGGGAAGTTAGTTTTTGGGAACCAGAACTTGAAAGATTGATGATTTTTTCGTCAAAAGTCGACCAGTCAACGGCGGAATCGTTGATATTAGTGGAATTATTGTTGTTGTTTTTTGCAAAAAATATTCCAACAGCAACGACGGCGATTAAAGCGAGAAAGATAAATAGATATGGTAAATATTTTTTTGAAGTTTTTTTAGATTTCTGCATATTATATTAAGGTTTCCCTCGTAGAACGAGAAAGAATAACCTTTAGGTTTGAGTTTCTGACTCGAATTGCATCTAAAAATTCTTTTTCGTTCGTAGTTTTTTTAAGGTTTATGTCGTAAGTTAGCTGATAGAGACTGCCCATGTTTGTTGTTCGGGAATTTACGAGTTCGACATGGGAGGCATATTTTTTGAAAATGTCGTTAAAAGCGCCGGTATAATCGAGATCTTCGGGGATGGTAATTTGGAGAGTTTGAGGCTGGGCAGAAAGGTTGAAGACGTTGACTTTTGAGAGGAAAAGAATTAAGAAAACGACGATGGCAGTGATGACGGCGGCGAAGAGAATATGTCCCATGCCAAGAGCAAGACCAATGGCCATAGCGAAGAATACAGACGAAATCTCTTTTGAGTTCCCAGCAATCGAACGGAAGCGGATGAGCGAGAAGGCGCCAAGAATTGCGATTGAAGTTCCGAGAGAACCGTTGACCATAATCATCACAACTTCAACCAGAAGCGGAAGAATCGTTAAGGTGATTAAAAAGTTTTTTGAAGTTTTTGAGGTTTTTAGATGGGTGAAGGCGATTACGAGACCGAGAAGGATAGCAACGCTAGAACTCACCAAGATTGACTTTGCATCAAGAGCTGAAGAGCTTGAATCGAAAATACTATTAAACATTTTTTTGCCTTTCTGTTATTTGTTGATAAATTTTTCCGTATTTTGAAAAACGCGAAGGATAAATTTTTCTTTTTGAGAGTTCTTTTACGAACCAAATCGGCATGGCATTCATGGTTTTTACTTCCATGATTATACAATGTTTTTTGTCTTTAGTATTCTTAAAGTATTGTTCGTAATTTCCTTGTTTTTCTAGCCTTAAATCGTCCGTTCGAAAACTCAAGTTTTTATCAAAAGTGAGACGAAAATTGTCATTTTCTTTTGAGGAATAAGCAGTTCTGTCGGAAGAAATGATAATTTTTGGCTCTAGGGAGTAAAAGTTCAGCAAATAATCGAGTTCTTCGGCGATTTGGTATTGGTTTTTTTCTTCGACTTTGCTGGCCTTTAGGATTGAGACGAGATTTTCTTTTTTTGCCTGAAAATCATAGAAATCGCCGAGTTTTAGCGAGAGACGACGTTTGTTGCCGATTTTTATTCTTCCTTTTGCGAGTTTTGACTTTATTTCTAGAAAAACTTTTGTGTTTTTCTTTGGGATATTGTAGGCGCGGACACGAATTTTTTCGCGAAAGGCAGGGCGGTCGATTGATTTTATAACAAAATCATTGTTTTTTGTATCAAAATACAGACTAAATACTTTTTCTGAAAAATACTTATCTTTTTTTAGGTATTTTTCTATCGACTTCAACAGAGATTCCTGCTCTTTTGAGGAAATCAAATATTTTTCTTCGACTCTTTGGATTGTATCAATATCCATAATATAATTATAGTGGAGAAATCTTAAAAATGCTTAAAAACACTTCAATTGAGAAGCGGAGATGACATTATCAAAGAGAACAGCGACAGTCATCGGGCCGACGCCGCCGGTTTTTGGGGTTAATGCGCATAAATCTTCCCTTTCTCGGACAGATTCGTCGAGGTCGCCTTTTATCACACCATCTTCAGAAGCAGTTCCAGCGTCAACAACAACAGAGTCGGGAGAAATATGTTCGTTTTTTATCAGGCCTGGGACACCTGTGGCGGTAATGATTATATTATAATCTTTGAGAGATTCGAGAGAATCACCTTTCTCAAAAGTCGCAACATCCAAGTTTGAGTTTTTGAACATTTTTTCGAGAGGCTCCCCGACTAGTCGACCTCGTCCAACAAGGGCAATTTTTTTATTATCTAGATTTATGTTGTATCCAGCGAGAAGCCAATTGATTGCGGTTGCTGTTGCGGAGTCAAATTTTCCAGATTTTGACAGACCATCAACATCTTTTTCTGGAGCAATTAATTTCAGGATGTCGTCAGTTTGTTTAGAATCTTTTAGAGGAAGCTGGACAATAATTCCGGAGACAGAAGTATCTTTGTTTGCCTTGCTAATAAGATTTTTAAGTTTGTCAGTATCCTTTTCAAGTTTGTCTTCAACTTCAACGCCAATGTCTTCGCCGTATTTTTTCTTGAGGGCAACATATTTTTCTATAACTGGAGAATCATTGTCTCTGAGAATAAGAAGTTTTGGGTGGATTTTTTGCGATTTTAAGGATTTTGCGAGACGAGCTTGGCGTTCTTTAATAAAACCAGCAAGCTCGCGACCGTTCAAGATTTTTGTCATTCTTCGTCAACCTCTTGTTTGATTTCTTTGACAAAAACTGGTTCTTGTTCGAGCTTTAAACCAAATTTTTCTTCGACTTTGTCCGAGATTTCTTTTTTTGCTAGCTCTAAATCTTTTTCGGAAGTTGCGGATTCGTTGATAAGAATGAGCGCAGCTTTGTCGGAAACTTTAAATCCGTGAAAAACTTTCCCTTTCAAATCGGCATTTTCTAGAAGCCAGCCGGTATTTACTTTGTATTCGGTATATTTTTTTCCGTTTTTGTCGGTTTTTTCGGCTTTTCTGATTGGGACGCCTTTTTCTTCGGCGGGTTTTACTTCTTTTTCTGTTAGATAAATGTTTTTGAAGAAACTGCCGGCGGAAGGGATTTTTTCGGGGTCGGGAAGTTTTTCTGCACGAATGTTCGAGACGGCAATTCTAATGTTTTCTGGGGTGTAATCTGTGATTTTGTGTTCGTCGAGATAAGATTGAAGAGAATTATAGAAAGGCGGTTTTGGGTTTTCTTTTTTGAGACGGAAGGTGCAGGTCAAGATAAAGTATCTCCCCTTTGTTTCTCCGGAGTTAAAAATCGAATGGCGATAAGAAAAGTCCATTTCTTCAGCCGGAATTTCTACAAATTCATTCAAAAGTGAATCAAAAGCTTCGACGGAGACGAGAGTATCTTTTACTTCTTGACCGTAGGCGCCGATGTTTTGGACAGGAGCGGCGGCGACAGTTCCGGGAATTTTTGACATGGCTTCGACGCCAGAAAAGCCTTTTTTAGAGACAAATTCAACAAAATCGTCCCAAACTTCTCCTCCGCCAACTTTGATGATTAGTTCGTCTTTTGTTTCTTCGAGGATATTATAGCCTTTTATGGCGTTTTTGATGATTGCGCCACGAAAGCCTTCGTCGAGGCCAATTGAGTTTGCGCCGAGACCGAGAAAATAAATAGGGAGATTTTTTTCTTGTGCGAAATCAAAAGCGTCTGGACATTCTTCGGGGGATTCGATTTCTATGAGAAAGTCGGCAGGGCCGCCAAGGCGCATAGTTGTTAAGTCGGAAAGATTGATATTTTCTCGAATAATCATGTTTTTTATTATAACATATTTAGAGAAATGGAGAAATTAGAAATCCTCGTCGAGGTCATCGTCAAAAATATCGTCAGTCGAATCATCAAATTCGTCGTCAAGAGGTTCTTGTTTTTGTTTGTGTTTTTTCTTTAGCTTATTAAAGTCATCGATATCTTCCGCTTCTCTTGCGGCAGATTCGAGACTATCAACTTCTTCATCTAGAGGATAGAGAGGGCTATGATAAGGTGTGGGCATATCTTTATTATAGCATAAATTACTTTATTATTTTGCAAAGAGGTGGTATAATTGTTTTTGGATTGGGTCGGTAGCTCAGCTGGTTAGAGCATCTGCCTCTTAAGCAGAGTGTCGAGGGTTCGAGCCCCTCCCGACTCACCAACAGGGTCACTAAAGGAAAACTCAGGTTCTAGACGCAAATTAAATGGTGATTTATATCTCAAAAATCACCCTTTTTTGTGCATCAATTTCTCTTTGAGGAAAAATTTCGTCGTCTCGGAAAACTTTGAGCAAGCTCAAGTTTTCTCTCATCTCCTTATCTTTTAGCATCTGCGAGAAAAGTGGACGGTTGCCGGATTTCTTCGCGGACTTAGATTCCTGGATCGGTTCGCCAACTAGTAGCAAATCGTGGTTATTCGCATATTCCTTGCAATCTGCGATTTGGTCTGGCAATGATTTAGCTTGAGCTTCGGCATCTTCAGAAGATTTACGTACGTAGAGTACGTAGCGTAATGGTTTCTGAACTATGCCGCTACTCGCGTTGATTAACGCTCTATTCATAGTTTTAGAACACGACAACTACTCCGTCGTCGCACACTCCTTTCTCTTTGTTGGACTCGCGCTCCGGCGAATCGTCTATGTCGTCTAATGCGCAAAGTAATTGCACTAGGTTTTTGACGGCTTCTTTTTGGTCTTCTACGACCGGCTGTTTCTTTTGCATTTAAGGTACATACTTTTCTTTCTCCACCTGAAGTGTTGTCGTTTTTTATGTCGGCAAGTATCATTTGTAGTGCAGAATCTGCGCATAAAATATGAGGGGCTACCCCCTCTTACCCGAGAAAGGCGCAGAGCCTGCGCCGCAATTAACATAAGTATATTATAAGAGTTCGAAAAAGCCAAGCATAAGCGTTTTGGTAGAGTGGGGAGATATATGAATGACGTTATTTATATCTGTTATTTGGCGAGTTCGAACTTGCAATTGCCGTCAGCTCTAGTTTGCTTTATGATTCGCTTTTGAAGAAAAATATACCAACAATCTTTCCACTAATGATACCAATTGATAACCAATCCCCATCAGGGCATGCTCTAGAATGTTTATCTCCTAATACGATTACGGCTTTTGTAATTCTATTGAAGTCTGTACCGGTAACAAAAGTTAAGCCACCAGCGTATCGCTTGTCCTCTTTTAGCGTCATAGAAAAATCGAATATGGAATTCTTAGCTTTTTGACTATTGAGATATTTCATGATCTCACGTGCAGTATCGGAACTTATTTTCCTTAGGAAGAAAGATATATCAACTTTACTAAAATCGCACTTTATTAACTCTATTTTTTGAACCAACTCAATATAATCTCTTGGTAGTCGTCGGTTGTCTATAAAGTAGTTGCTCTCTTCGCCGGTAAGATACTTATTGACAACATCTTTACGAAAATTCCATTCAAAATCATTATCTATAAGATTAATATCGAATTTCTCTGGAAATACTAAGTCGGCCTCTAGGTAATGTCCTAGGATGTTTATTTCATTCTCAGAGATAATTTTGTGGCGCATCAACGAACGTCTGTATAGATAATATAAAAAATCATACGGATCAACTAGATATTTCATTGTTAATTCTAAGTCAAAAATACTCATTTGAGTAAGTGTGAAAGAATTATTTTGCTCCGAAAAAAGTATCTCCTGGAATTTGCTCCCCGGATAATAATCGCTCGTTATACACAATATAAAGACTTTGGTAATAATTTTATTTAAATTGATATGCTTTCCGTTATCTAAAATGAAGCGTAATTCTAGCTTGCTACTTATAGCGGTGGCTATTTTGCAACCTTGTTCGTATGGATCTTGAATTGCTTTTAAGAAATCCTTTTTTGCGCTTGAGATGTCGCCTTTTTTTGATGGAACTGTCAGTCTTTTATTTTTGCATTGCGCAATCACTACTGCATCGTCGCAAATACATAACACATCGGCGTCGGAAATTGCCTCGCCTTTTTTAGATTCGACTTTTACGCTCCTATATGTGTTCTCTTTTCCAAAGCTTTTTCGTAAATACTCTTCTGCGGTTTCCTCCAAGGCGTTACCAATGTTTTTCGAGAAGATATCCGAGTATTCATTGTCCTTTATTCCTATATAATACGGTCGACTATATATGGCCTTTGAAAGTAATATCGTTGAGCTAATAAAATACCTTGAATCGTCAATTTTTATTATTGGATATTCCGTTATAATGTTCTGTGTTTCTATACCACTAAAATTCTCATATTGCCCTTGACCATAATATGAAAATTCGTCGAGGAAATTAATTATATCTTCGGGTTCTATTTTTGCCCCCATCATCTTACTGTATACATGTATTTCTGTGGGTGATATACAAAAAAGATTGAATGAACTATTTCGATTTGACAAGTCTAGCTCTTTGGCTACATCTTTTTCGCCTAGCACATAATTGTATGCAGCTTCTAATCTGCATAGAATTGCCTTAAAAATATAAATGGCAAGCTTTATATTAAATCCAATTTTTGAATTAATCCAATCTATGTCGTGGCGATATAACTTATTTATATGATCTAAAAATTGTAAATCGTATGCGCCAGATTCAGCATAGAAGGTTGATTCAATTATGGAGTCTGAACTTACTAAGTCTTCAGCATTTGTAGGGAACGATACGTATGTTAGATGAAGATCATTAAGTAATTTTCGAATTTCCTCTTCTTGCTTTTCGAATGATTCGTTATCTATCTCTTCTATGTACTTTTCTGGCTCATAGGATTGCGATATCATTAACCCCGCAAGATAGCCTAGCTCGCTATACAAAGTCATGTCGGGACTATACTCTAATTCAAAATCCTTCACTTTCGAAAAAGTATCCTCTCTTGCGATGTCGGCTAAGATTCTTAAAAAACCAGCCTTACCGGTTATTGCTTTTAGTTTTTTTATTATCTCGCTACGTTCACTCATTGCAGATTAGGGATTCAGCCTTTCTTGAAAATAAATAAGTATTCATGCGCTAGCAATAGAAAATTATACTTGATGCTATTTGTTTTCCAATATCCGGTCGCTCGGCAGTTATGTTGTTCTTTCATTATAATTTCTTTTAGTTTGAAACCGGCGTCCTCAAATACTTGCATCGTCTTAAAGCTCAAGGGAATAACGTGGCCTTTCCGGCGCGTATCGCCCATTAGAATCGCGCAGAACTTACCTTTCTTTAGCACGCGGTGGCTTTCGCTTGCGACGGCTTTCATTTGTTCTAAAAACTCATCCACTTTAAAATTCGAAAGGTCAGCCGGTATGTCTTGGCCCTCGCTATAATGAATAATATTTGCGTAAGGTGGATGCGTGCAAATTAAATCTATGCTTTCATCCGGTATCCCTTTTAATTTTCGCGCATCTCCCTTACGAATATAAACTTTGCCATTTGCGCCGTCATGCTTGAACTTGACCTTTTCTCGGCATCGATTCAAGGCCTCGTCATTAACGTCTAGACCTAAAATATTCCTATTTAATAGTTTTGCCTCTACTAGTGTAGTCCCACCGCCGGCAAATTGATCTAATACCCAATCACCCTCTTTTGAATAACGAAGTAAAACGTTTCTTGGAATATATGGCGACCAGTTTCCGCGCCATTTTGCATCGTGGGTAGCCCAGTTGCCACGATTAGGGAAACTCCAGACGCTAGTCATTTCTAGCTCAAAATCATCTGGCTCCCATTTCTTTATTTCTTCCTGTTCATTCACTGGGCTGCATCTCCTATCTTCTACCGCCAAATCCGGCAGTTGACATTATTTTGAAGATATCTCTATCAACTTCTAAAAGCTCAGAGATGATATTTCCAAACATATAGGCATCTGGACGATTTGTTTTTTCTTGTACAGCTAGTAGTTCCATCAAAACATAAAGAAATTCTACATCATACTCGCCGTAATCGTTTAGTGGTTTATATTGATTTATTTCAATGCCCTTTTCACCATCGAGAATAAGCTTCTCAAGAGTTTCATAATCATTGTTTCGCAGTGGCTCGCAAGTATTCCAGCAATCTTGTATCGCTTCGAGGTATTTTCTCGTAAGCGTTTCGTCGCCTTGCATCTTCATGAGGATATCTACAGCCCAGTGAATATGCTTTGGGGTTCTAATGCGCGTCCCATCTTTACGATATTTGATTATGATGTCATATTTCGATAGAGTTCCTTGAAAAACATAGATAATGTAATCATCAAAAATAAACTCGATAATTGCTTGGTTGATTCCACTATTGATAGTTTGCGTTCCTCTTTGAATCTTCATTCTTTATCCTTCCTTTAGAAATTTGATATCAGTAGCTCGTTAATTTTTCCGCGTTTATCGCTATTTCGATTTATCATACGCGTTGCAGATACGCGCTTGATATTCTGTTTTGCGTAGGCATCGTCAAAGAAGTTATCGTCTTCATTGGTATTTTTTGGATCGGAATTACTTGCGACTATCTTGGCACCTTTTTTATCTAGCTCTTGAACGAATTTTGCAAGCTCTAATTGGTTTTTATCGTCAAACATGCCCTCTGTATAGGATGTGAAGTTGGCGGTCGGTGTTAGTGGACGATATGGTGGATCAAAGTAGACAAACGTTTTATCGTCTATAAAATCACCGGATTCCTTATAATCGCCACATACTATCTTCACGTTCTGCAGTTTCTTAGATACTGCCTTTAAATTATGCTCGTTGCAGATAAGCGGATTCTTGTATGCACCCATTGGTACGTTATATTCGCCTTTGCGATTTACGCGGTATAGCCCGTTAAAGCAAGTCTTGTTAAGGAATATCATCAAGGCGGCTAGCTCGACTCCATTTTCTTTTTTACTCTTAAGCTCGTTGAATCGCGCACGTTTGGCGAGATAGGCTTCTTTGCGTCCATCATTATCTAATGCTAGGTAATCGCTCTCAAATCGCCTTAAAACGTCTAGTATTGCGTCGATATCGTCTCGGATTATCGTATATGTATTTATTAGTTCTGCGTTGATATCACTAATATAAACTTCTTGAAGTTCGTACTTATTTAAGATGTCGAATAGGACTGCGCCGCCACCAACAAACGGTTCTGCGTATTTTGTTATAGTAGTATCTTTGGCAAAAGGGTAGTATTGCTCGATTTCTTTGAGCAATTGTCCTTTACCGCCAGCCCATTTTAGAAATGGCTTTGCTTCGTTATTAATTAAGGATGCGGCTTTTGTTCGTGCGTCCATTGGCTTTACGGCATCGCATGGAATTACCCATGAATTTCCGACGAACATAGCACCGATAATGCGCCCCTCAGAGCATAAAGTAGCTACTCTTCGTTGAGAGATATCCCATTTTGTAGCAGTTTCTTTTGCTGAAATATAATTCATTTTACCTCACTTGTTCCACTTACTATTATATTCCAAATCTAGAATAATACTAGATCTAAAATAGACTATTTTATTCCAGCAATCTTGCGAATGTCCTCCACGAATTTTTTCCTAAAATAAAAAGCATGGTTTTTGTTTGAAACATAGCGCCCGTAGGTATTGGAATAAATTGGGTGATATTTTCCGCTTCCGTCTTTCGCGTCTTTACTACGTACTTGTATGTGCTCACCATTTGACGTATGGATAAAACCGTCTGGGCTAGTTTCGATGTGGTTCTTAAGTTGATTGCAAATGGTGTAATAATATGCTTTCCATATCTCTAACAGGCCCGAATACTTCGGATCTGACAAATCGACATGAATGCTCGGTAAAAACATCCAATTGTCTGGCGTCCCGTCCTTACAAACTGGTACATATAATATATTGCTAATCTTTTTATAGAGTTTCGTGTCTTCAAATTTCTTCTGAGCCAAAAGTTCATCAATCATTGCACTGATTTGCGTAATAAAGACAGTTTCTCTGGGTTTACCATTCGCGTCACATTTATTTGTTTTAAGTTCTCCATCCTCAAAATCTAAATCTGCACTCGAAAGCTTCATCCCTAATGCAAGCTCTAACAATTGTCCGGTCTTGCCTTTATTTATAATAATCTCTTCCATATCGGCTGATGAAAAAAGGTCTTTGAATTTTATCCCAGCCAGTTTATTGAGTTTTTCGCACGCTTCTTGTAATTTCATGTATTACGCTCCTTTTCAAGTTATAAATATCCTTATTATAATTTTAACGCGTGCTAAATATTATGAAAAATGATTATGCTTTAAAATCTTTCACCATCTTGTGTCAAGTAAAAATCCCACCCCTATTTTCTGCACAATAACTTTCAAAGCCCGATTGTGTCCAAGTGGACGCTATCTATTGACTAAATGATAGAATGTTTTGTTAGAATCGTTGCCGTAATGATTAATATCTTCCGGTTCAGCCCAAAGCGAAAGCTTATGGACGCGCCACTTACCTATGAAAAACATCTGAACCATCGCGTCATTTACGTCGCGGTTATTTAACGCGCGTGGAATGTATGCGAGGGAAAAGTAGTACCATTTGTCGTCTTCGGCGTCTAACCTCGCAAAAACGCGCTTACCGCGCCCGAAAAGGCGCACATCGAAGCGCTGAGCTAGTGTTTCCAGGGAATAAGTCTTTAATTCGTGGATCGCGTCACGAACGGATGATTCAGTAAGTTCCATACGTTCAAACTTGTCGTAATCACGCGAGTTGAATCTGCCGTTATGTTCGAGCATAAAGCTTTCAAGTTGCCGGGCGGTAATCGGTATCGGCTCGCCGGGTTTAGTTTTCTTGAATGGGTGGCGTTTTGCCATATAAACTCCTTTTCTTTTAGGAGTGCGCTTGCATAAGCGGTGTAGTATAGGCTATTTGCCTTTCTTGCTTTTTGTCATTTACGCTAATGCTTAAACATAGGCAGAATATTGACTATATTACACTAAATAGGTATAATGGAATTACTTATTTGGAGAATATCATATTTCTCTTAGGGTAAATAAAGAGCGCCGGTAGCGCCCTTTATTTTTTATCCTTTTTCAACAATCCCGAAATCGTCCTCTAGGATAATATCTTTGAGTTTCTTCCCGTCGATTTCGAAATGCTCCAAGACGTCGTCTATCGTGGCATAACAACTATCGAAAATATAGAGTGGATGCTTATCATCGTCGTCGATAGTCTCATATTTGTCGCGTTTGGTATACATATAGAACAAGGCCTTCTTTCCATCCGCGGTTTTTTCCGGTTCGGTTCCATATATACGTCCAGTATCCATACGGTATCCCTTTTCGCCATATGTAAAATCGATAGCCGTCCACAAGTCTTTAGATGGCCCCCAGACGCCAGTAAATTGCGATTTGAATTGTTCTACGCTCGTATACCTACCATAGTGATCGGTATTGTCATAATATGAATCTTTACTCATTTGAGATTGAACTCCTTCTTAATTTTATTAGCTAGCTCAAGTTGAGCTTTTGTCGGTTTCTTTCCGGGCTTGCTCGGATCATGATCGCCAGTTCCGTAATGAACGTGAGGCCTGACGCCGTTATGTGCGTGTCCGAAGTCAATACAGACGGCTTGATCATGTTTCTCGTCGTAATATGCCAGGTATTTGAGCTTGCCATTTTGAACTACGGCATAAATTCGCCCTGGTGTATGTGAAAACACGGGCGGGGCGACCGAACCTTTTTTCTTGACTAGGACTTTTACGTTTGGATCGCTAGATAAAATTCCTAGCGAAAAGTACTCCTGGCCGTTTTCTTTAAAATTAAAATTGCCAGATGCAACATCTACAAATGCTCCGCGTGAACCCATTATGCTTTCTCCTTTATTTCGAATACGCCCAGCATTCCTTTTAATGGCTGCTGGCGCATTTTCTTGTTAAAGCTATCAGTATATTTGAAGTGAAGAAATCTTCCAGTCATGCCTTCTATCATGTCGCCAAATACAATGATGATTGATGGCTTAATTCTTTGCTTCATTTCATTGAAACCGGCAAGGAATTCTTTCTCATGTTTTTGGCAACCGAGGGTAGATATAGTTACTGGAGTTCCTTCTTCGACGCCACTCAGGCAGAGATCGTAAGTATGCTCTCCAGCCCAACCAATGGTTGGGATTACATTCACGCCGTAGTTTTGCCAGGTAGCGCCAAGCCAACGATTCATAAAAACATTATGACGAATCTCATTAATATTCATCGAGTCGTAATAGCTGAAATCGGGCGTTGCTACTGCCGCGCATCCGAGCATCAGAGGAATCTTCTTTAGTGGGGTGTTCCAGTACGCCAAGAGTTTCTTGTCGTCCAAATACATCAACGCGATCGCATTGCGATTATCGTTCTTCTTTGTAATGTTCTGGATGCCGCATACATATAGCTCATCCCAGTTAGTGTTGTCTTTAAAAGTATTACGAATAATAGGGAAGCTATTTTCGTCATACTCGCATCCGCCAATTACTGGCCGGATGACTTTGTACTTGTCGTACTCTGTAAGAGATTTCGACATGAGAATTACCTCCTAAAGAGAGGTAGATACTCGTACTTATTTGGAGAATATCATAGCTCTCTTTAATTTATTGTTAATATTATTGACGAACCGGTAGTATCGTCGTAAATTGTGTGCACCTAAATAAATTACGTCATTCTTCTTCGCTCCTAAAAATTCCATATTGATATCTTGCTGCATCGAATGACACTCCGCACGCTTCAGCAATTTCGAGCGGGTCCATATTCTTGGTTAAACGTTTGCTAATCATCAGCTCTCCAGCCATGCATTTTGCTTGCCATTCAGGGTCCTCGCAGGGGCGAATTTCTTTCCTAAAATTACGCTGAACCCTAAAGCCCAGCGTACAAAGAGTAATGTAATGACAGATTTCATGCGCGATTGTCATTCTGTCACGACCGTTGCCTTCACATGCGCCGTCATAGACGCTCTGCTTAATTGTTACGTGCCCCGACATAATATCCGTTTCTGCATGGATATCATCCGGCAATTGGTCGTCTTCGACTATTTCGTAGCTAAAGTTGTCGAACGTTTTCGAAAAAACATCTAACAGCCCAACGATTGGGAACATGACACGGTCAGAAAGGTCGAGTATTTCTCTAACTTTTTCGGCCAAAAAGCGAAGCTGTTTTCTGGATTTACATTCTACGGAATAATTCTGACGTGACATGCGTGATTATCTATCTTTCTAGTATTTTCATGATCTCCGCGCTATCGCTTTCGCTTAGCTTTTCGAAGCTTCTTGCGAATGAGATGGCGAGCTCACGGCTAATACTGTTAGTGTTTGTTAAGTTGAGCTTGATGGCTGTCGAAGATTCTTCGGCGGCATCTCGCAATTCGGCTACTTGGGATTTATTTAGGTTATACTTGCTAGAGAGAGAATCGTACCATTTCTCCGGCATATTCTTCTTTCCGTTCTCGACTGCCGACAGAAATGCGGATGATACTCCTAGTTCTTCTGCCATCTGCTTTAGCGTTTGGCTGTTTGCGAGCCTTAGGTCTCGCAAGTATTCCCCTAGTTTTACCTTCATAGATGTCCTTTCCTTTGGCCCAATCTGGCGTTAACCAATTCTGGGTTAACTTAATTATAACGCACTCAGAAATACTGTCAACCATTTTTTGGTTAATTTTACACAAAAAATAGAGCGTTGCCAGCTCCATGCGGTGCCTTGTTTTCGCTCTGGGCCTATTATACCAATGACATTGTAGGAATAAGTTATTCCTTTACATTGGTTCAATGTTCATTTCCTTGTGATTCCTGATCAGAACGTAACATCTACTAAAACAGGGTAGTCCTTCTTCGGTATGACCTTCGTCTTAGGGTTGTATTCCGGATGATCAAACATCCAATCAATCACGTTATAGAGGCGGCGCGTTATCTCGTCTGCTACATCAATAAGTTCTCTGCAACGTTCACCATGTGAAAAATTAGTCGGTATATTCAAATAAGAGGGTCCCGGCAGTTTTTTTTCTTGAAGAACTATCTTTAACCGGTACTTCACGTTGAAGAACAAAATCAAGTTTTGTAAATTCGCCGTTATCAAATCTCAAAAGATGTGGGTATACCTCGAAATCAAAATCAATATAGTCGGCGTCAATTAAAACATATTTCTTGTCGTTCTTATCGCGAAAAAGATAGACCCAAGTATCAGGTTCAACCTGATAATGATTGCTTTCGACGAGGTCTTCGCAATCATACGCAGATATTATTTTTTTTCGTTCCGATTCCGATAAATACATGCCGCTATTATACCATAAAAAGAAAAGGCCAGCAACTATGGCTGGCCTTTAAAGTATTTGGCTGGTAAAAATGAATTAGATTTTGTGCGTTTCCGCGTTCGCGCCGTATTTTTTATCGGCTTTTTCATCAATCAGATAGTCATGCTTGTCTGTGACCCAAGCATCTCTAAGATAAGTAACATTGCCGTTTATGTCAATAGTGGCATGACCATGACCAAAACCGTCTCCTGCAGCATTCAAACCGCCAAAATATACGTCGATTTTACCGCTCCCATCTTTTTTAGGAACGACCTTAGCGTCTTGTCCAAAGATGGTCCCGAGATAATGGGCATTTGATTTTATGAGCGCCATGTTGACTTTATCCACGGCCTGCTGTTTCTTGGCCGTACGCTCTGACTTCACTTCTTCAAGCTTACGATTGAATGCGGCTTGGGCTTGCTTGAACTGCGTCTGAAGACGATCAAACTCTGCTTTAGCAGAATCTCGCATAGATTTTAATCTTTTAAATTCTGCCTGCGTTGATTCATGGCGTACCTTAGCTGACTCGAAAGCAGACTTTGCGGAGTCGAACGCGTAGGAACTAATTCTCGGGGCCGAAGCCTCAGCGTTCGCCTTGGCTTGTTTAACTTCGCGAGCGAGTTCGGAAATTTCGGCATTCAGTGCGTCGCGACGATCTTTATGCTCGTGTCCTTGCTGAGAATAGTAGGGAGCCTCAGATTTATCGCCATACTGATACGCATTACTGGCCTGTTCGAAACAATCCTGCATAGCACGATGTTCAGCGTCGGCTTCGTACTTCAGCGATTCGATTCTGGAATTATTATAATCACGGATGCGACCGTATTCATCCCAGACAGAATCACGATGAGAGTAGGCAGGGAAATGCTCCTTAAAAGTTCGAATCTCTTTGCCTGTATGTATACCTCAGAACTCGCATGGCGTCAGCACCGGGTAATCCTTTTTAGGTATAACCTTGATCTTTGCAGTGTATTCGGGGTGGTCAATACACCAGTCAACAACCATGCAAAGCCGAGCAACAACGTCTGGTCGCCCCTCACCAATTTTAGTTAGTGTCTCCAGGGGAATTTTTTGTTGTTGGCTTTTATTAGACAAAATATGTTAAAATAAAATGGAAATAATCATAAGGAGTATCTGCAATGCCGAAACAAAATAGAAAATTAACTACTTGGGGTAAGGTTTGGCGGGCGACTCTTGCGATTATCGTCCCGCTTGGCGGCGGTTTTATTGTTTCGCTTTTTACTCGCGATGCGATGGCGAAATTCGCCGAGTTTAATCAGCCTCCGCTTGCACCGCCGGCGATACTTTTTCCGATTGCTTGGACGATTCTTTATATTCTGATGGGTGTGGCAAGCTACCTAATTTGGTGGAAGGGGCGCGATTCTGGGAAGTCTACTGATAAATCCGCAGCTAAAACCGCTCTCATAATTTATGCGGTTCAACTTGTTTTTAATTTTGCTTGGACTCCGCTGTTCTTTTTACTTGACCTTTTCTGGTTTGCCTTTGGCTGGTTGATGGTGATGTGGGCTTTGATTATTATCCTAATGGTTAAAACTCGTCAGATTTCTAAACCGGCTTTTTATATGCTAGTTCCGTATATTTTATGGTGTACTTTCGCGGCTTATTTAAATTGCGGTATTGCGATTCTGAATTAAAATGCTAAACGTAGAAGAGGAATGCCAATGGAAAATAGCAGGTTTAAGCTTTGGGTCGCTCTTTCTTTTCTTCTTTAGTGGCTTCGCAACCCTCTTCAGCACGCCGCTTCTTAGCCTCGTGAACAGCTTTTCACGGTCAATCGTCTTCGTTAGATCGCCACGAAGATTACGGAAATCTTCTATCTTTTCGAGCGCCGATTCTTTTTATGTCGTAGGTATTACTTTCTTCATTAAAAATACAATACGCAAGCTCGCGCGTTTCGGGAATGCCATCTGTGAGGACCATTGTTTTACGAAGATCTATTGACATATTACGTAGTTAATGATTTTATGTTATTTTTTATTCCGTATACTCTCTGTCGATCATCCAATGTCCCCTAACCCTAAACGCTGGGATAGTTCCACGGATAGCCTTGTTTGTGGCGGATTGAAGGTTGATATTATTATTTTTAGCCCAGTCGGCAACCGGGATAATCTTTTTGGCTGTTAGTTTAGCAATACGGCGATACAGCGCCTCAATTAATAGGCTTGCAAATAGCTCAGTCAGCTTATCCGCCTTATTGGTTTTTGTATATTCATCAAGAGCAGGGTAATACTCATCGAATTTCGATTTATTCGGGATAATAATTGGCGGCAAACCAAGCATGTCTAGTTGTTCGTTTGTAAGTAAACGTCCAATACGACCGTTGCCGTCGCTAAATGGATGGATGTTTTCGAATTCTGCATGGAAGTAGGCAATTTTCTCCAAGAAATATTCGCCGTTATCAGAGTTATAATCTCTAACCAAATCATGCATAAAACCATTTACGAATTCTGGATTAGCTCCTATATGCGTACCAACACGTACCCACTCTTTACCGGAACGAAAACGACCAGCGATCTCGTCACGAATATTTGTAAGTAGGGTTTTGTGCAATTTCAAGATTAACTCTACGGAAATCTCTTTTTCTGGATTGTCCATCAGGTATTCTATGGCGCTAGCGAGATTCTTTGCTTCATAAATCTCGCGAATTTCGTGATCAGTGCGGATTTGGTTACGAATCAAAATGTCTTCGGTGTCCTCAAGTGTAAGAGTAGAATTCTCAATAGCGTTTGAGTTATAAACCATTTCCGGAAGTTCAGAAATAGTGAGCTCTTTGATAGCTTCTTTATGCTTGACGGCTAGCTTACGATATTCCTCAGATAAGCCATTAATTCTATCTCTTGTAACTTGATTTATCATATCTTTATTATATCAAACTTTACGTTAAAAATCAAGGTTAGAGATAATTTTAAACGTAAAGTTACGGAATCTATGCCATTGACATTGTATTTCTTTTATTTTCGCTTTTCTAATGGAATATTCATATTGCCCGGCTCATGAAGCGTCGCGTTATAACTCTCATCAAGCCAGCGACATAAATCTTCGAACGGTACTGTTCCATCCAGTAAGGCAGAAACCCAACCCCAACCAGAGTTTGGGTAGCCTTTAATATATCCTGGTTGCTCATAAAGTGTTTCAGTTAGTTCATGATCGCGAATCTTAAAGCTCACGACGTCTACTGTTTTATCTCCGCCAAGCCCAAATTCGCTGTATGGTTTTACAAAGAATACTGCAAACCATTTACCGCTTGGTTGCCTGAACACCGCATAATCTTCGTGATTGAAAGGAAGTTGCTCTTCATGAAGCTTATACTTCTTTTCGATGTAAGCTTCTAGTTGTTCTCGAATTGTTTGGTTTTTGGTCATGAGCAAGTCCTTTATTTGCTTATTACAATTATACCATTGACATTGTATTTCTTTTATTTTCTTCATTGTCACTGTTTAAAACCTTTACGACTCCAATAAAGCTGTATTATCTTAAAAGTTCGAATGGAGTGCGAAGCACGACATCCCCATGGAGCGAAGCGACATCCCTATCTCTTTGCCTGTATATGTATACCTCAGAACTCGCAAGGCATCAGCACCGGGTAGTCCTTTTTAGGTATAACCTTGATCTTCGCCGTGTATTCGGGGTGGTCAATACACCAGTCCACCACCATGCAAAGCCGAGCAACAATGTCTGGTCGCCGCTCACTAAATGAAGACATTATTGAACCAGCCGCAAGGCGGTGTTTTTTATAGCCCCCTTACGGTTACTTCTACTATTTCTGCTAACTTTTCTTTATCGTCGACATCCTCCACAAAATACATCGGTTTCGCGCCGTCATATGGAATTTCTTCGGCCATTTTGTATTGTTCGTTCTCTGGAACAATTTTCACTAGCAGACGATCGTCGTAAATACCGCCAAATAAGACGTTATTGGAATATAGCAAGAATTCGCCCATCATCGGCCGACAAGTAATGTTCGGCGCTTCTGATAGTTGCTCTAGGATAAAATCGCGATATGCTTTTGTGCTTGCCATACTATGCCTTTTTAATTGGGTGTCTTATTACGGTTTTAAGCTTATTTGCGTCGCATTTTCTAGGATCGCTTAAATAAATCTCATGGTGGTATCTTTTATCGGTTATATCAAGTTCATAGCCGTTATCTTCGGCGAATTTGTGCATTAACTCAACTGTTGCCGGCTCGTCGTCGTAACTGCCGATATGCATACATTGGACACATAAACCCTCGTCATAGGTTAAAAATTCCACCCTAGAGAAGTCTTGCTTCTTCTTTTTGGTGGCTTCTTCTATTGCCCAGTCAAAATCTGCTTTCGTCACAAAGTCTGGTAAACGAATAATGGAGATGAAATTTAGGGTTTCTTTATGATCGTAATCTATACCATCTTTGCCATCTTGCCACCAAAAGCCCTCAAGTGGTGGGACAACGTATTCAAAGAACCCATCTATTTTATGGTCGCCTTTATAACTCATCTTTATCGTATAGGCGACTCCGTATAACAGTCCAAGCGTGTTCTGAAAATCGCCATTTTCTTCGTTAGGATTTCCTTTACCTTTAACGGCGATGTAATTCATCTTCGGAACATCAACAATGCTCGGTTTATTCTTCGGTAAATAGTATTCTTTATATTCCTTTTTAAAATCGAAAGTCATATTATGCGCAGTTCTTTTTATGAGCTTTGAGTTTCTTCATTGCCCAGTCATAGTGAGAAGATAGACAGCTAACGAAATATGAGCCAAGCACGGAACCACCAACCCAAGGATACATGCCTTTAGTGAATAATTGCTCTTCGCTCAGGCTTTCGGCTAACTTCATGACGTCTTTATGCGATTTTTCAAACATCTTTCTTGCGTCTTCGAGCGAAGTCTTTTGATGTTTCTTCCAGTATTCAACGTTCATATCGCCGTAAGTCTTCCAAGTATATGGTTCTGGTAAGAATGGTGCATTGCCGCCTTTATTCAGATTCGTATCTACAAATTCAAGTAGCATTCGGTGCCATTCGTATAAATGTACCAAAATATCGCGTAGGTTCTTATCGCGCCCCCAGTGGCGTTCTTTCTTCGATGAGTCGCCAGAGAAATCGAATTCGGTGTTCATTTCTTTCTCGCTCATTGAATCAGCCATTTCGATTAGCTTAGCGTAGTACTCTTCGCCAGCTTTTAATAAGTCCTGTTTGTTGCGTGGTCTTGGCATAAATAAGTCCTTGTTTACTACTTTAATTATATCATCGGGTGCAAGTCTGCCATTGACATTGTATTTCTTTTATTTTTTCCATTGTCATTGGTGGTGCGTCATCATTAGTTCAAGATGGCGATGTTACAGTTGAGATAAGCAGCGAAGGTACACCAGAGGAGGTATGGGAGAAGCATCCAGAAGACTGGCTTGGAGATTTTGCAGGAAATGATAACGAGAACAAGGACGAGCGCCCACATGATAAGTAGCCAGATAAAGGCAAACCAAGAGAGGTCTAGCACAAAGAAAAATGGAGTCCAAGCGAAGTTGAAGTAAGGCATGTGATTTTAGACCATTGTTTTGGTGAGCTATGGTATAATTAGTTTGCATACAAACTAATTTAGGAGTTTTTAAATGAATATCTATGATTTGAAAGTAAAGACGAGGAAAGGTGATGATTTTGAACTCAGTTCTCTAAAAGGAAAAGTGTCACTAGTAGTTAACACTGCTACGGGATGTGGATTTACGCCACAGTATGAAGCAATAGAAAAGCTTTATGAAAAATATCATGATAAAGGTTTTGAAGTTTTAGATTTCCCCTGCGACCAATTTGGCCATCAAGCTCCTGGGACAGATGAAGAGATTCATAATTTTTGTACTGCGAAGTATAAAACTCAATTTGATCAATTTGCCAAGATTGAAGTTAATGGCGATAATGAAAGCCAAGTTTTTACTATTTTAAAAGAACAACAGCCAAACGAGGAGCCGGTTGGTCTTAAGAATAAGATGGCGATGAAGGCAGTTAAAAAGATGAGTAAAACCTGTACTGAAAAGGGCGATATCGTTTGGAACTTTACCAAGTTTTTGGTGGATAAAAATGGAAATGCAATTAAAAGATACGATCCAACTTTTGATCCGGCCGAAATTGAAAAAGATTTAGTGGAGGTATTAGGGGCTTAGCATGCAAGCGGATAGGAATTCATTGCGGCTAAAAAATCAGCTATGCTTCCCAATTTACCTTTGCTCTAAAGAAATAATTCGTAGATATGCGCCGTTGTTAAAAGAGCTGGATTTAACTTATACACAATATATCGTGATGATGTATTTTTGGGAAAAAAAGCAAAGTAATATGCGGGATCTCGGTAGAGCGTTGTTATTAGATCCAAGTACTCTTACTCCATTACTTGTAAAGTTGGAGGTCAAGGGCAATATCACGAAAGCAAAATCAAAGCTTGATGGAAGAAATTTGGATATTACTATCACCGATAAGGGCGCGAAACTTGAAAAAAAAAGCACTTTATGTACCAGAGGCAATGAGAGAATGCGTAAACTTGTCAGAAGAAGAGGCAAAAGTGCTATATAATCTCACATATAAAGTTTTAAACAATATTGAAAGAAAGGAAGCACAATGAAAATTGTAGAAGTGAACCAAGAGAATTTTGAAGAAGAAGTACTAAAAAGTGATAAGAAAGTTCTGGCCGATTTTTATGCTGATTGGTGTGGTCCATGCAAGATGATTAGACCCGTGATTGAGGAAATTGCTGACAACAACGACGCCGTGAAGTTTGTGTCTGTTAATATAGAGAATGAAGAAGAATTGGCAGAAAAGTATAGCGTTTCGTCCATTCCGTGTCTTGTGATATTTGAGAATGGCGAAGAGATTAAAAGAAATGTTGGTTTGATATCGAAAAATGATATTGAAAAAATGATAGGAAAATAATATATGTACGATGTGGTGATTATTGGTGCTGGACCGGCCGGGCTGACGGCGGCAATTTATACTAGACGGGCCGCGAAAAAAGTACTGGTGCTTGAAGCAAAGGTTTATGGTGGTCAGATAGTTAATACTTTAGACATTGAGAATTATCCTGCGGAAGAGCACATATCCGGATATGATTTCGCAACGAAACTATATAATCAGGCAAAGAATTTGGGCGCTGAAATAGTTTTTGAGAAAGTTATTAGCATTGAAGCTAATGGTAAGCAGAAAAAGATAATAACTACTGATAATGTCTACGAGGCGGGTTCAGTCATTATTGCAACTGGTTCTGAAAATAGAAAGCTTGGACTACCTAACGAAGATCAGTTAGTTGGTAAAGGCATTTCTTACTGCGCGACTTGCGACGGAGCTTTTTACAAAAATAAGAAAGTTGCAGTTGTTGGCGGTGGTAATACGGCTCTTGAAGATGCTTTGTATTTGGCCGATGTAGCTGAGAAGGTTTATTTAATTCACAGACGAAGCGAATTTAGAGGTGAAGATTCTACGGTTAGCCGCTTGAAAGGCAAAGAGAACATTCAATTTGTTTTGAATAGTAACGTTACAAAACTCAATGCCGGGAATAAACTAGAAAGTATTGAAGTTGCCAGTACTGATGGAAAGGTGCGAACTATTGAGATTGATGGTTTGTTTGTGGCGATTGGTAGAATACCAGAAAGCAAAGCTTTTGCGAATTTGATAAAGCTAGATGATGCTGGCTATATTGAGGCAGACGAAAAATGTCATACGAATGTTGATGGGATATTTGTAGCTGGGGATAGTCGTACTAAAGACGTGAGACAATTAGTTACGGCCACGTCAGATGGAGCTATTGCGGCTACTGAGGCCGTAAAATATATAAGCAATTTATCATAGCGTTTAGTCGCTTGAGTCTATATCTAGTGTGATTGTGATTTTGTAGTTTTTGAATTTTTCTTGAACAGAATCATAGATTTCTCGATAGATTTTTTCGCGATTTTTAGCTTTAAAATCAATAATAATATCAAAACTTAATGTTTTATCATTGATGTCTAAATAAAAACCGTGCATTTGTAGGATTTCTTTATGTGCGAATACGATTTCTTCAACTTCTTTTTTCGCTTTAATAATATTTTCATCTTTTGTATTAATAGAATAGACGCCGATAGTGTGTAGAATTACGCCATATTTTTGGGATACTTGTTTTGTGATGCGGCGAGAAATTTTATCGATATCCGCCACAGACAACGTATCTTCTACTTCGATGTGGATTGAGCCAAGATATTTATCTGGGCCATAATCATTTAGAACCAAATCAAAAGCGCCTTTAACGTTCTTTTCCTTTAAGACTTCTTTCTTAATTGACTTTGCTAAGCTGCTTTCTATGCGTGTGCCAAGTACATTATTGATAGATTCTTTAATGAGTTCTATGCCGGCTTTAATGATAAAAACTGATACTAGTGCACCGACGTATGCTTCGAGATTTACATTAAAAATCATATAGACAATTGCCGATGTAAGTACGGAGATAGAAAGAATGGCATCATTAAAAGCGTCTGCTCCACTTGCAACCAGAGAGTCGGATTTTATGGTGCGTCCTTTTTTCTTGACATATAGCCCAAGTACGAACTTAATGATAATGCCGCCAATCAGAACGATTATAGTCGTGACATTATAGTCTACTTCTTCTGGCGCAATAATCTTTTTTACGGATTCAATGAATGCAGTGACACCCGCATAGAGCACGATAGCGGAAACTACGAGTGAAGTAATATATTCAATGCGCCCGTACCCGTACGGATGTTTCTTGTCTGGTGCTTTGCCAGCAAGTTTCGTGCCAATGATCGTGATAATGCTCGATAGTGCATCGCTAAGGTTATTAACGGCATCCGTAATAATTGCGATAGAGTTTGATAGTAGACCTACTGTCGCTTTGAATCCTACTAGCATCAAATTTGCGCAGATGCTTATAATACTGGTTTTAACTATTGTTTTTTCGCGATTGTTTTTCATATGTGAGCATTTTCTATTATACCATAAAGACAATCCCATCATTGACATTGTCTTTCTTTTATTTTATCCAATGTCATTGTTTTAAGCCCCTACGGCTCCAATAAAGCTGTATTTTCTTAAAAGTTCGAATGGAGTGCGAAGTACGACATCCCCATGGAGCGAAGCGACATCCCTATCTCTTTGCCTGTATATGTATACCTCAGAACTCGCAGGGCATCAGCACCGGGTAGTCCTTTTTAGGTATAACCTTGATCTTAGCAGTGTATTCGGGGTGGTCGATACACCAGTCCACCACCATGCAAAGCCGAGCAACAACGTCTGGTCGCCCCTCACCAAATGAAGATGCATGTAATATATAGCAATTAAAACATCACTGATTATGATAAAATTTAATTATGCACAAGGTAAACATATTGCTTACAGAAGCTAATGGTAATCTTTCTGATAGTAGGGAGATAATTATTGATGCTGTTAAAACTGCCGAAGAATATGTATTCCCAAAACTTAAAGTCAATTGGGATATCGATGTGCTAGTAACTAACCGTTTACACGATATTATCATCCCAGAAGACGGAGTCGGTGGGCGCGCTAGGACTTCTGACTTCATTGAATTCGCCATTAACGAAGAAAAAGCAACCAAGAATTTGATTTCTGAAATGGTAGCTCATGAACTTTGTCACGCCGCTCGATGGGGCAAAAACGATGAGTGGATTAATTCTTTATTCGATGGCATAATCAGCGAGGGCGTTGCAACATACCTAGAAGCTGATTTTGTAAAAGATCGAAAAGAAAAAACAGTCTTTATCAAAACAATCCTTGAACGAACAAATGATGAGAACAAAAAGATTCTCGAAGAGCTTCGCGATCAATTAGAATCCAATTATTACGATTATGATACTATATTCTTCAATGGCAACGACGAACTGCCACGCTGGTCGGGTTATTCACTTGGATATTATTTAGTCAAAAAGTATCTCGAGAAAACTAATAAAAAAATCGAAGATGCTTTCGCAGATAAATATGCAGAATTCAAGATTGCTTTGTAGATGAAAAAGCACGGATACAAACCCGTGCTTTTTGTTGATTTCTAGCCCTTAGGCAATATCAATCCCCAAAAAGTTCTAATGAAGCGAGCTACACTTAAAGCATCTTCAAGCGAATACCAATAACTCCATACTCTGCTTGTTTTTCTGGAGTATAGAACTCACTAAGCACACTGAGTAGCTCTTCCTTTGTCATTGAAGAATCGGCTAGAATAGAAATATCGAAATCTTCAAACAAGTCCTTAAAGGAGTTGTAGTGGAGAAGACCGATAACTTCAGCTTTTAATTTATCATTTTCAGATTTAGAAAATTCAATAATATCTCCGAGCTCTATCTGGCTTCGTTTTTCATCATAAAGGCGAAGCTCGATACGTTTCGTCCCTTCTTTCATAAAATCGAAGTATTTTGGTTGCAAATTCATTTCATGTGTTTTCATGTTTTAATTATACCATTGACATTGTATTTCTTTTATTTTCTTCATTGTCACTGTTTAAAACCTTTACGACTCCAATAAAGCTGTATTATCTTAAAAGTTCGAATCTCTTTGCCTGTATATGTATACCTCAGAAATCGCAAGGCATCAGCACCGGGTAGTCCTTTTTAGGTATAACCTTGATCTTCGAAGTGTATTCGGGGTGGTCGATACACTAGTCCACCACCATGCAAAGCCGAGCAACAATGTCTACTCGCCCCTCACCAAATGAAGACATTATTGAACCAGCCATGAGGCAGTGTTTTTTATCTATGACTAGTTAATCTATTTCTGTGAATTTTTCTACACGCATATTGAGATTATTTTTTTTGCGTAGTGCGGCGATTTCTTGCATCATTGGGGTTTTGTGATGTGCGTCGAGTGCGGCTTGGTCGTGCCATTTGTCGATGAGCATGACAGTTTCCGTGTCGTCCATAGGAAAGAAGTACTCATAACGCTCATTGCCGTCTTCGGCACGAACTCGGTCGACGATGCCGCTTTTTACCATCTCTTCGGCAAATTTTTTAGCGTAGCCGTTTTTGCCAGTGTAATATATATTTACAACGAGACTCATAGACTCCAAATCCAATCTTTGATTTGCGCATCTGTAGCATCTTGCAAGAAGCGATGGTCAGGCATTCTTTGTTGCAACATTTCTAGTGTGATTATGTGCCGAAAAGTAAACGACAATTGATTTAGCATCTTTATCCATATATCTATTACAACATCAAATGCTGCGCTTACTTTTGTCATCGTTATTGCTTTGGATAAATAGATTTAATATCTCTTTGCGTTCATCTTTTTGTATTCTTTGAATACTTCAAGACACATTTCTCGGTCTTTTTCCTCTAGGAACCCTTCTGGTAAAGAAGATCTTTCTCCCATAATTTTGTAGAACCTTGCATCACGAAAACCAATCGCTTCATTGTCACTTAGTCTGCACCCGTAATATACTTTGCTGATATTTGCCCACATAATCGCCGCAAGACACATTGGACAAGGTTCTGCTGTAGTATAGATTTCGCAATTTGAAAGATCATAAGTCCCAAGCTTACTTTCGGCTTTTCGTATTGCATTGATCTCGCCATGGCATGTCGAATCATTGGAGGAGAATACACGATTATGATCCGATGCAATTACTTCGCCGTTTTTTACTATTACTGCTCCAAAAGGCCCACCGTCATGATTTAAAATCCCTTTTCTTGCTTCGTTTACTGCTAATTCTATGAATTCTTTTTTGTACGTTCTGTCAGTCATTTCCATCGATGTTGTTCCTTGCTGGCTTTAGTGATTTAGCCATCTTGGTCGTAGGTTAATGTAACTGAATGGAGTACGTCTGCGCCCGTAGAATCTTCCGCGAATGTGTTTGACGTTGTAAAAAAAGTAGCTAGTGCTAAAGATAATAGCATTAGCGCTATAATTCTCCATTGTTTGATATTGTGCATTTGGTCTCCTAGTTAACAACATATGACATTTATGCTTATTATAACATAGTATTTATGGTTTAATAAAAAACTCATACTCGAACGATAAATAATTAATAGCTACAATATCTACAAACCACAACCATTTTGTGCTATAATCAAAAATAAGCACGAGGTCAAACAAAAATTTAAAGGAGCTTCTATGAATAAACATAAAAACAAATTCTTAAAAATTGCAGCATGTCTCATGCTAGCAGTTTTAGTATCATCAAATGTTTATATTCCTAAGGCATCCGCCACCGAAAGTTACTTCACCGCAGAAGGCGGCACGCTCGAACTTGACAACACCGACCCAGACCATCAAACAATCTGGGTAAAACTAAAAGCGGCGCGTGAGATGACAATACACTATTTAGAAGGGTATTTTACCCCTGTTGAGGATGACGAAGAGCTAGAATATGGTTTTGGCGACATTAGTGCGGTTTTTCCAGGTATGGGCGGGAATAGTTGTTCCCTTAATGACGGCTGGTTTTATTGGAGTGCTGAAGAATATATGGATCCGTCTATAAGTAGTGAAGGAATCCATGTTCAAGCTGGCGATGCTGTTTTTGAGGTTGCCTATGATGTGAAAGCGGGGGTCGAAGTCATGAAGCGCAACATGCCGGTAACCCTCGAACTTGCCATTATCGACGAAGGCACCGAAGCTGGCAAAGAGATTCGAGACATCACCATGGACGCCTATGTGAGAGCCGGCCACGACCTTTCCGTTTATAAATACATCACAGGCAACGGAAATCTCGATGTGCCAAATATTGTAGTCGGCGGTACCGACGTAGAAGTAGGAATCGTGCCAGAGCCTGGCAATGAACTAGTATATCTAGAATTAGACGGCCAAGAAGTCACCGATCAGATACAAGACAATGTTTTCAGAGTAACACCCGGTACAGAATCTTTAACCTTTTACGCAACCTTCCTCCAAGTTTATCCAGTACTAGAAGGTGACGGCGGCGAGCATATCATCGGCAGTGAAGAACCATTAGTCTTTAAAATCGATAACGATGTAACAACATTCTGCGGCACAGGTAATCTCATCATTGATGGCGAATATTATGATATGCGTACAGATTGTGAAGTAGATTCAGACAACCAGACTATTACCCTCCCAGCGAGTTTCTTAAACACTCTCGCGCTAGGCGAACATTCCTTTGAAGCATATTTCTCAGAGCCAGAGTCAGGAAGCGCCAAGGCCAGCTTCAAAATCGTAGAACCAAAAACCGATGACGAAGATATCGCAGTCCCCAACACCGGTGCATTTACCAGCGAAGGTAGCAGCGCAGAAATAACAAATGATTCCCTGGTTATTACTATGATTGTTGGAGTCGTTGTGGTGACAGGTGTTTTGATGAAGAAAGAAAAACGATAATAATCGTAGTAGATATAATTGCTATGGAAAACCTAGGAATAAAAGAAGGAAGACACGAGAGACGACGATATTTTATAGTAATACTTTTGATTTTTAGCTTTCTATTCTCATGTTTTACTCCAGTAGTTTCGTTTGCGATTGGTCCAGATAGCTATGATATCACCCCTGAATCGTCGGATTCTATCACAGCTACGTATCCATATTATGCCTTTGTGGAAGACCCAGATAATCCATGGGGAACGGTTTGGGATGCTTTAGATTCAACTGATACTATAAATTATAGTGATAGCTATTTTGATACACCTTCTCCCGGTGATCATCCAGAGCTTCGCGCTGTTTCATATGCATTGGGCCTTGCTGGATTTGAAAATGAGGCTGACGGCTATCCGTCCGATAGTTCTACGCCAAATCCAAAATTACAACTTTTTCTAGAACAACTTGGTTTTAGCAATTTTCAAAAATGGGATACAGAATCCGATGGGGATGGGCACTCTATGGGGACAACTATTGCACGAAAGACTCTACCGGATGGACAAACGTTAATCGTTGTTGCTCCTAGAAATTATAATTATATGACTGAATGGCTTTCGAACTTTAACGTTGGCACTAGTGGTGATCATGCTGGTTTTAGCGAATCGGCCGGATATATCAAGGAAAGGCTTGATGAATATATTTATACTAACCATCTTTCAGATTATAAAATTTGGATGGTTGGTTATTCTCGTGGCGGTGCGGTAGTTGATCTAGTTGCTAAAAAGATAAACGAAAATATTTTAGATTACGACATGAAGGCGGATGATTTTTATGTCTATACTTTTGGCGCGCCTCGTGCTAGTCTCACCGAGCCAGGTTATACCAATATCCATGATGTCAAAGATGGCAATGATTTACTTCTCGGTTATGTCTTTCCGGAATTATGGGGATTCTATAATACTGGTATTTACGAAGAAGTACATCCTGCTGATTTAAAAATTGCAACTTCTGTTATCAACATTGCCGAACTAGCCGACCCAAACACTGCTGCCAATATTCTATCAAACAATGACGGCCTTGTCGAACAGGTTGGTGCTATGAATGGCCGCAACTATATGGATGCCTGGATGCGATTTGTGACTGATAATGGGCTGACTCGTGAATACTTTGACACCGAGATTAAGGAGCCATTATCGGCCGTAATGAAATTATACCAAGTGAGAACGCTAGATAAGCAAAGTGATTTTACTGGGTTTATTAGCGATACCAGCAATGGTCTTGCTGGTATGGTAGCAGGAAATGCTTTCTATGACTTATTAGCAAACTATGCTGGCGATTTAGCTAGCTTTCCGGCTTACCTTGATTTGGTTAAAGTTTTGAAAGGTACTGCGACTGACGGCGATGTTGATGAGCTAGTCGGAATCCTTACCGACTATATTGGGCAATATGGTGATTATGAGACTAAGCTTGGTCAAGCTCCAAGCATTAGTGAAACAGAATTTGAAATCCTTAAGGAAAACTTGCCAAAATTAGTTAAGGCTATCTCTCCATTTTTAATCGCTGATGCTATCTATACTCAA
>JAFWHS010000016.1 GCA_017511925.1 Candidatus Saccharimonadota bacterium | reverse complement strand
TCATATTCCTGAAAGTATTATGCCAATACTAAAAAGTCTCATCCCGACCCCTAACGAAGAAGACATAAAGGTTCCAAATTCTGGTTCGGCATTTAGAGTAGAACAGAGCGCTACTGCGAATTTTCAATTAGATGTTACTGTTTTTCTTGTGGCATTAGCGATTCTTACTGGTCACTACGTTATTAAGAAAAAGTCGCGTTG
This sequence comes from Candidatus Saccharimonadota bacterium, assembly GCA_017511925.1. Classification (GTDB taxonomy): domain Bacteria; phylum Patescibacteriota; class Saccharimonadia; order Saccharimonadales; family Saccharimonadaceae; genus Nanosyncoccus. Next base: position 115,097 of record JAFWHS010000016.1, on the reverse strand, counting down.
CTAAGTAAAATTTGGTTTAGGATTAAGTTCGAATCTCTTTGCCTGCAAAAGTATACCTCAGAACTCGCACGGCATTAGCACTGGGTAGCCTTTCTTAGGTATAACCTTGATCTTGGCCGTGTATTCGGGGTGGTCAATACACCAGTCCACAACCATGCATAACCGAATAAGTATGTCTGGTCGCCCCTCACCAATTCCTCGGGAGAGGATTTTTTATTGGTTGATTTCGAGATTTAAAAATATAATGTATTGTGTCAAGAGGATATATATTTTATTTATGCCCTTTTGTTGTTATTCTCGCGCATTATCTTTGCAAACTTTTCTGGAGTGCGAGTGATTTCTTCTACTTTTATTAGGGCACCGGTAAAGTTTGGATCATTAAAATACATAGTATTTGCGGCGTAGCCATTCGGAGAATATTTTTTGCGTAAGTGAAGCCGCGATCGTTCAATAACTTCGTCTTCGCTAATTTCTGGATGGATATGTTTGGTATAGTCGTAAATACGACTGAGCATCGTGTCGATATTTGTGTTGCGATCTGCTGAAGAAACGAGCTTGCCATAAATACTGCGTGGTTCATGTCCTAGTGTAGAGCGATGATCTTCGACTGCTTCTGCCATGGTGTTGATTTGGTCTTCGGAAAAATAAGTTTTCAAAAAATTGTCTTTACGAAGTAATTTTGCTGATTCAAAATTATGTGTTTCTTGATCTATGGTTCGGCCTAAATCATGATAGGCGGCAATGACGTAAACCATGTCAATGTTAAGTTCGGGTGCTTGTTTATGAAAATTTAGACTACGATCAATTACTTGGCGAATGTGCGTATCTGTGTGGCCGCCAATATTGGAATATTTTGGCAGGATTTCTGATTCGATATAATTTTGAATTTTTGGGTTAATTTTTTGTGTCTTACTTTTTTCTAATACGAAACAAAACCAATTATTATGTCCGCCTTTTTCTGACCAATAATCTGCAATTTTGAAATTGGTTTTAGCTATGATATTGCGAATTTCGTTTTCGGTGTAATAGGCATAGTAACGTTCAGCGCCCATTTTATATTCGTCTGAAAAATCTTTCATTTCGTTGTCGCAACTATGTGTTGCGCGATCAATTACATTAAATATGAGGCGTCCATTTTGATTTAGGGCTTTAAAAATGCGTTTTAAGGCCAGTAAAATATCTTCGGGCGTAAAATGTACGAACACACGCCAACATAAGACGCCATCATAATTTTCAGGGAAATTATCTTCAAGAACATTAAATTTTATAGTTTTCAATTCACATTTTTTAAGCGCGTTGATAAAGGCTGGCGCTATGTCGGAAGCCGTAACATTGTAGCCGAGTGATTCTAGAAACAATGAGTTTGCGCCATCAGCGGCGCCGATTTCTAAGATTTTGCTGTTTTTTGGAAGCGTGGCGAAACTTTTTCGAAGAGTTTGGTCCAGTTCTTTGCGTTTTTCTTGTGCATGTTTTTGATGTGCTGCGTTGTGCGCTAAGGTGTTATCTAAATATTTTTGTGCTGCTAGGTCGTAAGCGGCTAAAGTTTTGCGGTTTTCTTCACTCATTGTTGATATTATAACATTTAGTTTAATGATTGTTGATATGGTACAATGGAGAAAATAATAGGAGGTGTTTATGTGTGGAATTGTGGGGTATGTCGGAAAAGGTAATGCACAAGATTTTTTGATTTCTGGGCTAAAGCGTTTGGAATATAGGGGGTATGATTCTGCAGGAATTGTAACGCTGAGTAGTGGTGGTAATGTGACATTGCTTCGTGCAGAGGGTAAAATTGTAAATTTAGAAAATAAACTTGCAAAAAATAAACGTAAAGACAGAATTGGGATTGGGCATACTAGGTGGGCTACACATGGCGAGCCTTCTGAGTCTAATGCGCATCCGCATCGGGCAGGAAATATTTATTTGGTGCATAATGGGATAATTGAAAATTATAAAGAGTTAAAAGAGACTTTAAAGAAACATGAATTTAAGTCTGAAACCGACACAGAAGTTTTGGCGGCTTTAATTAATTCTTTTTATGGCGATGGTAAATATGCTTTGGCTGATGCGGTGGTTCAAGCACTTAAATTAGTGAAGGGGACTTATGGTATTGCGGCGGTGTCTGCAAAAAATCCGGAAGAGATTGTGGTAGCAAGAAGTGGGTCGCCACTTGTGATTGGCGTAGGGAACGATGTAACTTTGATTGCTTCCGACGCGTCGGCTTTGGTGGGTCACACAAAGCATGCGATTTATTTGAATGATGGAGAAGTGGCGGTTATTAAAAAAGATAATATTGAAATCAAGACTTTAAATGCGGAGCCGGTATCAGCAAAAGTTGAAGAGATAGAAACGAATTTGGCGGCTATTCAAAAAGGCGGATACGAACATTTTCTTTTGAAGGAAATTATGGAGCAGCCGGAATCGTTGACGGAAACTTTGAGAGGGAGGATAAATAAAAAGGCCGGTACGGTACATCTTGGGGGGCCCGGTTTGTCTGAATCGGAATTGCGCAAAATAAAACATTTGGTGATTGTGGGGTGTGGGACGGCATATCATGCGGGACTTTTGGCTGGGTATTTTATAGAACAATTTACACCGGAAATTACAGTAGAAACTGTGATCGCAAGTGAATATAGATATCGCAATGCTTATATCCCAAAGGATTCAGTAGCTTTGATTGTTTCTCAGTCTGGCGAAACAGCAGATACTCTGGCGTGCCTGCGTGAGATAAAAAAGCAGGGAATTCCTACTATTGGTATAGTGAATGCAATTGGTTCAACAATTGCGCGTGAAGTAGATGGTGGAACTTATGTGCATGTGGGGCCGGAGATTTCAGTAGCTTCGACGAAGGCTTTTACATCGCAGGCTATCGCGATGGTGATGTTTGGCTTGACCATTGCGCAGGCTAAAGGTGTGAAGCCAGGAGTGCTAAGACCTTATGTGGAAGAGATTGTAAAATTGCCTGAAGAAATAAGAGGTGTATTAAATGATGTAAAAGAAAAAGTAAAAAGTGTGGCTAAACAGTATTTTGATTATGATCATGCAATATATTTAGGACGTGATACGGCTTATCCAACAGCGATGGAGGGGGCTTTGAAATTGAAGGAAATTTCTTACGTGGATGCAAATGCTTATGCTTTTGGCGAGTTGAAGCATGGGCCGCTAGCTCTTGTGGATGATAGATTTTTTGAGATGACTTTAGTGCCGGAGGGCATATTGTATGATAAAGTGATCTCTAATGTAAGAGAAGTGCTGGCGCGAGGTGGTCATGTGATTGTGGTTACGAATGCCGAGTTTGATTTACCGGTAGAAAATATAATAAGGATAAGTTCTGATTTAAAAATTTTTGCACCAATTTTGATGAATTTGGTGTTGCAGCTATTTGCGTATTATATGACGGTGGCTAAGGGCTACAATGTAGATCAGCCACGTAATCTTGCGAAGTCTGTGACGGTTGAATAATATGGTATAATATACTTATGCGGAAAAAGTCCGATATTATCTTGCGAGTGTGTCTCCTGATAGGGGATGCAATGGCTCTTGTGTTGTCTTTTGCGGCAGCGTATTTTGTGCGTGTACATGTGGACCCGAGACCGTATACTTTTGAATCACAATTGTTTGATTTTACTATTACAATAGTGTTTTTGGTCCCAATAATGCTTGTGATTCTTGCAGCATTAGGACTTTATAAAAAATCAATTTTTTTAGGTAAATCTAGGTTGCCAGAACGTGGAAGATTAGTGCTTGCAGCGGTGTTGTCGGTAGCGGCTTTGATAGTTTATGACTTTTTTAAGGGCGATAACTTATTTCCAGTAAGAATAATGGCAGTACTTGCGGTGGGATTCTCATTTGTATTTTTATTAGTGGAACGTATTTTAGTGAGATTTATAGTGAGACAGATTTTTAAGAATGATTACGGTACAAAGCGGGTAATTATTATAGGGAATCATAAGAATACTGAATATCTGGCGGACTATATTACATCTAGGCCAGAATCTGGATATAGACTGGCTGGGTTGGTGGCGAATCGTAGATACATTCCAAAGGATCTTAAGACGCATCAATATTCTTCTTTAAAGGACGCCTTGAAGAAATCTAAAGCTGATGTGATATTCCAGACGGATGAAAAGTCTACGGAGTATGTATTTAGACAGGCGATTAATCATCATGTTTTGTATTATTTTGTGCCATCGGAGACGGCTTTGTCTTCGCATTTTGGTGAGTTGGAGCTAGTGGGGAATACGCCGGCTGTTTTGGTGAAATTTACGCCACTTACTGGCATGGCCGCGATGTTTAAGCGAGCTTTTGATATATTGTTTAGCTTGGCGGCGATTGTTGTAACGGCAATTCCAATGATGATTGTTTGGATAATTTTGAAATTATCAGATTTTAAACATTCGCCAATATATAAAGACGAAAGATTGACGCAATATAATAGAAAATTTAAGTGCTATAAGTTTCGTTCGATGAAGCCGGAATATAGTGGGATGCCGGCAGAAGAGGCGTTTATTAAAATGGGTAAGCCGCAATTAATAAAAAAATATCGTGCGGATGGAGATTATTTAAAGAATGATCCAAGAATCACGAAGGTGGGAAATTTTATTCGTAGGACTTCGATAGATGAATTGCCACAATTGTTTAATATATTGAAAGGCGATATTTCGCTTATAGGACCGAGGGCGCTTTTACCGGGTGAGCTTAGAGATTACGGTGATAGGTCTTTGATACTGTCAGTGAAATCTGGTTTGACTGGTTTTGCGCAAGTAAGTGGGAGGAGAGATATTTCTTTTGAGGAGCGGAGAGCGCTTGACATATATTATGTGATGAATTGGTCTTTGACACTTGACACGCAAATTTTCTTTAAAACGATTGCAGCAGTGCTAAAGCGGGACGGAGCGAAGTAGTGAAAGTAGCGTTAGTATGTGATTGGCTGACAAATGTGGGTGGAGCCGAAAAAGTTTTGCTTGAGATGCATAGGCTTTTTCCAGAAGCGCCAATATATACTTCAAAATATGATAAGAAGGGAATTAATTGGTTTAATGATGCGGACGTGAGGACTGGTTGGTTACAGATTTTTCCGTCTAAATTTAGGAGAATACTTGGGCCTTTGAGGCAAAGATGGTTTGAGAGGTTGGATTTATCTGAATATGATTTGGTGATATCGGTAACTGGTGCAGAGGCTAAGGCAGTATCGGCTCCGAACGGGGTGCATATATCGTATTGTCATGTGCCAACGCAATATTATTGGCAAATGTATGACGACTATATTAAAAATCCTGGATTTGGCATGTTGAATCCAGTGGTGAGATTTTGTTTTAAGCTGATGGTAAAACCGCTTAAAAAAGCAGATTATGCAGCGGCGCAAAAAGTGGATTATTTTGTGACGATTTCCGAATATGCAAGGGAATTAATAAAAAAATATTACAAGCGAGATGCGGTAGTAGTGCATCCGCCAGTGGAGGTGGAAGATTTTAAATATAAAAAGGGTCCTGTGGAAAACTATTATATTGTGACAAGCCGGCAAGTAAATTGGAAAAGATTGGATCTTGCGGTGAAGGCGTGCCTGAAATTAGGGCGTCCGCTCGTGGTGATTGGCGAAGGGCCAGAACATAAAGAATTAATGAAAATGGCGAAGGGTTCCGAATTAATAAAATTTTATCCTTTAATGCAGAAAAAAGAATTAGTTAAATATCTTGCAAGTGCAAAGGGGTATTTGTTCCCTAGTTTGGAGCCATTTGGAATTGCGCCGGTAGAAGCACTTTCGGTTGGATGCCCGGTGGTTGCATTTGGTGAAGGCGGAGCTTGTGATTACGTGAAAGATGAAAAAAATGGCGTGTTGTTTGATAAGCAGACGGTGAGTTCGCTTTCGGATGGGATATTGAAATTTGAAAAAATGAAATTTGTGCGAGAGAAAGTGGCGGAAAGTGTACAAGATTTTGGCGTAAAAAGGTTTGATAGCGAAATCAAAGATTTTATTAAAAAGTGTGAGAAAAATTGCAATGGGAAATAAAATTGAAAAAATCTTTAGAGGTTTTTTATATATATTGCCGGCGGTTTTATATTTTTCGTATTTTCCTATTATTCGGCTTGGTACAAACGAGACGATGAATTTTGAGCTTTCCCTACCTTTGATATGGTTGGTGTTGTTTGATTTATTTAGTCTTGTGGTTTTAATTAGGGAGAAACTAATTGGCGATTTTTTTAAAAAATGGGTTTGGCTACTGTTTCCTGTTTTTGTGACGCTGTCTATAATTTGGTCTGATAATGTAGTGCGAGGAATTTTGACTACCGGAATTTTGTGGTTGATATACTTTGCACTGTTTGCGTTTTGGCAATTTAAGAAAGAAATATTAAATGATGATCATAAAAAGATATTTTGGAGATGGTTTTTTGTTAGTTCGCTTTTAGTATGCGTTTGGTGTTGGCTGCAATGTGTATTGGATGTAATTGGCGTGTCACGGGATTGCACGCTTCTTTGTGCAGGATGTACATACAAGATGTTTGGTTTTCCGCATCCAAATGGATTTGCGATCGAACCGCAATTTATGGGAAATTTGTTGCTTGCACCAACGATAATTTCGGGATGGATGATGACGGGTCCTGGCAATATATTTCACTTGCGGCCGCGTCCGTCCGGCCCGTCGCCACGGGCGGACGGCGCTAATTCTCGCCTTGCCAGGCTCCGAAATGCCGCTACGTTGAAATATAATTGCCACCTGTCATTGGCCGTACTTTTCTTCATCTTTATGGCGACTTTATTTTTGACATTTTCGCGGGGGGCGATTTATGCATTTGTGGTGGCAATAATATTTATGAGCGTGTTTGTGGTGGTGCGAGAAAGGAAAAAACGTGGGGAAATATTAAAAAGGGTTGGTTTGTTGTGGGGGTTAGTGGTTCTTTCTTTTGCATTTACATTAAATATGCAAGGTGTTTTTGCACAGTTGAGTCAAACGGATGATACTTACGAAAGTGGCGTAGCAAAGGTACTGAATCAATTGTCGTTAGGGATTATAGATATTAGGACTGATAAAAAAGAGTTTAACAAAAATGATGAATTGGATAAGAAAGATGCAAATGAAAGTGTAGAGGAGATAGAAGAAGTTGCAATGTTTGATGGTTATGTTGTGGAATCTACTGATACTAGAGTGAGATTGACAAAGTCGGCACTTACGATTTGGCGGAAAGATTTTAAGAATTTGGCAATTGGTGTGGGAATTGGTGGAGCTGGACAAGTATTATATGATAATGATTTGTCGCCAGCGCCAAAGGAAATTGTGCAGAATGAATATGCCAGTCTGCTATTAGAGACGGGTATGATAGGATTTTTGTTATTTATATTGACTATAGTTTTAGTGTTTCGGGTGGTGGTAAAAAATCCTAATGCTGGGATGATTTTAACTTTGATTATCGCGTATGGTATAACATTATGCTTCTTCTCGGGGTTACCGAACGCGCTGCAAATATATTTATTGCCGGCGATTTTGAGTATCTATTCTGATAAAACAGGTTTGCGGAAGAAATTAGTGTCGTAGATTTCGGCTCCTTTGTGACGGTAAAATTCTTGGGCTGATTCACGGCCGTGACCGGAAGTGAAATTGAGCTCTTGGCAACCATGATCTTTGGCCCATTCTAACATAGCATTCCAAAGAGCGGTACCGACGCCTTGACCACGACAGCTTTTATCTGTGACAAAATCTTCAAGATAGGCATTTTTACGAATAATAGGCCCCATGATGATGGAGAGAGTGGCAATACCAATAATTTTATTGTCTTCATCAAATGCGAGCAACATATCGTGATAAGGTGAAGAAATGAGATCATCAAACCATTCTTTGGGGATTTCACCACGATCTTTGCCGCTGCGAGACAGCTGAATCAATAGTTCGCGAATACGGTTGGCGATTTCTGGGGTATATTCGGTTAATGTTTTGATAATCATAATATTTCTCCTAATTTATTTTTTAGTTCATTAGCTAACTGACTGATAGTATCTTCGTTTTTGCCCCACATAGTGATGCGAATAAGTGGTTCGGTGCCGGATGGTCGTACTAGGAGACGACCTTCTACTGCAGTGAGCTTTGAATTATAGTCTAAAAGTAATTCTTTGACGAGATCTTTTTCTTTGAAAGTTTGTTTTTGTTTTTGGGTGGCTGGCATGTTGACGATGACCTGAGGAAATTTGGTAATAATTTTGGCAAGATTATTAAGAGACTCGGTTGATTCGGCGATTATCTTAGATATCATGAGAGCGGTAAGCACACCGTCGCCGGTAGTTTCTTCTGGCAAAATGATGTGACCAGATTGCTCTCCACCTAGCCGGATGTTGTGTTCGCGCATAGCTTCAGCTACGTTGTGATCGCCAACGGCAGTGATTTCGGCTTCAATTTGATTATCTTTAAGCCAGTTAAGGAGGCCTTGATTAGCCATGACGGTTGTAGCGATTTTGTCTAGGTTGAGATGGCTGGTCAGAATAGCGAGTATATGATCGCCGTCTATAATTTTGCCACTGTTGTCTACCATTAGACAACGATCGCCGTCGCCGTCAAAAGCTACGCCAAAATCAAGGTGTTCTTCTGTTACAAGGTTTTGTAATGATTCGAGATGAGTGCTACCGCAATTTGCATTGATTTTAGTGTTATAAGAAGTATCGGCGTTAATAATATGGGGATGCGCGCCGAAATATTTGAAAATTTGTTTCGCTATAACACTATTAGCGCCATTAGCGCAGTCTATGCCGATATTTAGATTGGCGAGATCGGTATTTCCTAAGTAGTTTATGATGTGTTCTTCATAAATGCCGAGAGCTTCGTTATGCAAATTTTCTCGAAGAGTTGATGAAGTAAGGTGATATTCTTCCGTAGAGGCCAATGCGAGTTCGATAGCTTCTCGGCCTTTACTGCAAAGCTTTTGGCCACTAGATGAACCACGTTCAAAAATTTTTATGCCATTATCTTGATAGGGATTATGGGAAGCAGTGATGTCAATAGCAAAATCGAAACCCATTTGGTAGAAACAGTAGTTGATGGCCGGAGTTGGTAAAACGCCGACGTTGCCATATTCAATACCGAAAGTTTCGCAGGCGGATTCGAGATCGGCGAGAATCCATTCGGTAGACTCGCGAGTGTCGCCGCCGAGAAGGATTTTTATTTCGTCGCCGGCATAGTCGATGAGGCCTTTGATAATTTTTGTAAGAAAGTCAGTAGTGAATTTGGTGGATTCTTGACGAATGCCGTCAGTGCCAAAATATTTCATTAAGATTTCCTTTCGTGTAATTTTTTAATGACATCAATGGTGAGGACGGTGTCTTTTACCGTGCTGCCGCGGGAGAGATCAGCGAGTGGCATTGTGAATCCTTGAATAATGGGTCCAGCACAGGTGAAGCCGCCGAATTGTTCTAAAGATTTGTAGAGAATATTGCCAGAATTTAAATCTGGAGTAATTAAAATATTTGCTTGGCCTTGTAGAGGAGAATTAGGAGCTTTTTTGGCAGCTATATTGGGGTTTATGGCGGCATCCAATTGCATTTCGCCGTCGATGAGCCAATTAGGGTGATTTTCGCGAATTTTATCAATAACATAGTGGATTTTTTCAAGATCGGGATTTTTGCCGCCAGAACCGTAAGTAGAATAAGAAAGCATGGCGATCTTGGGTTTTTTGTTGGTGTAGGTGATAAAAGTTTGAGTCGTGTCTTCGACTATAGTGTAGAGTTGTTCTTTGGTAGGGAGCTTATTGACTCCACCATCGGCGAGAGCTAAAATCTGGTCGTCTTTTTTACAAATAAAACAACTTGAAAAGTAAGTAGATTTTAGCGGAAGATATTTTTTATAAGCAAGGAGGACATCGCGTGAAGAATAATCTAAGCCAGAAATCATGGAATTGGCTTGGCCGTTTTTTAGCATTATGTTTGCGGCGCTAAGGTCTGTAGCATCAAAAAACTCGATCTCTGGAAAGCTTTTAATGGCTTCTTTTGTAATCGAGTTTTTGAGTTCTGGGAATATAATTTTCATATTCCCAATTATAGCATATTATTTATCTACTACTTCGCCTTCGACAGCTTCGTCATCTTTGTTGTCGGATTTTTTATCATCAGACTTTGGCTCTTCGGCGGAAGCTTGTTGATACATTTTTGCACCGATAGGCATGATTTTGTCGGAAAGTTCCTTAGCGGCTGTTTCGAGCTTTTCCTTGTCGGCCGATTCGTCGCTCAAGACTTTTTTGGCATCCTCAACGGCTTTTTTAATAGTATCTTTGTCTTCGTCGCTGATCTTGTCTTTATATTCGTCTGGCATTTTTTCGGCTTGATAAATAGCGTTTTCTAGGTGGTTTTTAGCGTCGATAGTGTCTTTTTTCTTCTTGTCTTCTTCGGCGTGAAGTTCGGCTTCTTTTTGAGCTTTTTCGATGTCTTCTTTACTCATGTTGCCGGAATTTTGAATAGTAATAGACTGTTCTTTACCGGTGCCTTTGTCTTTAGCGGTGACATTTAAGATACCATTTGCGTCAAGATTGAAGGTGACTTCGATCTGTGGTACACCGCGTGGAGCTGGTGCGATACCGTCTAGAATAAAGCGACCGAGAGATTTGTTGTCCTTGGCAAATTCACGTTCGCCTTGAAGGACGTGGATTTCTACTTGTGGTTGGTTATCAGATGCAGTAGAAAATACTTCGGATTTGCTGGTAGGGATAGTGGTGTTACGGTCGATAAGTGGAGTGCGGACACCGCCCATGGTTTCAATACCGAGAGTGAGTGGGGTAACATCTAGAAGAAGTATATCTTTGACATCGCCTTGAAGAACGCCACCTTGGATGGCGGCACCAACGGCTACTACTTCGTCTGGATTTACGCCTTGCATCGGATCTTTGCCGAAGAGGTTTTTGACTTTTTCAACAACGGCTGGCATACGAGTCATACCGCCAACCATAACGATTTCGTCAATATCTTTGGTATTTAATTTGGCGTCTTGAAGAGCTTTTTCGACTGGGCTAGCAAGACGGTCGAGAAGGGGAGCTACAAGTTCTTCGAGTTTGGCACGAGTCAAGGTATATTCAAAATGTTTTGGACCTTCTGCGTCAGCCGACAAGAACGGGAGATTGATGTCGGTGCTGGTAGAGCTGGAAAGTTCTTTTTTGGCTTTTTCGGCTTCGTCTTTAACGCGTTGCATAGCAGCGGCGTCGCCTTTGATGTCAATGCCGGATTCTTTTTTGAATTCATCAACTAAGAAGTTAACGATGATATTGTCGAAATCTTCGCCGCCAAGGTGGGTATCGCCGTTGGTTGACATTACTTCGAATACGCCATCGCCAAGCTCCAAGACGGAAACGTCAAAAGTACCACCGCCGAGGTCGAATACGACGATTTTTTCGTCTTTTTTGCTTTCAAGACCATAGGCTAGAGCGGCCGCGGTTGGCTCGTTGATGATGCGTTTGACTTCGAGGCCAGCAATTTTGCCAGCGTCTTTAGTAGCTTGACGCTGAGAATCGTCAAAGTAGGCTGGTACGGTAATGATAGCTTCAGTGACTGGTTCACCGAGGAAAGCTTCGGCATCGGTTTTAATTTTGGAAAGCACCATAGCGGAAATTTCTTCAGGAGTATATTCTTTACCGTCCATTTCTACAGCTACGCCATGGCCTTTTTTGACGATTTTATAAGGGCTGATCTTGAGATCACGTTGGACTTCTTCGTCATCAAATTTGCGGCCGATAAGACGCTTGATGCCGTAGATGGTGTTTTTTGGATTAGTTACGCGCTGACGTTGGGCGACTTTGCCTACGAGGCGTTCGCCTTTTTTGGTAACGGCGACTACGGACGGGGTAGTACGGTCGCCTTCAGAATTTGTAATAACTTCTGGCTTGCCGGCGACCATGTAAGCGAAAGCGCTGTTGGTGGTGCCGAGGTCAATACCGATGATTTTTGACATATTTTATCTCCTTTTTCTAGCACTCTTTATGTATGAGTGCTAATTCTTGTTCTATTGTAGCGCGTTAGCACTTACTTGTCAATAGTGCTAGTATCATGAAATATTGTTTTTCGGGGACGGGTCGCTTGCGCCTGTCGTTACAGGGCAAGCGCCCTCAATCTCGGCCGTGCCTCCGATAAGCCCCTCAAAACAATATTTCATGATATAATGAACCTATGGCAATTGAGAGGTTAGTGGAGCCAACATTGGCAGAAAATAATTCAGAAGAAGAGAAAATTGAGATTTCGCTAAGGCCGGTTTCGTTTGCGGAATATATTGGGCAAGAACATCTTAAAAATAATCTAAAGTTGGCGATTGATGCGGTAAAGAAACGAAATGATGGTTCTACGCTTGACCATATATTATTATATGGGCCACCGGGGCTTGGTAAAACCACAATGGCTGGCGTGATAGCGCATGAACTAGGGGCTTCGCTTCGGGTAACGTCGGGTCCAGCGATTGAGCGAGCAGGGGATCTTGCGTCGATTTTGACAAATTTAAAAGATGGGGATGTGCTGTTTATAGATGAGATCCACCGCTTAAGACGGGCGGTGGAAGAGGTACTTTATTCGGCGATGGAAGATTATAAATTGGACATCGTGATAGGTAAGGGGCCGGCGGCACGAAGTGTGAGGTTGGATCTGCCGCATTTTACGGTAATTGGTGCGACTACGCGTACGGGTTCACTTGCAGGTCCTTTAAGGGATAGATTTGGGATCATTCACAGATTAGAATATTATAAGGAGCCAGAGATAGAACAAATAATTAAACGGACGGCGGGTATTTTGGGGACAAAAGTTCAACCAGAGGCTTGTACTTTGCTTGCAACGAGATCGAGATTGACCCCAAGGATAGCAAATAGGCTATTTAAACGAGTGCGGGATTATGCCGATGTAAATGGCGATGGAATTGTAGATAAGGTTGTGGCTGAAAAGGCTTTAGAATTGATGGAGATAGATTATTTGGGGCTGGATCCAGCAGATAGAAATATGCTGAGATTAATGAATGAGAATTATGGCGATAGGCCAGTAGGATTAACGACGATCGCAGCCTTGACTGGGGATGAGACAACTACGATCGAAGATTTTTATGAACCATATCTTTTGCAATTGGGGCTTCTTGCAAGAACTCCAAAGGGAAGAGTTATAACCGAAAAAGGGCGTAAGCATTTACGAAATAGTTAAAATATGATATAATTATAAAAAGGAGTTATCATGGATGAGGGCTTAGCAAAAATTCGTCATGCGAGAAGTAAAAAAGATTTCCCGTTTTTGAAGTTGGACGATGGCGAGTATGTGGAATTTGCCTTTAAGAGGGCGAAAGTTTGTTTGTTTATGATAGTTGGCGGAGTGACAGCTGGTTTGGTTTTGGCATTGTTGGCTTTTTTGATAGTGCTAGTTGGACAAAATAATCTTGATGAGATGGGGCGGAATTTTGTGTTTATAATTTTGGCAGTTTTGGTGGTGGCAGCTTTGTTGATCGGTGTGGTTGCTTTGATGATTTATAATGGCAATAGACTTTTTGTCACGAATAAGCGGGCTATACAAATGGTAATGAAATCGCCGATGGTCACCTCTTTTAATATGATAGACTTAGGGTCGGTGGAGGATGCGAGCTTTAGCCAAAGTGGTTTGGTGCAAAAGTTGTTTCGTTATGGAACATTAAGATTGTCTACGGTGGGGGATGAGACTACTTATACTTTCCCTTATTCAGATATATCACCAAGTGAACTCAGGGAAGTTTCGAAAATGATTACGGAAGCGAAGAAAAAGACAGCCAAGTCTAAGGATTAATTTTGGCTGGTCTTTATATAAGAGTCTTCTTTTTCTAAGTTTGCTTTTAAGATGAATTCTTGGCATTGACCTTGACTACAGTTGGCTGGTTGGTATGAATAGGAGCTTTCTGGTTCGCCGAGTTGGTAGCCGGAAGGATCTGTCCAAAGATTTGGGTCGATGACTGAAATATTTTCCTTAGATATGTATTCAGGATAGTAGCCGTTTTTGGGGTAGAAATCTTTTTCAAGTGCATAATACATGGCGTTGATGGCAGTTTTGCGAGTTTCATCGCGATACATGGCATCTAGGTTGGCTTTTTGCATGAAGAATATAATAAAAAATAGTGATGCGAAAATCACTACGATAACTATTTCTAAAATGGTGAAGCCTTTTTTGTTTGTCATAATTTTATGGTAGTACCGACTGGGCTTGAACCAGTGACCTTGGGCTTATGAGTCCCACGCTCTAACCAGCTGAGCTACGGTACCACTTTTTGTATTATATCATACTTTTGCGCAGAATGCTACTTATTATTGATAGTGTTTAGATAGCGGCGAATGAGAGGCATTTTGGAGAGATAGTTTGACCACATGTTTACGTAACGCCTGCCTGGGGCGATTTCTTCTCCGTAGCCGTCGGCCATACTTCTATATTCGTGTAATGGTGTACCAATATCGCCGATAGATGCATATTCGGCACGGCAACCTGTAGAGGTGAGTCTGGAGCTGGAGACTTCAATGCCGCTAAGCCAAGCTCTTAACTCGCCGTCCTCTTCTGTTTCGCTCATGGTATAGCGAAGATTGTGATCTTGTGATGGGTAAAGTTTGGAAGAAATTTCACCATATTCTCTAGTGTAAGTAGAAGAAGCGTCGATTTGATGGTTAAAATTTGGAGAAATGGGGCCGGTAATGTCGAGTTGATCAGGCGATTCTTTGATTTTTGATATGTGGCCGAAGTCATAGCTGGGTCTGCCGGCAACTTCTCTATAAAAATCACCTCTTAAACTGCCACTTTGTAAATTATCCAGGTATTCGTTTCTGGAAGTATACCTATGAGCGGCGCCAGCGAAGAAGAAATCTGGCATAGAATTGCTAAGATTGGCTGGAGGTTGTTCGGCTATCTGATTGAGCTTTTGTTGAAATTCAAATGGCAGAGTAAGGCTCTCTTCGCTATATCCTTTGCCGAACCAATTTATTTCACCATTTTCTTCAGCTACATAGTCTGGCATATATCGCCAAATTCCAGCAGAATTAGATCTATAATATGGACGTACCGTAACTTTGCCGTCGGGAGTTTCGACGTAACCAAGACATGCATCGTGCCCTTGAACTTTGAAAGAGTTTGAGAAGCCAATGCGGTTGTTTTCCATTATTAGTTCGTGGTGTGGAGTGAGCCCGGCCTGTTCTAAGTGTTTTTTAGTTAGGTGATATTCGTGACCGTTTTGAATAAAAGCATCATTGTCGAAGGTGGCAGACTCGAGGAGAGATTCGATAGGTTTTAAAGTGTTTGAAGTTTCTGGCTGAGCTTGGGGATATTTTAACAAGGCTTCTTGCTGAAGTGCTTTGGCTTGATCAAAATATTCTTGTTTTTTACCGTAGACAATATGTTTAAAGTTGCGCATAGATTCAAGATATTCTTGATATTTGGACGGAGTATTGTTATTTTTAATCATCTGAAGGAAGAGGGTGCTGGCATTTTCAAAGTCAGCTGGATTAGGATAGCGTTTGATGAACTTGGTGAGAGAATCGCCAGTTGTGGCGTTGTAATTGTTGAAACCGAGGTCTGTATTGTAGGCGAGGATTCTGCTGAGATGTTTGTCACCGTTGATTTTTTCATCAAAAATAACATTGGGGTGTTTGCGCATCCAAGGGCCGTTAATATGGGAGATAACATTGTTGAAATGTTCTTCGGTAATAGAGTGGTTGGCGACGAGTTCGAGAAAATCTTCACGCTCTTCTTCGGTAACTTCGACTGAATCTTGATTAAGAACCCTGGTGTTACCGGTGAAGATAGTTTTGATGAGTTTATCTTGTTGGCGAAGGTTTGGCGGAATAGTTTCTTTGTTGGCGGGTTCTTTTTCGTCATTAAAGGGCATATTTTGCAGAGAGTCCCAATTTGGCTGGTTGGGATTTTGGACTGGAGTTTGCTTATTTGGTTTTAGAAATTTTCCGAAGATGTTCATGGTTATTATTTTAGCATAAAATGGATAAAAAAATGGTACACCCGGAGGGATAAAATATCCCATTTGGGTTACAAATAAAAAGAATATAAGCAAGCTTATATTCTTGTTCATTTGGTACACCCGGAGGGATTCGAACCCACGACTTTCTGTTCCGAAGACAGACGCTCTAATCCACTGAGCTACGGGTGCATGTCAAGTATAGATATATTTTAGCATATTTTAAGAGATGCGGAGAAAAAATGCCGAGCGTTGCGCTCGGCATAGTTAGGAGATTACTCAAATTTTAAATAATGTTTGTCATTGCCATCCGTAAATAGTAAAACTCGATTTGTGTTCGGGTAGAGTTTTACTATCCAATTTGGAATTATCAAACGACTTCCTCTTTCTACCTTTCGATTTTCTCCGAAGTTTTGTGGACCCAATAAAACTCTGACGAATTCTCTGTTTTCGGGTTCTATCACTAAAGTGACTTTTTCTGGTTTATGTTCAAATAATCCAGTTATATCTATCCTTCGTTGATTATCTAAGTTAGAAGCTCCAACAATGTACATAGTTTTACCCCCTTGTAAGTATACTATCTTTTGATTATATCACACTTATGCTAAAAAGTCAAGATTGGTACACCCGGCACGATGAAGGATCTAGCCGGGCGGTATCCAAAACCTAAAAATACAACAAGTTGTATTTTTAGCTTTTGGTACACCCGGCACGATTCGAACGTGTGACCTTCAGTTCCGGAAACTGACGCTCTATCCAGCTGAGCTACGGGTGCATAGGGGTATTATAGCATGGAATAAGGATAAAATGAATATTGTTTTTGTCAAGAGGGGGTTGAAGAATAAGGCTACTGGTGCTAGGTTTCTTGCATGAAGAAGGTAGAATTGAAAGATTTTATTTTGGGGGCAGTGCATCAATCATGGTTTGTAGTAGTGGGATGTGTGGGTGTGATACTGGGTGCAATATTGGCGCTGGTGTTTAGGATTAATTATTTTGTTTCGCCAGTATGGATAATATTTGTAGCCATAATTTTGGTATATTCATATATAAAACCGAAATTTCTATTTGTAATAGTGGTATTAATTGCAGGTATGACATTGGCGTTTTTTCGTTCGGCAAAGGAGCTTGAGGGCGAGAGTTATGTGCGACAATTTTATGGCCAGACTGTGGTGGTTAGAGGCGTAATAGATGGTGATCCAGAAACGGATGAGGGCGGCACGAAATTTAAGTTAAAAAATTTGAAATTCGGTGAGAATGGGGAATACGAAACGAGAGGGAATTTGTATATTTCTGAGTATAAGAATGAAGAGTTGGGACGAGGGGATGAAATGGTTTTGAGCGGAAAAATGTCGGAAGGATTTGGCACTTATTCAGGGTATATGTACAGGCCTAGGATCTTATCATGGATGCGGCCGGAGCCGGGTGATTTGATTTTGAAATTGAGAAATTGGTTTGCTAAGAGGGCGAAACAATTGGTGCCGGAGCCGGAAGCAAATTTGGGGCTGTCATATTTGTTAGGAATGAAATCTGGTTTGCCGGATGA
The DNA here is from genome assembly GCA_017511925.1 of Candidatus Saccharimonadota bacterium. GTDB lineage: Bacteria > Patescibacteriota > Saccharimonadia > Saccharimonadales > Saccharimonadaceae > Nanosyncoccus. The sequence goes on along the minus strand of JAFWHS010000016.1, from coordinate 97,649 downwards.
ACTTTCTGAAAAATTGAGAGTAGTAGGGCTCGTACATATGGTAGTGGCAAGTGGGGCGCACCTGTCTATTTTGGTGGAGATTGCGCGGAAGATTTTTGAAAAATTATCGCGATTTGCGGGGTTGTTGTTTTCGGTATTGTTTATTGTAATCTTTATGGCAATGGTGGGGTGGACGCCTTCTATAATGAGGGCTGGAATAATGGCAATTTTGACTTTACTGGCGTGGTATGTGGGGAGAAAAATTGCGCCATGGAGAATAATTTTGATGGTGGCGGCGGGGACATTGATGATTAACCCAATGTTTATTATAAATTTGGGCTGGTTTTTGTCTTTTGCGAGTTTTGCGGGAATTATGATTTTGGGGCCTGGATTAAAGAGAATTTTTTATGGACAGAAAAAGCCAGGATTTGTGGCGGAAATGATAATTACGACGACTGCGGCGACGATTATGACTTTACCAATAATCTTATATTATTATGGTACGGTATCTTTAATATCAGTAGTAGCAAATTTATTACTTTTGCCAACATTACCTTATGCGATGGGGCTAACTTTTTTGGCTGGCGTGGTGGCAGGTATGCCCGGTGTTGAGGCAGTGGTGGGTTGGTGTGCTACAAAGTTGCTAGATTTCCATATTGTGGTGGTGGAATTTTTTGGTGAAATGCGACAATTTTTGGTGACAATTGAACCATATCAATGGTGGGTGTTTTTGATCTATAGCGGAATATTGGCAGTAGTGGGATTTTGTAAGTTAAGAGATAAACCGCGTAAAAGAAAAACTCCCAGATGAAATCTGGGAGTAAGAAGAGTTCGGGTTATTTGAAAATTACATATAATTTGTTTGCTACATCTAGAGCTTCAGTGTAGGATTTGAGCTCGTCCGGACGATAAGCCACGGTTGTATACCACGCATCAGGGATATTTTTGTCGGTGATGCCATGTATAGACGCCCAGGCAATGTCGTCTTTATACCATGAATTCATGATGGTATCTCGTTCGGCAATAAACACTTTGCTGGACCAGTCTAATGTTTGGGATTTTGTGTCTACGTTAAAGACTTTTTCGGCGATTCTGCCAGTAAATACTGCAAGTTGTACTTTGTTGACATAACCGTCTGGATTGAAATGATTGGCGTCTGTGCCGGCGACTATTCCAAGTTTTGCTAAGGCGACTACGTTCGCGTCATCTGTGTCTAGGAAATTAACCTGTTTTCCTAGAATTTGTTTTTCTTGCAGAATCTCAGCCATTGTTTTATTAGTAATTTTTTCAATAGTTTGAGCCATAATCCTGCAAAAGTCTTTGCGGGTAACAGGAGCTTCTAGATCGCTTAGATTTAGAATATCATCTGGTGCTAGCTGCCATTTTTTGCTGCAGTATTTAGGCACGATGGCGCGACGGATATAATCCTCAGACAGAGAAGAAAGATCTTCTTGACTTAGCATTTCATCGAATTCGGCATAGACAGCGGCTTTAATGTCTGGCCCCATGTTTTTTTCGATGGGAACAGCTTTATCTAGGATCTTTTGGTTGTAATCAGTGAAATAGTCTGTCCAGTCGTGAGAACGGACTTGATGTATTTCATCGATTAGAAAGTAAGTATCTCTAGTAGAAGAGGAGTCATTCCATGTCACATCGAGATGTCTCCATTTGCCATCAACGTAGACATAATTCCAGCTGTGGTGGCCGGATTTAGATGACATGATACAGTTTGGTATATCTAGTAGTGTTAAGAAAGTGTTTGCCATATCTACGTATCCACTACATATTGCTTTACCGCTTGTGATCATGAGACTGATGCCGGTTTTTAAACCGTTAATACCGGGATTTTTTTCTTGTTGCTCTGGTGTGGCATAGCCATATTCTAGAAAATCACACATGAAATTATTGATGTATGCAATTTGATCACGTGTTGATTGATATTCCTTTGCTTTTTTGATTTGATCCTGGAAGAACGGCACATCTTTATAAATTTTTCTTATAGTCTCTTCATTATCATTTATGTGCATTCTGAGTTTTCTATCGCCAAAAAGTTTTATTTTTCCACCATTAGTATGAACGTCAGTAAAAAAGCCGCTGATATGTTTAGTGCCGATTACTGGAGGAGATGGAGATGAATAGGAAAGAGAAATATAATCGTTGTATCTGGCGGAGTTGTCTAAGTCGTCACTTATGATACCATGTTCCTCTAAATATTCTTTTTCATATCGCCATCTGAGTAAACGCATTACCAGTGCTTCTTCGTCTGGGTCTGACAAATGAATGCTAAGTGGATAGTACGGACTGTTGATATCCATTGCCAAGGCATTAAAAGAAAAAGCGAGACAAATGATGATTGACATTAAAATTGTGCAAATTTTTTTCATAATTATTCCCCCTTATAATTTTTTGAACTCTTCTTTTTAATGTGCACCTTTCGGATTTTATTATTATAACATATTTTTGAAAAATAAAAAATCGCATATAGTGATGCGGTGTAAAAAAATATAATTTTGGCGGAAAGGACAGGATTCGAACCTGCGGACGTTTCCGTCTCTGGTTTTCAAGACCAGTGCCTTCAACCACTCGGCCACCTTTCCGCTGTTTATTATAACATATATTTAGTACAAACTCTAGATGAAGTTTAAATAAATTTAGCTGTCTATAGAATTATGGTATAATTATAGATAAGATCAATATCAACTATTTTTTGGAGTAATTTTATGTCAGGACATAGTAAGTGGGCGACAACTAAGCGGCAGAAAGCCGTGGTAGATGCAAAGCGAGGGGCTTTGTTCACAAAAATTGGTAATCAAATTGCGATTGCGGCTAGAGGTGGTACTGACCCGGCGATGAATCCGAGCCTTGCAATGGTGCTTGAAAAAGCGCGTCTTGCAAATATGCCAAAGGCAAATATTGAGCGAGCAATTGCGAGAGTGGCAGACAAATCGGCAGCCGCTTTGATTGAAGAGGTTTATGAGGCTTATGGGCCGGGTGGTGTAGGTATTGTGATAGAAGTGGCGACTGATAATAAAAACCGGACGATGCCAGAAGTGAGGCATACTTTGGACAAAAACGGTGGGCGCATGGCGGACCCGGGTAGCGTGATGTTCCAATTTGTGCGAAAGGGAGTGATTGAGATTTCTGAAAAGGGGGAGGATGCATTAATGGTGGCGCTTGAGGCTGGAGCGGAAGATGTTGTGGAAGAAGATGATGAAACTGTGATTTACACGGCGGCAACGGATTTGATGAAGGTACGCGGCGCATTGGTTGATGCGGGGCTTAATGTGACTTCAGCGGAATTGCAGTATGTACCATCTTCGTACGTACCTGTAGAAGGCGAGAATGCCGAGAAACTTGAGAAGTTACTTGGCGCAATAGATGATCTTGACGATGTAACCAACGTGTATACAAATGCAGAGTAATATGCTATAATATATATATGGCAAGAAAATTTGTAATGAAACCAGTTGCAAAGCAAAATCGCAACAATAATCACAAGCATAGCGACAAGCGCAAGCACCCACGTCTTAAAAATGGTCGTTAGTTGGTGTAATTATTTAAAATAAACCCGAAAGGGTTTATTTTTGATATAATAGACTTATGGTTATAGCCGAGATGTTTTTCTGGTGGTATACAGCTGGTTGGGGCGTTTTTGTGCGCAAAATAAAAGAGAAGTTTATGAATGTGATAGATTTTTTCTCGATGCCTTCTTTGGTAAAGACATTATTTAAGCCATACAGACAAATATCAGCAGCGGGAGTGAGTGGTGCTGTATCTTTGGAGGTGAAGTTTCGGGCTTTTTTGGATAGGTTGATTTCGCGGATTGTGGGATTCTTTGCCAGATTAATATTATTAATTACTGGTACGATTATTATTGTATTATGGGCGGCGTTTGGTTTGGTGACGGTTGTGATATGGCCGTTTGTGCCGATGTTGCCGATTGCGGGAATTATTTTAGCGGTAAGTGGGGTGCTGGTATGAACCGTAATACTTTTGATCCGAATAATATTAGGGTAAAGAGAGCAAGGCAGAGAAAGATTTATAATAATTCGATAGTTCTGGCTTTGAATTTTTTGCTTTTTATAATTTTGCTATTGGGCGGGGGTGTGTTGCTTTACTTTAGGATATCGTTGGGTTGGGCGTTAATTGGTTTTGCTGCGATATTTGTAATGATGATATTTTGGATAAAAAATGCACTTGTTGATATTGTTGCTGGCAAAAGTGATAATATTACAGATTTGATATCGGAGGATTTGTTGAATTTGATGGATAAAGATCCTACGCCGGCGGAGATTGCAGAAATTTTGCCGAAGACTAGAAGCGGTGCATTTTTGATGGCGAGGTTTTTGTTGCCAAAACAGTTTTTCGTTGATATGGCGGCGATGGATACGGCGTTAATTGAGCAGATCTGGAACGAAGCGCGTGGGGTTCGCGCGGCGACTGGCTCTGACAAAGTGACTGGAGCAGTGGTGGCTGTAGCAATGATAAAAACTTTTCCTGGTCATGAAGCGATTTTGAAGCGTATGAAATTGGAAATGGATGATTTATATCAGGGCGTGGTCTGGTTTAATAGTTTGTATAAAATTGCTGAAGATACTAAGAAGCCAGTACGCTCTGGTGGTATTGCGCGAGATTTTACTTTTGGTTATGTACCGACTTTGCAACGTTTTGCAGTAAATTTGTCAGAGGGCGGCATGCGGATGGATGTGTATTCATTTGGGAAAGAGTATAAAGAGATAATAGACAAAATGGTGACTGATTTGTCTAATGGTGGAAGGAAGAATGCAGTATTAGTGGGGCCATATGGCTCTGGTAGGACTACGGTAGTGAGTGCCTTAGCGGCATTTTTGATGGATGCAGATGCAAAAATTCCAAGCTCTATAAAGTTTTCGCAAGTTTATTCTTTGGACGCAGCAAGTTTAATTTCGGCAACTCGTAATCAGGGCGAACTTGAGTCATTAATGATTCGCATTTTAAATGAAATTTATTCTGCGAAAAATATTATTCTTTGTCTTGATGATGCACATTTGTTCTTCGAGGAGGGGACTGGCTCAGTGGATATATCCAATTTATTATTGCCAGTACTAGAAAGTGGTAATATAAGGATGATTTTAAATATTGATGAGCAGAAATTTTTGGAAATTGCAACGAAAAAACCAGCGCTCGTGAATAGTTTTAACAAAATTGTGATGCCGCAAGCTGACAAATTTGAGACGATTAGGATTTTGATGAACCAAGCTCCGATTATTGAACATCAAAAAAATGTGCTTTTGACTTACCAGGCTTTGATAGAGTCTTACAGATTAAGTGAACAGTATGTACATGATGCGGCGATGCCTGGTAAGGCAAAAATACTACTAGAGTCGGCAGCTGGGTTTGCTGTTGATGGTTTGGTGACGGAGGACTCTGTACAGGCTGCGGTAGAGAAATCTTATGGTGTAAAGGTAAAAGTTGTAAATGATGGCGAAAGCCGTGAAAAACTTTTGAACTTGGAACAGTTGATACATGAAAGGATGATTGACCAGGTGGAAGCTGTATCTGCGGTATCAAATGCTTTGAGACGTGCGGCGGCTGGAGTAAAAAATACTAATAGACCGATAGGGACGTTTTTGTTCCTTGGCCCTACTGGTGTAGGTAAAACAGAATTAGCCAAAACTTTATCAGAAGTGTATTTCGATGGTGAAGATAATATTATCCGTTTAGATATGAATGAGTTCGTGACGGCTGCGGATGTAGCACGTTTGATTAAAGATGGATCGGAAGATGCTCTAAGCTTAACTGCGCAGGTTTCAAAACAGCCATTTGCAGTGATTTTACTTGATGAGATTGAAAAAGCGCATCCAGCAGTATTGACAACTTTGTTGCAACTTTTGGATGAGGGGATTTTAAGAGACGAGAAGAATCGTGAAATTAGTTTTCGCGATACGATAGTGATCGCGACGTCAAATGCTGGTGCGAATGAAATTAGGGAAAAAATATCTGCAGGCGTAAGAATAGAAGATTTTAGGGATCAATTAATAGATAAACTTATAAGTGACGGTGAATTTAAGCCAGAGTTTTTGAATCGTTTTGACGAGATATGCTTATTTAAGCCACTCAGTAAGGAGGATTTGTATCAAGTATTAGATTTGATGATAAAGTCTGTTAATAAAACTTTGGAGCCTCAAAAAATCGTGGTAGTTTTGGATAATGATGCAAAAGCGATTTTGGTAGAAAAAGGATACGATCCAAAAATGGGGGCTAGACCGATGAGAAGAATTGTACAGAAAACCGTGGAAAATATAGTAGCGGCGGCGATTTTATCTGGTAAAGCTGGGACGGGGTCTACTTTACACATTACTAGTAAGGAAATAACGATAAGCTAATCTTGCATTTGAGCAGGAATTATAATTCTTGTGCTATAATGTAGTTATGAAAGAGTGGGAAATCCAGCAAAAACGGCGTGATAATGAAGAACAGGCGACTGCTGGTCGTGCGATGATTTTGGGTTTGCCCTATCTTGATACAAGAAGTTTTGAAGAAAATTTACCCTTGATTGAAGGCTTGATTGATGTTGCGCAGATGCATAGGGATTTTATTATTCCATTGCATAAAGGTGACGGTGAAGAGCATTATCAATTTATGGTGACTAGCCAAACGCCAAGATCTTTGCTTCAGAAGATGCGGCAGGAATATACGGATGAAGGTGAAAAAGTTGATTTCTTTTTGATTTCCGGTTCGGCATATAAAGTATTTATGTTGAGGTATGATCCGCCGGTTGAAACAAAATATGATGATATTAAGATTGCGGGCGAAGGTGATTCTGAAACTATAGCTTCTGTGTCGCAGATTTTAAGCACGGTATCTACGGAAAAAGTTTTTGATTTTTTGATTGATCAGGCGGATAAATTAGGGGCGTCCGATATTCATATTGAAAATATGCGCAATGAGATTCGTATTCGTATGCGTGTGGATGGGTTGTTACATCCAGTAGCAGATATTGATAAAGATAGATACAGAATATTTATGGGGGAGCTTTCGTCGCGAGCAAATGTATCGATGGCTGCAAAGAAGGCCCAGTCTGGGCATATGCAAAAGGAAATTATGCGTGACGGTGTAAGGCATCTTCTGAATATTCGTGTAGAAACTATACCGACAATGTATGGACAAGATGCAGTACTTAGGCTCTTTAATTTTGATGAAACTTTGCTTAATTTGGATTTGTTGGGGCTGTCTCATGATGAACGGGCTGAAATAAATGAAGTGATTTCTCATCCGCGGGGGTTGGTACTCATGGTCGGCCCAACTGGTTCCGGTAAGTCTACAACATTATATTCGATGATCAATGCCCTAAATACGACAGATCGTAAGATTATTACTTTGGAAGATCCGATAGAGTATGGTATCACAGGTGTATCGCAAATACCGGTGAATACAAATGATGGGGGGTCGTTTGCGGAAGAGTTAAGATCAGTATTAAGGCTGGATCCTGATGTAGTAATGGTGGGCGAGATTCGTGATGCTGATACGGCAAAGACTGCAATACAGGCTTCGATTACAGGCCATTTAGTGCTTTCATCTTTTCATGCGAATTCCACGGCGGCGGCGTTTTCCAGGATGATAGATTTAATTGGCGTTAATCCGATATTTTCTAGTTCTATTAGACTAGTAGTGGCACAGCGATTGGTGCGTAAATTATCATCGTCAAAAAAAGAGCGCCCCGCCACTGAGGCTGAAGCAAAATATATTCGCAAAGTATTGGGTGATAAAGATTATGGTTTTGACCTTGATAATATTGTACTTTATGATCCGGTAGTAACAGAAGAAGATCCGTTTGGGTATTCTGGCAGAACGGTAATAATGGAACAATTAGTGGTGTCTGATGATATTCAAGCGTTTATTCGAGGTGATGTAGAGGATATTGACACAAAGAAGATTGAGAAGACTGCTAAAGCGAATGGAATGTTGACTTTAGAACAGAAGGGCGTACTGGCGGCTCTGAAGGGTGAGACTACTCTTGAAGAAGTCTCACGTGTGATATAGCTAAATATGGTATAATGGTGGATATGAGTGAAAAAGTTATTTCTGACTATAATGGTTACGACTATAAAAAAATATTTTGGGAAGATGCTGATCGCGAATATGAAGATCAGGCAGATAGAATGGCGATTCGTAAATTGTTGCCAAAGCGAATGGAAAAGTTTGCAGATATCGGTGGTGGCTATGGCAGGCTTGCGAACGAGTATTTGAAACGTGCTAGAAAAGTATATATTTTTGATTATTCTAAGACTGAATTAAAGCAGGCAAAAGAAATCTATGGCGATAAGGTAGAAACGAAAGCGGGGGATATTTATAAGTTACCATTTAAGGATAACGAATTGGATGGGCTAATGATGATACGCGTAACGCATCATTTGAAGGATATGGAAAAGGCTATAAGTGAATTATATCGCGTTTTAAAGCCGGGCGGGGTAGCAGTAATAGAAGTTGCAAATAAACGAACTTTGCCAAAAATGGTGAGGTTTGCGGTTGGTAAGTCAAAAGTGAATCCATTTGATAAAAAGGTGGCGAATTATAAGGAGATTTCGGCTGATGGTTTTTATAATTACCATCCGAAGTATGTTGAAGATATTTTCGAGAAAGTTGGTTTTGAACGCGAGAGAGTGTTGTCGGTGTCAAATTTCAGGAGTAGGATGTTGAAAAAAATATTCAAAACAAATAATTTGGTTAAGATGGAAAATACCGCACAGCAGATTTTGGCACCTATAAGATTTGCGCCGTCTATATATTATAAGTTGAGAAAACCAGAAAAATAGGGTATAATAGTACCCACTTGGGGTCGTCGTTCAACGGATAGGACATATCCCCTCTAAGGATACAATGATGGTTCGATTCCATCCGGCCCTACCAGAGTTGGCTTTTTAGAGCCATTTTTTCTTTTTGAAATATAAGAGACTCAGTATGACAATTAATAAACAGACTATCATGACGATAGGGTAGGCAATTGGTGAGGCTAGCTCTGGCATATATTGGAAGTTCATGCCGTACCAACCAACTATGAGGGTGAGGGGCATAAAAATGCTAGTGATGACTGTCAAAACCGTCATGATATGGTTTTGTTTAATATCAAGATGTGTTTTATAAAGATCGCGAATTTGAATAGTTAAATCGCGGATAGATTTAGACGCATCGCGAAGACTATCGAGTTTGTCTAGGAATAAGCGAAAATAGCGGGTATTTTCTGGCTTGAAGAAACCATTTTCGTTTTCTTCAAGTAATTGCCCGAAATCGTAAAGCTCTTCGTAGTGATCTATGAGATCGCGGATGTCGCTACGAATTTCGTTGGCGCGTTTGCTGAATGCTTCTTCTGGACTATTATTTTCGATAGCATTTTCCATGCGGTCTAGTTCGCGTTCGTATTTTTTAATAAGTGATAGGTCATTTTGGACAAATTGATTTAGGAAATCATACATGAATCGTGCTAGGCTAGGGAACCGCCACCGTTTGGTTTTGGCTATAGTTTTAACTAATTTTTCTGCGTTTCCAGAATCGTCTATAAAAATAATTCCTTTTTCATCTAATGCAAAAGCGAAGCTTTTATCTTTTTTGGAAAAATTTGATTTGTCTGGAATGCAAAAAGTGCCGGTGATGGAATCGTAATTTAGTTCAGCTTGGGTGACATAAATATCGGATAAGTTGGGATCAAATTCTATGCCTATGTCGAAACTGTCTTTTTGTTCTATCCATTCTTCTGATGTTAGGCAAATTACATATTGATGTTTCGTATTGATGACTTCAGATTTAGTGCACTTTGTTAGAGTTTCCTTAATAATGTAATACATAAATTTATTATAGCATTTTTTAATATTAGGAATGTATGTTCGTAAAAGTTATGCTTGAACGGATTTGCATTGTTTGATAGAATAGATATTGTCGTTCGCAAAAATTCCCAATTAGACTGGTGGCTATGGTCTTTTGCGAGGTGGGTATCACAAAGGTAAAGGTCGTTCGAATGACAAGCATTAAGGAGAAAATATTCGATACATGCGTATCAGAAGACAAAAACGCGTGGAGGTGCGGAAATCAAAAATCCCTCCTGCCGAGTGGCAAAAATATATAGAGATTTAATCTCAAAGATATCCCTCTTTAAGAGGGATATTTTATTGAAGACTATTCGGCGAGTTTAGCGTTGACAATGTTTAGGATGAGTTCTGAGAATTCATCTGTAGACATTGGAGAATCCCAAGTAAAGGTTTCATCGCCTATAGTAATGGAGCCACCTTTTTTGTTACCAAAGTCTATTAATTTACCATCAATTAGGAATGCTGGGGTACCTGTAATGTCATCGATGCGTTTGCCAATGCCCATATCAAAATTGATTTTCTTGCTGACTTCATTTGATGATATGTCGGAATTAAATTTATCTAGATCGCCTTTGCCGTTAGTAACTTCGTTGAAATATTTATTGAAGAGATTGGAACGTTCGGAGCTGGAAGTACTAGCCCACTCGTCTTGATTGTCGAAGAGTATGTCGACATATTCTTTCCAATAGCCTTGCAATCCGGCGGCTTCGGCGGCTGAAGCGGCAGCAGTGCCGTTTTGATGGTAAGAAAGAAGGTAATTACGGTAAACGATGGCTAATTTGCCGTCTGCTTTTTCGACGATTTCATTGACTATAGGATTCATCATAGCGCAGTATCCACATTGAAAATCTGCATATTCAAAAATGACTACAGGGGCATCTTTGTCGCCTTTTACGTGGTCGCCAATGTTGCCATTGTCTTCGCTTGGCTCAATAATGGAATAAAAATTGTAGTTATTGAAATTGGTGGCTTTGTTGTTGCCGTCGACTACGAGGTAAGTAGTGATACCGATAAAAGCAATAATTAAAATACCAATAATAACACCGCCTCTGGAAAATCCTTTGAAATTTTTCATATAACTCCTTTATGTTATAATGATTATATCATGTGGTTTAAAGTTTTACAGAAAATTGTAAAGGTAATCGACCCAAAGCTAGAGAGATATCGCGTGCATAAAAGCGAGCCTAAGCCCAAATATGCCCCAAAAACTATTGAAGAATTTATTGATGTAATGCGGAGAACGCCGAAGAGTATTTTGGGCTCCAAGGATCGTGAGCGTATTGCGGCGATAATGAGTTATGACGAGAAAAAGGTTGGGGATTTGATGGTGCCAAAAAAAGATATGGTTTTTGTAAATAAAAAGGAAATGCTGGGACCGTTAGTACTGGATAAATTATATAAGTCTGGTTTTACAAATTTTCCAGTAGTAGACGACACTGGTAAAGTTAAGGGGATTATCCATACCGAGGCCTTGAATGCTTTGGAGATAAGAAAAATGGATAAGGCAGAAAAATATATAGATGGGCAGGCAAATTATTTACACGTTGGTGATAAGCTGAGATTTGCGGTGGAAGAGATAGAAAGAACTAATGGGTATTATTTCCTAGTATTGGAAGAAGATGGAAAGTTGGCAGGATTTTTTACTGTAGAAATGCTTTTAGACTATCTCTCTTTGTAGAAAAGTGGTATAATTACAGATATGAGAATATTGACTAGTGAGCTAAATGATTTTTTAGGTAAAAATGTGATGGTGGAAGGTTGGGTGAACTCCAGACGTGATCATGGTGGATTAATTTTTATAGATTTGCGCGATCATAAGGGGATTGTGCAGTTGGTCGTGACTCCTGAGGTTGATGAGGCGTTTAAGTTGGCCGAAACGGTAAGGGATGAGTTTGTTTTGCGTGCAGTGGGAAAGATACGTGAACGAGAGCCGGGATTGGTAAATCCGAATATCCCAACTGGGAAAATAGAATTAGTGGTGGAAGATCTTATATTACTTAATAAATCTGAGCCTTTGCCGGTAAATACGCATGATGATGGTGAAAAATCTTCGGAAGAATTGAGGTTAAAGTATCGTTATTTGGATTTAAGGCGACCAAAAATGCAAAAGAGGTTGAGAAGAAGGTCTGAATTTTATCGTTACATAAGGAATTATATGTATGAGCGTGGTTTTACGGAGATTACCACGCCAATACTGGCAAATTCTTCACCGGAAGGAGCGAGAGATTTTTTGGTACCGAGCCGTTTGCACCCAGGAAAGTTTTACGCGTTGCCACAGGCTCCGCAACAGTTTAAACAGCTTTTGATGGTGGGCGGAGTGGATAAGTATTTCCAGATAGCACCATGTTTTCGTGACGAAGATCCGAGAGCGGATAGATTGTATGGTGATTTTTATCAATTAGATTTCGAAATGGCTTTTGTAGATGATGGAGAGGTAGTGCGTAAAGAGATAGAACCACTTTATATAAAATTGGTGACAGAGTTTGCTAATAAGAAGTTGGTTTGTAATTCGGAAGTAGCTAAGAAATATATTGGCGAGGGGAGTGTTGTGCCAAGAATTCCATTTATAGATTCTATGGAATATTATGGTGTGGATAAACCGGATCTTAGATATGGGATGGAACTTGTGGAATTGACCGATGTATTTGCGGAGACGGAGTTTAAAGTATTTAAGGCTCCTTGCGTGAAGGCTATCTGCGTAAAGGGTGGGGCTGGTTTGACTAGGCGTGAGATTGATGAGTTTACAGAAAAGGCTAAAAAAGAGGGTGCTGGTGGTTTGGCGTATATATTATATAGTGATGGCGAAGCGAAATCTCCGATACTTAAGTTTATGAGCGAGGCTGAAATTAAAGCAGTAAAGGAAAAAACTGGTGCGGAAGAAGGTGACGCCATATTCTTTGGTGCGGATGAAAGGCCTAGGGTCAACAAAGTGCTTGGACAACTTAGAATAGCTTTTGCTGATAAGTTTGGACTGAAAAAACCGGAAGAGGTTGCTCTTTGTTGGATAATGGACTTTCCGTTTTATGAGTGGGACGAAAAGAACAAAAAGTTAGATTTTGGGCATAACCCATTTTCGATGCCAAAAGGCGGGAAAGAGGTACTTGAAGCGGCGAAAACTAATGAAGAAAAACTTGCTATAGTAGCGGATCAGTATGATATGGTGATGAATGGTTACGAATGTGCATCTGGTGCGGTGAGGAATTATAATCCTGACATTATGTATAAGGTATTTAATATATTGGGTTATAATAATGAATTTGTGGAAGCAAGGTTTGGTGGGATGTTGAATGCATTTAAATATGGTGCGCCGCCACATGCTGGATGTGCGCCGGGTTTGGATAGGATTTTTATGATTTTGGAAGATGAAGATAATATTCGTGACGTGGTGGCATTTCCGAAGAATGGGGCTGGAGTAGATTTAATGATGAATTCGCCAAGCGAAGTGGACCAGATGCAGTTAGATGAGGCGCATCTTGCTGTTATTCCTGAGGAAGATTAGAAGTTATGACAAAGTTGGGTGGGAAGATAAAGGAAAAAATAAGAGAGCGCAAGTGGAATCTTAAAATTAAGACTTGGGTGCTTGTGCTACTAGTGGTTATTTTATTGCCAATAGACGCAACGCTTTTAAGGAGAGATCATGTACGGATGACGGAGTTGCGCGATGCCGTATTGTCGGCAGACGTGGAAGAAGATGATGAAAAATTGGCGACGGCGCTTGCTGATTTGAAAGAATTTGTATTTTCAAATATTGTTGTGAATGTGGTAGAAGAGAATGGAGTTCAGAGGGTTACTTTTGGCACGGGGCCGTTTTATTTAGAACATCAGTATTTGCGTGCTGCGACGAAAGCTTTGGAGGAAGCAGAAAGTAGGTTGACTTCTGATAGTAATTCAAATGGAAATATTTATGGCAAGGCTGGAGAAGTTTGTCGTGCCCTTGCAATACAAAATGGTTGGACGTGGGATAATGCGAATTTTATTAATTGTATGGTGACAGAGATTCAAAAATATCCGGCAGCCGATGATATACAGGATCAAATTATGGCGGCTTTACCATCTACGGAATTGTTCCGCAAGAACTATGCTTCGCCAGTGTGGGCGCCTACATTGGCTGGTTTTTGTATATTATTTACTGTAATAATAGTTGTTGTAATTTTGATAAGAATGATAATTTGGATAATGCTTAGGCTATCTCTGTTGTTTGTGTAAAAAGAAATTTTATTTGGTTAAATTTCAGAAAAACCTCTTGACGACTTGGGGCGGGTATCATAAGATAAGAGTATATTAACTTAAGGAGGAAGCTTAAATGGCTTACGAACATACCAATGGCAAGGGAGTAAAGTACTACCTTCATAAATCTGAAGTGACTCTACGCGGTGGCAAGCCTCAGACTATCTATTTCTTTACAAAAGAAGAGAATGGTGGCAAGGGTACTCCATGTGACCTTCCAGCAGATCGTATGGTTTGCGAGAATCCACGCAATGGTTTCTTGACTCTAAAGAAGAAATAATTCTTGTTTTAAATCGCGTATTTTGCGTTTCTGTAAGGATCGTGACTTACGCGATTTTTTATTTATATGATATAATAGTGGGCAGGCGGGGGTGTAGCTCAGTTGGTTAGAGCATGCGTCTTATACACGCAGTGTCCCTGGTTCGAGTCCAGGCACCCCTACCATGCAGTAGTTTAATTATAACTACTGGACTCGTTCTTCGAATCGAGTCCAGGCACCCCTACCATGTATATTGAAGATAAATCAGGGAATCTGGTTTATTTTTTGTTATAATGATATATATGGGAAATAAGCTTAGGCGAATTAAATATAAGCTGAAGCATGATTTTTTGGCTGTAGAAAATATTGTGTTAGCAGTAGCGGTGGCTATGTGTTTAGTATGGACTTATCAATCTGTAGTGGCGATGACTAGGAATTGGGAACTTGCGGAGAGGTTGAATGCGGAAAAGAAGAATTTACAACTTCTTGAGATAGAAGTGGAGGCGGCTGAACTTGAGAATGATTATTATAAGACTGAGGAATATCAGGAGTTGGCGGCGAGGAAATTAAATAATAAGAAATTATCCGGTGAAAATATGGTATATTTGCCGAAAAATAGTGAAGCGGCAAAGAATAAGCATCAAAATATTGAAATAGTGGTGCAGGATGAGGGGGAAGAGTATTCTAATATTGAGAAATGGATGAGATTTTTATTCCCAAATCGTTAATAGTTTATGAAAAGCTTATGGTATAATGGTGGTATGAAGAGAGTCCGAAGAGGTTTTACTTTGGTGGAAGTAGCTTTGTTTTTGTCGGTGTCGGGGCTATTGTTTATTGGAATTGCGGCTGGGGTACAGAACTCGGTGTGGCAGCAGAGAGTGAATGATTCGGTGCAAAGTTTTGCAGAATTTTTAAAGACGGTATATTCGCAAGTATCTAATCCGCAGGGCGCTGGTACGACTGGTGGGAGAAGCGATAAAGCAATCTATGGTAAGCTGATTTCGTTTGGGCAAGGGTATAGGCTAAATGGTGATCCTGTGCCATCTGGCGAGCAGGAGATTTTTGTGTATGATGTGATAGGCAATGCTAAGAGTACGGGCACCGGAGGGACGCTAGATCTATTAAAGGGGCTGGATCCTAATGTTGTTGTAGACGATAGCGGCACGATTAAGTTCGCTGGGATGGCTGAAAGTTATACGCCGAGGTGGTTTATGGCGATTCAGAGCACGAATAAATTAATTGCTAAATTTTATAGTGGTACAATTTTGATAGTGAGAAATCCGAGGTCTGGCACGGTGAATACGTTTATGAGTAATAATGTGTTACAGATTAATGAATATGTAAAAGAAAATAGCAATACTGGCTCATTAATAAGAAATGCTCTGAATAATTTTGAGGCTGATAAAATAGTGAATTTTTGTATCAATCCAGATGGGAATGTTGTAAGTTCTGGTATGAATAGGCGGAATGTAAGGTTGCTAGCGGGAGCGCATAATGCTTCTGGTGTCGTGGTGGTAGGAGATGAAGACAATGCGTGTAAATAGGGCGATGAAGGAGGGTTTTACTTTGGTGGAACTTTCACTATCTATAGCGTTTGTGGGGATTTTGTCGCTTGCTATAGCGTTGATAATAAATAGCAGTATAAAATCTTACCGAAGGGGGTTGACGCTTAATCAGGTAAATACGGTAGGGATGGATCTGGTAGATGATATGAGGGCGGCAGTACAGAATTCATCTACAATGACGCCAATGAATGATTGTACTAGGTATTATACTGTAAGCGCAGTTACTTCTTCTCCTTATCGTAATTGTCGGGACACTGGGGGAAAGAATTTTGTAGTGGTAACTAGGAAGGCAAATGTAAAATTAAAAGGTGTAGGTAGTACGATAAGGGTGCCGATATATGGAGCTTTTTGTACGGGCAGCTATTCTTATATATGGAATAGTGGGTATTTTTGGTCCACTGACGTGGAGAGCATCTCGCCAATTTCTGGCCAGAGTTCTATTAGTAAGGCTAGTTTTAGCGGAGTTACGGAAGATTTTAGATTATTGAAGGTGAGGGATGATGCGAGGGGGGTATGTGCATCAGCGGTGAGGAGGGCTGCTTATAGTGGTGGTACATATTCATATCCTGAGACATATGGTATATCTACAAGTGGTATAAGCAATGAATTTACAATTAATGGGTACGGTGATGTTAGCGCAGAAGAGCCGCCGATTGATCTCTTGGCGAAGAATGGTGAAAATGATTTGGTGTTGTACGATCTGTCAGTGGATGTCGCGGAGGGTGGTGCACAAGGCAATTTGTTTTATTCGGTGTCATTTATTTTGGGAACGATGCAGGGGCGAGCAAATATTACTACTGATGGGAGATCTTGCGCTGCACCTAATGAATATGACGGTAGTTTTGATTATTGTGCAATTAATAAATTTAATTTTGCCGCGCAGGCAAACGGGAGTTAAGGAATGAAGAAAATAAGAAGAAAAAATAAAAATGGTGCGGCGTCGTTTTATGTTGTGGCGTTTTCGACATTGATTTTGGTGATATTAGCGGTAAGTTTTGCATCGGTGATTATCTCGGAAATAGCTAGGACATCAAATGACGATCTTTCGCAGTCTGCTTACGATTCGGCTTTGGCTGGGATAGAGGATGCAAAATTAGCTTACGCAAATTATCAAAGGTGTGCAGAGGCTAGTTATACTGCTTCGGTGAGTGAACCTACAGGACTTTCTGATGTAACTTGTGCGGATATTATGTATTGGATGGAACATCCAGATTGTTATATGGTGGCTCATATTTTGGGACGGCTTGGCAAGGATGAAAAAAATGAAGTTGTGGTAAATGAAGTTACGGATAAAACGGGCGATAATAATTTGAGCCAGGCCTATACTTGTGTTGAGATAAAAAGAACGCTTAGCGATTATAGGGGTAGTTTGAATTCAAATAATCCGACGAAGATTGTAAAAGCGGAATTGAGCGGTGTTTCTATTAGTGACGATGTTAAAGCTATAAGGGTGAGTTGGTATTCTAATCCTGGTGGCGAAACTTATAATTATAATAACTTTGTAAGTAATAGAGTGGCTTTTCAGCAAGTTGGCGCTATGAGGGCGGCTACGCCTCCAACAATAGCCGTACAATTAGTGCAGACGGCTACGCAATTTAATATGAATCAGTTGTTGAGCTCCACGACGTCTAGTGGAGAAACGGATCGAGCTACGGTATATTTAGTGCCGGCAAAAAATCTTACTGCCTATTCTAATCCGTCAGACAATAATGGTTATAATTACATTGCTTATAATGGTAGCGATAACAATATTATAAGTAGTGGGCAAGTGGCTGCGACAAACAATCAGGCGAAAAACTTGCCATATGCAGTCAAGTGTCCTATAGATTCTAGTGCTGAATTTGCTTGCACGACAGACATTTATTTACCGAGTCCGATTGGGGGGACACGTAGCGACAGCACATTTATGCTTGCGATAAACTTACCTTATGGACAGCCGGATACGGATTTCTCGATTCAGTATTTATGTGACGGTGGAGTTGTCTGCAGTATAGCTGATGGGGCTGGTGGCGTTGATGAGGAAATTATAAAAGATACCCAAATTAGTATTGATTCAACTGGGCGGGCGAATGATTTATATAGAAGAATAGAAACTAGGTTAGAATCTTCCGATGCGTCGTTTCCGTATCAATTTTATGCGATAGAGGGGTTAAACAGTGATTCTAGCTCATATGCTATCTGGAAAATGTTGGCAGTGACTTCTAATTAGGATTTATGTTTTGCAACTAATGCTTGGAGTGGGTTGACAAAAATTGGTGTTGGGGGTATAATGTAATTATAAGGGTGCTATATCGCGGGGTAGAGCAGCCTGGTAGCTCGTTTGGCTCATAACCAAAAGGTCAGTGGTTCAAATCCACTCCCCGCCACCAAGTTCTAAAGTTTTTAGGGCAAAAATCAGCCTAAGTTATCCCCCTAACTTAGGCTGATTTTTATTTGATAAGTTTTTTGGCAGCGAGTTTAATAGCGTAGTTTGGACTATCAGAGATATGTGGAGTGCTAGCAATTTCTAGTGCAGTAAGATGATGGCGAATAGCCATGGCTATTTCTTCCGCCATAAGTCCGGCGTTTGGGGCAACGATTGTAGCGCCTAGTATATGTCCGGAACGATCGGCTAAGATTTTTACGAAGCCATAGTCAAGTTGACCGGCTTTACAAGGTAATAGTTCGTTTAGATACACAATAGACTTTTTGAATTTTTTCTTTTGTTTGGATAACTCTAGCTCGTTTGATCCCACTGTGGCGATTTCTGGACAAGTGTTAGTTATGCGGATGAAGCCAGTGTAGTTAATTGGGTTTTTGGATTTTCTGAGGATGTTGTTAGCAAGAATAGAAGCTTGGTATTCTGCACGTTCGGTAGATGAAGGTCCACCCAAAGCATCGCCAATAGCGAAGATGTGTTTTTGAGAGGTGCGGAATGAACTATCTGCACCAATACCAGTGCGCTTATATTTGACGCCAGCGTTTTCTAGGCCATAGTCGGTGATAGGGGAAGAACCGGTGGCAAGTACGATGCAGTCTACGCGCACCATTTTTTCTTGGCCGTTAATGTTAAAGATTACACGTTTAATTGGGCCGTCTTGAGAAACGGCAACAACTCTCGCACTTGGTACAACCATAATGCCAAGTTCGTTTGTGAAATAATCTTTGATAGTGCTACTAACTTCTTTATCTTCATGAGGAAGGATACGACCGGCGCGTTCCATGATAAGGACTTTGGCGCCAAGTTCGGCGAAATATTCAGCGATTTCGCAACCGGAAGGGCCGCCACCTATGACAAAGACAAATTTTGGTAAACGACGAACTTTGATGGCGGTAGAAGGAGTGAGGTAGTTAACTGTATCAAGGCCGGCGATTTCACTGGTTTTTAATTCGCTGCCGGTAGCAAGGATAAAATAGTCGGCAGTATATTTTTGGTCACCAACGGCGACAGTATGCTTATCTAGAAAATTTGCATAGCCGTTAATGCAGGTAACGCCAGCATTTTCTAATTCTTTTTTACGATCGTCGCTGAGGGTAGAAGTAATGAAGGATTGATGAGAGACAATGGTGGGAAAATTATAATGTAATTCTTGACCACTGATTTCTGGGCGAGTGGAGAGGTGAGAAAAAGTGTGTGAAAAACCAAGACTAACTTTGTATGGTATATCGCGAGAATTTAAATGATTCCCGCCAAAATTTTGTTGTTCGATAATGGCTATGTGTTTTTTTGACTTGGCAAGTGTAAGCGCAGCCGTACTACCGGCGGGACCGCTGCCAATAATAATATAATCAAAATTATATTTTTTGCCCATCCTACTCCTTTTATATTATTTTATCACGATTTTGATAAACATAAGCAAAATCAGGATTGTATTTTTTGAGTTCTTTGACGATAGCCCGAGTGAGATCTTCTTCTGTGATGATAGTTTTGTTTTGTAGTTTTTTTGTAACATCGGCGAGGGATTTTTCGATAAATGTTTCAGCGGCACCTTCTGGTAAGCCAATAGCGTGAGCGTGGCGTTTGAGTGAGCGGGTAAGTGATTTTAACGTTGTGTCATCCATAATAAAATATTCCGCAATTAATAATAGCAAGGGATAGAAAAATGAAGCCAAGACTGATAACGATGCGAACAAGTGGTTTGAGGTGCACGCGAAGACGTTGGATTTCAGCGAGATTATTGCCGGCACGATAGAAACCGCGAATTAGGAAGAGTGGTAGGATGGTGGCAAGGATAAACAAAGTGGCGACTATAACTCTGATGTTAGTGGAAAATTTCATTAATTCGGTAGTAAATATAATATATAGTGGAATGGTAAAGATGAGTTCGGCTACGCTTGAAGTGGCGCCTAAAATGAAAGCGTCTCGATGGGATTTGACGTGACTAATACAGGACTTTGTGCCATGAGCGATGCGGCGCGAAATAAAAAGGGCTGTAGATTTACCTTTACGAAAATAACAGAAAAATACAGCGAATGCTTCACCAAGAAAGATGCCGGCCATAATCCAGGAAAAGATGTTTTGGATAAAAAGCGGTTGGCTGACGAGAATGGTAAAAATAACAAAATAGGTAATTAGAATCATAGTAGCAGAAAAAGCTTCTGCGCCAAGGATAAAACTGAGACTAAGATCGTCGGTTTTTTTGGCGGAGTATTTGCCAAGAGTGTAATGGTAAAAAAGGGCGAAAGTGCCCGGTGTGAGCTGCATGAAAGCTATGATAACCAGAACTAAAATGAGAATTATTACTGAGGTGAAAATGCCCATGTTTAAATTATATCATGTGGGGGGTTGTAATTCTAGCACGAATCTGTTAGCGTGTGGGTTATGAAAAAATTTTTATTATTTAATGTTTTGGCAATAGTAATGTGTGGGTTGTTTGCTTTTAGTGCAAAAGCTGAAGAAGTGGAAGTTAAAATTGCTGAGACGATACCAGAAATATATATAAAAGCTGTAAATCCTGGATATACGATAGACGGGGTAAGTAATGTTGGAGAGATAATAGAAATAGGCAGAAAAGACTCCGACGCACCGATTTCGCTCGCCGGCCTCACTGTAGGCTATACTAATTCAAGCGGGAATTATACTACTATAGTAGAGTTTCCCGAGAACAGTATGATGGCTGGCGAGTCTATCCTCCTTAGGTTGGCTAGCTCGCCAGATAGTGAGCTAGCCAATATGGATTATGCAAAAACTTTGGCTATGAAGGCTGGGCCTTTAGAGTTAAAACGTGGAGAGGAGATATTGGATTCTGTGTGTTGGGTTGGGAAAGGAGATTGCGCAGCGGTGTTTACGGCAGCAAATCCTACGACTCTAGTGAGAAATTTGGAAACAGGAGAGTTTGAACATAAGATAGACTATGTGCCCATATATCAAAAAGAGAATTATTATTTAAAAGATGAGATAGATGATGAAAGCGGGAAGGGGGCTGCGGTTTCGCAGTGCAAAGGATTGGTGTTTTCGGAAATTTTAAGTTATTATGATACTTCGCAATCTGAACAGTTTGTTGAATTTTATAATGTCGGCTCAGAACAGATTTTGATGGATGGGTGCCAGATAAAATATAAAAATAAATATTATGCATTAAGTGGAATTTTAAAGCCAGAGAATTATGTAGCGATGTATTTAAATGATTTTAGTTTGACTAAGAATCCTACAAATTCGAATATACTTGAGATAATTGACGCGAATGGTGAAGTTTTAGATAAACTAGAATATCCAAATGGGCAGAGAAGAGGAGCTTCGTATGCATTTATTGGGTATGATAGTGTGGGTAAAGAAATTTGGCGGGTGACTTATGCGGTAACTCCGGGTGAACCGAATAATTATCAGGAATTTAAGACTTGCGAGGAGGGTAAAGTAATTAATGAAAAAACAGGGAATTGTGTAAAAGTGACGACGATGACAGAAAAGATTTGTCCGGAGGGACAATATTTAAATCCTCTGACTGGGAGATGTAAGAAGATAGAAGTGGCGGCAGAGAAGGTTTGTAAGGAGGGGTATTATTTAAACGAGGAAACTGGTAGGTGCAAGAAAATAGTTGAAAATAAAGGAGCTCAGTATAATTTGGAATCAGAAAATTACGAAGAGAAATCGTCTTTTGTGGCGCTTTATGCGGTAATTGGAGTGATTGGCGTAGGGGTAGTGTATTTAATTTATGAATTTCGGCGGGAAATTATAAAGTTTTTTGGTAAAGTTTTTCGACGATTTCGTTAAATACGGCGTCGCGAAGCTGATCGCCATTAACATTGATTAATAGTCCAAGCTCCTTATAATGCTGTAAGACTGGGAAAGTCTTTGTACGGAATTCTTGTAGGCGGATGCGGAAGGTTTTAATATCTTTGTCGTCATTGCGTTCGCCGCGGTCGCCAAGGGTTTTGGCGGCTTCGAAACGAGATTCGACATCGGCTTCAGAAATATTTAGCAGAATGACGGCTTTAATGGGGTGGCCAGCTCCAGCGGCGACAGACATGACTTGATCTTCTTCGCCTTGCCATCGGCCAATGGAGGATAGAATTAAAGGATATTCAAAGAGATCTTTGCGTTCAAAGTAAGGCAAAACCCATTCGTAAAAAACATTAGTAGGGATTAGTGCTCCGTTATCGGAATAATTTTGTCTAGTCTCGGCTTCTCTGGCGCGAATGATGAGACCAGAAGATAAAAACTTAGCGTTTAGAGCTTCAGCTAAACGAATGCCTTGTGTGTCCTTGCCAGACATTGGCAGGCCAAAAACATTGATAGATCCGGTACCGAGCCAATTCTTAATAGCAGTGATTTTCTCTTCCATATTTTGATTATAGCATATAAAAAAGCCCCAGCGTGCACACTGGGGCAATAGGGGGTTTATTTAATCGGGTGAGTCGGTAAATATTTTTTCGAAGTATTCTCTGGCTGTCTTTGGTAAATTTTTGACATTATGCCAGTTTTTATTGGTTACGTCGTAGATGCCCACTACGCAATTTTGTCCGCGTGCGGTACGCTCTACGCGTACAGTTACTTTGTTGGCTCTTAATGATCCTACGTAGGTAACTCCTTTGTGGTCGAAATTTTTTACTTTTTTACTTCTTGCCATACAATAGCCCTCCTAAAAATGTGCTACCGGAGAAACTCTCCGGCCTAAACCCTTAGCAGTGGATAAGATTTACCAAGGTAGTTTAACTATATCATATGATGTAGTGTTTGTAAAGTTAAAAGGAAGGTGGCGATTAGCACTCTTGCATTTTTAGTGCTAATTTTATATAATTGTGGTATGGAAATAACTCCTAGGCAAAAGGAAATACTTTGTCAAATTATAGAGGAATATGCAGAGACGGCGTCGCCGGTAGGGAGCGTGACGCTTGCAAAGCTTTTTGATGTGTCTCCGGCTACGATTCGGGCCGAGATGGCAAAATTGGAGGCTTTGGGGATGATAGCGCAACCGCATACTTCTGCTGGTAGGGTGCCAACCGATGCGGGCTATAGATTTTATGTAAATAATTTGGAAAATAGTTTGCAAGATGAATTTTACGAGACGGATACGACTTACGTAATAGAGGACGGGGGGATTAGCCGTGGTATGCATGCGCTTCATCGTAGAGTATCGTCACAGTCGCAGGCAGATGCGGCTATTAGGGGTGCGGTAGATACGTTGGTAGAACTTACTGGCAATCTTGGCCTTGCGACGATTGGTGGGCAACTGTATCTATCTGGGATATCTAGACTTTTTACGCAACCGGAGTTTATGGATACACGTAGAGTACAATCTGTAGCGAAATTGCTTGATAATTTAGAACCATGGTTGCGCGAGGCGGCACCAGGGGAGGCTTTGAATATATTTATCGGGCATGAAAATCCAATAGGCAAAAATTCGGAGGTGTCTTTGATCATATCAAAATTCCGTTCACCTTTTTCAGATAGGAGTTATATTGGTGTGTTGGGGCCAACTAGGCAGAATTATTCAAGAGTAATGGCGTTAGTAAAGCGTGCGGGGAGTATGTTGGAGGAGATTTTATAATGAAAGGAGAAAAGGTGAAAGCTCAGGAAAAGGCAAAACAGAAGAATGAAATGCAAATTGCGGAATTAGTGGGGGATTTGCAGCGGACGAGGGCTGATTTTGAAAATTTTCGCAAGCAGGTAGATTTGCAGAAAGAGAACGAAAAGAAAGCAGCAAAGCTAGCGACGGTTTATAAGTTGTTGCCATTATTGGATGATATAGATAGGGCGATAGCGAGTTATGACGAGCTAAAACCTTTGGAAAAATCTCTAGATAAAACTTTGAAAGACTTAGAACTTGTGAAAATTGTTTCTGATGAGGGCATAGAATTTAACCCAGATTTACATGATGCGGTAATGGTAGAGGGTGATGGGGAGAAAGAAGTGGTGGCAGAGACACTGCGTTCTGGTTATATGTATGGTGGTGAAATACTCAGACCAGCGATGGTAAAGGTGAAAAAGTTTTAGGTAGAACAGGGACACTGCCTTTACATTTTGCTGCGAAAATGATAAAATGTATTAAATAGTAGAAAAAGGAATTAAAATGGCTGAATATAAGTTGACGCTTGAGAAGCGCGAAATAACTGGTAAAAAGACTAAAGATTTGAGAGCGAAGGGGTTGATCCCGTCCGTGGTTTATGGCGGCAAGGAGCCGGTATTGTTGGCTTCTGAATATGTGGCTACCGAAAAGGTACTTGAAAAAGCCGGATATCATTCACCAATTGATTTAGATATGGCCGGAAAGAAACACATGGCTATTGTAAAAGATGTACATGTAGATCCAGTATCCAGAAAGATTGTAAATATAGAATTTCAGGCTATCTCGGCGAATGAGGTAGTAGAAGCTACGACTCCGATCGTGATTGTGAACTTTGAAGAATCAGAAGCATCGAAGATTTATCACTTTGCTTTGACCCAATCAATTGAGGAATTAGAAGTAAAGGCTAAGCCATCTGATCTGCCAAAAGATCTCGAAATTGACGCATCGGCTTTGAAAGATGTAGAAGATAAATTGACGATTGCAGATCTTAAATTGCCAAAGGGCGTAGAGCTCGCTGACAAAGAGCTTGACCATGAGCAGGTAGTGGCTTCTTTGTATGATCCAGCGGCTGAAGCTGCGGCACGTGAAGCTGAAAGCGAAGCTCCAGAGATGGATGCGGCAGATGTGCCGGCTGATAATGGTGCAAAGCCTGAAGAAAACGCAGAAGCTTAATCTTCTAACACAGTCTTATTAGCGATAAGCCTGTCAAGAAAAGCTTGACGGGCTTTTTCGATATTATTGTTGTCTCCGCTCCATGAGAAGAGGGCTGGGTCTTGGATGGCGCGAGCAAATGAAAAAGTAATAGGCCATGGGAAAGGTCCGTTTTTTAGAACGGCAGCTAGATTATCGGTGGCTTGTTCTGGGGTTTGACCACCGGACAAAAATACAATACCAGCTAAATCTTCTGGTACGTGATCTTTGAGGATCTCGGCAGTCTTTTGACCTACTTCTTCTGGTGTAGAGCTGGGCAGATAGTCTTTTCCAGCTAAAATCATATTGCATTTTAAGATGCAAGCGCGTAGATTTATTCCGAAATTTTCTAATTCTTTGAATAGTGTATCGAGAACTTTGGCGGTAATTTTGGCGCAAGTATCAATATTATAATTACCTTGGTAAACTACTTCTGGTTCTACAATAGGGACTAAGCCAGCAGATTGGCAAGCGCGGGCATATTCGGCTAAAATACGACAGTTTTCTTCGATAGCATTGTCTGATGGGGTGATGATTTCTCCGTTTTCTGATAAAGTGATGTTGAAAGCAGCGCGCCATTTGGCGAAACGGAGCCCCATTTCATAATATTCACGGAGGCGACGGGGGAGATTATCTAGGCCTTTGGTGTAAGTTTCGTCAGAGCCCTTGAATTTTTCGAGGCCTTGATCTACTTTGATGCCAGGGATAATCCTGCGGGAAGTGAGATAATCTACGTAGGTTTCGCCGGTGTCAGTGTGATCGCGAGCGGTCTCATCGAAAAGGATGATGCCACTGAAATAATTTTCGATATCTGGCGTTGAGAGGAAGATGTCGCGATAACTGTGACGGTTTTCGAAAGTGTCGGGGATATTTAATTCAGCAAATTTCTTTTTGATGGAGCCACCTGATTCATCCGCTGCAAGTATACCTTTACCTGAGTAAACTAGGCTGGCGGCTATTAGCTCCAAATCGTCATTTTCGCGAGAAGAAATATCTTGTAATTCGGTAAGAGTAAGGGTGGAATCAAGATATGAATTTTCGAGATTGGCGCGAGTAATCTTGAGGCTTTTTTCGATAGTTTTACCGAGAATAAAACTACCCAGTATGGTGGCAGCGGCGATGGAATAGAAAGACAAGTGGGTGAGTTTATCTATACGGTCAACAGTAATGGGTTCAGTAATGTTTTTGAAAGTAAGTGAATTTTCGGTAAGGTAGACAGTTTTTTCGAAATCGATGGATTCTACTTCTGAAAAAATGAGAGAAGCGTGATTTTTTAGTGTATTGACGTGCTCTATTTTTAGATCTTTGATATATAAAATTAGTTTTGTGGAAGGGTGATTTTCTAAGTAATTTAAGAGTTTGTCGGTTGCAGATTTGGGGAGATTGGCGGAGCGGTCTATGTAGATGTAGTCTACTGAAGAATTTGGGGCGATAAACTCAGTAATTTGGAGTTTATTTGGAGTGAGATAACTGACTCCGTCGTCGGAAATCAAAATATATCTGTAAGAATCGGCAGGGGTAGACTTAGTGGGGCCGCCTTCATCAAAAGAAAAATCGGAATCTGTAATGGTGGCAGAAAGCCCAAGTTTTTGCAAAACTTCTAGAGAAACCGCAGCGCCGCCGAAGCTACTATGACGATTGAAAAAATGATGTTCGGAGGCATTGAAACTGAAATCTAGCCATTTGGTACCGTTTTTGTCGGTTTCAAATGGTTCGTTCTTGGTGTCTAGATTAAGATAAACGTCTTTTAAGACATTGCCCACGATTAAAATCATAAGTATATTATATCATATCATCAGTTTATTTGATGACGCCTAAAATGCCTTTTAGAGCATAGCCGGTGTCTTCGTGATTTCTGACGGTGATGGTGTCGATGCCCATTTCTACAACTGGGTAGTCATTGCCGCCAGGCTGGGTCATATCACCAAAATAAAGAATGTCTTCTTTTTTTACATTTAGTTCCTCTAAAAGGTGAGTCATGCCAAAGACTTTGTTCATGCCGGGAGTAATTGCGTTGATGGAGGTAGTACCGCCAATCTCATATTCAAATTCTGGGGCGAGCTCTTTGCAGCGAGCAACGATTTTTTCGCGTTTTTTACAATCTGGGTCCCAAGCGTATTTTTCTTTGGTGCCAGCTTTTTGGCCGAGGGCAGAGAAGGTAACTTGAGAGAGACGATTTTCGATGATTTCGTCGCCAGGTAAGAGTTTGTCAGCTTCCCAAAAGCCTAGCTCGCGAGCGGCTTGCTCGATAGTGGTGGTGATTTTTTGGACCTGTTCATCAGTTAATGGGTAGTTGTAAACTTGCTCCCAAGTGGAATTTGTGGTGTTGTAGCGGTAATATTGGGTGCCTTGGGCTACGAAAAGGTGTAAGTGGCTGAGCTGTTCGGGGGTAGGGTTTGGTAGACGATCAACAATCTGGATGAGGAATTGGTCGAATTTTTGGCCAGAAATTGGGCAAACTTCAAAATGATTAAGACATTCAACGAGTAAGTTGGCAATGTCGTCGGTAATTGGTGTTTTGGCTACATTTAAAGTTTGGTCTATATCAAATGCTAATACTTTTTTCATATTTTTCATTATACCATAGCTATGCTATAATGGATTTATGAAAACTTATATCGTGGGTAATTGGAAATTAAACTTTAATGTGGGGGAAGCATCGATTTATCTTCATAAACTTCAGCGCAAGATGCCGAATTACCGTGATGTAGAGGTAGTAGTGGCGCCATCGGCGGTGGCTTTGCAGCCTTTGTCTTTGCAGATTGATCGTCACAAAATGAAACTTGCCGCACAGAATGCGTTTTATCGTGATTATGGTGCCTATACTGGCGAAATATCTTTTGCCCAGTTG
The DNA here is from genome assembly GCA_017511925.1 of Candidatus Saccharimonadota bacterium. Classification (GTDB taxonomy): domain Bacteria; phylum Patescibacteriota; class Saccharimonadia; order Saccharimonadales; family Saccharimonadaceae; genus Nanosyncoccus. The sequence goes on along the minus strand of JAFWHS010000016.1, from coordinate 69,750 downwards.
AGAGGATTGGTTGATTATTGCATAATAGGCCATTCAGAACGTAGACATATTTTTGGTGAAGATGATAAGATGATCCAAAAGAAGGTGGCAGCAGCAATTCGTAATAAAATTAAACCAATTTTGTGTATTGGTGAGACAGAATCAGAGAGAGGATTTGGCGAGACGGCGGACGTGATTCGCGATCAATTGGTTGGTGGCCTTGCGGATGTCTCTGAAGAAGATATTGATAAGGTTTTGATTGCATATGAGCCGGTTTGGGCGATTTCTAGTACAAAAGCGGCAAAAATGGCTTCGCCTGACGAAGTGGCTGAAGTGGTAGATTTGGTGCGTAGTGTACTCGGTGAGTTGTATGGAGAAAAAGTTGCCAAGGAAACGGCAGTGCTTTTTGGAGGAAGCGTGAATCCGTCTAATGCAGGAGCTTATTTGACGGTGCCAGGCGTAAATGGGCTACTTATAGGGGGCGCTAGCTTGATTCTTAGCGAGTTCACTGATATAATAGAGACAGCTAAAAGAGTGAGAGCATGAGCGGAAAATACATGGATTTTGTGCCAGTAGGCGCACAAAGGGTAACCCAGAAGAAAGCTGTAGTACGTTCGGTTGTTGATGCTAACAAGAAAGTGGAGCTTGACGAATTGAAGTTGAGCCAAATCATGAAAGAGCGAGAAGTGGTAAGACGTGCTGGAGTTTCTGAGAACGTGGGGCCGAAGTTTGGCGTGATCGAAGATTTTCAGCAGAAATTTGTGAAGACCGAAGTAAAAAAGCGTCCACTTAATAATGCTCAGAAGGCAAAGGAAGAGTTGGCTGCGGCGAAGGCGAAGAAGATTTTGAAAGAGTCAAAGGTTGACAAGCCGGCAGTCGAGGTGAAAGAAGAAGCACCAAAAGAAGATACTCTGAAGGTGCCAAAGTCGCGTTTTGTAAATACAGAAAAGGTGAAAAAACGTCCTTTGTCTAAGAATGTTTATCAGAAAGAGGTGGTAGCGCTGGAAGAAAAGCCGACGGGCCCGATAACGATTATTAGTAAGCCAGAGAAAGATTCGAAAGCTGGGCTGATTGTAACGATTATTATTACGATTATTCTTGGGGCGGCAGCTGGTACAGTGGCGTTTTTGTTGTTGCCCAAATAGGGAATTGATATGCAAAATCCGTTTATCAAATATGTAAGTCGTGAAAAGAAAGAAGATATTTTTCACTCTTCGGCTTACGGTAAGGCGCAGAATGGTGGAAATATAGGGGCGGCGTCAACGGAGAGTTTTGCTGATAGGCGAAAAATCGAGAATAATCGGCAAATAATTCGTAAGTATAACGACGCTAGAGTAGTGAGTCAGGCGATGATGAGTGGCCCGAAGGCGAGGACTTATGAGCCACCAGTAAAAAATCAACCGCCGGTAAAAAGTCTTGGTAATCAAGGGAAAAGATGATATAATATTGGTACGGGGGAGTATTTGGTGGGATTAGCTCAGATGGTTAGAGCGTCTGATTGTGGTCCAGAAGGTCGTCGGTTCGATCCCGATATCCCACCCCAGTATAATTTGCGGGTATAGTACAGTGGTTAGTATGCAAGTTTTCCAAACTTGAGATGAGAGTTCGATTCTCTCTACCCGCACCAAATAACCACTTGTGGTTATTTTTTTATGCAAGGAAAAGCCCCCTCGTGAGAGGGGGCAGCACAAATAGGGGGTAATAGTTATTCGTCAGAATGACGCCCGTGGCAATTACCACATCCCCCATGACAACTGCCGCTAGGGCGTTCATCCTGATCATCGTCATCGTCATCATCGCCGCCAAAGATCGATTCAAGAAAGTCATTAAAGCCACCAATGATCTCGATAGCCGCATCGCTTGCAGACGTATCGCGCAAGCTAATAGCCATAAAGGCGAGCAGCAGATCATTTGGTATGATTTCGTGTGCGTAGAGATAGCGCACGATCGGAAGGCTGAAATTGATGCTAAGCGTTTCGACTTCATCGCCGCTAACAATGTAAGCGATTAAAATCTTGAAAACATCTTCGTCTAACTTCTCGATGATTTCGGCCAGCTTTGGCTTATAATCATTTTTAAGTAAAGCCACGCGGAGCTCGTTTGGAATCTTGGTGTAATCACTTTCGGTGATTTTGATTTCTGCACCAGTAACTACAAGCCTCAAGAGGTCAAACACATGCACCGTCGTAGCTGTACGTTCGATGAGTTCGTGGGCTAAATCTTCGGCCAGATCGTCGTGCCAAGATTTAATTGAGGCAAAACTTAGCATCGCAGATACGAGCTCTTTTTGCCCAGAAGTGAAATGGGGGGGGGGTGTCATCTTTAGGAAGATCAAACTCCTCCAACATCTCCACTACACGACTTGTGTTGTTGGCTAAAATAGCCTCGATAACTTCTGCCTTTGAAAAATTCTTTTCTTTCATAACTAATTCCTCCTAATTGTAAAAAATTCAAGACTAGGCAGGGTAGTCTCTTTTTTAATTGTAGCATACTTTTTATGTTTCGTCAAGTATGTATCTGTAAAAGTTGACTGCTTATCTCTGTTGTGTTAAAATATAAGGGATGCTCCACCTTAAAAATGGAGCTTAGTTATTTTATATCTTGATTTTACATTTTGAGAAAGGAAGTGATTTGTTTGAGAGTGAGGAATATCGAAGTTGGAAAGCTTATTGGCGAAACTTCGAAGCTTCGTATTTATCTTGGTTCTACGGACGCTAAGCAATCTGTAATCTTAAAGGTTGCAAAGACATTTGATGATGGGCATATTCTTGCAGAAGAAGCCAGTAAATTCAATGAAATGTGCGCTTTTAAAGATGAGATTTTTAAGCTTGAAGAGAAGCAGGGTAAAGAAAACTCCCATTATGATTGGCTTTTTGCTGATCTGCAGGCATCTTTTATGGAGCCGACACAAGATGATCGTCGCATTAATGTTCTGTCAATGCCAGACATTGAGATCGACAAGCTAACTCCTCTTACTAAGCTATCTAGTGAAACCGAAATCGATACTTGGACTAGTATTTGGATTTTGGGACGTTTTTTTAAGTTTTATAGCTTTTTTGAGTTGTTGGCGGCATCGATGGATTGCCCGGTCGTCGAATACCCGATTTTTTCGTCCGGCGATTATTTAATCGGGCCGAAGGAACATCGTTTGATCTACTATAATTTCTCAGGAAAAATAAATGACGTAATGGCTATGGATTTTGTGAAAGCGATTACTAAATTTATCTTGGACTGGGTTGCTATTGGAGATCGTGAGGAAGAGCAAAAATATTTAAATTTGCTCAAAGATTTTTCAGAGGTTGGACGCGACACGTGCGAGAGAGCTCACAAAGAGTTTTATAGACTCGTGGAGGAGCTTTGGGGGATACAGTATTATCCCTTTGTCTATCGCGAACGTGGTACCAGCTACTGGAATGTTATAAGGGAGGAATAAAAATGGGAAGAGAAACTTTTTCGGTAGAAAGCTACCGCGCTGCACGTCGTGAATACGAAGTGGAGAGTGATAGTGGCGTAACGAGGAGAGCGGAGCAGCGCGCTAGGGATACGGGTAGACTAAATGAAATTGTCGATCCGGGAGTAAAACCGATGCGCTATTCCAAAATTAGACTAAACCCTCATCAAAAGAAATGGATCGCAACTGTAGGATGTCCGATGGATATCGAAGTGAGTTGCGATACTACCGGTTCGATGGGGGGAGAAGTCGATACGGAGATGGCAGTTTTGCCTGAGCTCTACGAAGCAGTAGCAAAGGTTTTGCCTGGATATGATCCGCAACTTTGTCTTGGCATATTTGGGGATTGTGATGATGATTTTGTAATTTGTCGTCCGCAGTTTGAGATGGAAGCGCCTAAGATCGTAAACTATCTTAAAGAGATGGCACCACAAAGAGCTGGTGGAGACTATCCGGAAGATCCGCAATACGCAATGTTTGCACGTGCATATCTTACAGATGCTTACACCAACCATATTGGTCTTAAAGGATATCATTTCATAGTGACTGATTCTATTTGTCATAGGTCTATTACGAAAGAACAGATAAAACGTATTTTTGGTAAAGAGATTTTTGAAAATGAGCTAAAAAATATGGAACATCATATCCCAAATATAAAAAAGGTGATCAAAGATCTGAAGAAAAAGACGCATCAATTTATCTTATTGTTGAATGATATTGGTGGTGATGAGTATGAAGATTGGCGTGAACTATGTGGTGAGGATTCTGTAATATGTATCGATTTCACTGAAAATCTGCCGGCTGTAATTTCTACGATTATTGGCCTGACTGAAGGGACAATTGATATCACTGAAGTTAAAGGATTAAGACCAAGCCTAATAAAACAACTATCTAAAATCAAACTTGGTGCACAAGCTGAGCTGAGACATAAACTTCCCTACCCGGTACCTAAGGCAGGTGACATTTTTGCTAAGAAAAGTGATCTCTGGCCAATTCAGCCATCTGATTGCAATCCGGAGGCTGAAATGTTGGGTGAGCCTATCGTGGCTTCGGAAGAGATTGAATATCTGTAGAGTCAAGGTTTTTAACAATTTGGTTTTACAAGATAAGGGGATGTGCTAATGTTTGAGAAAATTTATGTTGTAACCGACCTTGGACCCGGTGACGGTGGTAAGGGCGGGGTTGTTCATGCACTTTCGTGCAAAATTGATGCTTCGGTAATCATTAAGCGTGGTGGGGCGCAAGGTTCTCATGGCGTATGCACATCCTACGGAGATAGTTTTAACTTTTCTCAATGGGGTTGCGGGACGTTTGAGGGTGTACCAACTTTTCTTTCCGAGCAGATGGTAATCATGCCAGTCGGTCTCGAAAACGAGTCGGAGGCTTTAAAACGTCTGGGGATCTATGATCCTTATACGCTACTTTCTGTTGATCCACTTTGTATCTGTGCCACGCCGCTACATAAGATTTCTTCTCGGCTTGAGGAACTTAAGCTTGGGAAAAATCCACGGGGTACTATTGGTACTGGTGTTGGTAGAGCCTATCGCATGAAGGATGAATTAGGAGAAGATTTTACTATCTATGCTCATGAGCTAAAATCTCGTGACAAAATCCTAAAGAAGCTTCAAAGGCAACTTGATTATTACAGAGAAAAATATGCAAATTTTTCAAAGGATGACAGCTGTACTTCTGATATAAAATTAATCGCTGAAAATCTTGATTTACTTTATGACAATGATTTTTTGCCTTATATAGTTGATGTTTTTGAAAATGTAGGGAGAAAAATTCGTCTGAAGAATTTGAGCGAAATTTTAAATCTGGAAGGCAATGCAGTTGTTGAGTGCTCGCACGGGGTTTTGACGGATGCTGAAATGGGATTTAAGCCTCATGTAAGTGCTATCAGAACTTTACCCGAATTTACTTTCGAAATGCTTCGAGATGCAGGGTACAATGGCGATATTTCAAATCTCGCCGTACACCGTGCTTATGAAATTCGTCATGGCGCTGGCCCTATGCCAACCTATGACGCTGAATTTACAAGTCGGATGCTTCCCGGTAGTCACAAAGATGAAAATCGCTGGCAAGGCATCGTACGTGCTGGACCGCTAGATTTAAATTTCTTAAGGTATGCACTTGATGCAGCTCGGGAAACGCCGTTTGATGGGCTTTGCTTAACTTGGTTTGATCAAATTTTGGCAACTGGCCGAATATGGCCGATTTGCTTTAATTATGCTGATGTTTTAGGCAGAATAAAGCCCTTAATTCGGGAATATGAAATCAAAAAGCCGATTACAAAATCTGAGCTTTTTGAGCTAGTCGGGGGAATTCTCGAAAAGGAAATTCATATTCCTCTAAAAATGCTCTCAATTGGGTCTACGGAGCTGGACAAAATCAGTTCCAAAAAATTATAAAGGAGGAATAACCCATGAGTAAAGAAGAAAAGAAAACTGTAAACCCGGTTCAGGATGATGTTCGTGCTAAAATAGCCGAATATGGTGCTGACGAAAACGTAATCACTAAGGTGATGGATGATCTTGGTGTCGAGAGTCTGGATGATTTAGCCTCTCTTGAGGTGGCAGATTTAACAGCTATTGGCATGAAACTCGCAAAGGCTCGTAAGCTTGTAGCTGATATGAAAAATGAGGCGAAGTCGACGTCTGCTTCGGCAGCAACTGCTGCGGAGACACGTGCAATTCAGACTCAGTTTGAATCACTTCTGCCTTCCATTCCGAGCGATGAATCTTGGTTAAATGCACTGAAGGCTGGCGGCGTATTAAAGGTGGACGAATCGTCTTATATTGCTGCCATACGTGCAGCTTTGGCCGATCGGGCGGGTCTTTATAAAATTCCTGAAGCGCTTTCTAAGGCTATGGAAGAATATGCCGATGAAACCGAAGAGCAGGTTGACCCGACTTTTTATGCTTTGCGCAAATCTTTGACCAGAAGAGCTTATGGTGATATCTTTGCTGCGATTGATGGTTTGGACGGTACTTTTATTACTGATGGAAGGCGTAAAGAATTTCTTAGCCGTATTCAAGATGTACTTTGGCCGGCAATCGTTGAAAGTTATCAGACGCTGGATGGTTGGTATCAGACTTGGCGTGCAAGCTCTGCTGATCCTTCAATGCTAATAGCTGCGATTAATGGAGGATTTGGCGGTGGGGCTGCTATGATCTCTCCGCCGGATACCGCTTCGCTTCATGATGCAGGTGATACCCTGGTTGATTCTATCAATAGAGTTTTCCGTGGTACTGGCATTCAGGTTTCGGCGGCGATGGCGTATGATGCGAATAATATTCGTAATACATTAGAAGATCCGCGTTTGCCGGCTATGATTGGTGTCAAAAATCGTGAAATGATGCTGAAGAAAATAGGGGCTAGCGTTTCGAGCAACTATATTCGTCTGGAGCAGAACTTAGTGAAGTATGTTTTGGCTTTTGCTAAACATGACGCAGTGACATCGGATGTAGAAGTTAATTATTTCGTAGCGCTATGGCAGCTTGGCACTCAAATCAACTGGAATGAGCTTGGTGGTAAAAATTCCAGTAAAATAACTGGGCTGACCGGCAAAGACGTCTTGTAAAATCAGCGTACCTTAAAAATAAGGTCCCCTTTAAAGGGGACCTTTTTCATGACCTAGAGCCAAACATATTTTGCATAGAGCATAGTTGCTATTTTTCGATATTTGTCATCGTAAAATGGGCAATCGCCATCCATTTCAGGGTATCCATTTGTGGCGAATTCTTTGATGCCGTAAAATCTTCTAAATCCTTTATGTAGTAGGCGGTATTGCAAAAGATCGCTTTCTAGCCTTTCGATGGCGCGTTTTTTGGTGCTAGAACTAGCATAAGATGACATAATATTATCTGCCAGGTGATATAATTTTCTAAAATTAACATCTCTACCGCAGAGCCATATTGTGTTAAAAAAGACGTGCACAGAATCAGGATTACCGGGATTAGAAGGCAAGAGCCAGATGTCGAGATCTGAATCGGTGGTTCCGTAACCTTTGAGTTTGGAGCCACCTACGAGAACTATATCTGTAGGTTTGAGGTGTGTGACGATTTTGGCTAGTTTTGGTTCAAAAGTAGAGACATTGTCAGAAAATGGGCCTTCGAGTTTTGCTGATGGCGTCAATAACTGAAATGAATCATTGTTGAGTTCGGCTAACCATTGCTTGCGTTTTTTTGAAACGTAAAGCGGTTGTTTTTTTACTCGCATTCTTAGATGGCTAGTTCTCGCTAAAAGTTTGATCAAGTCCAATGTGCTTAAGATGTGGTGATCGCTTATAAAACGCCAGGTATCTTTGAAGCTTTGGAGAAGTATTTCGTCGTAATTATTTTCGTCAAGGATGCTGACGATTTGCTGCGCATCAAGATAGCCATACTTAATAAGCCATGGGGTTAGATGGGCACATTTTACGACACGCTCCAATCCATCAGATGGACGGGCGTCAAGTTCGAAGCAATCGCCAATATGAAAATTTTCACGGACGTCTTGAACATGGAGTAGATGATGCCAAGCTTTAAGATACGCTTTTTTAAAGCTATTTGGCGCATTTTCTAGAGTGCTTAATGGAAGATAGAGTAAAATTCTCTCAGAATCGGGATCCTCCAATAATAGTTCTAAGGCATGGTAGAAATCTTGGCGTTCTGTTGGATCATGCATATCACCCTGTTTATTTTCTAGAAAATCGCAAATTTGCTCGGCAGCTTGTTTCCTAATGTTGGTATAGGGGTTTGCGTTGTCGAAACGCTGCTCAATGATTGGCTTAAAAAATTTAATCATTAAATCGCCTCCTTTAGGTCATGTTAAGGTACAATGTTGATATTATAACATAATTTAAAGAAATGTATATAGGATGTGTTTTTGGCATAATATGTTTTAACCATTGACATTTTTGGAAGAGTGTGCTATAATGAGGTTAAGTTGGCTGGAGGCTCTAAGATTCCAGCAGCAAATTTATATTTAGGAGGTGCTTCTAATGGGAAAGAAGTACGATAGTGGTGAAAGAGGCGGCAATATTCCAAAGAGGAAAGATCTTCCGAAAAAGGACGAACCTAAGGGCAACGATGAGTTGCAGAAAAAGTTCGACCAAAAGGTAAAGGATTACGATAATCTCCAGAAGAAATTTGACGAGGAGAAAAAGAAATCCACGACCAACGCGACGGACTTAGCAAAGGCTCTTGCCGAAAAGGCGGATCTCTTGAAGAAGCTTTCAGCTTCGGAAGCTTCTGAGAAGAAATTGAGGGCAGACCTCGATGCAGCAAAGAAAGCGGCAGAAGAGCTTCAGAAGAAGCTTGAAGCGGCCGAAAAAGCTGTAAAAGAAGCCAAAGCTGCTCCGCCAGTGTTCTCAAAGGTTGATCTGTCGGATCTCAGTCCTGAACAGAGAGAAAATGTCCAGAAAGCACTGGATGAAATTCTCAATGCAAAGGAAATCATTGAGAACAATAAGAAGAAGTCCGACGAAAGAAGGGCAATTCTTGACAGACTTCTGGGATAACCACCAGCCTCAAATCCCCCCTAAATAACCTCGGCCGTAAAGGTCGGGGTTATTTTTTTGTTCTAAAGATAGACATAAGCGGAAAAGATGATATTGATATTGACAAAAAAGCTAAAGTGTGATACAATGGAAGCAGTCTGGGTTTTGGTGTGCTCAAAACGGAAGCCCATTAACAACCGAATCATCTCAGGTTTCAACAAAACCTGATGTCTATATATTATCCAACACTCCATCTAAAATATTTTGAAAAAAAGGGGGACGACGAAATGTTGTTTTCAATTATATTTGCGGTCGTAGCCGCATTGTTAGTCATCATCGCGGAGGCGATGTTTAACAACTCTGATTTAGACATTTCTGATTATGGATTTGTAAATTTCGTAAGAGGAAGTGTGGAAGCAAGAGATTGGGAAAAGGCTATAGTGATTGGCCTAATTGTAGGAGCGATAAGATATTTTGCTCCGATGGCTTCGTGGACTGGTATAGTTTGCTTCGTTGCAACGATAGGTTTACTTGGCTATTTATGTTGGTATTGGCAAGCTGAAGGCTCTGAAATCAGAGAACTGGTATGCTTCGTGCTGCTGGCGATATTGGTGTTCTTTGCTGGAGGCAAGGCAACTAGTGTGGTTGCAGGGCTTGTGAAAGGCGGATTTTTTAAATTCGTTTTAGGCAGGTTGCCGCTTGCTACGCTGGTTGGTTCGATTGGCTACATGTTGTGCAATTTCTTACATTATCGTGCCGAGGAATATGCCGAAGACGATGAAGAGGAAGCTTTGTACAATCGCTGGACTAAAATCGTGGCAGTGCTTACTGCAATAGCTGTGATTTTGGTTTTTGTGATCGGTGCTAACTGGAGCGCCGTAAACTTTGGCAAAAATAAAGCTGAAGATCCGGTAGTTACAGAGGAGCCAGTAGTTACAGAAGAGCCAGAACCAGAGGATTGGTTTGGTTTCTATAACATGAACCTTCTTATGGATGATGACTCGGAGAACGATTTTAACTTCGGTTGGAATCCGTACGACGAGAACACTGTGGGGAAATCTTATGACGAGGACTTACGTTCGAGAATGAAGATTGACCCGGCACTTGGAGCTGCTGTTTTAGCTTGGTTTGACGCTAATGTCGGAACCAGGTTTATGGGTGTGTTCTACGATGAAGTTGACTCTAAATGGGACGCTGCAATCAATCTTGCAAAAGAGAGATTTATGGCAGACCAAGAAGAGTACAATGCTACATTGGATGCATTTTTCAAATACCTTGATGCTTCGGTAAAGGAAGTAAAGGTAGAGGAAAAGAAGAATATCGCCGATCAAATGTATATGAATCCATATACGACCGACGGTACTCCGGATGTAATTGTAGTAGAAACACCCGACCACGAAGGTCACTTCCTGATTTACGTTCTAAAAATTAAAGGAACGGGGATCTTTGAAGTGGCATTCCGTATCGATTGTGGTTACCAACCGTGTAACGTAGAGAAGGTAATGCAAATTACTCCGCAATCGGTAGAAACCATCAAGAAAGCTAAAACGACTCAGAATACTGGAACCACTATTAAGACAGGTACATCAAAGTCTTCTAGTGGTGGAAGTTCTTCTGTGGGCAGATCTTCTGGTGGAAGTTCTTCGGTAGGTGTAGGCAGATCCTCTAATGGTATTAGCTCTGGTGGTATACCTTCCGGAGGCAGACCATACGGCGGAAGCTCTGGTGGATCTGGTGGCCGCAGTGGCGGTGGTGGCAGTAGTAGCCGTAGTCCTAAAGACCCGACAAAGGGTACGGATGTTGGCAAAAACGATACTACTGGCCCGGGTACGAGTACTAATAACGGAGTTGGCGCTAAGGAATCAACAGCGGATCAACCAACAAACTCTAGCCACAAGAGCTCGCTCTCTAGCGGGAGCAACAGCTATGACGCTGCAATAGAGCAAAATAAGGAAGCTAATCGTACTACGCGTACAAGTCCTTCTAATGGCTCTTCTGGCAGTAAAGGTTCATCTTCTAGTGGTGCTGGTACAAGCAATACTCCGTCATCGTCACGTAGTGGCACTGATAATGTCGATAGCAACGCCGAAAAAGGCACTGGCAATGGTGGTATTGATACACCAACCACCAAAGCCGAAACGCATGTGCAAACCTCTGACGGGGCGACGCACAGCGTATCAAATGATAGTCCCGGGACTTCATGGAGTGGTCCCGTTGACTAAATCTAATATATAGACAGGTGAGAAAGTGAAGGAGTGGATAACCTTCAAGTACTTTATTAGCTCGGCAGCTTCGGCTGCCGGGCCTCACCCCAAGTTTGAGATTTGAGACGATTCGGTTGCGGACGAATGTTAACAATTCGGCTAGCAAACAACCACTTATAAACTTTTTAATTGAAAGGATAATTATGAATAAAGTTTACAATACTATCCTTGGTGTGGCAGCTACAGCGATTGTGGCTGGTGCAACCATGGTGCCTACAAGCGTACTTGCTTGGGGCGATTCAAATAACGGGCGCAATACTTATACGCTCGAACAAATTAACGCCGGTAACCTCGGCAACAATATTACTTTTAACTCTATCACTAATGGTAAAATTGGTGACGAACGTAATTTCGTAGGTGCTAAGCTTAGCTCTAGCTCCACTACTACGTGGAATGCAGATGAAATTACCGTACAAGATGGCAAAACTTATACGATTCGTCTTTATGTACACAATAACAGCCCACGTGGCGTAAATGCAATTGCTAAAGGTGTGTCGGCAAACTTTTCTTTGCCTACTACGGTAGCTAAATCACAAACCGTGATTGGTTATCTTAACTCTAGCAATGCAAACCCTACTCGCTATTGGGATGAAGTAAAATTGGTTTCTTCAAACGATTTTTATATCGAATACGTGAAGGGGTCTGCTAAATATACCAACTCTAAGCTCGGTACGGTTGCTTTGCCAGATGAGGTTATTATCTCTGGTGCGACAATCGGTTATGATGCTTTGAATGGTGAGATTCCTGGTTGTTATGAATATGATGGTCAGGTAACGATTGAAGTAAAAGTACACAACTCTATCACTTCTAAACTTTCGAAAACCGTACGTCTTAAGGGTACAAAAACCTGGGGCGAAATGGTGGACGCTAAAGTTGGCGATGAAGTAGAATATCAGATTGAGTATGTCAACTTGGCTGCTGATACGGTGGACAATGTGATGATCCGCGATATTTTACCAAATAATATGGAATATGTGGCTGACTCTACCTATCTTTACAACTCTAACTATCAGAGTGGCGTGAAGGTAGTAGAGAATACTGTAACTACTTCTGGTATTAACATTGGTAGTTATGCGGCACAAGGTAATGCGTATGTACGCTTTACTGCTAAAGTAATCAACAAAGACTTAGTTTGTGGCAACAATCAGTTGGTAAACTGGGCAAGTGCTACTGTAAACTCGGCTGTGTTTAAGGATGATGCTTCCGTAATGGTGGCTCAGAGCGAAAACTGTCGTGCTAAGGCTGTAGATACTGGTGCTACGACTTCGTCTATTGTAAATACTGGTCCAGCCGAAATTGCTGGTGCTGCATTAGGCGCTGGTTCGTTAGTTACTGCGCTTGGTTACTTTATTGCTAGCCGTAAAAAGTTAATGTAAATGACCGCTTCACGGGTGGTTGCAAAAATCCCCTCTTAATGAGGGGATTTTTGGTGGGCGGTTTTTAGAGTTTATTTGAGTGCAGCTTGGATGACGTGATCGAAGAGGCAGGTAATGGTGAGAGGACCAACGCCGCCAGTAGTAGGGGTAATGGCAGAGAGGTCGGTGCGATTACGGATTGAGGAATCAATGTCACCTTTTAGGACGCCGTCTTCGGAGGCTGTGCCTGCATCAATAAGAATAGCGCCGGGCTTGATCATGGAATCAGAAATCAGGCCGGGAACGCCGGTTGCAGTGATGATTATATCATACTGGTTAAGCTTTGTCAAGTCATCGCCGCGGTGAAAGAGAGTGACATCGTAATTTGAATCTTGGAACATTTTGTAAAGTGGGGCGCCGACAAGTTTGCCACGGCCGACGATGGCGATTTTTTGATTTTGAAGTTTGATGTCGTAGCCAGCGAGGAGCCAGTTGATGGCGGTGGCGGTAGCAGAGTCAAAAGCGCCATGGCTGGATAGGCCGTCTACATCTTTGTTGGCGGTGATAAGATCGGTGAGGGTGTCGGTTTGGTCTTTTTTGAGGATAGGGAGTTGCAAAATGATGCCGGAAATCTCGGGATCTTTATTAGCGGAGAGAATTTTATTTTTGATGTCTTCAGAGCTTGTAGCAAAATAATCAATGACATTTACGCCAATATCTTCACCATATTGGATTTTGAGGTTGACGTATTTGGTGATGACTGGATTGTCGCTGTCACGGATAATGAGAAGAGTAGGCTTTTTGCCCATACTTTTAGCTTGATGCGATTGCCGTTCTTTGATAAAGCCGGCTAGCTCTTTGCCGTTTAGAATTTTCATGCGATCTCCATGGGTTCTTGTTCGAGCCAGTAACCAAATTTATCATAAACTGTGCCGATGATTTCGGAGCGAGCTTTGGCGAGGTTGGTGTAGGAGCCGGCGGATTCGTTGATTAATACTAAGGCGGCTTTGGGGTTTACGCGCATGCCGTAAAGGAGTTTGTCGGAAAAGCCACATTTTTCGATAAGCCAGCCAGAATTGATTTTGTTGCCGTCTTTACCGCGGTGGACTGGGTAGCCTTTTGACTCGGCCTCTTCGGCCTCTTCGTTGGTAAGATAGACGTTTTTGAAAAATGAGCCAGAGCTAGCTTTTTCGCGAGGATCAGGGAGTTTGTCGGCGCGAATTGCGGAAACAATTTGGCGAATGCCGGCTGGGGAGAAGTCGGTAATGTTGTGTTCGGAAATGTATTTTTCGACGGAATTATAAAATGGGCGAGACATTTGGCCTTGCTCAAGTTGAAGCGTGACGGAAACTACAAAATAACGACCGCGCTCGTTGGTATTTAGGATGCTTTTGCGGTAAGAAAAGTTAAAATCGTCTTTTGACATGATTTTAAATTCGCCGGTGGCGATGTCGTAGACTTCGGCTTCGAGGAAAGTTTGGGAGATGTCTTGGCCATAGGCACCGATATTTTGAACTGGTGCGGCGCCGGTGAGCCCAGGGATTTTGCTGAGAGCTTCGATGCCGGTGTAACCTTTGCTGCAAGCATATTCTACGATAGGATCCCAATCTTCGCCGGCCATGATAGTAAGTTTGCCATTTTCATCGTTGAAACCACGCAAGCGATTTAGGATGATGACACCGTTGAATCCTTCGTCGTGGCCGATAGAATTGGCGCCACCGCCGAGGATAAAAGTGGGATAGTGGTAAGCATTGGCAAAACCGTAGGCATCGGGAAGGTCGGTGGGTTTTTCAACTTCTAAAACATAGCGAGCTGGACCACCAAGACGCATGGTGGTAAGGTTTGCTAAGGGTACATTGTCGTAAATTTTCATGTTTTTATTATACCATATGATGGTGGGGGGTTGTAAGATGTGATAAGGCGTGTTAAGAAAGAGCGCAAGGGTGGGAATTTATCAAAAATAATGTATAATATAAGAAAAGGAAAGGTAATACTATGGCAAAAAAGGAAGCGGTGGCAGAGAATAAAAATGATAAACAGTCTGACGGTAAAAGTGAAGCCTTGAAATTGGCTATTGCGCAGATCACGAAGCAGTTTGGTGATGGCTCGATTATGAAGCTTGGCGAGACGCCAAAGATGGATGTGGAATTATTACCGAGTGGGTCGCTGTCGCTTGATTTGGCGCTAGGTGGTGGCTGGCCAAAGGGTAGGATTATTGAGATCTATGGACCAGAATCTTCTGGTAAGACGACGTTGGCTTTGCATGCGATCGCAGAGATGCAAAAGCAGGGCGGACAGGCGGCGTTTATTGATGCGGAGCATGCTTTGGATCCGGCTTATGCGAAAAAGATTGGAGTAAACACGGCAGATTTATTGATTTCGCAGCCAGACAATGGCGAGCAAGCTTTGGAAATTTGTGAGACATTGGTGCGTTCTAATGCAGTGGACTTAATAGTGGTAGACTCAGTGGCGGCTTTGGTGCCACAGGCCGAGATTGACGGTGATATGGGTGATGCGCAAATGGGGCTTCAGGCGAGATTGATGTCGCAGGCGATGAGAAAGCTCACGGGCATTATTTCGAAATCACGTGCAACAGTGATATTTATTAATCAGATTCGCATGAAGATTGGTGTAATGTTTGGCAATCCAGAGACGACGACTGGTGGTAATGCCTTGAAGTTTTACGCTTCGGTAAGGGTAGATATTCGGAGAATTGGTCAGATCAAGGATGGCGATAATATTTCTGGTAACCGTACAAAGATTAAAGTGGTAAAGAATAAGATTGCAGCGCCTTTCCGTACGGCTGAATTTGACGTGATGTATAACGAGGGGATATCAAAGGCTGGCGACGTGCTGGATCTTGGTGTGCAATATGGTGTACTAGATAAGGCTGGAGCGTTCATTAAATACAATGGTGAGACTTTGGGCCAAGGACGTGAAGCGGTGAAAAAGTTGTTTAAGGAAAAGCCAGAACTGATGGCGGAGATTGAAGCGAAAGTACGCGAAAAAGCTGCTGCCGAATAATTTTATGATAATTACGAATTTGAAGCAGGGGGTGAAGAATCCGAATCGGGTGAATGTTTTTGTGGATGGAAAATATAGTTTTTCGCTTGATATGGCTCAAGTGGTAGATTTGGGAGTGAAAGTTGGGAAGGAGATTAGCGAAGAAGAATTGACGGAATATAAGGACACTTCGGAGTTTGGGAAGTTGTATCAAAGGGCGCTAGAATGGGTGCTCGTGAGGCCTAGATCGGAAAAAGAACTGAATGATTATTTATATAAAAAAATATATGAAAAAAAATTAGATAAAAATTATATAAATAATATTATAGAAAAATTGAAAATAAAAAAATATGTGGATGATTTGAGGTTTGCGGAGTGGTATGTAGAAAATCGGTTTGTGAAGAAGGGGATTTCGAAGAAGAGGCTTAGGGTGGAGCTTATGAAAAAAGGAATCTCTAAGGATATAATTGAAAGAGTTTTAGATAATAGGAATGATGAAGAGGAAATCGTCAAAATGATTACGAAGAAACGCGCAAGATATGATGATGAAAAACTTACTCAGTATCTGTGTCGGCAGGGGTTTTCGTACGAGCTGGTGCGTGAACTTGTTCGGTCTTACGGAAAGGATTGACGAAGTTTGGAATAAAATCTTCGTTTTCGGCCTTTTTGCGAATGGTTTTTTCTTCGTCTTTGACGATGATCTTGTAGTCTGTAACTTCGACAATTTCTTTGCGAGGAATGGTGAGCTCGGAGTCGGTGAAGCTTTTGAAGAGAGGGCGCCTAACGATAATTTGCTGGAGAGTGAAATCTTCGCTAGTGACGGTAAAGTCTGAAACATGACCGAGTTTGCTACCTTTTTTGGATTCGACTTTGAGATCAATAAGATTGAAGTTGAGGTCGATAATGTCGCTGATTTTGAGAATGTCTTCTTTTTGGACGAGTTCATCGATAGAATCAATTACCATACCAAAGCTGGAATATTCGCGAATGGATTTGACGTCTAGGACGTTGGCGCGTTTATCGGCCAAAGGGCCAGTAATGATGAAAGCGACAATTTTGAGGGACTCGGGGTCTACGATAAGCTCAGAGACGTTGCCGATGCTACTGGAGGCTTGCATGCTAAGAATTGGCGTACCAATTAATTTGGAACTCGTGATTAACATAGTTTTATTATAGCACAACTATTATTGATGGGATAAGGAATTTAATAATCAGAGACGCAGCGCACTGACCAGCCGACGAGCCTGCTGTAGCTGCCGGCAGGGTTAACGTTATCACTACGGAAGCTCAAGGTGTATGCGCCGTAAGCATTGCTCACTGTACTAGACCAGTAGATGCCGTTGTACCCTGCGTAGTTAAGAAGGGCGCCATCGTCCACGTAGCCGGACCGGACCAAGTAAAGTGGGCTTTGAACTAACTTATTACCATCACTTGTACTACCGCCATTATATACATTATTTAATTTGGCGAATTCGCTCTTAGCCGCTACACTAGATATAGTGGGCAACCGCCAACCCTTAGGGCAGATAGAGTTCTGAGGGTTATTGGCTATGTTATTGTAGGTGCTAGTGCTATAGCCACTGGAATTGTTGGAGGCTATCGCTGCAGACCAGTTGTAGTAGTTTCCAATCTTACCATGATTACCATTAGTAGTGAAGACTGTGTGGCTAAAGTAGGTAGGGGCTACAGTGTTGTTTACGTTAAGGTAGTTACAGGTTTGGTTATTGCTGCTTACATAACATAGGTTGGAGTTATAAGCTTCACCTGTAGCATACCATGGGTTATCTGGGTTGCCGGCATCTGGGTCAGCGGAGTAAGCGACGTTATAATTGCTCGCCCAGCCATTGAACCTACCGGTTGAAGTGTTGACGCTGGTAATAGTTGTTGTAGCTGGAGCCCAGTGGATAACGCCTAATGCATCTTTAGTGTATCCAGTATTATAAGCCTTATCATCTACTACATTAAGATCAGTGTCTTCTGAAGTGAGTTCTGTGTTCTTGTCTAAGTCTAGGTCTAGATTCTGGGTCATCCAGAGCATAGAGTCGTTTATGTTGCAGCCACTATTGCCAGTGCCACTCATACACATACGTCTCACTGTATAGGATTTCTCGTCTCTTATGTCATAGACTGTAACTTCCTGACCTATGGCTATAGTATCGCCCCACTCATCTACATTCTGCATATAGTATGGTGTTTCCATAGTACTTGGGTTAACTAATACATACTTCACCTGCCCTTCATAAGTTCCAGCAGGTTGAGTATTGGAGATATAGGCAGCATAGGTAGTAGTGAGGTTAGAGCCTAGTCTAGTACTGGCAGGATTATCTAGGTCAGTAGCAGTAGGATAGGAAGCTACTTTGGTATAGGTAGATGGTACTATATGGTAGTCACTGAATGATCCATTATCATCACTTAGTATATTAGGTCTATAAGTATCAGTAGTACCTAGAGCAGTTAGTTTCATAGCCCAGTTAGAAGTATCATCATTATCTAGTCCATTAGTACTAGTGCCAGTAATGATATCGTAAGTACTACCTAGTGCATTACTATGCAGGACTGTATTAGTTCCTTCTGCTACTCCTGCATCTTCTCCAGTATAGCCTATAGCATAGATTGCATAGCCATTGGGATCATTACAGAAGGTTTGTATAGTGGTTAGTCCTATATCTTCTTTATATTGTCCATTGATCATAGTAGCTGTATGTTCTTCACCTGGTTGTATATTAGCGGTCATAGAACAGGTGGATTTAACACGGATGGCAGCATTGGCTGTAGTAGTCTGAGTGAGAGCTGATGTAGAACCATTAACGCTTATTCCTGGGAAGATAGGTATATTACATGATAATAACATACCAGCTAATACTGTAATACCTACTATACTATAAGTAATATAGGTTAATGGTTGATAGTGCTTGATCTTCATGTGGCTACCTCACTTAGTATTGTTATGTCCCCCCTACTTTTTATTTCCCCCACACTCTACTTAGCCATGGCTCTGGCTAGTATCCTAATGCCCCCAATCCTCCTTGCGGTGCCACTTATTTTATTTATTTGGATCATGCACAAAAATGGCACCGCAAGGGGTGCAACAATCCAATAATCATCACTAGCTAGAACTAGCTTGAACATTAGACTTCCTTACGATGCCATTTATATTCAAGCCGATGTTATAAAAATAACTAGTGACTTATATTATTGAATTGTTGCACCTTAAGTATAACATAAAAACTTTATTTTTGTAAAGGTTTTTATGCTATTTAAGCGGTAAAATCGTCTAGTGATGTGGCGTTTTCTATACTGTAATTGCCAATTTTGGTGCGGCGAAGGGCGGTGAGATAGGCGCCAGTACCGAGTTTTTCCCCGATATCTTCGGCGAGAGTGCGAATGTAAGTGCCAGAGGAAACGTGGGTTCTGATTTTTAGTTCAGGGTAGTTATAATCTAGGATTTCTATAGAGTAGATTTCGATTTCGCGTGATGGAATATCAAAATCTTGGCCTTTTCTAGCTAATTTGTAAGCTCGTTCGCCATTGATTTTGATGGCGCTGAATTTGGGGGGAGTTTGAGTGATTTTGCCAATAAAACTATCAAGCACCAGAGATACATCTCCTGGTGCTTTTTCGGTTGTATTATATTTACAAATCTCCCCTTCTGGGTCGCCGGTGGTGGAGGTGTAACCGAGCTTTAAAGTGGCTTCATAGACTTTGTCGAGCTTCAAAAATTCGTTAGATTTTTTGGTCATTTTGCCGGAAAGTAGAATTAGAAGACCGGTAGCGAATGGGTCTAAAGTGCCGGTGTGGCCGACTTTGATTTTGTGGCCAAATTTGGCTTTTAAAAAGCCGCGAACTTTGGCAACGACGCCAAAGCTGGAAATGCCAGCCGGTTTATCAACTAAGATGATTTGGTCTTCTATCATTGCAATATTATAACAGATGTGATATAATGGGGCAATGATAACAAAAGAGAATAAAGATAAGGCTATTGCCAGTGTCGCTCGCAATAAGAACGATGTTGGTTCTCCTGAAGTTCAAGTGGCTATTCTGACGGCTCGCATCAAAGAGGTGACTGAGCACGTAAAGAATAACAAACATGACTTTATGGCCAAAAGAGGTCTAATGCAGATGGTAGGGAAGCGCAAAAAGTTGCTACGTTACCTAGAAGAGACTGATTTTGAGCTATATAAGAAGACTGTAAAGAAATTAGGCCTCAGGAAATAGTAGAAAGGAAAATCCCCGCTCTTAGCGGGGATTTTTTGTGAACAATGTTTCTAATTCGTCGGCAACATCTTGCTGCCACATAGCTCGCCAGTACTCTAATTCTTGCTGGGTTTTAGTGGCGTGTTGTGGCTGCGTGGGAATGATTGCATTGATGATAAGGTCGTCACCTTCTTTTTTGAAAAGATAGGTAATGCAAACGTTGGGATAACTCTCCCATTTGTTGAAGAACACTCCAACATCTGCGAGCTTTACCCTGGTTCTACGACTATGTTCGTAGCCGCTTAGGTACTTTTTCTTCTTTCTGATGCAAATCTCGTTGATTTTTTCCGTAGTCTCTTTGTTGATGTCGACTCCGGAAACGATGATGTTTGGTCCGCTTATAGAAATTTTCAGATTGTTCATTAAAGAACTCCCCCTTTGTGTAATTTGCGCAATCTTTGGTAGAATAACGCTTATACTATTATTATATCACACTTTGCTAAAAAAAGCAAGGTTTGGTATAATAAAAAGGACATTAACAAAGGGAAGACGGCAGATACGAGAAGGGGGCTCATATCTGAGGTTTTCCCGAGAAAGGATATTTTTATGGATATTATAAACCCTAATGGTAAGAAGACCGTGAGGCTTTCTACAGAGTGGCTTGGTCGTGAATTGACGCTAGAGGTAAACAGAGTAGGATTCCGTACTACTTCGTCGGTACTTGTGACTTATGGCGATACCGTAGTGCTTGGATCGGTGGTAGTGGGTACGAAGCCGGTAGTGCAGGACTTTTTCCCTCTCTCGATTGATTACGAAGAGAAGTTTTATGCGGCGGGGAAAATTAGCGGTTCGAAATTTATTAAGCGCGAAGGCAAGCCGGCGGATGAGGCTGTGCTAGTGGGGCGGTTGATTGATCGTCCGATTCGCCCGCTATTCCCTAAGGGTTATCGTCAAGAGGTACAGGTGGTATGTACAGTGCTTTCGATGGATCCAAGTTTTAGGCCAGACTGTGTAGCGATGATTGCGGCAAGCTCGGCACTTATGAACGCTGGCGTGCCGTTTGATGGCCCAGTAGCCGGGATTCGTATTGGTAGAATTGGGGGTGAATTTAAGGGATTCTTAAGTGCGGAAGAGCGTGAAGCTTCCCCGCTTGATCTCGTAGTAGCCTGTAAGGATGGTAAGGTAATGATGGTAGAGGCTGGCGCAAACGAAGTGCCGGAAGATACTATTATTGAGGCTATGCACTGGGCGGTGAAGAATGTACAGCCGGTGCTGGATCTCCAGAGAGAGTTATCGAAACAGGTAGCTGCAAAAGAGCAAGAATATGAATTGGTTTTGCCGGATGAGGCTGTGATGGAAGAAGTAGCCGAGTGGACAAAGGGCAAATTTGGCTCGAAAGTGCGTGGCAATGTGATGGAGCGGGCACAGATGCTTGATGACATCAAATATGCGATGCATGACGAATTTGCACTTTCTAAGGGTGAAGGTGATACTGATAACGAAAAAGTTGAATGGTACGATGAAAATTTGCGCGACGTGTATGATCAGGCGTTTGAACTAGCTGTACATAAGGAAGTGAGGCGGGGGATTGTAGAAGAGGGAGTAAGGCCAGATGGGCGCAAATTGAACGAAGTGAGACCTTTGTCTAGCCAAGTTTCAATTTTGCCGAGAGTACACGGTTCTTCTCTCTTTACGCGTGGTGTGACTCAAGCGATGAATATTGTGACTTTGGCGCCTTTGTCTTATGCGCAAGAAGTAGATACGATGGAGGTAACGGACGGCAAGCGTCGTTATATGCATCATTATAATGCGCCATCATATACGGTAGGCGAACCGGGTAGGATTGGCTCGCCGGGGCGTCGTGAAATTGGGCATGGCTATTTGGCAGAGAGGGCTTTGATGCCGGTATTGCCAAGTGAAGAGGAGTTTCCCTATGCGATTCGTTCAGTGACTGAGATTATGTCGCAAAATGGTTCGACTTCGATGGCTGCGACTTGTTCAAGCTGTATGGCTTTGATGGATGCGGGTGTGCCACTTAAAAGACCGGTATCTGGTGTAGCAATGGGCCTCATGGTGGATGTGCCAAAGGGACAGCCAATTACTGCTGACGATATTGATAAGGCATATGTACTGACTGATCTTATGGATGCAGAGGATTTTGCTGGTGATATGGACTTTAAGGTAACTGGTACAACTGAAGGTGTGACGGCGCTTCAGATGGATATGAAAGTACATGGTCTCCCAGTAGAAATTCTTGAAAAGGCGATTAAGCAGAGCCACGAAGGTAGAATGTTTATTTTGGATCATATCGTAAGTGTAATTGCCGAGCCGAAGAAAGAGATTTCGAAATATGCACCGAGGATTGAAAAATTGATGATTAAGCCTGAAAAGATTGGTGCGGTGATTGGCAAGGGTGGCGAGATGATCAACAAGATTACTTCAGAAACTGGAGCTGGAGTAGATATTGAGGATTCTGGTCTTGTGACGGTGAGCGGTAATGATCCGGAAAAGATTAAGAAAGCATTAGATTGGATCAAGAGTTTGACTGAGGAGCCAGAAGTAGGGAAAATTTATGAAGGTACAGTAGTATCGATCAAAGATTTTGGGGCATTTGTGAATATTATGCCTGGAATTGACGGTATGCTCCATATTTCGCAAATTGTGGAAGGTAGGAGACTCAAAAAAGTTGATGAAGTATTGCATGTAGGAGATAAAGTACGCGTGAGATTAGTGGCGATTGATGGTGGAAAACTCAGCCTGTCGATGATCGGCGTGTAGGGAGTTAAATTAAAAAATAAATTGGGATTTATCCCAATTTATTTTTTGCAAAATGTTTGTGTTTTTTCAAATTGTGTTATAATTATGGTGTCTAATCCTTAAAATTTGTCATAGCTTTGGCTTTGCGGTACTCAGTGATGGGCACCGCGTAAGTAATTTTCGGGTATCGCCCGGGTTATGACAAGGATTAGACACCTCGCGGTGTCCTTTTTTGTAAGGGTTCCGTAAATAAATAACATAAAGGAGACAAATATGAATAATTACGGCAACCCTAAATCAGCAACAACGGCTGGACTTCTTGGGCTTTTCCTAGGTAGCTTTGGCGCGCACTGTTGGTATCTTGGAGATAAGAAAAAAGGTATTATTCACGTTAGCTTGATTGGTGCGTCGGTGTTGCTTGGTATTATATCGTTTATCGTAATGCCGAAAGATGTTTATTCGGTAGCGGCAGCGGCGCTTGGTGGGTCTCCTGGTTTTGCTATCGCGGGGATTTTATCTGCAGTTGCTGGTGTTGTGGCTTCTGGTAATGCTATATGGGGAGCGATTGAAGGAATTATGATTTTGTCGCAAGGTGATGCTGGACTGGCGGCAAAAGGATATTACGTAAATCAGCCACAATATGGCTACAGCCAGCCGCAGTACAATCAACCTCAGTATGGTCAGCCACAATACGGGCAACCAATGCAGCCAGTACAACCGATGCAACAGCCAATGCAACAACCGATGCCGCCAATGCAACCGATGAATATGCCACCGGAGCAGCCAGTTAATCCGCAGTCGGAAGTTCAGCCAAATGACATGGGAGGCCAGAATGGACAATAATATGCAGGGGGCACAGCAGCCGTATCCATCACAACCTGGGTATCAGCCGCAGCCAGGCTATCCACAGCAACAAGGTTATCCACAACAGCAACCGCCTTATGGGCAGGCGCCGTATGGGCAGCCCTATCCTCCGCGTCCACCGAAGCAACCAATGGATCCAAAGAAGAAAAAAGCTATCATAACTTGGTCTTGCGTGGGTGCTGGCTTGGTGGTAATTGGAGCTGTTTTGGCAATTGTTTTGCCGATTGTTTTAAGAGTGGATTATTCTACAGCTTATCGTGCTGCTGGCGAGCTAAAGAGTAAAGTATATAATATATATAGTAATTATGATTGTGAGTATGTGGTAGATTATGTTGAGTCTAGCTATACCAGTAACAAAGATTATGAAAAATATATTACAAAGTGTAAGGAAGTAGCATCTGATACGGATGGATTAGTAGAGACTCTCGCCAATACGGAAGGCATAAAAAAGAATAAGGAACTTTCTGAGCAATTTGAAAAAGTCAAAAAATTGATCTTAGAAGCTGTGCCGAATGATGCTGAATTGTCTGAAAAACTTGATATTTATAAAATTTGGCATGAATGGATAGCGAGTGATGACATGAACTGGACGGATGCCGATTCGAAATTTCAAGCCGCAGCGAATATTTTGATAAATTCTGGTATTGATGCATTTAAGACTTATGGCGAAGGCTGGCTTGAGAAAACTCTTGAGACTGCGCACGCGTACCAGGCTTACGATAATGCGACTACGGGCTGGTCTAGTTTGTATAATGAATACAATCGTAAGAGGAGTGAACGTAGTGATTGGATTTCTGCAAATAAGCCAGATATTAGCATAATAGCGCCGCTATCGTTTTCTGACACTTCAGCTATGTATACTGAGTTTAATAAGTTTTATCAAAATTTGGCTGATATATACGAATTAAATTATAATGCCGATAGTGGTGATTGTATGGAATTGATTGGCGAGATAATTTGCGATTAGGAAATTTATGGAAGAAAATACGCAGCAAGCAGAAAATGTGCAACAAGTGGAGCCTGATGTCCAGGCTCCACAAGATGGTTCGGCATCTATAGTTTTGGATTCGCCTACGCAACAACCATTGTCTGGGCCAATGGTGCAGCAAATACAGCAACCTAAGAAATCGTTTAGCTGGATAAAGTTACTGCGTGTTTTGATTTGGGGAGTGGTGGCGGTCTTCTTGCCAGTGGGGATTTCGGTGACAAGAAGCGCGGATCTATCTTCGGCTTATGCGGATGGATCATATATTGCGCGAGAAAAGTGGGGAAATATTATTTTTTGGATTGCGCTTGTTGTGGGTATTTTGAACTTGGTTTGGGGAACTGTGCGCTGGGTTTTGCGTTGGAAGAAAGAAAAGTGGACTGCCGGGAAAGTTGCGGGTAAATTAATTGGTGGTGGGCTTTGGCGTACCTGTGCTGTTTTGCCAGTAGTGATTTTGTCATTATTTTTTATTGCGCCAGCAATTATAAATGCCATTGGAAGTGGCGAAGCGGAACAGAATTTTGGTTTGGCTATAGATAGTCTGCCGGAGTTTAATGAGGATATTGATGATCTTGATGCGGATGCTTTGCAGGAAATGCTTGATGCCATGACTTTGGCAAATATCGATTTTGATATTGATGCGAGTTCAAATGTTGTAGGGAGGGCTAGTTTATTTAGTCAACCTGCTTATGCGCAAACTAAAAAAGTCACTGTTTTAAATAAAGCTCAAAAGAGTCCTAGCGGTAATTTCGTGCTTTTTTATACGGATACTGGCGATGATGCCGTGTCTGATGAAGAGGTTGTGAGGCTTGGAAAAGAATTTGATAAGATTACAGGAAGATACAAAGAAAACTTTCAGCTTCAATATGCATATGATATAGCCAAAGTTGGTATTTTGAAAGAAGAAAAAATTAAAAAAGTATTAAAGAATAATAATTTGGAAGAAGATCTTTTGGATCGGGCGATGCCAGTGTATATTGCGAGGACGGTTTCCGAAGGAAGCACGGTGCTTGCGTATTATGCAGGTATTGATACGGCAAAAATATTAAATAGGATAGCAATGAGATTGGATAGCCTTGCCGATATTAACGATAAAACAAAATCAAGTTTTGCGTTGAGTGTGCCGAGCTTCCCTTTTATTGCTGTAAATTCACAAAATTTGAGAGATGAGAGTTTAGAACAGATAATTTCTCATGAGTTAGGGCATCATTATTCCAATCTATTTTGTCAGGCTAATTACGGCATTGCGAGAGATGGGTCTAACATGTTTACGTCTGAGACGGTTGCGAATTATTTAGCGGCAAAAATTTCAGACAATACAACATCCGAAGAAAGTTTTTTGAGAAATTGGCAGAATAATGGTTATTTGAAATTGGGAGTAGTGATGTCCTTGGATAAAATTGTGCCAGCTAATATAGGATATGGATCATATGCCTTTTTGTTAAACTATACAGATATTGTGGATAATGGATTTAATATTGCGATGAGCTCATTATGTACTAATGATGCGCTTGAATTTTTGCATGATCAGGCTGGCGAGAAAAAGTTTGCTGAAGTGATGACAAAATTAGCCGAGAAAAATTTGACAAATGATTATGGCAATTTGAAAGCGGTGCGTGCCTATGATGGAGTTTTGCCGGTAGGCGAAGAAGCGCCGTGTAGTGATTTTTGTTCAAAAGATTATCAAGTATCTTATGCGTCTATGCGTTATGTGTATTTTCCGACGGGAGAGTATAGAAATAAAAAAATTACGGTTGAAAATGATGGGGCGATTTTGTTTGTTGGAAAAGATCGGTCCGGTAAGTGGAAAGTCATAAAAACTGAAGAGGGTAAAGGTGAATATTCAATAGGTAAGGAGTCTGATTATAAAGTTATAGCTGTGGCCGTTATAAATTCGGATATAGAAAATGATCATATTGCTTCTATTATGGTGATGGACGGTGATTTGGCGGAAGAAATTGATGGGCCTGGTGGACTTGAAGACTTGAGTTTTTCTTTGCCAACCGACATACTTTCTCCGATCGGGCAGGGTTGTTACGCGGTAAATACGAATAGCTTGTTTGAATTACCAAAAAGTATGTTTGGAGTGGCAGGAAGTGCAATAGATTTTATGTCTGAATTTGATTCAGAGAATGATTATAGTGAAATTAAGAAAGAGTTTAATGATAGTATTGCTGAATATGATCGCGAAGCGGAAGCAGCAAAAAAGGAACTTTCGGAATATTATATTACTTTATGTATTAATGAAATGAATGGCAGTGATTTTGACTCCACAAAACAAAAAATTCAGTCTGCAATGGGCTTTAATTTTAATGTGATGGACCAAATAATAGATTCTTCAAATCGCACGAGTTTATTTGTTAGCGGAGATATATTTACGCAGACAGCCAAACTCTATTCATTAACGCAGGCTGATGATGAAATGATTTTGGTGACTGTAAATATAAGAAAAAACAGTTAATATATATTTATTGTTTATGCTTTGATAAAATAGGGGTTTATGCCATAATATAGATATGGATAAGATACGGAATTTTTGTATAATTGCGCATATTGATCACGGTAAGAGTACGATTGCGGATAGGATGATGGAGCTGACTGGTACAGTTTCTAAACGCGAGATGCAGTCGCAGCTTCTTGATTCAATGGAATTGGAGCGAGAGAAGGGGATTACGATCAAACTAGCTCCTGTAACGATGAAGTGGAAAGGATATACGCTGAACCTGATAGATACGCCGGGGCATGTGGACTTTTCGTATGAGGTATCACGGAGTTTGCAGGCTGTAGAAGCGGCGGTCTTGGTGGTGGATGCGACTCAGGGTATACAGGCGCAGACTTTAGCTAATGTATACCTTGCTTTGGAACAAGATTTAACGATTATTCCGGTGATAAATAAGATTGATTTGCCGGCGGCAGATGTGGAGGGGGTTGCGGCGCAGATAATTAATTTGCTCGGATGTAAACGGGAAGATATTATTGAGGTTTCGGGAAAGACTGGATATGGGGTTGATAAAATTCTAGACAGAATTGTTAGTTTAGATAATTTAAAAATAAATGATTCAGATTATACAAAAGCATTGATTTTTGACTCATATTTTGATGATTATCGTGGGGTGGTGCTTTATGTGAGAGTGTTTGAGGGGGAGATTGCTAAAAATTCTGAAATTTTGATGATGGCGGCAGAGCATAAAGGTTTGGCGCTTGAAGTTGGGGTGTTGACGCCAAAAATGAGCTCACGTGAGAAATTGTCGGCAGGTGAGATCGGATATATTGTGACGAATTTAAAAACTACACGCGAAGCAAAAGTAGGCGATACGGTGACTTTGGCAAAAAAGCCGGCCTTAGAGCCTTTGCCGGGTTATAAAAATGTACTGCCTTTTGTGTATGCTGGGTTTTTCCCCGTTTCTAATGATCAATATAAAGATTTGAAAGAGGCGATTGAAAAATTGAGTTTGTCTGATTCGGCTTTGAGATTTGAGCCAGAAAATTCACCAGTTTTAGGATTTGGGCTTCGAATAGGATTTTTGGGGCTTCTTCATATGGATATTATCCGTGAGAGGTTGGAACGTGAGTTTGGGTTAGATCTTATTGTGACGAATCCGTCTACAAATTATGAAGTAGTAATGGCGAATGGCATAGTTAAGGAAATAAAATCCGCGGCGGATTTGCCAGATATTTCGGAAGTGGCGGAGATTCGTGAACCTTGGGTGAAAGGTGAGATTATTGTGCCGAAGCCAATGATCGGTAATGTGCTGAATTTAATTAACGAAAAACGTGGGCATCAAACCAATTTAGGATATATTGAAGACAGGGCAGTGATTGATTTTGAAGCACCGATGGCAAATCTTTTGACAGATTTTTATGATCAATTAAAATCTGCGACGAGCGGCTATGCATCATTTAATTATGAATTAAATGGATATAAGGCAGAGGATTTAGTAAGAGTAGATTTTTTGGTGGCTGGAAATAGGATAGATGCACTCAGCGTGATGGCGCATAGGAGCGAGGCAGATGCGATAGGACGAGAAGTAACTAAAAAATTGAAAGAAGTAATACCAAGGCAAAATTTTGAAGTAGCTTTACAGGCGGCGATTGGCGCGAGAATTATTGCAAGAGAGACGATTGGCGCATATCGTAAAGATGTGACTGTGAAAATACATACCGGGGATAGGGACCGCAAGGCGAAATTGCTAGCAAAACAGAAAAAAGGAAAGGCAAGGATGAAGAGATTTGGGAAGATTGATATACCTAGCGAAGCCTTTACTGTAATGTTAAAAAGAGATTAGTCGTGATATAATCGTGATATGAAACGATTTCTATTTACGATGATTGTTTTGGTGGCGAGTTTGGTGGCTTTGCCAGTGTTTGCAATATCGGATAGTCAGGAGAAAGCTATAGTAGATCATTGCGATAGTTTAAGGGACAGCTTGAAATCTGTGCAGAGAGATGATTCGCGAGCAAGAGTATATCTTGGCAGATATTATGAAAATATTTTGAATAAATTTATAACTCCGCTGAATGTGAGATTGGTAGAAAATAATTTATCTAATTCGGAATTGATTAGCAACCAGAATGATTTTGCAAAGACGCGGACGAATTTTATGATTGATTATGTAGAATATCAAAAAGAATTAGAGGATTTGGTGGCGACAAATTGCAAGGAAGAGCCGGGATTATTTTATGAAAAGTTAGTGAGTACGAGAAAAAAGCGTGAATTGGTGGCAAAAGATGCAGATAAATTAAGATCTTTGGCCCTTAATCAGATTGATGATTTGAAAATTTTGGAGGGCAGATTATGACGCGTGGCGGTAGAAATTTGGTAATTTTGGGTATTGCGGCGTCATTAGTTGCGGTTGCGACTACTGGTGTATCGTTAGCGATTTATCATAATTCTGGTGATATTTATCTTGATAGATCGCGACCGGGATTTTTGCCTGATGATGAAGAGATAGAACAAGAGGTGGACACGGAAGAGGAAGAGTATGAATTTGAAAAAAGTGGCCCGGTGACGAAAGAAATACTTGATGAATATATTGAAAAATTAGAGTCTGAAATAAAAGCAATAGATGCGTATAAGAATCCTTTTGACGCTTCGGCGTTAAGCGACGAAAAGTTGGGAATAGAAGAATAAAAAAAAGACACCTAAAGTGTGCTTTGTGGTCGGGGGTACCAGGATCGAACTGGCGACCTCACGCCCCCCAGACGTACGCGCTACCACTGCGCTAACCCCCGGTATTTCCGTGTGGTCTGGGTGATCAGACTTGAACTGACGACCTCAGCGTCCCGAACGCTGCGCGCTACCAACTGCGCCACACCCAGGTGTGGTTACTTAAAAAATGGTCTGGGTGACAGGACTTGAACCTGCGACCTCGACGTCCCAAACGTCGCGCGCTACCAACTGTGCTACACCCAGACGGTAACCTTATTATATCATAGTTTATGAAATTATGTTAGAATAGATATATTAAGGAGAAGAAAAAGTGGCGGAAAATATACCGAAGAAAACGAATAACAGAATGAAGAATGGCGCACAACCAAATATGAGTCGCTCCAATATGCTAAGGAGTGTGATCTTTACGTTTCTATTAGTATGTTTGGCAATGTTTTTTATCACTAATATGAATACTGATAATGCAAAGAAAACTGAAGTACCGATTTCGGAAGTGATTCAGCGCGCGAACGATCCTGATGGTAATATTGCGAAAATTACTGTGATAGGTGATACACTGGATATCACATTAAAAGGTAAAGATGTCCCGACTGAAACTTCACGGAAAGATCCGTCTGGAACATTATATGATCAAGGCTTGATAAATTATTGTGATGGCGAAACTGGGGAAGAATTAACAAAGTGCGAAGAGACTTATCCCACAATTGAATATAAGGAAGATGTAAACGTTGGCGGAATAGTGCTGGATGTAGCACTAACGGTGTTGCCAATTTTGGCGTTGGTAATATTCTTCTCTTGGATGATGCGACAGGCGAGCAGCGCGAATAGTCAGTCACTTTCTTTTGGTAAGGCAAGGGCTCAACTTTATGGTCCTGATAAGAAAAAGGTAACTTTTAAGGATGTGGCTGGTAATGAATCGGCAAAACAGGATTTGACTGAAATAGTGGATTTCTTGAAGAATCCGAAGAAATATGAAAAATTGGGCGCTAAGATACCGCGTGGTGTGTTGCTCGCAGGTGATCCGGGTACTGGTAAGACTTTAATGGCTCGGGCAGTGGCTGGTGAGGCTGATGTGCCGTTCTTCTCTATTTCGGGTTCTGAGTTTGCGGAAATGTTTGTGGGCGTGGGTGCATCAAGAGTAAGAGATTTATTTAGTAAAGCTAAGAAAAATGCGCCATCTATTATATTTATAGATGAAATTGATGCAGTAGCACACAAACGTGATGCAAGAGGTGGTGCCGGCCGTGAGGATGAGCAGACTTTAAATCAGATTTTGGTAGAGATGGACGGGTTTGATAATGACAGTGGCGTGATTGTAATGGCAGCGACGAACCGGGTAGATATGTTGGATAAAGCGCTTTTACGTCCTGGGCGGTTTGATCGTCATGTGAACGTAACTTTGCCAGAAAGAAAAGATCGTTTGGAAATTTTGAAAGTACACTTTAGGGGTAAGCCGGTGGAGGCTGATGTAGATTTGGAATCTCTTGCAAAAAAGACGGCGGGATCTAGTGGTGCGGATCTTGCAAATGTGGCAAATGAAGCAGCAATTACGGCGGCGCGTGAGGGCCATAAGGCAATATCGAACGCGGATGTGACGGAAGCGTTTGAAAGAGTGGCGATTGGACCTGAACGCAAGAGTAAGGTAATGAATGAAAAGGAACGTAAGATTACGGCTTACCATGAGGCGGGTCATGCGATAGTCGGGCATGTGTTGCCAGATTCTGACCCAGTGCATAAAGTGACTATCATTCCGCGTGGGCAAACTGGTGGCGTGACTTGGTTTTTGCCACCAGAGGATAGAAGTTATAAGAGCATTTATGAACTTAAGGATATTTTGGCGCGGGCAATGGGTGGCCGTGTAGCAGAGAAGCTAATTTTTGGAACTGATGCTGTAACTACCGGCGCTTCTTCGGATTTAAGAAATGTGGCAGAACTGGCTAAATCTATGATTGTGGAAGAGGGGATGGGTAAAAATACGAGAAATATCGTGTTCCCGTCTGAAGCTACTGGTTATTATACAATTACTACCGGGAAGCCATATTCTGAGAAAACGGCTGAATTAATTGATTCGGAAATAAAAATTTTATCCGATGAAGCAGCGAAGCGGGCCGAGGAAGTATTGAAGGCGAATAAGGTAGTCTTGGATAAATTGGCAGAAGAACTACTAAAGTCAGAGACTTTGGAAGAGGCGGAGCTTGCGCCGATTTTGAAAGATGCAAAGTTGCCAACAAACGTAAAATTGCATTAACTAACGTGCATTTAGGAGGAAAATGGAAAGGTTATTAGATTATTTTGTACCAGAGAAATATAGCTTAGATTTGGTGATTGATAAGTATAAAAAGACTATATCTGGCGCAGTGGAAGTGAGAGGCGCAGCAAAAGCCGAAAATGTGAAATTTCATGCAGTGGGCTTATCTGTTGATGAAGTATTGATTGGTGAGGAAAAAGTGGATTTTGATGTGACAGATGGTGTTTTGACGCTTTTTAAGGTACCTAGGGGCGAAGTTGCTATCAAAATAGGGTATCATGGCTCTCTGAATGAAAATATGCAGGGAGCGTATATTTCTACGTATGAGTATGGGGGTAAAACAGAGGTGATAGTGGCGACACAGTTTGAGAGTCATTATGCCAGAGAAGCATTCCCTTGTATTGATGAGCCGGCAGCAAAGGCGGTGTTTGAACTTGCGATAACAACGCCATATAAAGATGATGTGGTGCTGTCTAATATGCCAGAAGTAAAGGTCGCTTCAGGGCCGGGGTTCTCGCGCCCGTCTTCACGGGGCTCGACCCCTATGTCTCGGCAGCAGCCTCCGAAATACCCTGAATCAACCTTTGCTTCTGGCATCAACACTACCATATTTGAACCGACGCCGAGGATGAGTACATATTTGCTCGCGTGGGTGATTGGGAAATTTCATGGGAAGACGATTAAAAATGCGCATGGGGTAGAGATTACAACTTATGCAGCCTTGAATCAAGATATTGATGCGGTGGATTTTGCGAATGAGATTGCGGCAAAATCTTTAGAATTTTATGATGATAATTTTGGGGTACCTTATCCACTGTCGAAGTTAGATCAGGTGGCGTTACCGGATTTTGAAGCGGGAGCGATGGAAAATTGGGGGTTGGTAACATATCGAGAATCTATGCTGCTGGCCGGAAAGTCGGCAACTCTAGGCAC
The DNA here is from genome assembly GCA_017511925.1 of Candidatus Saccharimonadota bacterium. GTDB lineage: Bacteria > Patescibacteriota > Saccharimonadia > Saccharimonadales > Saccharimonadaceae > Nanosyncoccus. Next base: position 37,065 of record JAFWHS010000016.1, on the reverse strand, counting down.
GAAAAAAGGTGTGGCATTGACTGTAGCGCATGAGCTTTCGCATCAATGGTTTGGTGATCTCGTGACGATGGAGTGGTGGGATGATTTGTGGCTTAATGAATCTTTTGCTAGCGTAATGGAATATTATGCAGTGGATGCGGCACATCCAGAATATAAAATATTTGAAGGATTTTTTACGGGTGATTCGTATTTAGCGTTGATTCGAGATTCGCACAAAGATGTGCAGTCGGTACATCAAGAAGTGCATAACCCGGCGGAGATTGCTACATTGTTTGATCCGGCGATTGTATATTCTAAGGGTGCTAGATTAATGTTGATGGTAATAAGAGCGATGGGGTGGGAAGATTTTTGTAAAGGCTTGAAGGATTATTTTGAGAAATATAAATATCAAAATACGGTGGGCGATGATTTGTGGGCTGCACTTTTGCCTTATGCGGAGTTTGACGTTGGCAAAATGATGCATGCTTTTATTGATAAACCAGGATATCCGGTGATTACTAATAAAAAAGGTGATTTTGATGAATATGATCAGAAAAGATTTTTGCTAGATGGCCCAATGAAAAAATCGGATTGGCCGCTGCCGAAAATTACCGAAGATATGTCTGGGCATTATGTTTTAAATTTGTCTGAAGCGGAGTTTGGAGAGAGATTAAATAAATTTGATGAGCTAGGTTTGGAAGAGAAAATTCGCTTACTCATAGATAGAAATTTAATTGCGCAGACAGATTTGGCAAGTGCGGCATCTTTGATTCCATTGATTGAAAAATTTAAAAATGAAGATGCGGCGGCGGTTTGGAATATTATTTTGTCGATCGTGGGTAATTTGAAATTTTTCTTTGATACCGATTCGGAAGAAGAGCAGGAATTTAAGAAATTTATTGGTGAATTGGTACGGCCAAAGTTGGCACAAATTGGTCTTGTTACTAAGAAAAATGATGACGAGAACACGATTAGATTGCGTGCGGTTTTGCTAACTCTAGATTATTATGCGGAAAATAAGAAGCATATTGAAGAATTAGCGGATTTGTATTGTGAAAATTATGATGAAATGGACCCAGAAATTCGTGAAGATATTTTGGAGGCCAAGATTTATCTAGAACCAGAAATTGTGGACAAATATGTAGAGGATTATCAAAAGCAAGCTGATCCGGAAATTAAGTTTGAACTTTTGTTTGCGGGAACGATTTCGAAAAATCCGGAAGTTTTGAAGAAAATGTTGGGGCTTTTGGGGGAAATTGAAGTAGTGAAGCCACAGGATCAAACGCATTTATTTATATATATGTATAGAAATAGGCATTCTCGCGATGGGGCATTTTTGTGGCTAAGGCAGCATTGGGAAGATGTAAAAAAGATGGCGGGTGATAAATCAATGGATGATTATCCGCGTTATACGGCGAATATGATTAGAACTGAAAGTGAGTATGAGGCTTGGAAAGATTTCTTTATGCCAATGAAAGATGACCCGGCTCTGAAGCGGGCAATAGAAATAGGCAAAAATGAGATTGAGGCAAGATTGAAACTAATTGCGGATGATAAAGCAGCGGTTTATGCAGCATTAAAAAAGATCCTCTAGGGATCTGGTGCCCGAGACAGGGATTGAACCTGCACGATATTGCTATCACTAGCACCTGAAGCTAGCGCGTCTGCCAATTCCGCCACTCGGGCATTTATAGGTGTAATTATAACATAAGTTTGCTATAATGAGAACGGAGGGAATATGGTAACAGTTAATTTCAGTCCTGAAATAGATCATGCAAAAACACTAAAAATATTAAATGAGATTCGTGGTGATGCGATGGGTGGATGGGTGGATTTGCCGCGCAAATACGACATGGCGGAGCTTGCACGCATCAAAGAAGCGGCGGCGGAGATTCATGAAGATTCAGATTTTTTGGTTTGCATTGGAATAGGCGGTTCATATTTAGGACATAGAGCGATAATAGAAGCTTTAAGGCCAGAGTCACCAACGAAAATTATTTATGCGGGGAATTCACTTTCGCATAGAGAATTAGAAAATGCTTTGACCGAACTAGGTGATGCGGATTTTTCGATTAATGTAATATCAAAATCTGGGACAACTTTAGAACCGGCGATAGCTTTTGAGGCATTTAAGAAAAAATTGATTGAAAAATATGGGGCGGAAGAAGCTGTAAAAAGGATTTACGCAACGACTGATGCGGCTAAAGGTGCACTTCACGATGAAGCTGTGGCGAATGGCTATGTTAGATTTGTAGTGCCAGATAATATTGGTGGAAGATATTCGGTGCTTTCGGCAGTAGGAATGTTGCCGATGGCGGTAGCTGGAGTGGATATAGATAAACTACTTGAGGGTGCGGCAAAAATGGCAGCGGGTTTTTCGGAAGAGTATTTAGCGGTGAATGCGGCGCAGGTAACAGAAAACCCAATTATAAAATATGCTTGGATGAGATATATTTTGGGGAAGAAAGGCTACGACACGGAGGTATTTGCGAGTTTTGAGCCGGCGACAATGTATTTTAATGAATGGTTGAAGCAGCTATTTGGTGAGTCGGAGGGAAAAAATAAGCAAGGGATTTGGCCGGCTTCGGTGGTGTATTCTGCGGATTTGCATTCTTTGGGGCAGTTTATGCAAGACGGGCGCAGGAATTTGTTTGAGACAATAATTGATTTTCCAACGGATGAGATAAATGCAAAGGTGGTAACTGCGGTAAGAACCGCACATTCGATGGGTGGGATTCCAGTGTTAAATATTGGTGTGTCCGAATATAATGAAGAAGGTTTTGGTGAATTGATTTATTTCTTCGAAATGGCATGTGCCGTAAGTGCAAAATTATTTGGTGTAAATCCGTTTGACCAGCCGGGTGTTGAGGCGTATAAAGCTGAGCTTAAGAAATTATTATAGTTCCGGCTTTGCCGTCCAAGGCTTCTTTTAAATTATCAATATCGGTAATGATGCCGGTGCCACCTTTTTTGGCAAAAGTAACGGCAGCCTCGATTTTTGGAAGCATGGAACCAGGCTTGAAGTAGCCATATTTGATTAAGTTTGAAATTTCGTTGGGCGTGGTTGTGTGAATGGGCTCTTCATTTGATAGGCCGTAATTAATGAAGGCATTTGGCACGGCGGTAACTGAAACGAAAATATCAGCCTTGACGAGTTCGGCAAGTTTTTCAGCGGCAAAATCTTTGTCGATAACAGCATCGATTCCCTTAAGGCGTTTTAAGATTTTCGTACGAACGACTGGAATGCCACCGCCACCGGCAGCGATAACAATAATGCCGTCTTTGACGAGCTCCGAGATGGCTTTTTTCTCAACAATATCGATCGGTTTAGGTGAAGCGACTACGCGGCGCCAGCCACGGCCGGCATCTTCTTTGACGGTCCAGTGATTCTTTTTGGCGAGCAACTTGGCTTCTTTTTCGGAGTAAAATTGGCCGATGGGCTTAGTAGGATTTTTGAAAGCGGAATCTTGGCGATCTACTACAACCTGCGAAACGACTGTGGCAACTTTGGCAGTGCGACCTTGTTTTGCAAAAGCGTTATTAATAGCTTGGGTGAGCCAGTAACCGATTTGGCCTTGACTCATGGCGACGGCAGTTTCGAGTGGCATGGCAGGTGCTTTGTCGGTACTGGCGGATTCTTCGTGAATAAGGATGTTCCCAACTTGGGGGCCGTTGCCGTGAGCGACAATGATTTCGTATTTGTTTGATAAACTAGCAATCACTTCGCCGACTTTGATGGCGACTTTTTTTTGAGCTTCAGCGGTAGCTTCGCCGTTTTTTTGAAGAGCGTTGCCGCCAAGCGCGAGGACGATACGTTTTTTCATATTATTATTATAACACTTGTGGTTAAAATAAAATTAAGTTATACTTATTTTAAGAAAGAAGGGCATCAAATGGATTTTAAAGGAAGAGATTTCTTAAGAATTCTAGACTTTAGCGAGGCGGAGCTTCGTTATATGCTAGACGTGGCGAAGAAATTTAAAGAAATGAAACACGCCAGGCAGAATCATAAATATTTTCCTAATAAAAATATTGCAGTGATTTTTGAAAAGACATCAACTCGGACGCGCTGTGCGTTTGAAGTGGCGGGGTATGATCTTGGTATGGGTGTAACTTATCTTGATCCGACTGGTTCGCAGATGGGACATAAGGAATCGATTGCGGATACAGCGAGGGTTTTGGCGAGATTTTATGATGGGATTGAATTTAGAGGATTTAAACAGGAAACTGTAGATGAACTTGCTAGATATTCTGATGTGCCGGTATGGAATGGTTTGACAGACTCTTGTCACCCTACACAGGCTTTGGCAGATTTTATGACAATGGAAGAAAAGTTGGGTGGACTTAGGGGTAAGACTTTGGCTTTTGTAGGTGATACGCATAATAATGTATCGAATTCTTTGATGGCGATGAGTGCGAAAATGGGAGTGAATTATATTGCATGTGGGCCGACGGCTTTGAAGCCGTCTGATGAGATTATTGCGGCGTGCCAGCCAATAGCAGAAAAAAATGGTTGTACCATTACAGTGACTAATGATATTAATGTCTTGAATGGTGTGACAGATGCCATTTATGCCGATGTTTGGCTTTCTCTGGGAGAAGATAAGGAAAAATGGGGTGAAAGAATTCAGCAGTTGCAACCATACCGAGTGACGATGGAAATGATAAATGCGGCAAAACCAGGAGCAATTTTCTTGCATTGTTTACCTTCGTTTCATGATCTTAATACTTCGATTGCGAAGGATGTGTATGAAAAATTTGGAATTTCGGAAATGGAAGTCACAAATGAAGTGTTTGAATCTGAGCATTCTGTAGTATTTGATGAAGCGGAAAATCGTATGCATACGATCAAAGCGGTAATGTATTTAACTTTAAATGATAAAAATTAAAGGAGGTAAATGAAAAAAACAATTTGTAATTTTAGTGAAATTGCGCCGCTTAAGAAAGTATTGATGCATCGGCCGGGTGATGAGTTTTTGAATTTAACTCCGAATACTTTGGAGAGGTTATTGTTTGATGATATTCCGTATCTTAAAATTGCGCAGCAGGAACATGATGCGTACGCAAACGCTCTACGATCTGAAGGCGTGGAGGTAGTATACCTGACGGATTTGGTGGCAGAAGCAATTGAAAATGGCGGAAAAACTGTACGTAAAAAATTTTTGGAGCAATTTATTGCTGAGGCTGGCGTAACTTCGCCAAAAGTTGTGAAACATTGTTATGATTTTTTGAACGCGATAAAAGATACGCGAGATATGGTGAAAAAATGTATAGCGGGTATTGATATTTCGGAATTAAAAAAATTGGGTTCTGTGTCTGGGTTTTATGCTACACGTGATACTGGGCGTATGATTATTGATCCAATTCCGAATCTATATTTCCAACGTGACCCAATGGCCACTATTGGGAATGGCGCTACATTGCATAAGATGTGGTCGGTGACAAGGACGCGTGAATCGATTTTCATGGAATATGTATATAAGTATCATCCGTTTTATGATGATATTAAGTTATATTATGATCGTGAAGAACCTTATTGTATAGAGGGCGGTGATATTCAAGTGCTGTCGTCCGAAGTAGTGGCAATTGGTATTTCGCAGAGAACGGAGCCGGATGCGATTGCGGATTTTGCAAAAAGGTTATTTAAAGATAAAAACAATAAATTTAAATATGTGCTCGCAATCGATATTCCAGATGAGAGATCTTTCATGCACCTCGATACGGTGATGACGCAGGTAGATGTAGATAAATTTGCCGTGCAGGATGCGATTATGGATATTTCGACGATTTATGAAATCACGGCCGGAAGGGGCGGTGAGATTGAAATAGTGGAAATCCATCAAAGTTTACAAAAGGTATTGGAAAAATATTTGCACTTAAATAAAGTTGAGCTGATTAAGTGTGGAAATGGTAAGCGGATTGACGCAGAGCGTGAACAATGGAGTGATGGCGTGAATTTGCTTTGTGTACGTCCTGGCGTAGTGATGGCTTATGATAGAAATTTTGTAACTAATCAGACATTAAAAAAACATGGCATTAAAGTTATTGAAATTCCAAGTTCTGAATTGTCGCGTGGACGAGGAGGCTCACATTGTATGAGTATGGCATTAGTCAGAGAGGAGGCTTGAGTAAAAAGAATTAGTTTTTAAAATTATTACTAATATAAAATTTAAAAGGATATAAAATGTTTAGAAAGAAGAATCGAAGTAAGAAGCGAACGCGTGCGATGCTGTCGGCGTATTCGATTATTATGATTTTGATTATCTTGCTTGGTATTTTGTCGCATGTATTGCCAAAGGCTCAGTATGCACCGGTAATTGATGGCGATGAAGCACCAAGTGTAGAAGTGGGCCCTGGTGAATGGGAAGGCGAGGTGCCGCCAGAAAAGCCAGAGGGTGAACCGCTTGAGATTCCAGAACCTTTAGGTGAGCCGGAAAATCTTTCACGCGAAATGGCGCCAGAGGTAGAGCCTGCAGAAACTGTAGAAGCTGCGCCGGTGCTTATTAGTGATGAGGTGTCAGCTGATAGTGAAGTTATAAAAGAAGAAGTTACAGCTACGACTGAAGTCTATAATACGAAGGCTGCTTGTGAAGAAGTTTATGGTGAAGATGGCTGCGCGATTGTGGACGGTTCGGGTGTAGAAGGTGCAGAACTTTATCAGGTATTGATTGCTCCAATTCTCGGGTTTGAAAATGCAATTGATGTGTGTATCTTCGTGATGATCCTCGGTGGGTTCTTGGCTGTCATGGCAAAGACTAAGGCGCTAGAGACCGGAATTAAGATTTTGGTCAAAAAGATGCACGGTAAAGAATATTGGCTGATTTTAACATTGATGCTAATCTTCTCGGTGATGGGTACCACATATGGTTTCCTCGAGGAAAGCGTAGGTTTTTATGTACTTATTGCGGCGACAATGTTTGCGGCAGGGCTAGATCCGTTAGTAGGTGTAGCAACTATTTTGCTTGGTGCTGGTGCAGGTGTGCTTGGCTCCACAATTAACCCGTTTGCGACTGGCGTGGCAGTGTCGGCTATGAAAGACGCAGGAATTGAGTTCAATCAAGGCACGATTATTTTGATAGCCGTAGTGCTTTGGCTAACGACTCTTGCGATTGCAGCGTTCTTTGTGATACGTTATGCGAAAAAAGTGCAGCGTGATAAGGGCTCAACATTCTTGTCTTTGCGTGAACAAGCTGCTGCTGAGAAGAGATATTCAAAGTTCTTAGAAGGTAAGGAAGATGATCTAAAACTTAGCGGTAAGCAAATCGCTTCATTGATAGTATTCGGGCTTACATTCGTAGTAATGATTGTTGGGTTTATTCCATGGGAAGATTTTGGAATTACTTTCTTTACGGAACCCTTGTGGGAGAACGGTCCAGCTTTGACTGGTTGGTTAACGGGCGCTCCGCTAGGTAGCTGGTGGTTCTATGAAGCTGCTTTGTGGTTCTTGATTTGCTCTATCATCATTTCGATTATTAATCGTCAAGGTGAGCATGGGTTTATCGATACATTTATCGATGGCGCTGACGATATGATTGGTGTCGTGCTCGTGATTGCGGTGGCGAGAGGTGCATCGGTGTTGATGTCTCAAACTGCGCTCGATAACTTTATCGTGATTAATGCGGCGAATTGGCTAGCTTCTTTGCCGGAAATGGCATTTGTACCGCTAAACTATTTGTTGCATGTGGTACTATCTGTATTGGTGCCGTCGTCTTCGGGGCTTGCGACTTTGTCTACTCCGATTATTGCGCCGGTTGCAGCGCAACTTGGCTATAGCACTAACGTAGCTGCGATGACTATCGTAGCGGCTAATGGTTTAGTGAACTTAATTACGCCAACTTGTGGTGCAATTATGGCTGGCCTTGCACTTGCCAAGGTTGATTACTCAACTTGGTTTAAGTGGGGAATTAGAGTAGTAGCTTGTATTGCAGTAGTTAATATTGTAGTGCTTTGCTTATTCTCTATATAGCCCGTATTTAAAAAATAGCCCCGTACGGGGCTATTTTTGTGCTATAATATGCTTATGAATGAATTATCGTATGATGGGCCGGTAGTTTTAGCGATCTTAGATGGAGTGGGTTTAGCACCGGATGGGCCTGGTAACGCCGTAAGTAAAGCACGGACGTCTTTTTTGGGACGTGCGGCTAGGGAATATCCACATATCGCTCTAAATGCTTCGGGTGAGGCGGTGGGACTTATTCCTGGACAGATGGGTAATTCTGAAGTGGGGCATAACACAATGGGGGCCGGCAGAGCGATTCGTCAAGGTATTGCTAGAATAAATGAGGCATTTGAAAGCGGAGAAGTCTTTCAATCTGAGGCTTGGAAAGAAGCTATTAAAAGAACTTATGGCGAAGAAGTGAATTCTAGGACGTTACATTTTGCGGGTATTTTTTCTGATGGCGGTGTACATAGTCATATTTCGCATCTGGAGCAAATGATTGACAGAGCCTATCAGGAAGGCGTGCGTAAAATGCGCGTGCATGCGATTTTTGATGGGCGAGATGTAGCACCGCAATCTGAGCCAAAGTACATTAGGAGGTTTGAGGAGTTAGCGAAAAAATATCCGGATGCAGACATTAAATTAGCCTCGGGCGGCGGTAGGATGGTATGTGTGGCGGATAGGTACGAGAATGACTGGAATGTGGTAGCGCGTGGTTGGGATATGATGGTAAATGGCGAAGCGGATTATTATTTCAAAAATGGCGAAGAAGCGATATCGATCTTGAGAAGAATTGATCCAAATGTGCAAGATCAATATTTGCCGGCTTTTGTAATTGTGGATGAAAATGAACGGCCAGTAGGGCGTGTGGAAAAAGGTGACGCATTGATTTATTTTGATTTTAGGGCGGATAGGGCGATAGAAATAGCAATGGCGTTTACATATTGGGATTTTCCGTATTTTAATCGTGGAGATTATAAGCCAACAGATGTATATTTTGCAGGGCTTACGGAGTATAATTCGGATACACATGTGCCAGAGCACAGGTTGGTTGAGCCAGTAGTAATAAACGAAACTTTAAATCAATTTTTGGGACAACGTGGTATTTCGCAGTTTGCGATAAGCGAGACTGTGAAGTTTGGGCATATAACTTATTATTTTAATGGCAACAGTTATGAAAAGGCTGACGGCGAAGAATTTCAAGAAATTGAGTCGTATACTGAGCCATATGAGACGCGGCCATGGATGCGTACGGCAGAGATTACTGATGCCGTGATAAAGGAAATGCCAAAATATAAGTTTGTAAGATTGAATTATCCGGGTGGTGACATGGTTGGGCATACGGCTGATATGGAAGCGACAATAGTGGCGATGGAAGCGATAGATTTGTCGCTTGCGAGGATTGCAAAAGAAGTAGATAAGTTGGGCGGAGCGTTGGTAATAGTGGCTGACCATGGTAATGCGGAGGAGTTATTGGATACTAACGGTATGAAAAAGACCGCGCACACTTTGAATAAAGTGCCATGTATTATTTATGATAATACTAAGAATCGTGATGAATATGTGGTGGCGAATTTGGTGAATCCAGGGCTTTCGAATTTGGCGGCAACTATTGCAACTCTTTTAGGCCAAAATGATTATCCGATGAGCTGGGATGAATCATTGATTTTGCCAAGAATGATGTAAATAAAATAACTTTGTGGTATAATTTGGGAAAATAAGCGAGGTTTTTGTTTTATGATTACGAAAGCAATTATACCGGTGGCCGGATGGGGCACTAGAAGGTTGCCGATTACGAAGATTATTGAAAAATCTATGTTGCCGGTAGGAAATCGGCCGCTAGTGGATTATTCGGTGCAGGAATTAATTAAGGCAGGCGTAAAAGATATTTATATGGTGATATCGAATGTTGAGCCTTGCCAGGTGAGGGAATTTTATCGGGATAATTTGGCGTTAAATGAATATTTGACTGAACGTGGCAAAGAAGATAGATTGAAATTAGCAAAGACTTTGCCGGATGATGTGACAATTCATTATACGGTGCAGGATCCGGCTGGGAAATATGGCACGGCGGTGCCGATTGCCTTGGTGGTGGAAGAGTACAAAATTGATGAACCGGTGTTGGTGTTTATGGGCGATGACTTTATTTGGAATCCGGGTGGCGAGTCGGCAGCAGAAGCTTTAATAAAGGCTTCAGAAGGCAATAAGTCGGCAATTTTGGGAGTAGGGATCGATAAAAATAAAGTTGAGAAATATGGTGTGCTTTCGGCAAAAGACGGGAATTTAGTTGAAGTGGTAGAAAAGCCGAGTGTTGAAGAGGCGCCGTCGAATTTGATCAATGTATCTAAATATATTATGACGCCAGATTTGTTAGATAAAATTGTGGCGTATGTAAATGAACATGATTTTGGGCCAAGGGATCAAGAATATATGGTGACGGATCCGATTGATGAGTATATAAAAGATGGCGGCGTAATGAAGGTAGCGCCGACTACTGGTGAGTTTTTGGATGGTGGGTCGGTCGAGGGGTGGTTACATGCTAATAATGTGGTGCTAGGCGATGCTTAAGATTAAAGGGCAGAAAAAAGATCCTATAGTACCGCCAGTGACGATTTCGGCGTTATTCGATTTGTCGAGTTTTCGGCATTGGAATAATGTAGTTGTAAATCAAAAAGAGTTTGATTTTACGAGGCGAGAGTTGAAGAGCGATCGCAAGATAATGGCGAGGGCGCTTTTGGCGTTGGGTGTCAAAAAGGGCGATATTATTACGGTAGCGACTGGGCGGAGTATGTATGATAATATTTTGATATTTTTGGCAGCGAATAAAATTGGTGCGCTGGTGTCGTTTTTGGATGAGAAAACTCCCAGAGAAACCTTGTTACATTATATAGATGATTTTCAATCTAAGGTAGTGGTAACTTATAAATATAGCGACCGAAGAATCAAAGATTTGAAACGTGATGCGAAATCTTTGAAGACGGTAATAAACTTGGATGGCGAGATAATTGCGGCCGGCGATGTGGATGAAGAACAGACTGAAATTTTGGAGATGTCGACACTTGATCATATGTGGGTCGGCAAGCAGACGGTTCGTAAAATAGCGGAGAAATACAAAGGTAGAGTGCCGTTGGGGATTTTTGGCGGAAACAAGGAGGCTTTGATCTCCTTTACATCTGGCTCAACGAGCGGACCGAAGCCGATGGTGTTTACTAACGCAAATTTAATCGCGGCGGCTTTGTTTTCTAAAGCGGCAAGTGGGATTAAGATGTGGGATAAAGTGGTGCGGACATGGTTATCGTTTGTGAAGTTTGACTGTCCGTATGGTTTTTGGACGAGTGCGATGACGCCGATTATTGGCGGGTCATGTGTGATTTTGACTCCAGATCTTGAAGAAGATAATTTTGAATATTATTTCAGCAAAGATATTAGTGTGATTCAGGCGGTACCGCTTCTATTTGATACTTTGCCAAAAGTATTACCGGAAGATTTTGATTTGTCGGCGGTAAAAATGTGTATTTCTGGCGGAGAGCGTTTGGAGAAGCAAGCATCGGAAGAAATCTTGAATTACTTTAAAGATCATGGTGCGGAAGTAAAAATTTGCAATGGCTATGGTGTGGGCGAGTGTTTAGGTTCAATTACGGTGGCGGTTGGTTCAACGTATCATCCTGATACGGTAGGACGAGTGGTGCCTGGTGCACATGTGATGGTGTTGGATCCGGAGACTGATGAAGAGCTAGGATTTGGTAAGACTGGTATGCTTTATGTGTCTGGTAAACATACTTTGAATCGTTATTTTAATAGGCCGGAGCTTACGAAAGAAAAGATTAAAGTAGTTAAAGGGCGTAATTTTATCAATACTGGTGATCTTGCGTCGGTGTCAGAGACTGGTTTTGTAACATTGGTTGGACGAGCGACGTTTTTCATTAATACGGTGCCGGCAAAAGTGTACTACGAAGTGGTGCGTGCGGCTGTAGCAAAAAGCGATTTGGTGTCTAGATGCTATGTAGTGAAGATGCCGGATAAAAAATTAGGATTTTCCTCATGTGCTTTTGTGGTACCAAATGAAGGGGTAGGGAGAAATAATAATATTAGGCGAGAAATTGTAAAAAGCGCGACGGAACCGTTTTATTTGGGGAAGCGGAGAATTACTTTAAAGAGTTATGAAATACCACGTAAAGTTGTGTTTTTGGATGAGTTGCCGTTGACGAGAGCTAATAAAACAGATTTTCGTAAATTGGAACAAATGGCAAAAGAGTTGGCTGAATAAAATTTGTGATATAATTGTAAGCGTAAGCTAATTAGAAAGGATGGGATGGAACCAAATCAAAATATACAAGGTGCACAGGCTGTGCAAAGTGAATCGTTTGGTAGTACTCCAGCAGTGCAAGATGAGTCAAGCGTAGTAAAAGCTCCGGAGGGAAAGAAATCAAATGGTATGTTGATTGGGCTGATTTTGTGTATTGTGCTTGCGATTGGTGGCATTGGCTTTGGTGTATATGAGATGATTTCTAGTAATCAAAAAATTGCAGATTTGGAGAATGAGATTGCAGAGTTGAAGGCTGCATTGATTGTTGAGGAGCCAGAAGATGGGGAGTTTTTGTATGTTGGCGAATGGGGTTTGAAGATTAAAATTCCAGAAGAGTTGACGACCGTAAGTTATGAGTATGTGCCATATAAAGATGGCAGTTCTAGTTTGACTGTTGCTGGCGTAACGGAGGGTGAGTTTGCTTTTCCGGATTTTGCTAGCGTTGAAGGAACGTTTGGTATGGCGAAAATTATGAGAGTGCCGGCGGACCTTGGGTTTAGCTATGGCGAAGTCATATTCTCTGATGATGAATATGAATATGTATATAGTGGTGATTTGCCATTAGTGTCTGAAGGTGAAGAGCTTAGAGTATGGGAAGAAGAAAGTGCGGCAGTGGTAGAAGCAATGCTATCTAATGCTGAAAACTATTCAGAGATCTAAGATTAAAATTATACTTTTGTAATATTATTTAATAATTAGAAAGGGTGAAATGGAACCAAATAATAATATGGGGGGTAATAATCCACTGGGTGGAGAACCTGTAATTTCAGAACAAGTTGTGACGGAGCAAGTCACGGAGGCGCCAATGAGTCCAGTGGTAGCTCCAGAAAAAAAGAAAAATAATGGTATGTTGTTAGGGTTGATTTTATGTATTGTGCTTGCAATTGGCGGGATTGGCTTTGGTGTTTGGGCAATGATGGACGGGAATTCGCAGAAGGATGCTTTGAACAATCAGATTAATACCTTGAAGCAACAGAATGATGAACTTATGGAGCAGGTGGGTGACGGGGATACTATTATAAATATAGACACTGATACCGATGTAGGCACGGAAGATTATATTTATGTGGGGGAGTGGGGTGTAAAGATTAAGATACCAGATGCTTTATCTACGGTAAGTTATAGATTTAGTTACGAGAGCGGCTATACCAGTGTTGCTGTTTGGGGGGTGGATTGTTCTGATGGTTGTCAGTATTTTCCGGATTTTGCTAATGTAAATAAGAATATTTCGGGTATGGGTAGCATTGCCAGATATCCAAAAGGTCAGGAATTTAGTGGTGGTTCTGCGCCAACATTGGTTTTCTCGGATGAAGCATATGATTATTATGTATATCATATACAAGTTGCTTATACAGTGGATAATCCGAGTGATGAAGCAAATTGGGAGCTGGATAGTGTAAACATTGTTGATGAAATGTTGTCTAATTCGGATAATTATTCAAAGTTTTAAATTTGAATCAAAAATTATAAATTAGCACTCTTGACTCTGGAGTGCTAATTTGCTATGATGGGAATATGCAAGAAGAATTTAGTGAAATAATGAGAAATTTGTCGGAGAATGCAAGATTTGCTTTGCAGAAATCTGATTTTTATAGTAAGAGATACAATAATGGTTACATGGGGACTGAGCATTTACTACTTGGAATCATAGCGATTGATATGTCCACTGGCGCAAAACTTTTGCGTGAGGCCGGTGCGACATTAGACGAAATAGAGAAATCTTTAAACAAAACTGCAGTGGAAGTGCCTGGATCAGATATGGCGATGATGTCGTTGTCTGAGGCGGTAATTTTGACGCTAAGGATGGCGCAAAATTATACGCGCGAACAAGGTTTAACAATGATTGGTACGGAGCATATATTATATGCTCTGTTGAGCCAGCCGAATTCGAGAGCGTCGCTAATTTTGAGTGGGCTTAATGTAGATACTGAGAAAATTATTGTAGAAATTGAGGACTTAGTAGAAGAGCAAACTAAGGACGAAAAACTAAAAGCCGAAAAAGCTAAGTATGTAAAAAATTCTGGTTTGAGGTTTTTGAAAAAGTACGGTAAGGATTTGACCGAAGAAGCGAAGCTTGGCAAACTTGATACGGTGATTGGGCGTGAAAATGAGATTGAGCGAGTGGTGACGGTATTGTCGCGTCGCACAAAATCTAACCCAGTTTTGATTGGTGAAGCTGGTGTGGGTAAGACTGCGATTGTGGAAGGTCTTGCCACGAGGATTGTAAAAAATGAAGTGCCGGGGAACTTGATCGGCAAGCATATTTATCAGGTGGACTTGTCGTCAGTAGTGGCGGGGACAAAATTCCGCGGCGAATTTGAAGAACGCATCAAAGGTATTATTGATGAAGCGACGGGTGATGATTCGGTGCTATTATTTATCGATGAGATTCATTTGCTCTGTGGGGCGGGAAGTTCGGAAGGATCGATGGACGCGGCAAATATTTTGAAGCCGGTCTTGGCGCGTAATACGATTAATTTGATTGGCGCGACAACATTGGATGAATATCGCAAGACGATAGAAAAGGATAAGGCGTTGTCTAGGAGATTCCAGACTGTGATGGTAGAAGAGCCAAGCGCTACGGTGACGCTTAGGATTTTGAAAGGCATTAAAAAACATTACGAGAATCATCATGGCGTGGTGATTCCGGATGAGATCTTGGAAACTGCTATTACGATGAGCCAGAGATATATTAATGATAGATTTATGCCGGATAAAGTGATTGACATCATAGATGAGGCTTCGGCAATTGCAAAAGTGGCGGCGGATAAAAAAGGTGGTGGCAAGTATAAGAAAATGAAGATTGAAAAGAATGCTTTGGAAGAGAAAATTGGCGAGGCTGCTGAAAAAGAAGATTATGAAAAAGCGGCGAATCTCAAGACTGAGCTCGCTAAGTTAGAACAGGAAATTAAAAAACTTGAAAAAGCTGGTATTAAGGAAACTGAAAACCCGACTTTAACGGAAGAAAATTTGGCAACTGCGGTGTCTTTGAAGACTGGAATTCCGGTGTCTAAAGTGCATGGATCTGAAATGAAAATGTTGATGGGGCTTGAAGACGAGTTGAAGAAATCTATTATTGGACAGGACGAGGCGGTAAGGGCGGTATCTAAAGCGATAAGACGTGGTAGGTCTGGCATTGCGGATTCGAGGCGCCCAATTGGTTCTCTACTATTTATGGGTCCGACTGGCGTAGGTAAGACTGAGCTTGCGCGCGTGATTGCGAGAGAGGTGTTTGGTGGAGAAAATGCTTTGATCAAAATTGACATGAGTGAGTTTGGCGAAAAACATAATGTGTCTAGGCTCGTAGGTGCGCCGGCTGGATATGTGGGTTATGATGATGGTGGCAAGCTGACTGAAGCGGTGCGCAGGAAGCCTTATTCCGTGATACTGTTTGACGAAATCGAAAAAGCGCATCCGGATGTATTTAATTTGCTGTTGCAGATTTTGGAAGATGGAATTTTGACGGATGGACAGGGTAATAAAATCAAGTTTAATAATACAATTGTGATTTTGACTTCTAATCTCGGGTCGGCAGATATGTATCGTGAAAGTGAGCTTGGTTTTACGGCGAAGACGGCGAAGGACAAGAAGGCGCTAGAAGAAGAATATGAAGAAAATAAAGCCTACGCGATGAAGGCACTTAAAAAAGTGATGCGGCCAGAACTCATTAATCGTTTGGATAATATTTTGGTATTTCACGCTTTGACGAAAAAAGATGTAGAAAAAATCTTTGATAATTTAATTAATGATTTAAAGAAACGTTTGGCGACAAAAGGAATTGGACTTAAGGTTGAGGATAAGGCAAAGGAATATCTAATTAAAGAAGGTTACGATCCAAAAAATGGTGCAAGGCCACTCAGAAGAAAAATTGAAGACGAGGTAGAATCTTTGCTTTCGGAAGCGATAATTGCAGAAGAGTTTGTGAAGGGAGATATTCCGACACTTAAATTAGAAAAGGGTAAACTAAGATTAGTAAAGGAGTAATATGAAAAATTATTTGGTTCCAACTGTGGTGGAAGAAACTAATAAAGGTGAACGGGCGTATGATATTTATTCACGACTGTTGAATGACAGAATTGTATTTCTTGGTGAAGATGTGAATGCCCATACGGCAAATTTGGTGGTAGCACAGCTACTTTATCTTGCGCATGAGGATCCCAAAAAACCAATTAAGTTGTATATTAACTCTCCTGGCGGCAGCGTATATGATGGTTTGGCTATAATTGACACGATAAATTATATTGAGCCGGATGTAGAAACGATCGGCATTGGTTTGCAGGCGAGCATGGGAGCGATGTTACTTTCTTGTGGAGCGAAAGGTAAAAGATATGTTTTGCCAAATGCCCGGATTATGATTCACCAGCCATCTTCTGGTACGGAAGGTAAAATCACTGATCAAGAAATCATGCTAAAGGAAGGGATTTTCCTGAAAAAGCGATTGGCGGAAATTTTTGCAAAAAATACCGGAAAATCTTTGGCACAGGTAGAAAAGGATATGGATCGCGATCATTGGATGAGTGCCGAAGAAGCAAAAGCTTATGGTATAGTAGATGAAATTATAAAATAGTGCTATACTGAAAATATGAAAAAGCGACGCATCGCACTAAGTATAAGTATGGCAGTGATGGTACTGACTGTACTTGGGATGAGTGCTATAATCTTTGGTCTATCCAATACAGTAAGAGAGTTGGCAGTAGAGGTTACTAGTAAACAGCCAGAGGCAATACTAGCAAGTGCTAATGTAAAAAATGACACTGTAGTGAATGTGCCGATCCTTTATTATGATCAAAAAATGGATGAGTGTGCGGATATTTATGGCGTAAGTTTGTTTAGCGTGGTGAAAAATCGTCAATTTGAGTGGGCGAGCTGTGGGTATTTTACGAATGCTTTGGAGGCTGACATGGTGGAGGGTGTACTGGACGAAGATTATTTGCCGGTGGCTAGCGGTGGTCAGATGCTGCCAAATCGTGGGGTATGGGGAGATAATTTCGCGAGATGGTTTAATGCTGTGGATGGTTTGAGTACGAGCTATGCTGGGACTTTGAGCTTGGTTTATAATGAGAGTTCTAGGATTTTTAAATATGAGGATGAGAATTTTTATCCGCTGGATGAAATTGATTTAGCTGGGGATGAGAGCGTAAACAGTAATGGGCACAATCATTTGTTTACCTTGAGCTTGGGCGTGCCGTTTCAGGTGATAGCGGATGGTAGTGAAAAATTTGAAATTGTGGCAGATGATGATACGTGGGTGTTTGTGGGAAGTAAGTTGGTGCTTGATATGGGTGGAATTCATGATGAAATGCTGGCACATTTTATGATAAACGAAGACGGTGAGGTATATGCTGCGGTGGGTGACGAAGATTATGCTTATGCGGGAGTGAAATTAAATGGTGGAGATAGCACGGTGGTGAGGATTTTCCATGCGGACAGAAATAGCGAGAGTTCGGTATTTAAGTTATATTTTGCAAATATGTTGCCAAATATAAATAGCAGTAGTTTGGCAAAGAGTGGCGGGGTAGAGATAGCTTATAATCCGGCTGATCCGTCTTATGTGGCACCGCTTGGCGAAAATATGAAAGTAGCGCCTGATAGACAGAAGACTTTGGCGGTGTCGGTAGTGGTGCAGACAACGGTTATATGTATGTTGGCAGTGATTGTGATGACGGCTATTTCCGTGGTGACGAGATATTCGCGCCGCGGCCGTAATCTGGGGCGATAATTTTGACTTTTTCACCTTTGTGAGTGTAGAGGGGGATATTTAGTTCGTGCGCGAGTGCATTAACGATGCTGGCGCCAATACGAAGTCCGGTAAAAGAGCCCGGACCAGACATGAAAGTGATTTCGGTGAGGTCCTGCCAAGTGGCGTTGTTTTCTGCGAGTTTTTCACGAATAAAATCAAGGAGCTTTTCGGCGAGGGAGCGATCAAAAGTATAGCGATATTCTCGATCGTTTAGTTTTAAGATAGTTTCCGGGGTGCTAGTGTCTAGATATAATTTCATTGTATGGTTACCTCGCGGGTGTTGTCGTCATTGTAATTGATTTTAATGATAGTATGATTTTTGGGCAAAAGATTTGCGATGGAATTGCCCCATTCGATTACAATGATGTTATTTTTATTACTGAGATTTTCTTCAAGATCTTCTACCATGAGACCAGGGTCTGAGAGGCGGTAAAAATCGTAGTGGATGAGAGTCTTGTCGTCTGGTAGGGCGTAGGATTTGGAAATAGTGAAGCTGGGGCTAGTGACTGGAGTTTTAGCTTTGAAGCCTTCGGCGAGACCGCGCGTGAAAGTGGTTTTGCCGGCGCCAACATCACCGATAAGTTCAATGACGACGGGTCCTGTCACATTTGCTTTAGTGATTTGCTCAGCAACTTTTTTACCAAAATCTAGCATTTCTTGCTCAGAATGAATTTTCATTATACAATTATAACATGAAGATATATATTTCTGGAATCTCTGGGACTGGGATGGGGCCACTAGCTTTGATGGCGAAAAAGGCTGGTCACACGGTGTATGGCTCGGATCTTTTGAAGGGGGCGATTTATCCTGAGCTTGAAAGTGCTGGTATAGAAGTGAAAATTGGCGAGCAAGACGGCGAATTTTTGAGAGAAAAACTAGCGGATGGAGTGGATTGGTTTGTATATACTTCGGCTTTGCCGGCGGAACATCCGGAGCTGAAAATGGCGAGAAAAGCTGGCATCAAAGTGACTAAGCGAGACGAGCTAACGGCGTTTTTAGTGGAAGCGTTGGGGCTCAAAATGGTGGCGGTGGCTGGGACACATGGCAAAACCACAACCACGGCAATGATTGTGTGGGCAAGTCTGAAGTTGGGTTTGCCAGTATCATATATAGTGGGTACGACGCTTGGTTTTGCAAAAAGCGGATCGTATAAAGAGGGAGATAAATATTTTGTTTACGAAGCAGATGAGTATGATAGGAATTTTTTGAAGTTTTATCCGTGGCTATCGGTGATAACGAGTGTATCATATGATCATCCGGATATTTATACAACGAAAGAGGATTACGAGGGAGCCTTTAGACAGTTTGAAGCTCAGAGTGAAAAAGTGATAAAGGAATGTGATTTTGATGATTTTAAGCTGGCGGGTGAAGTGCGACGGAAGGACGCTGGTCTGGCTAGCGTGGCGATTTGTGAAATGGCACCAGAAATTGGTTTGAGTGGGATAGTGACAACGATGAATGAATTTCCGGGTGTAGGTAGAAGATTTGAAAGGCTGACGGACGGAGTATATACAGATTATGCGCATCATCCAGAAGAAATTGCGGCAACTATAGATGTAGCGCGAGATGAGGCTAAGATGAGGGGGTTGAAACGGGTAGTGGTAGTATATCAGCCGCATCAGAATACGAGGCAGCACGAAGTGAAAGATAGTTATCGTGATGCTTTTATCTATGCAGATAAAGTATATTGGCTACCGACGTATTTGACGCGTGAAGACCCAAACCTTGAAATTTTGACTCCAGAAGATTTGATTAGTGGTTTAGTGAATTGCGAAGTCGCAGAAGTAGCGAAATTGGATGACGAGTTATTTGATAAAATTATTAAACATCGGGATAATGATGATTTAGTAGTACTAATGACTGCCGGTCCGGCGGATGGGTGGCTGAGAAAAAAACTAGGTATTTAATAAATAAAATAGTTATGTTAAAATGGGGGTATGGTAAAGGGTGATGGTGTGAATAGAAAACAGCCACGTGAACGTGGCGTTTTGATTGGTGTGCTTTCTTCTTTGGCGGTGTTGATTGTAATGCTTGTAGTTGCGGTTGTGGCGATAAATATTAATGGCGATATGGAACGAGGGGGTAATCTGTCTGAATACGAGAATGAGTTAAACGAAGAACTTTTAAAAGCTAGGCAGAAAGATATAGACGATATAATATCTGTATATCAAATATATATCGATAAATTGAATGAAGAAGACGCTGCTAAATTGATGGATCAACGGGCGGAAGAAATAGATTTGTTGGATACCGAGAGAAAGTATGGTGAGACTGTGATTTCTGATTTGATTAGTGTTGACAAAATGTATCCGACTGCAGAATCTGCAATAGATGTATTGAATATGGCATTATCTTATGGGTTTAGTGAGATTGCTGATGATTATTCAAATATTTTAGTGGAACGTGCAGGTAATAATTTTAGTGACGGGGAGACGGAGGGATAATATGGAGTATAAATTTATGAGAAGGATTTTGGTTTTTTGCGTGGCTATTGCTCTGTCCTGTTTTGCTTTTTCGGCATCGTGTTCGGCTTGGAGTGGTAGCAGATATAATAGTTGTATAAATAGTAGTGGCGGGCGTGGCGATATTGATTCGGTGCGGTGGGCATGTGAACATGCGACTGATAGCGTGAATGCGTGCTCTTTGTGGATAGGTAGTAGTACGAGTGCGAGTGTGGTTGTTTCTTCGTATAACCCATCCGGCGATAATATTGTAAATGTGCAATTCTGGGGCATGTGTACGAGTTCGCCGAATATGGCTGGCAATATAACAACGGACAATGATAACAATTCAATAACGAACCCAGGCCCTTTTATTCGTGGGACTTGGGCTTCTCCAACATATACAACTGCTAGCTTGAATGTGGACATGTTTATAGCTGGGTTAACTCCAACAATTGATGCTGGTGGAAATTTTGTTTATAGCAAAACTATAGACGTGGGGCGTTGTCATAATGCGAATGGGACGAGCCTGCCGTTTGTTTCTAATAATAGCTGCAGTCATCAAGGTGTTCCGGTCGGAGTAGTTGTGAATAAGCAAGATTATACTCAGTCTTATGTGTCTGTACAAAAGTTTGGTTCTGATGTGGTTGATCAAATTAGCACTGGTAGACCGAGTAACAGTGGTACTGCACAGTTAAGCAATAATGAGCAACCAGGATATATAAGTAATCAGGCCGGTGTGACGGATACTTATATGGTGGGTGATAAAGTGACGGTTACTTTTGCGCATTCGGTTTTTTCGTCTAGCGAAACAAATAATGCAGGCTATACTATTAGTAGGGCTAGGTATGGGGTTGATTCTTCGCCGAGTATTTCTAGTGGTTCTAGCAGTGAGACTGTTAACCTTAATAATAAATCGTCGCAAACTTATAATTTGTATACAAATAGTGGATATCCTACGACCCAGACTTTTGAAAGATCTTATTTAGTGGAATTAAATAATGTAGGGTTATTTAGCGTTTGTGAAAACGTTACATTTGGATCGTCCGGTACGGGTGCTTGTGTAGAACTAAACGTTCTTCCGCTTGCTATTAATGAGTATCGTGCTGATTCCAATGTGGCAATTCGTGAGTCTAGTGTTATTAGCGGCGATTACGAGAGCACCGGTATAACCGTTTCGGATATGGATAGAGTAAGGGCAGTGGTAGATATTACGGCCGGTGAAGAGAGGAATATCGTTTTTTCGCATAATGCTTATTCTGAAATGAGGGCATATAATGAAACTTGGGGCCTAGACAGGGACAGTGGTGCGAATAGGCTAAGTGCGAATGGAGCTGGATATACTATAACCGATAGAAGATACTGCGGTGCCGGAGGTAATATTAATTTCTTAAGTGGCGAAGGATATCTTGTTGGTGAGCCGAGAAACTGTCATGATGATGAAAATGTTGTGGGTGACGGGTTGGGGCACGGTTTGTATTTAGCTAGAGATATATACAGGATTAGATTTAATACTGTTGGAACGTATGATTTTTGTGAAACGTTTAGCGTTGGAGGTATCAATAAGACTAGGGTATGCGCCAGGGTAGTAGTCAGGCCCACGATTAGTGGAGATTGTGGCGCATGGACGCCATCGAAATATTTATCTTCTAATGAATGGGCTGGATATACTTTGACTGTTTCGAAGGTAAAAAATAATTCAGTGAGCGCTTATAATGATTGGGATGATACAGTTTTTGCTAAACCGGGCGATAAGATTGATTGGATTCACTGTTATTATCCAGGAGCACAAAAAGTAGCGGACACTAAAGCTACGCCAAATAATTATGACCCAGCTCATAATATGAGTTTATCTAATGGAAGTATCGTTGGATTAAATAACCATTTGATGAAGCAATATGGTGACTGGACGAATGAATATAAAATTACGACTTCAGATAATTTTAGAACTAGGAAAGTGACTACTGCCTCTGGTATTACGGAAACTTTCGGTGACGGCGATAGTTCCGTGAAGACTTTTGAAGATTTTTATAATAACAGTGGTGGATACGAAGTGGCTAATACATTGACTGCGGAGACTTTGACTGAAAAAATAGAGAGTGGCAAGCCTGCGGTTGCTAAGGTTACAGATAGCGGTTTGCATACCTGGAGATGTAATCCGGTGGACTGTAGCTATGATATAACGGTCTCCGATGGGCATGGCGGGACAACTACGGTGCACGTCCCGAGGACTTGTTACACGGGTATCTGTAAACATGATGATAATTTCTTCACAAATAATGTTTCTAGCTGGGGGACTACAAGTAGTCATGCTGATGTAAAGATACCTTATAATTTTGAAAATACTGCGTCTATTGAACTGTCAAATTCGACTAATATAGTTTATGCTGGTGAGACGGCACGGGTGAGTTCGGTAGATGTGCAAGTTGGAATGAGGAATAATACGACGCTAAATGGGACTTATGCAACTAGAGTTGATGATGCCCAGATAAAGGTAATCGGTTATGTTTCTGATTCTAGTAATGGCGGGACTATTCCTGCTGGCGGTAGGGTTTCTAATACTGGTGGGAATATTTGTAGCGTTTCTGGTTTGAGTCACGATGGGCATTGCGATGAACTAGATTTTGATGCTCGTGACTTGAATAGCGGTGGGTCAGTGAATGGCGGTACCGATTCTATTGGTAGTCTACAGCATGGAAGATATAATGTCTATGATGTGAATATCGGAAAATATTTCTGTGTAGTGGCGGCGGTTTATCCGTACACTGTCGCAAATGACACTGTAATGAGTACGAGTGGTTATCGTGATTGGTATGTATCTGAGCCGAGTTGTAAACAAATTGCGAAAAAGCCAATATTTCAGGTGTTGGGCGGGGGTGTGTATTCTGCTGGCAATATAAGGACTATAGCTGGTGTGAAGAATCATCTGAGTGGCATCTATGGGTATGAGCCTATAGATAGAAACCATGTTACTGCATTTAATTCTTGGGCAGAGCAAGGTGTGGTGTCAAAGGGTACGGTGAGCAACTTTGCTTCTGGCGCAGCTACTGGCCTTAACCAGTGGTATTATGGGAGTTACGAAGGAGTTTCTCCAAGTTATTGTAATGATCGTGTACCACTGAGCTTTGCGAATTATCCGTGCGCTACTACCACTGGAAACCTCGGCAGTAATAGTGTCAGTAGTACTTTGAATGTTGGCAATCGGAGATCGTTGGTGGATTATTGGACGAGTAAAATACCTGGTGGTTTAGAGTCAATTGTCGATGATCGTGCAACAATAAGTGACGGTAGGCATTATCGTGTTGTTGGTGGGGCTGTGGATGTGGGGACCGGCACGATATTAAGATATACTTATAAAAATGGTAATTTAGATTTGGATAGTGCCGTTATACCAAATCAAGTTACTCATATAGTAAAAGCTGATGGTGATATAAATGTCAAAGGTGATATAGGTTATGATAAGAGCGTAGGCATGGCATTATCATCTTACATACCAAAGTTAATAATATATGCTGGTGGTAATATTGGTATTGATTGCGAAGTAGAATCTATAGATGCAATCTTGATTGCTGAAGGCAAAGTGGATACTTGTGCGAACTTCAGCGCCAGTTCGGAAGATAAGCAACTTACGATCAATGGTGTAGTTATAGCAGACCAAGTAGAATTTAATCGTGTTTATGGCGCTGGGGTTGGTGCTAATTCTGGCGTTCCGGCAGAGATTATTAATTATGATATATCTGCCTTGCTTTGGGGCAGATATGTGGCTGGGTCTAGTCAGTCTAATAAGCTAACAATGACTTATCAGCATGAGTTGGCACCAAGACTTTGAACTTTTCGACACTAAAACATAAATGATTATGCTATAATCATAATATATGTTTATGGAAAATGAAACTGGAGGTATGATTAGCCACGAGCAATCTGCTGAGGTTAATTTTGATAGTATCGAAAATGCTCACGGGAGGGGGCGCCTTAGAAAACGCTTGATTTTGGTCTTTGTGGGTTTGGTCGCCGCGGCGGCCGTGCTTTTGGTGGCGATAGCTCTGATTGTTATTAATACAAAAGAAAAAGATGATATATCGCCTGTTGTTGTAAATGAGGATGACTCTGTAGTGGCTCTTAATCTCAACAACAACATTACTTATAGAATGATGAATGATCCGGATTATGGTTTTAGTGGGGCTGTTAGTGATTTCGAAAATGCCATAAATGAGAGTTCTGGCGACCTGAGAGTGAGTATAGCAATTTATTATGCGTATTTTCTCGAAAATAATGGTTGCAGTTTGAGTTCTATAGTCGAGATGCTAGAAGAATTAAAACCGGAAGATATGGATATGGATAAGAAGTTAGAATTTTATTTTGTGCTGGAAGATTTTTATAGTAAAATTGGCGATTTGGCAAAACTGGAGGCGGTAAGTAATGAGGTGAATTTACTGTCTCCTGGAGAGAAAGTAACTGGCGAACAGTTTGAGAAGGCTGTGAAGGGAGAAGGCAATGAATAGAGTCAAGAATTTCGCAATTGCGTTAGTGGTTGTTACGGTCTGTGTTTTATTGTGTCTATGTCGTGTTGATTATGTGTCTGCTGGTGCTTGGTTCGGGGATAGCGGGGGCTCTAGTACTGGTGGTTATGGCGGGACCGGTTCATCTTGTAATGCTCAGACAAATAGGTATACGATTGATTGTGCCGGGACTTCTTGGATATATTATAAAGCAAGTGAACAAACTACCGAGGATGTCCATTTCCCATATCTGGGCAAGATAAAAGGTGAAATACAGAATGCTATTATCCCTTCGGAATGTTCTGATCCAAAGTATGGTGGTTTTTGGCATTTCGGAATTAACGCTAGAAAAGCTGCAGTGGTAGTTTCCGGATCGGAACGGGAAGTTTGGACGTTAAATCAGACTGATCAGGGGCATTGGAATACTATGAATCGAGTATACTCGACTGGACCAAATAAGACAGAGAAGCCACTTAATCAGACTATAGGGGTATATTATGCTGATCGTTATGGTACGGATAGCGAAGTTCTTGCGGCTTATCAAGAAGCAATGCGTATTTCTGGTTCCAGCGAAATACCGACATTTTTGCCAAATAATCTATGGGCATTTTGTGCTGGTGACAATATGAGTCCCACATATTATTCGAAGTCTAATGTTTCTATTAAAAGGCAAGAAGGTGGTTATGACGAATGGACGACCACTGGACCGGTGAACTATAGCTCCTCAGAGGATTTAGATGTCGGTGATGGTGTTTTTTATGTCGGCGATACTGCAAAGATAGCGTTTTCGCATGAGGTTTTTTCTAATGTCAGTGTTGACGAGACGAGATATTGGGAGATATATGGGAAAAGGTGGGGTAATCTTTGGGGAAGTAGTGATTATAGCAGTATGGATAGTTTTCCTACCGGTGATGGTTCGGATGGGGCAAAAATTGATTATGGTAATGGTACGTTGACTACGTATAGAAATAATTTATACACTACAAGCAACAGTAATGTAAGGCGACGAGAATACACAGTGAAATTCAATAACCCAGGGACATGGGTATATTGTGAGAAGTTGATGTTCCCAAAGGGCTTGGCTTCAGTGGAGGAAATTCATAGTCAGGCATGTGCTACGATTAACGTTAGCCCCCCTCCCCCAGAGTCGGAGAATGAATATTTTGTGAAATCTAATGTAGGTATAAGGGATGATGCCGGCGAGGGTAATGATTATAAAACTACCGGCGTAGTGAAAAGGGACGGTTATGCGGAGAGTAATGTTGTTGTGCCGGTAAATACTGTGAGTACGATAGTATTTTCGCATAATGTCTATAGTGATGCTGATTCCGGTGATCCTAGTGTTGAGGTGACAACGCCTAGTTTTGGTAATGGTGCTCAGCTGATGAGTGGCGGTATTACAGAGGCTTGCGGATTGAAAAATAGTAAAGTTACACAATGGGAGGGTAACAATTCCCATAGCGAGAATGAGCCGGCAGATGTAAACTACGTGGGTAATCCTAGAAATTGCAGTGATGGGAAATGGCGATATATTTCAAGGGATGTTTATCAAGTGAAGTTTACTGAGGTTAACAAGAGCTATACGTTTTGTGAGAAAATTAAAGTCGGCGATGAGACTAAAGCGGAGGTATGCGCTAAGGTGACTGTGGGGCCTAGAGGATGTAAGGGGTCTGGTTGTCCAACCACTTCTACAAATATATGTAGTACATGGGCACCAGGCAGTTATAATAGTTCATTGACGTCGGAGACGAGTGGTGTAACTAGCGTCGTATCGAAGGTGAAGGATCCGAGCTCTGGGTATAGTAGTTGGGCGAATAGTGTTTATGCTAAACCGGGCGATACGATCAATTGGGTGCATTGTTATTATCCCGGTGTACAACATCTTTTTAATAGGACTGTGACAAAGGATAATAAACATATAAATAGCCCTAGTAATCCTCACCCAACAACTGCTTCGAATAGTAATTTGCTGAATAATATGTGGTTTTCAAGCGCGTATACTTGGCAAAATCAATATACAATCAGTAGTAATAATATGAGTAGCACTACATCGGCTCAGAAATTATATACTTCTGCATTTGGTGTTACGGCGATACAAAAAACCGAAGATAATGAATATAGAGTGGAATATGGTTCTGGTAAAAATAAAGCCGGTAAGACAATAAAAGAAATAAATACTTCTGGCGTACCCAGTTCTGTCAGTAGGAGTAATAATGGAGTTACGCATAGCTGGAGTTGTAATAAATATCAGTGTGGGGAGTATTGTGCAAAAACAGATAAAGAGGGTAACTGTACAAAATACAAGCCTATATATTGCTTTGAAACGTGCGAGCATGATGAGTATTATCAGAATTCTAGAGATACTAGTCCGGCGGTTTCTTCTGCAGAGGTGAAAGTGCCGTATAATTTTACGAACACCGCAGAGATATCATTGAATGGTACCGATGTTACACGTTCAGATGGCTCTAGCGAAACAGTGGTTTTTGCTGGGGAGTCGGCTACGGTGGGTAATCTTAAAGTGGATGTTAATACTAGATACAATAGCACTTTGAAAGGGACTTATGCTACGCAGGTGGATGACGCAAAGGTACAAATAGCGGCATATGTGCATGATGGATATGATAATGGCAATGCGATAACTAGCGCTGGTAATGGTAGGGGCTACGATATTTGTAATAGTTTAACTTATGTGTCTGATATGTGTAGATATAATATTCATACGATTGAAAAAGAGAATGATAGGAAAACGCCATTAACTTTGAATAGTGAAGGGTATGTAGATAGTTCGCATAAAAAAATTGGAAGTGGTACAGATATAACTGGATCAAGAACGGTGACTATTGCAGATACGGATACTTTTAATGGCGGTGCTAGTATTAATGTTTACGATACGGATGTCAACAATAAATATTTTTGCGTGAGAGCGGCTGTGTATCCGTATACTGTCAATGGTAATACAGATATGAGTTCTTCTGGTAGTAATAACTGGTACATATCAAAAGCAAGTTGTCAAAAGATAGCTAGGAAGCCAACTTTCCAGGTGCTTGGTGGAAGTTTGTATTCTGTTGGCGATATAGAAACTTTGGCTCCGGTAAAGAATAATTTGTGGGGCGTTAGTGGTGATTATGCCTATAGGTCTACTGGCGGTAACACTGCTGCGTTTAACTCTTGGGTGGAGCAGGGTGTGGTGGCTTTAGGTAGCGTATATGATTTGGCTTCGGGTGCGGCTACTGGTTTGAATAGCTCAATATATGGTAGCTTTGAAAGTGGAAGAAGCTCGGATTATTATTGTCGATATCGTGTGCCTTTAAGCTTTGCAAATTATTATGGAAATTATGGTTGTTCTAATACTACTGGTAATCTTGGGGGTGGTAATGTTACATCAAATACCGGTAATGTAGGAGCTATAGTGGATTATTGGACGAATAAAATAAGTGGGAGTGCTGAGAACCCCAGGAATTTTAGTGGTAATGTGGACATATCTGATCCATCTAAGTATAACGAAATTGGAGCATCTGCAGATGTGGGTACTGGCACGATTTTGAGATATACAAATGCAAGTAATTCTATCACTTTGTCGAACGGAAGCTTTACGAATCCGATAGTTGTACCAAATCAGACTACGCATATAGTGAGGGCTAGTGGTGATATAACTATAAATAGCAATATCGTTTATGATAAGTCTGTAAATATGGCATTCTTGAATTATATTCCGAAGCTTATTATCTATGCGGATGGCGGTAATATTAATATTAATTGTAATGTGTCAACTATAGATGCAATTTTAATAGCTGATGAAACAATTGATACCTGTAGTAGTCATAATGGTGGAGATGTATTACAAATAAATGGCGCTTTGATCGCAAAGAAAATTAATTTTTGGAGGGCTGGCCCTCAAAACCATGGTAGTAATTCTGGTGTGCCGGCAGAGATTGTTAACTATGATGTATCGTCTATTCTATGGGGTAGATATGTGGCTGGGTCTAGCCAGTCTAATGATCTTACGATGACTTATCAGCACGAGCTGGCGCCAAGATTATAGAGCGTGCTATAATGATAGTATGGTAAAAGCGAGGAATCAGTTTGTTTGTCAGCAATGTGGCGCGGTGTATGCTAAGTGGGTAGGGCAATGCGCTAATTGTCAGGCGTGGAATTCTTTAGTAGAGCAGGTAGTAGAGACTGAAGGTAATAAAAAAACCGCGATAGAAAAAGGCAAGCTTTCTGGTAAAAAATTAGATTTTGTAAAAATAAAAACGATAGTGCCGTCTGATGCAAAGGCAAGGCTCGTTACGGAGTTTCCAGACTTAAATATCGTACTTGGTGGCGGGATTTTGATGGGGAGCGTATCTCTGCTTGCTGGGCAGCCGGGTATCGGTAAGTCTACACTACTAATGCAAATATGTGCCGAAGTAGCAAAAACACACAATGTGTTGTATGTTTCTGGTGAGGAGTCTGCCGGGCAGGTAAAATTGAGAGCAGAAAGGTTGGGTGCGGATTCAGATAAACTAAACTTCGCTGCGTCTACTTCTAGCAATGACATTGCAAAAACAATAGAAAGCGGCGAATTTGATTTGGTGATAGTGGATTCCATTCAGACTTTGGCGATGGACGAAATATCTTCAGCGCCGGGTACTGTGTCGCAAGTAACGAATTCTGGAAATTTGATTATTAGAGCGGCTAAGGCGACTGATACGGCCGTGGTGATAGTGGGGCATGTAACCAAAGACGGTACGCTTGCAGGGCCAAAAGTTCTTGAGCATTTGGTGGATGTGGTGCTGAATTTTGAAGGGGATCGTTATGGCGGGTTTAAAACAGTAAGGGCGGTAAAAAATAGGTTTGGTTCTACTAATGAAGTGGCGATTTTTGAGATGACACAGGATGGGTTAAAGGAGGTGCAAAATCCATCGGCGGCGCTTCTCGCAGAACGGACAAATACGGATGGTTCGGTGATTTTGGCAACACTGGAAGGGAACAGACCAATACTGGTGGAAATACAGGCTTTGGCTACGAAAACCAATTTTGGCTATCCAAAACGAACAGCAAGTGGTTTTGATATTAATCGGTTAAATTTGTTAATTGCGGTTTTGGAGCGGCGGACGAAATTGAAACTATCTGATAAAGATATATTTATCAATGTAGTTGGCGGTATGAAAATAAATGATGCGGCAGCGGACCTTGCAGTTTGTATGGCTATAGCTTCTGTGGTGGCAGGACGAAAGTTGGGCGAAGAATATGTGGTATTTGGTGAAGTGGGGCTTGGTGGTGAAATACGTTCGGCATTTCGGGCGGATCAAAGGATTGCGGAAGCAAAGAAGTTGGGCTTTCGTCATGCTATAGCACCGGCTACTGTGCGGGATAAGTTTGTGGTGCCAGTAAAAGATCTTAGAGAAACATTAATAAGGTATGTGAAATGAAAATTTTAGGAATTGATCCCGGGATTGGAATTTGTGGATTCGGTTTGATTGAAACGTCTACGCGAGCTAATGCTAAAGCTTTGGATTATGGTGCAGTAACTACCAAAGTAGATGCGCCGATGCCGGAGCGGTTGAAAGAATTATACGAATCACTAAAAACAGTTTTTGAGGAAACAAAGCCAGATGTGGTAGCGGTAGAAAAATTGTTTTTTTCGAAAAATATTACGACTGGGATTGCAGTGGCTGAGGCGAGGGGGGTGATATTATTGGTGGCGGAGCAAAGTGGCGCGAAGGTAAGAGAATATACGCCAAATGAAATTAAAAAGTCTTTGACGGGATATGGTTCGGCGACTAAGGCTCAGATGCAGGAAATGGTGCGGGTGCATTTGGGGCTTGAGAAAAAGCCGAGGCCGGATGATGCGGCAGACGCTTTGGCTGCGGCAATTACTTGTGGATTCTTGTATCGCGAAGATGATATAATAGCGGTAGATAAGTTTTCTAACACTAGGAGGAAGAATGATAGCGCATATTAGAGGTGTGGTAACTGAAAAGTTTGGCAACTTTGTGATTGTGGATGTAAATGGCGTGGGCTATGAGGTAATGGTGCCGACGCCGGATTTTGAAGCGACTTTACTAAATGAGGAAAGAAAATATTTTACATATCATGCAGTACGAGAAAATTCTGAGGAGCTTTATGGCTTTTCTAGTTTGGTGGCAAAGAAGATCTTCGAGATGTTGATATCAGTGCAGGGGGTGGGACCAAAGGCGGCAATTGCAATATTGTCGCTCGCAGATGCCGAATCGGTACGAAATGCAATTGCAAATGCAGATGCGGCATTTGTGTCAAAGGCTAGTGGTGTAGGTAAAAAGACGGCAGAAAGGGTGATTGTGGATTTGGCTGATAAAGTGGGCGCGCCATCTAAATATGGGGCAACGGAAGCTAAATTTACTAGTGGTGAGCGAGAGTCTGATGAGGCTCTAGATGCTTTAATCGCGCTTGGTTTTCCATTGAAAGAGGCAATGGCGGCATTGGAGAATGTAGATAAGAGCTTGGCGGTAGAGGAAAGAATAAAATTGGCCTTGAAAAGATAAAGCAAGTGTGTTAAAATAATAGGTAATTGTCTAATAATAAAGGTAAAATATGAGTTTTTCGATTCTAAAACAAATTGGTGACGCACAGAAAAAGAAGGCCGTAGTAGATGTGCGCTCTGGTGATACTGTGAAAGTCACTCAGAAAATTAAGGAAGGTGAGAAGTTCCGTTTACAGGTGTTCGAAGGTGTAGTGATTCGTGTGGATCGCAAAGAGTCTCACACTGCACGTATAGTAGTGCGCAAGGTTACTTCTGGTGTAGGTGTAGAGAAATCTTACCTAATTCATTCGCCACTTGTAGAAAAGATTGAAATTACCAAGCGCGCTAAGGTTCGCCGCAACAATCTTTCATATCTTCGCAATCGTTCTGGTAAGTCTGCAAGACTTGCTGGTAAGGATTTTGACCGCGTAGCAGTGAATGATGTGACTGTAGTTGAGGAAGTGGCCGAAGAGGCTCCAGTAGAAGAAGCTAAAGAGCCAGTAGAAGAGAAGACTGAAGCCTAATGGCGATTCTCGGAATAGATGAAGTTGGACGCGGACCCTTAGCGGGTCCGCTTGTTGTTGGTGCGGTAATTTTGCCGGTGGATAAACTGGAGTGGGTGGATGAATTAAAAGATTCAAAAAAGTTGACGGCGAAAAAACGCCAGAATTTAAATGGGATCATTTTGCAGGAGGCTTCAGCGGTGGGGCTTGGCTGGGTTGCGGCTCATGAAATAGATGAAGTTGGAATTTCTGAGGCTTTAAGGTTAGCGACACGAAGGGCGGTGGAAGAAGTACGGGGCCGGCGTGTGGCTTTTTCACAGATTGTGATTGATGGGAAGATTAACTTCCTGGCCGGAACAAAATTAGAAAATTATGTTTCAACTTTAGTAAAAGCGGATGATTTAATAAAAGAAGTTTCGGCAGCGTCAATTGTAGCGAAAGTAGCGCGAGATAATTATATGATAAATATTGCGGAAAAATTTTCGGAATATGGCTTTGATAAACATGTGGGGTACGGGACGGCGGCACATATTGCGGCGATTAATAAATATGGCGTGTGCGAAGAACATAGATTGTCTTTTGAGCCTTGCAAAAGTTTGGTGGGTTTTTGTAGAAATGAGGTTGTACGAAAGGATACGACTAAAGTTGGTTTGAAAGCGGAAGAAAAAGTAGCGGAATATTTAGTAAGCATGGGCCATAAGATTGTGGCGAGGAATTTTAAAACAAAGTTGTGTGAAATTGATATAGTTTCTATTTTTGGTAATAAAATATATTTTACGGAAGTGAAGTATAGAAAAAATGATTTTGCTGGCGGTGGATTGGCGGCGATAGATAATCACAAATTAAAACAAATGAAATTTGCAGCGGAAAGTTTTTTGAAATATAAGAAAGATTATATAAATTTTGACCCGATTTTGGCGGTAGCGGATGTAACTGGTGCTGAATTCGAAGTGCGGGATTGGTTTGAAGTTTTTTAGACGTTGAATTTAAATTCTACGACGTCGCCATCTTGCATGATGTAAGTTTTTCCTTCCGTGCGGAGTTTGCCAGCAGCTTTAACTGCTTGTTCGGAACCGTATTCTTTAAGATCGTCGTAGTTGCAAATTGATGCTGCAATAAAGCCGCGTTCAAAATCAGTATGAATAGTGCCGGCAGCTTGTGGTGCGGTGGCGCCTTGTTTGATGGTCCAAGCGCGGCATTCTTTTTTGCCGGCGGTGAGGAATGATTGGAGGCCGAGGGTTTTGTAGGCGGCTTTGATGAGCTCTTCTAGGGCATCGTGTTCTACGCCGTAAGACTTTAAGAATTCTTTGCGTTCATTTCTGTCCATGCCAGACATTTCTTCTTCAAGTTTGGCATTCACAAAGATAGCTTCGGCTGGTTTTACCAGATCTTTTAGTTTGTTTTGTAAGTCTGTGTCGGTAAGGCCAGTTTCGTCTACATTGAACATATAAATGACTGGTTTATCTGTGAGATATGGAATGTTTTCGTCTGCTGGATCTTTTTTTCTTTTTGCCTCGACTTTTGCTTTGGTTTCGTCATCTGCGAGCTGTAGCTCTAAGTTGATGATATCGATGTCGTCTTTGGCTTGGGCTAGGATGTCTTCTTCAATTTTATTGTCAGCACGGACGATGTCGTTATTCTTGAAAGCGCGGACGACATGGCAGATGGCTTGGCATTCACGAATGTGGGCAAGGAACTTGTTGCCGAGACCTTCGCCTTTTGAAGCGCCTTGAACTAGACCGGCGATATCGACAAATTCAACAGTGGCGGGGACGACTTTGTCGGTTTCGTACATTTTGGCGAGTACGTCTAATCTTTCGTCTGGTACCGGTACGATACCGACGTTTGGTTCAATAGTAGCAAAAGGGTAGTTGGCGGCGAGTGCGCCAGCGTTGGTAAGTGCGTTAAATAATGTCGATTTGCCTACGTTTGGTAGGCCGACGATACCTATCTTTAAATTCATAACCAACCTGTGATATATGTTATTGTAGGTATTATTATAACATATTTAGTGTATAATGTAGAGTATGAAGCAAGATAAAAGCTGTGGATGCGTTATTGTAAAGAACGGTAAGGTTTTGTTGATTGGGGCTCGAGACAATGACGGTACAATGTATTGGGGGTTTCCGAAAGGGCATCAAGAGGGTGGTGAGACGAACGTGGAGACTGCTCTTAGGGAAACTAAGGAAGAAACCGGTCTTGATGTAAAAATAATAGACGACGAGCCAGTAGTTGCAGAATATTTGATACACGATAATACTGTTTTGAAATACGTTTACTTGTTTTTGGCTAAGCCACTTAGCAAGAAAATCGTCTTGCAAGAGGAAGAAGTGGAAAAGGCAGAGTGGGTACCGATAAAAAAAGTTGAAGGAAAAATATCTAGTCATTTCGAGAAAGCTTGGCAGGAAATTTTGAAGAAAAATATAATTCGGCGAAATAAAAATAAGACTGGGCGAAATGTTTTTGGTGTCGTGCTGCTAGCTCTAGTCGCGGCTATTGCTGTGGCTGTGATTTTAAATCGGGTTGTGGTATATGATTTTGTGCGGGGGTTAAGTTATCAGCCATCAGAAGAAATGGCGAATATCAAAAAAAGTTTGCAGCTAACCGATCTGGGCGAGTTTATTTTTAATGCTTCACAGCCGGAATTAAATAAGCAAGACGAATTCAATAGGAATTGTTATGCTATAAATGATGACGCGGCGGTACTGGGCTGTTATGTTAATCAGAATATTTATGTTTATGATATTACGGAAAAAAGTTTAGACGGGATAAGGGAATTGACTACGGCACATGAATTGCTGCATGCGATCTATGCTAGATTGAGTCAGGATGAAAAAATAAACTTAAAACCGGTGTTAGAAAAAGTTTATGATGATAATGTGGATATTTTGAAAAGTGATCTGGAAATTTATTTGGAAAGTGAAAGATTAGAAGAAATTTATGTGCGCGCTGGTACGGAAATAAAAAAATTACCCGATGAGCTGGAGGAACATTATGCGAGGGTATTTAAAGATCAGGATGCGGTGGTGGATTTTTATGATCAATATATAGGTGTGTTTCGGGAAGTGGAAACAAAATTAGATAATCTTACAAAAGAAATGGATGTAATAAAAACCGTGATGGATGAAAAAACAATTGATTATGAAAATAGAACAGCGGATCTTACGGCGAGAATTAATGAGTTCAATAATTGTGCCGATACTGCGGGGTGTTTTGAGAGCTCATGGGAATTTTATATGCAGAGAAATCAGCTGATGATGGAAAGAGAAAGTTTGATGGTGCTTTATAATGAG
The DNA here is from genome assembly GCA_017511925.1 of Candidatus Saccharimonadota bacterium. Classification (GTDB taxonomy): domain Bacteria; phylum Patescibacteriota; class Saccharimonadia; order Saccharimonadales; family Saccharimonadaceae; genus Nanosyncoccus. The sequence goes on along the minus strand of JAFWHS010000016.1, from coordinate 1,881 downwards.
ATAAGTGATTTGATAGATCGGTATAATGCAAAAGTGGATGAATATAATAATAATGTAATAAAAAGCAACAAATTAAATCAAATTATAAATTCTAATCAAAAAATAGAGAGTATAGAATAGCGTGAAGTTGAAAAGTAGAAGACTATTGGCGGTGCTGGTGGCGCTAGTTTTTGTGGGTATTTGGTTGGTAGTGAATCCTGAAAGCTATGAAGAAATTTTTATCAAGGTGGAAAACACCGGTGCGGATGCGACGGTTGAGGGTGAAAATTTATTGGCGACTGAGGTATTAGAAATGCTCGAGGTGAAAGGGCGGGCGCCTAAAACTGGTTATTCGCGGGATGAGTTTTATAGTGGTTGGCCTACGGTGGATGGATGTAATTTGAGGCAGAGAATTTTAAAGCGGGAGTTTGGTGAAAGTGCGGTGCTGGATGGTTGTAATGTGGTAGCGGGGGAGTTTGATGAGTCATATACTGGTGAGCATATGAAATTTACAACGCGGGAAGAGATCTCTAAAGGTTTGCAGATAGACCATGTGGTGGCGCTGTCTGATGCTTGGCAAAAAGGTGCACAATACATGGAAAAGGAGACAAGGTATAGTATTGCAACTGACCCGCTGAACTTATTGGCGGTAGACGCAAGTGCAAATGAGAAGAAATCGGATGGTGATGCGGCGACATGGCTGCCGTCTAATAAAAAATTTCGGTGTCAGTATGTAGCAAGGCAAGTGTCTGTGAAATATAAATATAGTCTATGGGTGACAGAGGCGGAGAAGCAAGCGATTTCGCAGGTACTTTCAAATTGTCCAGACGAAAAGGTGATATATTAACGTTCTGGCGGTAAGATTATCTAAAAGATAAGGAGTGATATGAAAACAATTAACCGCCAATTGGGGGATTATTTAGAATATTGCGAAAAAGTACGTTGCATGTCCGAGGCGACAATGCGGACGAAGAAGAATGTTTTAGAGAGATTTGCGAAAGTGACTAGGTTAAGTGATTTGAGTGAGCTGACAAATGAAGTATTTAATGCGTGGGTAGCTCATGAAGTTTCACGTGGAGTAAGTTATAGATCTGTGAATGCTTATGATACGGTGATTCTTGCGATGGTGCGATATTTTATAGGTATGGGTAGGGCGATACCTCTAAAAACGGCTTTAATAGGAAAATTGAAAGAGGGCGAAGTCCGACGAAAATTTTATACAGCTGATGAGGTAAAGCAGGCTGTATCTTGTGCGGATTTTAAAACTGGGCTGATGATTACTTTGATGTTTGAAACTGGGTTAAGAATTGCTGAGCTGGTGAATTTGAGGGTGTCGGATTTTGATGGGCGGAGAATAAAATTTATTGGAAAGGGAAGAAAACCGCGTGAGGTATATATAAGAGAGAGTACTCTCTTGTGGGTACATAAGTATATTAATATATATAATATAGAGGGGTATTTGTGGGGAGATACTTTGAATGGAGAGCCGCCGACGGTAGAAACAGTAAGAAAGAGGCTGCGACGGCCATTTTTTGAGGCGGGCTTTACGGATTTTTATCCACACGCTCTTAGGCACTCCTTTGCGACGGATTTGCAGTATAATGGAGCGAGTGTGGAAGAGATAAAGGAAATGATTGGTCACGAGAGCCTGGCGACGACAGAAAGATATCTACATGGATTTGATGGAAGATTGATGGAATTGTTTGATAAATATCGTTAAAAAAGCTTGACAATGTGATTAAGCTTATGTAAAATAGAAGATGTTGAAGGGTCATGCTTTAACACAAATATAAAATAATTCTGCTTAGCAGAAGGAGAAATTAATATGAAAAAATCTATAATTGCAGCTGGTGCTTCCGCAGTAGCCTTAGCCGCAATGCCAGTAGTAGGGGTGTTTGCAGC
>JAFWHS010000015.1 GCA_017511925.1 Candidatus Saccharimonadota bacterium | reverse complement strand
GTAGGGTCAGAGTGAAGCTTGCTTCATCTGAGCAACCAAGAGCATTAGCAACCCAGGAGGATATATGGTAAAGAAAGGACAAAGTAGGACCACCAATACAGACCAAACGGTTTTAAGAGACTCTAAGGGCCGTTTTAAGAAGGGCAACAAGCCGAAGAACGGTTTTGATAAGAATCCAGAGAATATCGCACCAGGAGGCTTCTGGCGCTATAAGGAGCATGGTAAGGCCGCTATTATCGACATATTTAAGATGACTATGGCGGAGTTTAATAGCTTAAAGAAGGTCAAAGATAACGAAAAGACCGTACTAGACCAAATGTTATTCAATAAGTTCGAATCTGCTATGAATGGCAACTCCAGAGACGCCGATTTCTTGCTATTACAAGCTTTTGGATATGCACCGAAATATTACGAGGCTAAATTTGACTATCAGGCTGACTTTAGAGAGCCAAAGAAAAGCCCATTAGAAGACTTAACGGTGGACGAATTAAGGGCGCTATTAAAAATGTGCGAAAGCGACGAATAACACCTTAGAAGTCTAGGTAAAACTTGCATTTCATGCTATAATTAAAGTGTCCAATCTTAACATTTAATTACAGCAGAAGCAGCGCAGAGCGTAATGTTTCTGTGTCGAGACGAATATAAATTTGGGCGTCTCGGCACAATGGAGATATTCGTCTCTGCTGTAAAAAGATTGGACGTCTGCCGAGCGCCCAAACTTATGATTATTTGACTTTATTAGCGAGGACGCAACGCAGCGTCCTCTTTTTGCGCATCTTTCTGCTAGAAGGAAAGTTCAGCAGAGATGCCTAAATTAACTGACCAAGAGCAGCGCCAAGCCGCCAAAGAATTCTACGAACAATGGAAAGACCGTTCTGACGAGAAGAAGGATACTCAATCATTCTGGCTCGATTTATTGAGAATGGTTTATGGCGTGGATAATCCATCGCAATTTATTAGCTTCGAAAAAACCGTTCAATTCGAGAAAACAAAGAAATTTGCAGATGGATATATTGCCAAGACAAAGATTCTTATCGAACAGAAAAGCGGCGATATAAACCTCGCAAAAGGCGAATTACAATCAGATGGCGCCATTCTTCGTCCAGACCAGCAGGCTCGCCGTTATGCGAACAACCTTCCTTATGATGAGAAGCCGAAGTATATTATAACTTCAAACTTCAAAGAAATCTGGGTTTATGACGAAAACCGTCCGCATTCAGACCCAGAAAAGATTCTCTTAAAAGACTTACCTAAAGAGTATTACCGCCTTCAGTTTATTACTGATACTGGAAACGTCCATATCAAAAAGGAGATGGAACTTTCCATTAAAGCGGGCGAAATTGTTGGCGAATTTTACAATGCTCTACATGACCAATACCGTAACCCAGATGACCCAGAAAGCCTTAAAAGCCTAAATAAGCTTTGCGTTCGCTTAGTATTTTGTCTATATGCCGAAGATGCTGGCTTATTTGGCCATAAAGGCGCATTTCATGATTATTTAGCCCACTACGACGCCGAGGACTGCCGAGAAGCTATCCGTCGCCTATTTAATATCCTAAATCAAAAACCGGAAGAACGAGACCCATATCTAAAAGAAGATTTGGCCGCATTTCCGTACGTAAATGGTGGCCTTTTTGATGGCGACGATATTGAAATTCCGCATTTTACTAACGAAATACGAGATTTAATTCTCGAAAAAGCGTCTGATGATTTCGACTGGAGTGAAATTAGCCCAACAATCTTTGGCGCCGTATTCGAATCTACATTAAACCCAGAAACCCGTCGTAAAGGCGGCATGCACTACACGAGTATCGAGAACATTCATAAAGTTATCGACCCGCTATTCTATGACGAGTTAAGTAAAGAATTTGAAGAAATCAAAGAAATTAAGATAGCGAAAACACGCAACCAAAAGCTCGAAGAATTTAGAGATAAACTAGCAAGCTTAACTTTTCTAGACCCAGCTTGTGGTTCTGGTAATTTCTTAACTGAAACCTATCTATCTCTACGCCGCCTAGAAAACGAAGCTATCGAAATATTGCAGGGCGGTAGAGCAGCATTCGGACTCCTTAACCCTATCAAAGTGCAGATTAGTCAATTCTATGGCATTGAAATCAATGATTTCGCCGTAACCGTCGCAAAGACCGCATTGTGGATTGCGGAAGCGCAAATGATGCAAAAGACGGCACAGATAATGTACCAGAATCTTGAGTTCTTCCCGCTAAAGGCTTACACGAATATTATCGAAGGCAATGCGCTAGAAGTTAATTGGAATGATGTGATTCCTGCTGAAAAATTAAGTTATATAATGGGCAACCCACCATTTATTGGTGCAAGCATGATGACCGCAGAGCAAAAGAAAGAAGCCGTCTCTATTTTTGGAAAGATTAAGCTCGCTAGCAGCATAGATTACGTTGCAGCCTGGTATTTCTTGGCAGCTAAATATATTCAAGGAACTAGTATTCATTGCGCATTCGTATCAACGAATTCAATTACGCAAGGAGAACAAACCGCAGCAATATGGGGAGAATTATTTACTAGATATGGAATCCAATTTGATTACGCATATAAATCGTTTACTTGGGAAAACGAAGCAAGAAATAACGCAGCAGTAACGGTAATAATTATCGGATTCAGTGTAGTTGGAACTAAAGAAAAAATACTATTTGACAACGGTCTTAAAAAGAAAGCAAAAAACATAAATCCGTATCTATTAGACGCTCCAAATACGTTTATTTATAGCCGCTCTACTCCAATATGCGATGTACCACCTATGACTAAAGGCAATCAACCAAGCGACGGCGGAAACCTTATTATTAGCAGTCAAGAAGAAAAGGACACCATCATTGCAAAGGAGCCTAATCTTGCGAAATACATCCATCCATTTATCGGAGCAGAAGAATTACTTAAAAATAAAGTTAGGTATTGCTTTTGGCTAGTAGATGTTAAGCCGGAAGATATTAGAAAGAGTCCGGAGTTAAAGAGAAGATTGGAAGGCGTAAGAAACATGAGGCTAAAAAGTACCGCTGCGCCTACTAGAAAAATGGCCGAAAAACCTCATCTATTCTTTAGTCTAGTTCAGCCAAAAGAAAACTACTTAATGGTTCCAAGGGTAACGTCAAGCGCAAGAAAGTATATTCCTATTGAGCTGCTGGATAAGGACACTATTGCCAGCGACAATGGCTCAATTATACCGTCAGGAGATTTATACTATTTTGGAGTCCTTATTTCAAATGTACACATGGCATGGATGAAAACCACTTGTGGAAGATTTGGTATGGGTTATAGATATTCAGGGGGAGTCGTCTACAATAACTTCCCGTGGCCAACACCAAATAAAAAACAAAAAGAGGAAATAGAAAAAACCGCTAAGTCAATACTAGATATTAGAAAAAAATACTCAGACTCAACGCTTGCAGACTTATATGATGACATTTCTATGCCGCCTGAACTTCGTAAAGCTCACCTCGCTAACGATAAAGCAGTAATGGAAGCCTATGGATTCTTTGGAAAAATAAAGTCCGAAACGGAGTGTGTCGCAGAATTAATGAAGATGTATCAGGAGCTAACAGAGAGTAAGTAATGAATGTCTACGATATAGCCCTCGAATACGCAAAGTCCAAATTAGATGAGGCATACAAGAGAGAAGAATCTATAAAGGAAAGTGCGTCGATGCAGATAGCAATATTCTCGTTTTTGATTACTGGAATAATATCTCTCGAAATAGGTTTATACGAAAATAGCTTCAGATTCTTTACTCTATCTCTAATATTCTCATCAATAGTCGTATTTACCATGCTTTTGGCGGTATTATTCGCAATATTAAGTCAATGGAGAATGAAAAGAGACCATTTCCCAAGGGTTAGCGAAGTGATAGCAGTACTAAATAGTGCCGACAGCAAAGAAAAACAAGAACGAATAGGCAAGGAACAACTTATCGGTTCATACGAAGCCGCCGCTGACACAATGGATGTTAACAACGACAAACGCACCAAATTGATATTCGCCACGCACATCATGGCGCTTCTTTCGATAGCGGAGATGTTCTTTTTCTCTTTCACTATTTTCATAATGCTATTAACTATGTAAGGAGTTTACTATGGCCGAAGAAAAACCAAAGAATGAAAAACCAGTAATGATAAATCCACCACAGATTTCGCCAATTAAAAAGCGAGACGCAAGTGGAGAAACAATCATTCATAAATAAAACATTACACTATTGTAATGTTTTAACAAAAGCGGTATACTTACTTTAATCAAAGGAGGTAAGATGCCGGAACTTAACAGCATCAAAATTTGTAAGCTATCGAAAGAAGCGCAAGCCAAAATCGATAGCAAAATCGAATATCGAGACAAGATTCTTCATTTTCTACATAATGACGATTTGTTTCGCATTGGCAATACGAATGTTTCGGCCAGGACCGCTGTATATCTTGAAAAAATCGGCCTTCTTAAAGAAAAGAAAGCTAAGACCGGATGGCGAAAACTAAACTTTATTGATGCTATCTATTTTGATTTACTTGTCGAACTGCGTAAGTTCGGAATGACCGCCAAGAAACTTATTCATCTCAAAGAAGCTTTCTATAAAAGCGAAGATGCGATGGATGCGATGTTTCTGGCGGCTTTTTATGGCTACGAAATCACGCTCATCATCTTTAATAACGGAAGTGGCTATATTTTTGACCCATATACACTAGTAGACTACTCTGATAAGATTCGTGGCGATAAGGCAAGAATTATCCTAGAACTTAATCCCTATATTAATAAGGCCTTAGCGCTACTAAATATTCCGACTGTCAAAATATCCTATACTGCGAGGAACATCGAGAAAGGAGGTGCAACCGACAAATAGACTCTAACTACACGCCTTAGAGCGTCGTTCAATGCGCCCGTTCAACGGGGGAGTACATCATGGAGCCAACCGAGGTTCTGAACATTAAGAAAATCGCCAGAAAGGTAAAGAAAGGCGATAAAGATACTAAACTACAAATCGCAAAGGAATTAAACGAAATTGCGAAAATAATAATCGAATTACACTATCAAGAAAAGCAAGGTAAAACACCATGAAGCAAAGAGCCATAGCATATACAAGAGTTTCATCTC
>JAFWHS010000004.1 GCA_017511925.1 Candidatus Saccharimonadota bacterium | reverse complement strand
TTATTATCCAGAAGAAAAACGTGCAAATGACTTAAAAGAAAAATTAGAAATGCTATCCTCGCTTGGGTTCGAGGTTGAGGAATTGAATCTCCGAAACTATTTTGGAAAACCAGATGAATTGAAAGAATTTCTTCAAGCCTATAAACCAGATTTAATATATGCTAGCGGTGGGAACGTATTTCTACTTGCAACAGCCTACCGTTTAAGCGGTTTTGATGAGATTCTACGAGAAGATCTTGCGAATGATAAATATGTATATGGTGGCTTTAGCGCTGGGACGATGGCTATTTGTAAAACAATCAAGTTTTACGGGCATGACCATCTTGTGCCAGAACGTGTGTCGGAAATCTATGGCGTAGATGCAATATTTGACGGCATAGGTTTGGTAGACTATCAGTTAGTGCCCCATGCAGATGTTCCAAAACATCTTGAAGCAACAAAAGACTATATTCATCGTATCGAAAATGCCGGGCTGAAAGCTTTTCCACTGAACCAGGAAGCAGTTATTGTCATAGACAAAGACGGCCAACGGGTACTTGGTCAATAAGACCAAATTTTTAGGGATTTAACGGATGAAATTATAGAGGTAGATTATAACTTTTAGCATGTTTTTGCCGCAAAAATGGCACAAAAATAGCCCTCTATTTTGACGAGGGATTTAACAGACATCTACAGGTTGAGTAATAGATAAAAATTTTTTTATAAACCGTTTGGTGGGTGATGAGGGGCTCGAACCCCCGACCTTCTCGGTGTAAACGAGACGCTCTAGCCAACTGAGCTAATCACCCGTTCTTTTATTATACCACATCTTAAGAAAAAATGGTATAATAAATCAAACGGAGGTAAAAATGAAATTAAAAGGATACGCGCGGGTGGCGAGATTAGCTGCTGGCGCTAGTTTATTAATTGGGATGGGAGATTTTGTACTACTTAAGATTGGGGAGCCATTTGGACCATTCCTGTTCTCTCTTGGGCTTTTGGGGGTTTGTGTCTTGGGGCTAAATCTCTTTACCGGTAAATGTGGCTTCTGGCTTGAAGACAACATAAAGCTTGCAGACCTAGCTTTAATCTTGGCTGTAAATTTGATCTTTGGTTATATGATTGGTGTGGTATTTGGTATGATCGATGATAGTGTCTTTGCGGCAGCGGGAGCCAAAGTGGCCAATTGGAGCATCTCTGGCGAGTTCTTTTTGAAATCTGTACTATGTGGCATCATCATGTATATTGCAGTAGCGATTTATAGGAAAGGTTCGGTGCTGGGTGTTTTGATCGGCGTGCCGCTATTTATATTCTGTGGTTTTCAGCATTCTATTGCAAATGTTATTACAATGGGGGCGGCAATAACATTTGATTGGTCAGTTTTTTTGTGTGCGGCTGGCAATTTCGCGGGGGCATTCTTGGCTTGGTGGCTATGCACTGGCTTTATATTCCCAAAACCAGAGAGTAAAAAAGTTGTTCAAGCTAAACAGAGTAAGGGCGAGATTAAGATACATGGTATATATAAGCATTTCAAGGGTAATTCGTATATTGTAGAAGATGTGGTTTGTCACAGCGAAACTGGCGAATCGTTAGTACTCTATAGAGCACTGTATGGCGATAGTAAACTTTGGGTGCGACCATATAGTATGTTTCTAGATGAAGTGGATCATAAAAAGTATCCAAAAGTTAAACAAAAGTATCGTTTTGAGTTGCAGGATATTGAAAATAAGGCTGAAATTTAGTAGTCTGAGACGCAACGGACGGCCCTTCCGCCTATGCGATTATCCTTAGCTGCTAGACGTATAGAAGGTTGATTATAGTCTAAAAAGTAAGCATTACTTCCACCACCAACCGTAGAGGAGTGGTAATAGGCGTTTGATGTATAATAGCGCAACTGATCACCCAATACATAACCTTGACGAACAAAATAAAACGGAGAGAGGCCGACATCGGTAAAGCCACTACTATTCTTCCAGCCTACATTTTCGGTTTCTGAAGTTCCCGTGGTTATCTCGTTAACGATATTGTATGCAGATAATAGTTTGTAGAAATCAGATTGAACTAAATTATTATCTTGATCTTTAGTAGGACCATTTGGCAGTCTCCAACCTTTTGGGCAGATGGAGTTTGGCATTATAGTATAATTAGTTGTATAGTTGGAAGTATCACTCATAGCTACAGCTGCGGACCAGTTATAGTAGTTGCCAACGTGATAGTGGGCACATTCCGCAGCAGTATGACCAGCGTTTTTACAGGCCTCTATCGAATTATATCTAGTTCCTTGAACGAAATATGTATCCCCACTTTCCACCATAGCCGGGCCATAATCATTCCATGTATTTTTAGATAGTATTTGAAAACCTTGGTTTGTATACTGATCGGTAAGGGTAGATGGGTCGCCAGTCATAGTGCTAGCCGTAGGCGCCCAAGTAATAATCCCAAAGGCATCTATAGTGTAGTCGGCAAAGTTAACTCCATTTTTTTGGTATTCTGTTATATTGGTATTCTCGGAAGTCAGGGCGTTCGTGCCACTGCAGCCAATACACAAATCTAAATTTTGCGTCATCCAAAGCGCGGAGTCTTCCATGGAACAAGCCCCAACATTACCTTCGCCAGCATTAAGAGTCTTACCCATGCACATGCGTCCTACAGTGTAGGATCTATTATCCCTACTATCAATTACGGTAATCTCTTGCCCCACCGCGATAGATGGACCCCATTCGTCTACATCCTGCATTAGATACGGATAGTGGTCTATGCTGCCCGGATGTACCAATATGTATTTAACCGCTCCCTCATACGTTCCAGCTGGTTGAGTATTGGAGATATAAGCAGCATAGGTAGTAGTGAGGTTTGAGCCGAGTCTAGTACTGGCAGGATTATCTAGGTCTGTAGCAGTATTATAAGAAGCTACTTTAGTATAGTTCTGTGGTACTAGTGAGAAGTTATTATAACCATTTAGAATATCTGGTCTATATGTATCAGTAGTACCTAGAGCAGTTAGTTTCATAGACCAGTTAGAAGTATCATCATTATCTAGTCCATTAGTACTAGTGCCAGTAATGATATCGTAGGTACTACCTAGTGCATTACTATGTAGTACTGTATTAGTTCCTGCAGCTACTCCTTCGTCTCCACCAGTATAGCCTATAGCATAGATAGCATAGCCATTAGGATCATTACAGAAGGTTTGTATAGTGGTTAGTCCTATATCTTCTTTATATTGTCCATTGATCATGGTAGCTGTATGCTCATTACCAGAATCTATAGTAGCAGTCATAGAACAGGTGGATCTAACTCTTATTGCGGCATTAGTAGTGGTAGTTTTGGTTTGAGTTGCAGCCAACGCCGAGTTGGCGTAACCGTTAATGCATATACCAATAGATAATAAGATGCCGATTGTGCTAATACCAAGCAGCCCAAAAAATTTCTCTTTTTTCTTCATTGTGTGCATGATCCCTCTTTGCCTCACTTTAATTGTTGTTTATTATTACGCCCCCTTGCGGTGCCACTTATTTTATTTATAGATCATGCGCAAAAATGGCACCGCAAGGGGTGCAATATATTAATTATCTTCAGCAAAGTTGCCTACACAACGATTAATAAGCCTTACGATGCCATTTGTATCGTTCTGTAGGAAAACGCAAAATACTTTGCTGTCCTAATGATAATTAATATATTGCACCTTTATTATAACACGCTTGTGGATTTTGTGAATAAAAATGTTTATTTTTTGACGACTTTTTTGGTGACGTCAAATTTTTCCATGTATTTCCCTAGCATGAGGCGAGTTTGAGCATAATAAGCAGCGATCGATTGGTAAAAAATGGACGTAATTGGCATAAGAATCCACTGCAAAAGCATCAAAGCATTGCGGGATTTGCGATATTTGGCTGGGCGTTCCGGCAAAATCCTGAAAGAAATCAAAACCGTAATAATAAGACCTATCATAGCAAAAGTTTCTACGACGCTCACGATATTGGGTAGATTGTAAGCAATGATTGCGTGAGAAGAAGTATTCATAATCATTGGCACCCAACCGCCAAACGTGATAAGCGGGGCCATGATGGCAAGCGTAACATGACCATCTAGGAGCCGCCAAAACTTAGGAAATAGTTGCCAGAATGGCACAAGACGCTTATCTTTGCGCACGAATAATCTAGTGCCAACATAAGCAACATCCGATGCGCCATAATACCAGCGACGCACCTGGATAAACTGCGCTTTGACGGTTTTCCAGAAAGTTTCATCTATTACAGCATCCTGATAAATTGGTATACGGATTGGTAGTACCGAATAATCCCCCTCGAAAAAGAATAGGCTGCGCCAATATTGATGACCGTCTTCTACGATAGTACGTTTGCTCCAAAAATGCATAGCTTTTAACGCCTGGAGTGGTTGCGAGTGGGAAGCGAAATTGCGTAGAACGTGTGGGCGCATAGTAGAAATGACATTAAAGAATGAGTTTGAGATAGCAATCACGCGAGTAGGAGCCGGTGCGTCCCAGATGTTATTAGTAAATAATGACACCGGCTGATAACTGAGGCGTTGGCGATTGGGATGAACAATAAATTCATAAGCTACGGAATCTAAGTATTTTGGCGCCATATGATTATCGCTATCTAAAGAAGTAATAATGACATTCTCTGCCGGGATGTGTTTTTTATCTATATAGTCGGCGATAAATTCTCCAGCATAAGTAAGGTTGGGGCCTTTGCCGACGACTTCTCCCGGTAAGCCATCTGGATGTTTGATCAACAAGAAATCTTTGAATACGCCCTTAAACTTAGTGTGCAGTTCTTTTGCGGTATTTTCCATGGCTTCCCCGCCCCGTGCCTCATAAGCAAGCGCAACAATAGTGTGGTCGTTTGGAAAAGTATTTTTATTAATGGAATCTATAGATGGCTCCAAAACTTCAATTCCCTCATTATAGGCCGCAACAACCACTACGTGATAAATTTTGTCTGGATTTGGATATTCGCTAGGCATGGCCGCCATGAGTTTGAGATTTTCAACATGTTCTTCGAAATGATAACTTTTAGAATTGTCATTATGCAAACGTTCGTAAGCCGCGTGAGGGTCCGATAAATCTTCCATACGCTTGCGCCAATCTACACGTTCGGCGCGCTTGATCACTTCATAACCCTGGACAGTGCGATAGGCTACGCCTATAGCTTTGACTAAAGTAGAGGCAATCAATATAAACAGATAAATTGCTCCCAGTACTGGATCTAGCCAAGATAAGACAAATAATAATATTATGGCACCATACGAAATCACCCCTGGCAAAATTTCAAAAAAACGATACAGTTTAGTACGTTTGCCCTGGGGGATTTCAAGATTTTTGCGCATTAACCTTCCTTTGAAAGCCTAATTAAAACGATAAATGTGCCGATGATGAGTGCCGTGGTGGTGAGGATGAAAAATTTAGCCATGCCAGCGCCACGTTTTCTAAAGATACGAAGCGCAATGAGGTTATGAAAAACCCCAAAAATGATAGCTAGGAGCGGAAAAGCTAACATATCCGCCCAAGAACCATCGCGGTAACCGCCGATATCTCCGTAGCCAACTTTCACTACGGCACTACCTGGGCTAAGGCTGACAATGCTAAAAATTAAAAGTGCGATAGAGCCAAGAAGATTTATAATCATCATGACCAGAGTTAGTCGTTCACTGATATAGATTTGTTTGAGGTCTTTGAGAAAATTTTTCATATTATTTTTTGGTAAGTTTATCTACGACAACGTTAATTTGCTGAATAAGCATAGCATCGCCAACGATGCCGATAATTCCGGTTAGGATTAGCATCCAGCCAATGAGCTGCATAATTGCACCGTTGTTAAAGGTAACGAAAATGCCAAGTGCAAGCATGATAAGGGCAATGATTAGGATATAACTCCAGACTTTTATGCCGGCTGACTGGAGCTTAATCGCGGTATTCACGCGTACTAATGATTCGTAAATCATCCAGATACCAATAACGATGCGGAAAATATTAGCGATGTCTTCCCCGATGATAATAGCAGCTATACCGACAAGTAAAGCAAGTACGCCAGAGAGTAAATCATTATTAAAGAAATCTTCTTGCCCTTTAGCAACGAAGTAATTAATTATTTTGTAAATACCAGCTATGATAAAAATAGCACCGAGGACATTAGAAATAACTAAAACCGTGACGTCTGGCCAAGTAACCAGAAAGATGCCAAAAATCATAACGATAAGTGATTCGATGGCTGCTGACCATGCGGATTTTTTAAGACTCCAGCCAACCTTCTCGACAGGGTGCTTGATGATTTCCACCTTAGACATAGTTTTCTCCTTTATTGTTACAATTATAACATAAATATGCTATAATGTAGCAAGTGTTAGCTTGCCTCTGGCATGCTAACGCGGGGTGCCGATGTAGCTCAGTTGGTAGAGCAGCTCATTCGTAACGAGCAGGTCACAGGTTCGAACCCTGCCATCGGCTCCATTTTTTGTGAAAAATGTCGCCGGAGCGTCCCAAGAGGCAAACGGCTCCATTTTTTGTGAAAAATGTCGCCGGAGCTATACCCTACGAGTGGCGTCTAGTTCAAGCATTCTCTTTTTTACTTTTTCTATAGTTTCTTCGAGCTTAGATTGATCTTTTATTTTGTAGACTTCCATGGGTCTACGAAAATCCGCTCTCACATGACCACTATTTTTATAATTGCCCCCTCCACGATAAGGCGCATCATCAGCGACAAAATCATCCATAATATAAATCTCATCAACTTCATAATCTTCAACCGGGACTTCGTCGGTGATAAATTCCCTAAATTGGCCACTAAAGGTATCCGGCTCTTCCGAGGTACGTTCGGCGTGTAAGTGATTGTCATTATTATTTATTTTTAAGATGACTCCAATCGGAATTTGCTCCACCGGTAATGGCTCGTCGTAAAATTTCGCGCCATCCGTTCCCACAGCGTAGGTTGCAGCGTAATATTTATCGCGCGCCATGTAAACTTTACCATCTCTGTTATGCGTAGCTTCATGTCCTTTGGTGGAGAGTGGCCTTTTGCCCAGTTCGTCTATATTGTCTAGATAATATCTTTCGCCACGCCAAGTAGTTTGCGGCGCACCATCCACATCGGGGGCTGTGTCTACACCTTCAGTACTATCCGGAAAACCTTCCCAAGGCTCGCCAGCATTAGATGATAGCACCTCTCCTTCGGTAGGCGGACTATCTGGGGGGACGTCGCCGGAGAATGGGATATTTTGTAGACTATCCCAGCTAGTATTGGATTGATCGTTTTCTTGGATTTTGTTGCCAATCGATTCACTCATAGTTAAATTATAGCATGAGGCTCTCGCTTTTTAAATCTACCTCTTTTTGATAGGGGGGATGGGGCGAGGGGCGGGCTTTGCCTTGGCATTGTCATCTTTGATTCTGAGGGCACGAGTAAGTTTTTGGCGGGCATGAGGGGTAATAATCCTGCCAAGCCAAGAAGATTTTGGTGTTTGATTCTTGGAAGTTAAGATCTCTACAATATCTCCCTGCTCTAATTTTTTGTTCATGTTGCTCATTTTGCCGTTGATCTTTACTCCAACTACATGGTCGCCGATTTCGGTGTGAAGACGGTAAGCAAAATCTAGCGGAAGTGCGCCATTTGGCAAATCTATAATATCGCCTTTCGGAGTATAAACAAAAATCTTGTCAGCGAAAAGATTAAGTTTGAGTTTTTTGAGATCTACTTTTTTGCCTTCACGCAGTTTGGCGGCAGTCATTTGAAGCTCAGTAATCCATAAAAGATTGGTAGGGAGGTGTTCGATCTTCCCTTTTTTGTAATTTTCGGTTAATTTTTGTTCGTTGTAATAAAAGCTAGCCGCAAGACCACGCTCGGCATATTCATGCATTTCGCGAGTGCGAATTTGAAATTCAACGACATGTTTGTCTTTTGTAATAACTGTAGTATGAAGAGATTGGTAGCCATTTTGTTTTGGCATGGCAATGTAATCTTTGATGCGCCCACCCATTGGCGTGTAAAGCGAATGAATAATACCCAGAGCAAGATAACAACTGGTAACATCATCTACGATAACCCTCAAAGCTGTAAGATCATAAATTTCGTTAATGTTTTGATTGTGCTTGGCGAGTTTTTTGTGAAGAGAATATACAGATTTGACGCGACCGGAAATTTCGAAGTTGATTTTCTCTTTTTTTAGAGCTTCGGAAACTTCCTGTTCGATTTTTTTGAGAGATTTGGCAGCAGATTTGTTGGATTTTTCGATAAGATTTTTTAGCTCTTCGTAGCGGCGGGGGTCTACGTACTTAAAGGCAAGGTCAGCCATTTCGACGCGGAGAAGTCCCATATTAAGACGGTCCGCAAGCGGGGCAAAAATTTCTAGAGACTCCTTGGCAATTTTACGCTGTTTGTCTGGCGGAAGTGCGGAAAGAGTGCGTAAATTGTGAAGCCTATCGGCTAATTTGATGATGAGAACACGAATATCATCACCTAGCGCGATAAGAAGGCGCAAGAAGTTATCTTTGGTTTCTGGGAGATAGGTATCGATATCGCGCATGCCAGTGCGGGCAGTGGAAAGTTTGGTGACGCCATCAACAAGAAAAGCGACCGACTCGCCAAAATCTTTGCGGATATCGTCCAAAGTGAGGTTGGTGTCTTCTACTGTATCATGAAGAACGCCGGCGATGACAGTATCTTCGTCCATACCCCATTCTTCGAGAATTTTTTTGACAGCCAATGGATGCACAATATAGGGTTCGCCAGTTTTGCGAAATTGACCCTCATGGGCTCTAGTAGCGACTTCGACAGCTTTTTCTACGCGAGTAGGTTCTTTCTTCATAAGAATATTATAGCACGGATGTTTTATTGGGGCGATGCGCTATAACTTTTTGATAAGATCTTTCAATTCGGCTTCAGTTTTGCATTTGAAAGTGATAGATTTGCCAGAAATTTTGACATTGACGCCATATTTGGCAGAGAGAGCATCTTCTTCTTTGTGGTTTAAATGCGCCTTAACTAGTGCAGTGCTGGATTTTTTCTTGTTGTCTTGGAAGTAACGTTCAACTTTGCGGGCAGTCCAACCTTCTTTGACAATCTTGGGGAGGACTTTTTTGATAGTGGCCTCATCGGCAGTGGTTAGCGGACGCATGACGCCTTCGGTGAGTTTTTCTTTGACCATGATTTTTTTAGCTTCGTCTGGGAGATTTAGAAGACGCATGGTGCCCTGGATAGAAGATTCGGACTTCCCTACTTTGGCAGCGATTTCTTCGGTAGAAAGATTGAACTGGGTCTTGAGCTTAGCGTAGGCAGTAGCAAGCTCAATAGCATTGAGATCTTCACGCTGAGCGTTCTCGATAATAGAGAGTTCGAGACGATTTTGTGAATCTAGCGTACGAATAATGGCTGGAATTTTATCGAGACCAGCGAGTTTGCTGGCACGCCAACGACGTTCGCCGGCAACGATTTTATACTTGCCGTCTTCTCTAGTGACAACAATGGGCTGCAATACGCCGTGTTCTTTGATAGAGGCGGCTAGAGCTTCTATGGCGCCTTCGTCGAACTCACGACGAGGTTGACCTTCATCACGGATAATATCACTAATTTTTAGTTGTTTTAGTTCGCTGGAATCTTTATCTTCGGTAGCCGTGAGATCAAACTCTTCGTCAACTAAATCTGTAGGGATAAGTGATTCAAATCCCCTGCCTAAACCTTTTGCCGTCATTTTGTTCTCTCCTCTACTTCTTTAGTAAATTCTTTGTAAGCTTTGGCGCCTTTGCTAAATTTATCATATGCGCCGACTGGCACGCCGTGGCTTGGGGCCTCAGCGACACGAACATTTCTAGGAATAGTGGTGTTGAAAGTGAGTTTTTTGAAATATTTTTTGATCTCTCTGAGTACCTGAGTAGACAAAGAAGTACGTTTGTCGTACATAGTAGCGAGGACCCCGAGAAGTTTAAGATTTGGATTGGCCTGCTTCATGACGAGTTTCATGGATTCGAGTAACTGAGCCACTCCTTCTAGGGCGTAGAATTCGGTCTGGACTGGGAGCAAGACGTAATTAGAGGCAATCATGCCGTTGACCGTGAGAAGTGAAAGCGATGGCGGAAGGTCTATAATGATATAGTCATAATTATCGGCTACGGTACGGATGGCGTCGCGCAGACGAACAAATTTTTTACTCATGCCCGTGATCTCTACTTCGGCATTAGCAAGCTCTGGAGTAACTGGAGCAAGGTCAAAGTGTTTATACTTGGTGGGCTGAATAGCTTGCGCCATTTTGGCGGTACCGAGGACGACTTCTGTCATAGTGATGCCAAGAGCTTTTTTATCGTTTTTTTCAATGCCGAGGCCAGAGGTGGCATTGCCCTGAGGATCAAAATCAACTAGGAGAGTTTTGAATTTATCTTTTGCGAGGTAATAGCTAAGGTTGACAGCGGTAGTGGTTTTACCGACGCCGCCCTTTTGGTTTGTTACACATATTACCTTCGCACTCATATTAGTTATGATTATAACACAAATACAGTAAAAACAAAATAAACCCTTTCGGGTTTATTTTGTTTAAGCGATTTTCGTGATTTCGATTTCGCTGTATTTCTGGCGATGACCGGTCTCTTTGTGGACACGCTTCTTTGAATGATAGCGGATCACGCGAACTTTGTCGCCTTTCACCTCTTCGGTGATAACTTTTGCTGAAACCTTTACGCCTTTTACTGTAGGAGTACCGACGGTGGTTTTATCGCCATCGATTACGAGCAAAGCATCAGTCTCGAGCTCTTTGGTGCCTGCCGGGAGGAGGTCCACCCGTAGGGTCTCTTTTTCCTCAACGAGATATTGTTTCCCGCCAACGAGGATAACTGCTTTTTTCATATTAATCCTTTATTAACTCTGTATATTATATCACAGATTGTTGTTTTTGTGAAGAGTATAGATTAGAGTATAGTTTTAGTAGTCGGAAACGCAGCGGATAGAACTTCCAGTTCTACTGTTGCTACCATATGATGAATTAATGGCATTACTGCGAAATATTAAAATATAAGATGAATACATATTGTCGACCGTACTAGACCAATAAGTACCGTTGTGCCCTACATAATGTATAGAGTCGTCATATGCGTCACCAGATCTGGTCATATATACTGGGGAGTTAAGTAGCCCCTGATCTAATTTATCAGTATCATGGACACTATTATACACAGCTCTCAACATGGCAAACTCGCTTCTGGTTGTCACACTGGATACTGTGGGGAGTCTCCAACCTTTAGGACAGATAGAGTTCTGCGGATTGTTGTCTACGTTGTTGTAAGTAGATGTGGTGAGGCTACTGGAATTATTGGAGGCAATAGCTGCAGACCAGTTATAATAATTACCAATCTTGCCATGATTGCCATTGCTAGCAAATGGAGTATGGCTGAAATAGATTGGAGCCACCGTGTTGTTGCTGTTGAGGTAATTGCAGGTTTGGTCGTTATTATTTATGAGGCATAGATTAGAACTAAAATAATCTCCTGTAACATACCACGAATTATCTGGATCACCACCACTTGGATCTGCAGAGTAGGCTACGTTATTATTGTTGCTCCAACCGTTAAACTTACCAGTAGAAGAATTAATGCTGGTGATTGTTGTCGTGGCCGGCTTCCAGTAGATTACATCATTACTATCCACCCTATATCCAGTTTCGTATGCCCCAGAAAGAGAGCCGTCTCTCAAGTCAGTATTGGCAGAGCTTAGCTCTTCGTTAGAATTTAGATCTAAATCTAGATTTTGCGTCATCCAAAGCATGGATCTAGCACAGTTAACTTCTTTCTCTTGCCAAGTAGAACCAGTACCCTCCATACACATACGCCTTACAGTATAGGTTTTATTGTCTCTTATATCCATGACTATAGCTTCTTGTCCTATAGCTATAATACTACCCCAATCTTCTACATCTTGCATGAAATACATATTTGGTCCGAAGTCGTTACTGGGATTGAGTAATATATATTTAACCGCCCCTTCATAAGTGCCAGCATCTTGCGTAGGGCTAATATATGCAGCATAAGTGGTGGTAAGTTTTGATCCTTGTCTAGTACTGGCTGGATTATCTAGGTCTGTATTGGTATTGTATGATGCTACCTTAGTATAGCTTTGTGGTACTATATGATAATCACTGAATGACCCGCTGTCATCACTTAGAATATCTGGTTTATATGTACCATCTACTGAGCTAATCTTCATAGCCCAATTAGATATGTCTCCTGAAGTAGCAATACCTGTTACTATATCATAGGTAGATCCTAGTGCATTACTATGAAGTACTGTATTAGTTCCTGCAGCTACTCCTGCATCTTCTCCAGTATAGCCTATGACATAGATTGCATAGCCATTAGGATCATTACAGAAGGTTTGTATAGTCGTTAGCCCTATATCTTCTTTATATTGTCCATTGATCATAGTGGCTGTATGTTCATTACCAGAATCTATAGTAGCAGTCATAGAACAGGTGGATCTAACTCTTATTGCAGCATTAGTGGAAGTGGTTTTAGTTTGAGTGGTAGCTAATGTAGAACCATTAACACTTATACCTGGGAAGATGGGTATATTACATGATAATAATATACCAGCTAGTACTGTAATACCTACTATACTATAAGTAATATAGGTTAATGGTTGATAGTGCTTGATCTTCATGTGGCTACCTCACTTAGTATTGTTATATTCCCCTACACCCCCTTGCGGTGCCACTTATTTTATTTATTTGGATCATGCACAAAAATGGCACCGCAAGGGTGTCATAATTTAGCAACTCGTACTTCAGCATAGCTAAGTTCGAAAAGCACAAATTCCTTACGGTGCCGTTTATTATTCGAACTTAGCGTATACGAAAAAATGCTGATGTATACGAACTACTAAATTATGACATCTTAATTATATCGCGGTGACATAATTAGCGCAAGTATTATTTTTAGTTAGTTTTCTTGCCAGAAACTTCGTCTTCTACGACTTTAAGTGCATGGTGTGTGCGATAGAGATAAAATCCGCCGCCGCCAATGCCTAGAATAATTATTGTAGCGAGGACAATCTCAAGCGGGCCTGTGTTTACAATCTCGCTTGGCAGTTCTTCTGAGGTTGGGGCAGGATTACAGCCTTCTGGGTTGACCGCAAGATTTGCTTCGGCCGTTTTATTGCCATCAGTGGTACTAATTAGCGCGCTGTTCGTGATAGTATCGCCACAGTATGCATTGTCTTTTACCTTTGCACTATAAACGATTTCAGCCCAACCATTGCCGCCGGCGTAATCGCCAATGTTCATACCTGCTTCAGCAATGATGTCGTCGTTTACAGATTTGCCATCTAGAAAATTATTGTTATAAAGCAGCGTACTGCCAGCAATATATTCAAGTTTGTCTGGCAGAATATCGCGGATTACAACGTTTAGCTGATCCATGGTACCGGTATTTTCGTAGCGAACCTTGAAAGTAACTTCATCGCCAGCTTTTACTATATTGGAATCAGAAATGACGGATTTTTCAACATTAAAATCTGGCGCGTCAGCAAAGATTTGATAAGTAATGTAACCGGCATATTCATTACAACCTGGCAAAATGCCCGAGAACTTGTTGTACCCAAGTAAGGCACCCTCGCCAAATAGGTAATCCGGTCCGATAGATTGGCCATTTAATTCCCCGCCGTTATGGATAATGGCTGTGCCTGGCACATAACGCAAATATAAATCTTCTGAGGCTACCATGTAAGCACCGTCCCAAACTTCAAGAGGATCGGTGTCGGACGCAAAAATTGTAGCATTCGCAATAGCTTTTTCGCCTTTTTTGACGGTAGCCGGGAAGGTAGATTTAACCGCGGCGCCATCGGCAATGCCGATAGCTGTCTTGCCTACATCGTGAGCATCAGCGTTGTTGTGGTAGTAAATATAAACTTCATAGGTTTTGCCACGCTCTAGAGTAACTTCATCTTTGTAAGTTTCGCCGTCTTTATATTCGCGAATGCGGACAAAGTTGCGCTCGTCACCAAGCTGCGGGTTGTCTGTAATTGAATTAAAGGTGGCATAAGTAGCTGGGTTAGACCAAGTGAAGGTAGTGCGATCTGGCCCCCATGGAGTATCTACGAGAGCCGAGGCTTGGCCAGAAAATGCTACGCCGATAATGGTAAGTATGGTAGCTGGGATTAAGGTTTTGGCGGCTTTTTTGATCATTTTAGAAATCTCCGTTTGCTACAGCTCTTTCTTCGGCTGCGTTACTGTTGTTGTCTCTGCCGGCTGCAGATGTTGTACTGCCGGCATTTGCACCTGCATTGGTGCCACCAAGATTGCTGGTTGAATTATTAATCGCCGCAGACTGAGCGGCAGCCTGGGCATTATTGCCGGAATTGTCTACTTCTCTGCCACGCTCTGTAGCTGCACTGCTCTGATAAGCGTTTTCGCCAGCCATACGAGATTCACCACTTGCTGTAGCGGCCTGATTGCTGCCGCCACGGAGACGACCCTCCGAAGTAGTGGCGCCGGATGCGGTAATGCCACTTTTGGCAAAACCTGTACTTTCGTCTACGCCATTGGACTCACTGGAACTACCAGGAGTAGCTTTATTGTCATCTACGTATCCTTGGTTGCCCTTATTAATTTTGTCATTTTCCTCTTTGGTGATTTCAGAATTGGAATCTACTAAATCCGAAGGAGTAACGTCTGGGCCGCCGTGAGGATCACCTTCCTTGCCCCATTGCTTGGTTGGAGTGCCACCGCCATGATGACCACCGCCGCCGGTAGGCTTTTGAGGTGTTTCAGTAGGGGCACTGGTTGGTACTGGAGTTTCTTCAGCTGGGCTACCAATAGATTCTTTGGATTCTTCGGCAGGATTACCGGTAGATTCCTTGGATTCTTCTGGCTGCTCTTCACGGGCTTCCGTTATTTCTACTTTTTCAGTCGTTTTAGCTTTAATTGGGGTGTTAACGACATTGGCTGGGACAACGGTAAGTTTTTTGTAAACCGGTGAGCCTTGTTCGTGAGGTCTTATAACCTGCATGCAGCCTTTGAAGCTTACGATGTTACCGCCATCATCATAAACTGGACTCATTTTTACCATCATAGAGCCAATTTCGTTGCCATCATCATCTTCCCAGTAGAATTCGGTGACTTCAAGATTGTGCTCGTTGGTAGTACATTTAATAATGTCCATGTTTTCGTGAATTGCATCGCCATTGATATCTTTCAATGCCATATAAGCGTTGTCATATTTGCCGTTTGCTACAACCCTTCTAGTGAAGGCTTTATCCATGGCGCCATAAAATTGTTTTTTAATTTCTTTAAAATCTTGCTCGCTGAGTTCTTCGAGTTTATGTTCTGTATCTACAATGCCAAGTCCCTTGAAGCCTTCTGGCTGGAGTTCCTCTGGTAAATTGGCTAGATAATCAGCAAAACTTTCTACCTGGTTATCAGCCGCGTAGTTCATCATTTCCTCTTCGTCATTGTTGCAAACTTCGGCGACTTCGGCAGCGTTGGCAAAAGCATAGCGACCTGATTTGTTCTCAGATAACCACATGCCTTTTTCGCCATAGCCATTATGGATGCCCAGCTCCGTTTCGGCTTTTGTGTCTTCTTCGCCGTGCATGACTAAGTTTGGATTGGTGCGGAGCTCTTCAGGGAGCTGGTTAATATTGCTGGGTGGTTTTTCCGCCTCCGCATATACAGAACCTGCTTCTGCATTAAATGTGTCGCCTGCGTCGCCCTTTGAAAAACCAAAGCCCGAAAAGATTGTAGTAATAGCCACTACGCCGGCCAGCACGGTTTTGAAACCTCTGCTATTTCTGGCTCTTTCCATAACCCGTTCGATGACGTTGGCTTTTTCTTGCTTGTTTTCAGGCAAAGACGGGGCTTCTTTTGTATCCTCTGCAATAGCCTCTTCTCGTTCCATTGCTAAGAGCTCTTCTAATAATTTCTTTTCTTTAGCGAGGGTAGCGTACTCTTCCTTAAGGCGATTTATGATTTCGACCTCATTGGTCTTATTGCCTACTCTTAGGTCCAATTCATGATCATTGATCTCGGAATTTTTGCCCTCTATGATGGTGTCTTGATGCAATCTTTCTGCTTCAGGCATTGTCACCTCCTAAAAAGTCAGCTTTAAATTTTTCAAGTGCCTCGGTAATTTTCTCTTCAAGGTTGATGTTGGTTCTATCAAAAAAGTCACAAAGAACTTCTGGGTCATCATCTTTATCTAAAATTGAGCTGAATTCGGCCAGTTGGGGCTCGGTCATACTGCCAAAAATCGAATTGCCAATAGAGTCGTCTAATTTTTGGATGCTTTCTTCGCGGAGCGAAGCTAGCTCTGATCCAGATATATCTGGATATTTCTGTGCGATAATTGGTTCAACAAACTTTTCTAGGGTTTGCTGATCAATAAAATATTTTTTATTCATATTGTTTTTTGTGATGATGACCTTTCTGTTATTTATCTTAGCATAAGCTGAATATTTGGTCAAACTTTACATATGTTTTAGCAATTAAAAAACCGAACATTTAGTTCGGTTTTTTACCCTGCGGTGCATTTGATAAGGCTAGTCATTAAATGGCACCGATAAGTATAGTGGCCAATTCGTATAGGAATTGAAAGTAAACTGATTTATATATTTTTAGATTGGTGTACTCCTTTCTGTTATGTGATTTGATGAGGTTATAAGCCAAGAATTTTAGTACCAATCCTGCGAGCTTTAATACGATCTATCGTTTCTTCGCTTACTTCTGCTGGCGAGACATATGTACCCTCACCGTTGTAGTACTCGAATGGTATTTTGTAAGTATTTATATTCGCCATTTTGTTCCTTTTTTGTTTTTATTAATTTTTTATTTTTATTGTTAGAATGTTTGTTTTGTTTTCTAACTTAATTTGAGTATAGCACACTTTGCGAAAAAAGTCAATAGTGCTTATGCTTTAAAATAGTGTTTTTGTCAAATTAACAGATACGATGCACCCAAAAAAATAACCCCCGGAGGGGTTATTTTTAGATTTTTTCTAAGCTGATCGTGATATTTTCGCCGCCAATTTTGGCGATTTCGTCATGGGCGTAATTGGCGTCTTTTGCAAATTCTTCAGCTTGGGCCTCAGACTTTACGAGACCTTCAAATCCTTTTGGTAAATCAATAGAGAGCGAAAGCTTGATCTTATCATCCATGTTTAACTTAGCATTCTTGCGAGCAGTTTGGATGGCACGAATGAGATCGCGAGCGTATCCTTCCCTTTTCAAATCATCAGTCAGAGTTTTGTCTAGAGCAAACTGGTCGGAGTTTTTGACTTCTTTGACATTAACTTCGTCTGCGATGATCTGCTCATAAAAATCTGGAAGTTTCTCGCCGTCATAAGTAAGTTTACTAAGCGGCTGGCGGACTTTGATTTGTTCTTCCGTATCAGACTTGCGCATTCTTAAGGCAAGAGCATCGGTGATAATTTGGCGTGTGCGAGTCATGTTGTCTAAAACTTCTTTGTCATCTATTTCGGTGGTCTTTGGGTAATCCAAAAGGTGAACGGATTTTTCTTTGTCCCAACCGCCTACTAGTTTTTGCCATAATTCCTCAGCTAAGAACGGCGTAAATGGCGCCAGCAAGACAGCGGTTTTTTCTAGCACTTTCCAGAGAGTCCAGAAAGCTTCCTGCTTGTCTTCCATGTCGGGATTCTTATTGAAGCGACGACGACTACGACGGACGAACCAGTTGGAAAGATCGTCGATAAATGGAAGAATGCCATCGAGTGCTTTCGGGATATTATATTCATCCATGCCGTTTATGACCTGAAGACGCGTCTCGTAAAGTCGAGCGAGGATCCAGCTGTCTAGAGGGTTTTTCAGGTCAGCAAGCTTGCCGGTGCCAAATATGCCTGGCGCGGCTGGGCTTTCCCAGCCTTCAATCTCTGCATAAGTAGTAAAGAAATCGTAAACATTCCAGATCATAGCGAGCTTGCGGTTGACGTCGGAGACGTCTTTGTCTAGGAGAGCGAAATCTTCGCCTGACAAAACTGGAGAGCTAAGAAGTAAGAAGCGAAGTGCATCGGCAGAATATTGGTCCATCAAGATATTTGGGTCAGTAAAATTACCAAGAGATTTGCTCATCTTGCGGCCGTCGTTTCCTGCCAAGGTGCCCGTAGTAATGACATTTTTGTAGGCATTTCTGTGACCATTCTTGGCCTTCTCACCAAAGGCGCCGATCTCGGCAAGGGCAGTATTGACGGCGTGAACATAGTAAAACCATGCGCGGACTTGCCCAACATATTCAACGATAAAGTCGGCTGGATAGTTAGCCTCAAATTTTTCCTTGTTTTCGAATGGATAATGGAGTTGAGCAAATGGCATGGAGCCAGACTCAAACCAACAGTCTAGGACTTTTTCGATGCGAGTAAAGTGTTCGCCGTCAATATCGAAAGTGATTTCATCTACCCAGGGACGATGATAATCATCTAATTTAACTCCAGAAAGTTCGTAAAGCTCTTCGTAGCTACCGATTACTTTAACAGTACCCTTGTCGCCTTTCCAGACCGGCATGGCTGTAGCCCAGAAACGATCACGGGATAAATTCCAATCTGGGGCAGCTTCAATATTGTTAGCAAAGCGACCGTGCTTTAAGTAGGCTGGGAACCAATTGATGTTTTCGTTTTCGGCAAGCATCATCTGTTTTTGGCCATCGATATCAAAGAACCAGGATGGGAAGGCGCGATACATGATACGCTCCTTGGAACGAGGGTTGAATGGATATTCGTGTTGGATATATTCAATCTTATAAATGATTCCCTTTTCTTCCAAACATTTGGCAATAAATTTATTGGCTGCCCAAATCTGAATACCATGTTCGTCGGTATCACGGACGCCGAGAGAATGGAGGGTGTCGGAAACTTTGGGTAGATAATAGCCGTTCTCATCAAGAACATCCATGAAGCCAATATCTTCCTTATGATCTAGATAGAGGGAGTAATCATCTTCTCCATAAGCTGGAGCAATATGGACGATACCGGTACCTTCTTCAGAGGTGACGAAATCAGCAGCCCAAACTTTTGGAAAATCTTTTGAGTTAAAAATTTGTTCACCATAAAGATCATAGCCCTCGCCAGATTCGTGCACCTTTAGCGAAAGGAGAGGTTCATATGCTTCTCCGACCAAGTCAGCGCCGGGCATCGTCTCGACTGGTTTAGCTCCAGGGAAAAGTTTTTCAGCGATATTAATTGCAAGGACGAGCCTAAGGTTGTCTATCTCAAAGATACCATATTTTAATTTTGGATTAACGGCGAGTGCGCAGTTGGCCGGCAAAGTCCATGGGGTAGTTGTCCAAACCAGAAAATAAGTATTTGTAGCCGGATCTTCCGTCTTAGCAATGTTTCTTGATAAGTCTCCATCCAATGTACGAAATAGGACATACGCGCTAGGGTCGGTGACGGTTTGATAAGCGTCGTTGTCCATGGTGACTTCGGCCTTGGAAACTGGGGTAGCAAACTTAGTGTCATACATTAAAACTTTGCGACCTTCGTAAATTTTGCCAGCTTCGTATAATTTTTTGAAAGCCCACCAGACAGATTCCATAAAATCTTTGTTCATGGTGCGGTAACAATTATCAAAATCTACCCAGCGGCCAATACGATCAATGGTGGAACGCCAAGTTTCAGAATTAGCAACCATGGATTCGCGAGCTTTAATAATGTAATCTTCAAGAGTCCACTTGGTACCAATATCGCGACGATCGGTAATACCAAGCTGTTTTTCAACAAAATTTTCAGCTGGGAGACCGTGACAATCCCAACCCCAACGACGTTCAACGTGGTAGCCATTCATAGTCCAGTAGCGTGGAACGGCATCTTTTACGATAGAAGAAAGGAGCGTGCCGTGATGTGGGTTGCCGGTAATAAACGGTGGACCATCATAGAAAACGTACGATTTATCAATCGGACGGTTTTTAACCGATTGTTCAAAAGTTTTGTTCTTTTTCCACCATTCAACAATGGCTTTCTCATATTCGATAGCCTTGCGGCGCTCTCCAGCTCTATATTTCATAGAGATATTGTATCATTTTTTGGTGTGGATGTCGAGTTGGTTGTATGGGAGAAGAATCTTGTGAGAAGCGAGCACAGAGACAATGACGCCAAGTGAGTCGCGGCGAGTTTGAAGCTGATTCATCGGATCGCAAGTGATTTGAAGCTGGTAATTCAGCGATGAATTAGTGATGCTAGTGACACCCTGACTGATGACCGATGTGACGTTTGGAAGTTCTTGAATTTTGTCAGCGATTTCCTTCATGACCAAATCGGCTCCTGCAGGCTTAATGCGAAGTGGCAATGGAGCACTAAGGTAAATATACCCCGTGACAACCTCAACTTGATTAATGTTGCGATTCGCGATAGATACGATATTCATGGTGTTTATATCTTGAATCTTGGTAGTGCGGAGATTGATCGAAAGTACTTGGCCTACATTTTCGTTAAATTTAATAACATCACCGATATCATAGTAATTGTCCGAAACTATTTCAAGGCCACGGAAAATATCCTTCATGGCGTCTTGGAGGGCAAAACCAATTATAATACTGGCAATACCGACACCGGCAAGCATTGAACTGACATTAATGCCAAATAATTGCAAAACTATAAGGATGGCTACGATCAAAATAACAGCCACAACAATACTGCGCAACATACGAAGGTAAGTTTTGCGCTTTTTGACGGAAATAATTTTAGGTTTTGATGATTTTGAAGGAGGATTGTTATCGCTCATGCTTATTATTATATCATGTAGTATAAAACTTCGTTAATTAATGGCAAATTTCTCCCACGCCACATAGAGAGAACTTCGCCAGAATTACCAAGTGCTATGATGGTAGGATATTCCACAATATCATAAGACTCACAAAAATTAGTGTTTTCGTCTGGATTCATAATTTCAATTTCTTTGCCAGTCTGGCGACGAAAATTTTCTAACCAATCCGTAACACTTCTAGTATAATCTTGATTATCTCTATAAATACACACCACCCGCATAAATTTAACGCTTCCCTTTTTGTTCTTTCAAAATAATTTCAAAATCTTCAAGAGTTTTAAATTCGCGAAAAACGCTAGCAAAACGAACGTAGGCAACTTCATTAACCTCAGCAAGAACATCTAGCACCGCTTCGCCAATCTGCTTAGATGTGATTTGGTCTGTGCCGTAGCTATATAATATATCGCTAGCACGATTAACCACATCTTCTACTTCTAGCTCGGAATTGAAAAATTTACCAACACTACGTTTAACGGCTAGAAGTAATTTATCGCGGTCGTAGATTTCTTTATTGCCACTACGCTTAGTGACGGTGAGTGGTGGCATTTCTATACGTTCATAAGTTGTGAAGCGACGACCGTCTGTAGCTTCACGACGACGGCGAATCATTTTGCCATCTAAAGTTTCACGACTTTCTAGAACTTTGCTGTCACCGATACGAAAGTTAAAATCCATGACCGCACCCTCCTTTTAATCTTTTTTCTTCTTGCCCCTTAAACGCGCGCGAAGTGAAGGTGGTACATCCATCTCATCATCGTTAGACGTTTCTTCTGGTTCTGGTTCGTTTTTGATAGAATCCCACATATTTGACTTGTTTTCTAGGGCAAAATCTTTGACTTCGGTAGCGGGACGCTCCGGCTCTGAAGTAATTGGCTCTGGCTCTGAAATAGCGGGCTCGTTATAATAATCTGAATCAAAACCTGTGGCAACTACAGTAACAACGATTTCATCTTCAAGCTCTGGGCGGATAGATGCGCCAAAGATGATGTTCGCATCTGGAGAAACTGCACCAGTGATAACCTCAGCTGCTTCCTGAACTTCACTCATAGACATATCATAGCCACCAGCTACTGAGAATAGTACACCACGAGCGCCTTCGATCTTGACCTCAATAAGTGGCGATTCTACGGCCTGCTGAGCAGCGATGACGGCGCGATTCTCGCCAGAAGCGCGACCAATGCCCATAAGTGCAGAACCAGCGTTTTTCATAATAGCTTTAACGTCGGCAAAGTCCAAGTTAATAAGTGAGTGCTCGGTAATGAGCTCTGAGATACCCTGGACGCCTTGGCGAAGTACGTCATCAGCGATTTTGAAAGTTTCAAGAAGAGGAGTGCGAGGATCTATAGTTTGCAAAAGACGGTCATTCGGGATAGTAATGAGGGCGTCTACTTGACGAGCAAGCTTATCAATAGCGAGGTCTGCGTTGGCACGACGACGAGCGCCTTCAAAAGTGAATGGCTTGGTAGCTACGCCTACGGTAAGAATATCTTTTTTGCGAGCTTCTTCTGCGACTATTGGGCCAGCACCAGAGCCAGTACCACCACCAGCACCGAGAGTAATAAATACCATGTCAGCGCCATCTAAAGCCTGATCAATAGCTTCTCTGCCTTCTTCGGCAGCCTCACGGCCCTTTTCTGGATCGCCACCAGCACCGAGACCTTTGCCAATGTGGACTTTAGCATCAGCGCTAGAATGATGTAAAGCCTGAGCATCAGTATTAATGGCTACAAATTCAACACCACTTAGGCCAACCTCTTTCATACGTTCCACTGCGGATCCACCGGCGCCACCAACACCTACTACTTTGATACTTGCTTTGCTTTCCACCTCTGTTGGTTTAATTTCTGGCATAATATTTCCTCGCTTTTATATAAGATAAGTATACTCCTAAAGAACAAAAATAACAAGGGGTTTCTGGGAGATGTATACTGGTTAGAATTTTGAGAATATCTTTTTGAATATACCAGGAGTTTTGAGATGCGGAGACTTTTTAGATTTTTTGACTGGGCTAGATTGAGAAGATATATTGTCTGCGGCAAGCATAGCAAGACCTACAGCAACGGCAAATTCTGGCTTTTCGACTGCATCGGAAACACCACCAACGCCATGAGGAACACCAATCTTGACGGAAGCTTCAAGGGATTTTTTTGCAAATAGGTCAATGTCTCGCATTTTGGCGCCACCGCCGGTAAGGATGATCCCCTCAGGAAGGCGCTGGTCATATTTGGCGGCTTTGAGTTTTTTACGAATCTCACCAAAGATTTCATCAAGACGAGCTTTTACAACTTCTTCAACTTCTTTACGGTCGAAGACACGTTCGGGCTTGCCTACTCTTATAACAGTAGATTTATCAGAATCAAAATCGCCAGTGACAAAACGGGTTTTAATCTCTTCTGCCATGTCTGGATCAATGGCTAGGACAATAGCAAGGTCATTAGTAATATTATTGGAGCCAGCTGGCACCACGCCAACGTATTGCAGATCTCCTTCTTCATAAACTGCCACAGAAGTAGTGGCTGCGCCCATATCGATAATAGCTACGCCATTTTCTTTTTGACGTTCCGTCAGGACTGCTCTTGCTGCAGCAACCGGGCTAGGAATGAGACGATCGGCCTTAACATCAGCAGCTATAGTGGCCTTGCGAAGATTCTCACAATTTGGAGTAAGTGCAGAAATAACACAAGCGCGCATTTCGAGACGAGCGCCAGACATGCCTAGTGGATCTTTAATACCGCCCTGACCATCTAAGGCATACTCCAGTGGAACAACATCTAATACATCTCGATTGGCCGGGATACGACCGGTGACGGCGACGTCTTCGACCCTATCCAGATCGTTGGGGTCGATTTCATGTTCTACAGTGCCTACAGCGATCATTCCTTCAGTGCGCGTAGTGAGAACTTGCGAGCCATTAATGGAAACGTAGGCAGAGCGAACTTCGTATCCACCCATACGTTCAGCTTCACCTAACATTTTGTCAATGGAGCTAGCTGGCCCAGTAAGATTGGCTGGTATACCTTTTCGCATGCCAGAAGTTTTGCCTTCGTTATAGCCAACTACAGCTAGTTGACCATCTTTGTCGACGGACGCGATGACGGCGCGAACATTCTCTGTGCCCAAATCAAGACCAGTAACGAAACGTTTATCGTTTTCCATAAGCTTATTGTAGCACAACTATATAAGAGTAGCAACTTAGGTTTGATAAATTTTTTGTAAACTTTGGTAGACCTTATTGTCTCGCATTAGTTCCTGATGTCTTCCCTCGCCAACTATTCTGCCTTTATCTATTACAATAATTTGATCAGCGGCACGCATTAATTCTGGTTTATGTGTAATAATGATAACATTGTGGTCTTTTTTTAAATTTTTCAAAAGTGCCATAACTTTTTCTGTAGTAGAGCTATCTAAAGACGAAGTAACTTCGTCGAATAGTAATACTTCAGATTTAGAAAGCAAGATCCTTGCCAAAGATAGTAGCTGTTTTTGCCCGGTCGACAAATTATTACCATCGCGTTCCAATAAAGTGTCATAGCCTTTTGGTAGTTTCATAATAGTTTCGTGAATCCCTGCTTTTCTGCAAGCCGCTATTTGATGTTCGCGATTGCTATCTACTAAACTCAAATTGTCATGAATCGTCATATCAAAAACAAATGGTTTTTGCGACATGAGACTCACATTTCTAGCATAAATTTCTTCCGTATAGTCGTAGATATCTTCGTCATCTAATAACACTTTGCCGTCTTCTACTTTATAAAATCGTAAAAGCAGCCTAAAAATAGTGGATTTACCGGAGCCGGACTTGCCAACTATAGCAGTAAGCTTTCCGGGCTCAGTCTTGAAGGAGACATTTTTGAGTCCTGGATATTTCCCAGTTATTAGTGGTAAAATTGCACCGTCGGGTGTAGTTTTTGGCGGCTCTTTGTATTCAAAATTAACTTTTTTAAATTCTACCACTCCCCTGACCCTATCAGTGTTGTTTCGTCCAAATTCAATGGCATGAGGAGTCTTATAACTAAGTAAACGATACAGACGCTCAATCGCTACGTAACTTCGTGATATATTGTCGATATTGCTGCAAATTTCGTCATATTTATCCATAACTTCTTCGTAATAACCGATTACTAGTACCAATGTCGCAATATCATATTCACCTTTTAGAATTAAGCTAGCGCAAATTAAATAGATTAATACCCGTCCGACCCCCATAAGAAAAGGAGTGGCCGAAGCAGCAAGATCTCGATGCAGCCTTTCGGCACGATAATATTTGTTCCAGGCAAGCTTTGACTTGTCTTGATAGTCACCGAGAGCTTCTTCTAAATTTAACGTTTGAACTTCTTTGTAGCCATCAATAATTTGAGAATATAGGCCAGACAGCTCGTCGGAATAATTAAGCATGGTGGATCTATAGCGATCCCGTTTCTTGGTATGATGAACAAAATCTATGAGAGAAATGACCAACAACCCAAAACTAATAATCCCTATTCTTATGTCTACCGTGCATAGAATAATGGTAGCGATTAACATACCAAAAATTGATACTATCGCATCGCATAGTTCATCTGGGGCTTGCCGAGCACGATCTATATCCCTAAAGGCCGTACTGATGAGAGTCGCTTTTGAAATGTCGGACGAGAAACACGCGTCAAACTCCATGACTTTTCTTAGTATTCTTTGCTGCAAAATATTGTGGATGCTTTGTGCATTAATATAATATGCCCAATAATTATAACGATGGCAGAATATATATAATACTGCAGTAGCCATAAATAACCCAATTGAAATAAAGGCATATGGATAATTTTGATCTTCAAGACCTTTGACGATTTCTGACGCCATCGGCGGAATCAACAGAAAAGAAAGCGTCCTTAATATAGCCGATATCAATAGATGCGTTAAATATTTTTTCTTTGTGACCTTAAGAGCAAAGAAATGCCGCACGAATTCAATATAATAACCGCGTTTAAGCATTTGGCGACCTCCTATTTGAAGAGGCAAATTGCAGCATACGGTAAATTTTATTTTTCTTGATTAATGTTTTATGAGAGCCAATCGCGTCTATTTTACCCTGGCGCAATACCACAATACGATCAGCTGTAGCCATCAACTCTGGTTTTTTAGTCACCATTATGACAGTGTGTTCCTTCTTGAGCCTTTCAATTAGTTTAGGGATGAAAGTTGCTGTATCTGGGTCCAGGGATGTAGTGATGTCGTCTAGCAATAATACTTCCGCATCGGTGAGGATCGTCCTTGCAATTGAAATCATTTGTTTCTGCCCGCCAGACACGTTAGAAGCATTCTCGCGAAGAATAGTATTATATCCTTGGGGCAGAGTCTCGATAAAATCGTGGATGCCAACCGTCTTGCAAGCTTTGATTTGCGCTTTAATATTTGCGTCTGCAAAACTTAGATTATCTCGAATTGAAATATTAAAGACGAAGGGAGTTTGATTTGCTACCGCTACGGATGAAGTATATATTTCGCGGGAAAATTCGTCTATATTAATATCGTCTAGAAATATTTTTCCTTTCGTTGGATGCTGTAATCTAAGTAGCATATCAAGAATCATAGTTTTCCCTGCTCCAGGAGGCCCGACGATTGCTATAACTTCATGTGGCTTGATTTTCAACGAAAAGTTATCAATAATCTTTTTTTGCCCAATTTTAAGTGTAGTGTTCTTGAATTCAATTTCGCCTCTTAGATTTTCAATACTCGTACGTCCAAACTTTATTCTTTCTTTTGGCGTATAGTTTAAAATATTTTCGATTCTTTTTAAAGAAATGCACCTTGTACGAATTTCGTCTATATAGTCGAGCATTTCCCCAGCATAAGATTTAATAACACTGTCGTGATAGGCTATAATCATGATTAAGACGTTCAATTCTATTTTGCCATTTATCAAAGATATCGTGAGGATCAAATATAGTAAGGTTTGGAATCCGTAGAAGATGAACTTTGAATCAAGTTTCCAGACTCGCCTATAATAACGCTCTTTCTTATAGTATGCGTTGTAGCGTTTCTGAATGATGTTGAGTTTTTTGTATAACCTAGGCAGCATATTAAAAGCTTTTACTTCTTGTAGGCCATCAGCGACCTGACTGATCAAATTGCTATAATTATCATCTTCTTCGCGTTTCTTTTCCCATAGAATATTAAATTTGCGGTCCGATCGATCACAAACGGTAAAATATAATATCATGGAAATAAAAATTAAAACCGCAAAGAATACATTATATGAGCCCACGATGATCAATATTACTGGTAGTTGAAGAGTTTCAATGAATAGCTCAATAGTATAAGTGCCAATTTCGCTAATGTTAAAAATATCGCTGTTTACCGTATTCATAAAACGACCCTTTTTAACATCGTGCGTAAAATTACTATCTATACTGATAATTTTGTTAAAAACTTTTTTATGCAAATTGAGATAATCTCGCCCCGCTTCAACGGAATATAGTCGCCAAGTAGCAAAATCGGCAAGCCTATATCCTAATAGGACAAAACAATATATTATGATATAAAAATAGGTAGCATTAGCATCTTGATCCATTAAAGCACCGATAATTAAAGACGCCACAAAAGGTTTTGCTGTATGGCATGCATTGCATGCCAAAGTACAGACAAAATAAACACTAAGCAAGAATTTACTTGGCTTTGCTACCTGGCAGTATTTTCTATAATTTTGCCAATACTCTTTAAACATTAGCTTTATTATAGCACCGTTATTGATGCAACGCCAATGTGGTGTCTTACTAGATTAATCTGGCAATGTCAAAACTTCGTAGCCATCTTTGGTGACTAAAACTGTGTGCTCACAGTGGCAACCGATAGAACCGTCGTTCATTTTGACAGTCCAATTGTCCTCACCCTCAATATGGTTAGCTGGTTTACCCAGGCAGGACATAGGCTCAATACAAATAGTGTCTCCTTCGACCAGTTTATAGCCGTGGCCTTTTTTGCCGTAATTTGGAACTTCCGGTGCGGAATGCATTTCTTCATCGATGCCATGGCCAACGTAATTTTCGATGACGCCAAGATGCCCTTTGCGGAGAACTTGTTCAACGGCATGACCTATATCTCCTATATGAACGCCTGGCTTAACCTGTTCAATTCCTTCCCACATAGATGACTCGGTGACAGAAATCATTTTTTTGATGGCAGGAGAACCTGTGTTGCCAACTAGCATAGTAAAAGCGGAGTCTGTAAAATAACCTTTATAATATATATCAAGATCAAATGAAACCTTATCGCCAGCCTCAAGGGGTTCATCTTTTGGGGCGCCGTGGACTAGCTCATCATTGACGGAAATACAAATAGAACCAGGAAAATCTTCGTCTAACATATCGTAAGCTACTTCAGCGCCCCGTTTTATGATCTCTTTGCGTACCCAGGCATCAATTTCCTTGCCAGTCATGCCAGGCTGCACATAGGCTTTTAGGTCACGGAGTAAATTGCCGAGAATCTTGCCACCTTCACGCATAGCGGCGATTTTTTCCTGAAGTTTGGCCGGACTAGAATTCTCACTATTCACCATAGCTTCTCTCTATTTCCTCTCCATTTACATCGTCTATTTGTTCGGTAGCATTTGGATTAAATTGTTTTGCTATTTCAACTAATCTTGACGTAACTTCTTCTACTGGACCTACGCCATCGACGCGGACTATTGGAATGTTTTTTGCCTCTAACAGAGGTAAAATTGAACAAATATTTTGTTCAAAGATTTCAAAACGACGATCTATGCTGTCGCGTTCTTTGTCGTCATCGCGCCCGCGTAAGGTAAGGCGATCGTAAAGTTCTTCTTTTGGAACCTCTAAAATAATAGCGCCGTCAATTTTATCTGCCATATGATCCATCATCCAGGCAGCCTGGACTTCGCTGCGTGGGTAACCATCTAAAATAACATCAAAACCTTCAGCTTCGGCTTTTTCAATTTGACGCCCCATGAGCCTGATCACGTCTTCGTCTGGAATAAGATTCCCTTTATCTATAATGTTTTTGTATTCGCCAGTGCTGCGAATTGCTTCACCGACAGATAGCCAACGCCAACCAAAAATT
Organism: Candidatus Saccharimonadota bacterium; assembly: GCA_017511925.1. GTDB lineage: Bacteria > Patescibacteriota > Saccharimonadia > Saccharimonadales > Saccharimonadaceae > Nanosyncoccus. Next base: position 31,674 of record JAFWHS010000004.1, on the reverse strand, counting down.
TCCGACAGGGCTTTGCCCTGAGTACCTTTGCCTGACCCAGCTAAACCAAATAAAATTATCATGTTTCTCCTTTTGGTTCATTATATCATAATAAAATCTCCCGCTGGGGGAGATTTTATTATTTGAGACCAAGCTTGATGCGCTCGGTTTTTTCAGCCTTCCGAGCTTCGCGGATAATGGCTTTGAGGCGGCGTTCGCGCTTAGAAATAGGTTTACTAAAGCGCATTTGCGACTTCTTCAAAGGCATGATACCACTCTGAAGGACTTTGCGATTGAAACGGCGGATAATATTCTCGTTTGCCTCGCCTTGATCTTTTCTAGTAACTTTAATAGCCATACTGGGATGTATTATATCACAGATAGAGTAAAGTAGCAAGTATGAAAAAAGCCCCTAGGGCTTTATACGTGGCGGTGCTTGTGAAACACAAATTGAACCCCACGAAACTGCTAATATATTGCCAATTGCCGACGTTATGGAGAAATTAAGACGATTTAGACAACTCTTATCTGATATAGCCTGCGGACGGCACGAAGATATGATAAAATATAAGGGAGGAGCCATCAACTATGAACTATAACGAAACGACTTTATCCGAAAAAAGAAAAGCACTCAATAAGAGCCTGAGCGAGTTGGTCAATATTCTAGATGATATAGCCACGAATGGCGGTGGGAGTGATACTTTTACAGATAGTGATGGCAATGAAATACGTCTTGAAATTGATACTGCCGAAGACCAAGGTATTATCAACCTTGACTTACGCCAGCGAGACTCGAATATATACATATCTATTACCGAACCCGTAAAACAAATGCAGAAAGAGTTGAGAGGAGGCAATCTTTTCAATGTGTACTGCAAAAAGAAGTAGTCACCCCTCTGTTGCCGAACGAATGGCGATAGACGCCGACCGATTATTGAATTATCAAGATAAACGCTACAAGATAGCCAGTGATGGTTCTCTGCGAGATAGTAAGGGCAAGTTTGTTAGAGGGACAAGAACTACTGGTGGTTTTGATTTTCACCCAGAAAATAGAAGAGAGGGCGGAGGCTGGGACAAAAGAATGACTGCCTCATATCAATATAGGCGATATTGGGCTATGGAAAAACGAGAGTTTATAGCATTGGGCAAAAGGTATCGTGCCATAAGGTTGGAGGACGGAGAAAACCTTGATGATTACCCATATGAAGACCATACGATAGTTGAAGAAAGTTCCCTTATTACTGTTTGGTTAGGTTTCGATAGCCTTAAACACGTAAAAGAAATAACCAACCGAGTAGAGGGACGCCCAACCAAAGCCTACGCCCCATAGACATCTACTGGCCGAAGAGTGGCTCGCTGGTAATCATAAGCAAAGTGTGTTATAATTGAACTGTTCGAAGTCCCAACTCTACAACAAGTTTACCCCCGACGAGGTAAGCAAAGAGTTAAGTCCCTTGTGGAGCACTCGCTCCAGTCGGCTTAACCGCTTGCTGTAGAAAATGGAACTTCGAACACTCCTAGCGAGTGTTCCATTTGGTTTTAAGGGACAAAGCGACGGAGTGTATATTAAAAATAATAGTTCCATAGGAGGAAGAATGAGCACAAAGACCAAGCCAAAGGCAAAGCCTGTGGCGACAACTAAAAAACCAGTTTATAAGCAATGGTGGTTTTGGGTCGTTATCGTCGTCGTTCTTCTAATTATTGGGGCTATTGGCTCTAATGGTAAAACGCCTCAAACACAACAGCCAAACAGTAATAATCAATCACAAGAGCAGCCCGAAGAGACAACGGAGACAGAAGAAACAGAAACGAGCACTGATACATATAGAGTTGGCGATACAATTACCCTGAAAAATCAAACTGTATCAATCGTCTCAATCCAAAGAGATTATTCAACTGGAAATCCCTACGTTACACCTAAAGATGGCAAAGAATACATAAAAGTTAATATCAGCGTTGCCAACACTTCGAACGCGAAAAGATACTTCTCTGCTGGGGACTGGAAAATACAAGATAGTGACGGGGTTATAGATACTTATAGTTTTACGGCGACGGCAATGTTAGATGACGCCTTTGATAGTTCGATAGAACTTGCTAGTGGTGGCAAGACGTCTGGGTCTCTGATTTTTGAAGTTCCTAAAGGAGACAATGGACTAGAACTGCAATATAAAGCCTCTCTCCTAAAGACGGTTATTGTTAAATTATAAGGAGTAAGAGATGGTTCAATGTCCTAAATGTGGAAGTGAAAATGTGACAGTTCAGATGGTCACAACTGGAATGAAAACGAAAAATTATAGCAATGGTATCGGTGCGAAAGCGCATAATGCTGGACGCTCAATGCTAGCCGTTGGCACATTGGGTATGTCAAATCTATTTATCCGAAAACGTCGAGGAGAGGAAGAAACCAAAATAGGTTCAAAAACCGTATTTATTTGTCAAAATTGTGGTTTTTCTGGAGGAAAATGGCTATTTAATGGGTCAGCATTTAAGTCTGCTTCTTCATCTTCTGGCGAAGAACTTAATTTTAGTTCGAATGACCCGACCACTAGAAAAGCAGTTGAGATATGTATCAAGAAAAAGAAGTTCTCGACCGCCCTACTGCAAACTTATCTCGGTAGAGGTCATAACTATGTTACGAGTTTAGGAACGTGGCTTGCTGATATAGGAGTAATTGAACCGCCAAATAACTCAAACAAACCGAGAAATGTCCTGATAAATAGCCTAGAGGAGTTTGACCAACTGGCAAATAAGAAATAGACATAGAGCCACCCGAATGGGTGGTTTTATGATGTCAAAAAATAATGAAAGGAGAGGAATGTTCCCGATAGACGAAGGCAAACGGACTCGAGATTATACTGACGCTAGGAAAATTGTGGCGAACCTAAAATGGCGAAGTGCAAAAACATACGAGAAAACTGCCCCACACGAATATTGTTGCCATTACGAAAATGACCAGGAGAAAATGTATCGCTTGTTGGAAATTATGGACTTATATGGGGTAGTAGAGAGTTTTTACGGGCATAAATATAGGTATTTTTATTTGGACGACAAAAAGTATTTTGGAACTGGACCAAAAACCCGTGGTGGGGCGTGGCAGATAAACCGTTGCGACAAGAACAAGAGATACTGTTAGCCTCTGTCAAAAAAGTTCGAGAAACTAGCATTATTTTTCATTTTGTGATATAATTGTGAATATAAAACGGAAAAATTGAACTATGGAACGAAATCAAAGTTTTACAGGGTTAGAAAAGCCCTTACGATTTGCTATTTATGCTAGAAAATCGACTGAGGGGAGCGAAAAGCAACAACGGTCAATAAAAGACCAAGTTAGCGACTGTATGGAACTCGCCCGAAACAAGGGCTTAATGGTTGTTGGCGAGCCAATAACAGAGAGAAAATCTGCCAAAACCTACGGCAAAAGACCAATGTTTAAAGAGTTGGTAAAGCGTGTAAGAAATGGCGAGATTGACGGAATAATAACTTGGCACCCTGACCGTTTGGCTCGTAATATGAGAGACGCAAGTATAATTATGGACTTGCTTGAGATGGAGAGATTAAAAGAACTGGAGTTCTGCACGTTCTCTTTTGACAATAGTCCAGCGGGAAGGCTCTCGCTAAATATCTTGTTCGCTGTCGCAGCGCATTACTCTGAAGATTTGTCACAAAAGGCTAAACGTGGAATACGCAAAAAGTTTAGTGAGGGTGGTCTCGGTGGTTACCATAAAAATGGCTATGTACAAGAGGGTGGCTATTACTTCCCTGACGAACACAATAACAACTTTGGTCTGATACAAGAGGCTTGGAGAATGCGAGCCGACGGAAAAACGTTCGAAGAAATAATCGAGTTTTTGAAAAATAATAATTATTCAGAGAGGCAAAAAGATGGTAGTTATGTTCCTCGAGTTTTGAATAAACCAGCCTTAACGAGAATGTTCAATGACAGTTTCTACTTTGGTATTGCCGTTCAAGCAGACCAAACGGTTGATTTGAGAAAGATACTCCCAGATTTTCAAGCCGTAACTGACGAGAGAACTTTTGCTATAGTTCAAGAAAGGAATCGCTCTGCTACGAGAGGAGATGGAAAAATACGTTCGCAATTTTTGCCTTTCAGAGATTGTATTTATTGCGGAACGTGTCATGACCCGAGACCAATGGCGGTATATAAGGCTCGGAGTGCGAGAGGTGTGTATTATGTTTATTTTAAATGCAAGAATAAGGACTGCCCCCATACCCCAAGAGACATAAAAGGAGTTACAGTAACAAATGCCATTGAGAAGGTGCTAGAAAATGTTGCTAAAAGGCTCTCAAACGACGCCTACGACGTTTATCTGAATGAGACGAAGGAATTGTCGTCTGTCCAAAAGAAAGCCCTTAGAAACGCAAATACGGGGCTTATGGTTAGAAACAAATGGCTGGAAGAAAAGTGTAGTGAAGACACAAAAGAATTAAGTGCGGTTAGAGACCAACGAATGAAAGAAATTATACAAGTAAGGATAACGAATAGGCTAGACGAAATCGAGAAAAATAATAATACGATAAAGGAAAATGAGGAAAAATTGAGAAGAACCTCGAGCAAAACAGTCAGTCGTGAATGGTTTAATACTTTGGTTCAAGAATTATCAGAAAATTATTCGAAAGGTTCCATAGTTCAAAAAGATTTAATTGTAAGAAATATTTTCTCGAACCTCGAATTCGATGGCAAAAAAATAACGAATGTCCTCTGTAAAGAGCCATTCGCTAGTATTTTATGTAACGATTTTGTTACGCTTGGCGGATCCGACGAGACTCGAACTCGCGACCTCTGCCGTGACAGGGCAGCGCTCTAACCAACTGAGCTACGAATCCACTATTTGCTATTATAGCGCACTTTTGACGAAAAAGCAATATATTACATGCCTGGAATCTTGAAAGCACCCGGATTAGTCGGCTGTTGTGGGGCTTCTTGAGGAGCAGTCTCCTGAAGCGCTGGCTCAGGAACAGCAGATTCTACTTCCGGCACAACTGGTGCTGCCGGCATTGGCGCTTCAAAATCTATAGGTGGCGTTGGGGGCGGAGGTAGAATTTCATCGCCTGGCATTGGCATATAGTTTATTTCTGGAACTCCGTTAATTTCTGGTTCGGTAGCAACTGGTGGAGCTATAGAGCTAGCAGGGTTTGACGATGGAGATGAGGGTGCTGGCTCTGGAGTGTAGTTCGGAAGTGGCGCTGGCTCAGCAGCATTAGCCTCTGCGAGTGCTTCTTCTAACATTTGGCCGTATTTACTACTTCCCTCGTCTTTAGCGTCTGGATTAAAACCTTCAGACGGGGCGAGAATTTTTTCTGGTTTAACGCTGGAAATGAAGTCAGATTTAATGGCTGATTCTACTGGAGCCAAGTCGCTAGCCGGTACTGGCTCTGAAGTAGCGGTAAATTCAGGGCTAGGCGTTAGATTAACCCCTGTAGAGCTAGACTCGGCTCCTGACCCTTCGTCGCTGTCTATCCTTAGCGGCTCTTGGACTGTTTCGGGTGTAGTTTCCGCAGCAGCGTTAGCTAAACTTTCTTCAGCCGCTTTGAGATCTGCAGCGAGCGAATCTTCTTCTGTATTTGGTTCCGATTCTGGTTCTGGGGCGGGCTCTTGGCTTGGCTCTTGTTCTTTAGGCTCATCAGCATTAGACTTATGATCAATATCGAGAGCGGCGTCGTCCGATTCTTCTTTTGTTTTGCCAAAGAAATCACCTGGTAGTGAGAAAAGCTGATTATCTGTATCCATAGCAATATTTTGCGAAACAAGCTGTTGATCGGCACCAGCCTCCATGAGTTTTCCTGCTATCTGCATAGTGCGAGGAGTAGTGTTTGGTTTTGTGAAATGGTCCGTAGCAGCAACAATGGCAGTGAGAAAAGCCGTGGCCTCTTCTTTTTCTACGGTTAGTTTTTTACCTAAACTAAAGAGAAGGTTTGAGATCATTTCCGCGACAGAGCTGGATTTTTTGTCACTCCATTCAATTTCGCCGAGCTTGCCTGGATTGCCAGTGGTAATATCGACAATTACGGCATCGTGCATGATGCGGCCATGTTCACGAAGAGCAGCATCGAGATCTATGCCATTAGCAACATTGAGAGCAAGCACTAAATCAATATTAAAGTCACCATACGAAAATTCCAGATCTTCCTCAGCGATGCGACTACGATAAGGAGTGATGAAAATTTTAACATAATCACCATCCAGCTTATATCTGAGGTGATCTGCTTTATCCTTGTTTAGGGCGATCACGAAATCTTGAAGTGTGTCAGCTGAATCTTCAAAAATTTCATCTGGTTTTAAAAATTCAAGTGCGTTTGGAGTACTGCCGGAATAAATAGCCGTAGCGCGCTTCCCTACACGATCTAGACAAAGCGAAAGACCGATGGCCGTAGCCAGCTCGTCTACCGTTGGATCAGAAGATAATGCGATCAAAATATTGTGAGCCTCAGCAATCTTGCTAGCCACTTCCGCCATAATGGCGGTATCAGAAGTATCCGCTGGGGCTGTTGACTCTTGCGCAGCATCAGCATCTGATGCCGAGTCCGCAGAAACGTCTGGCAATACAGGGGTAGCTGGGGCGACAGGCACACCAGTTGGCGTAGTCATGTTATCTGTTTGATTTTGATCAGGCATTTTTACCTTTCTAATTACAGCTTAGCATAAGCTCTTAGATTTGGCAATACCCCTTTACTTTTTCGGTAAAAAGAGTTATAATGAGCAAAAGTCATTAATTTTTAATCTATATAGGAAGAAAATGCCGATAATCAAATCTGCTAAGAAGGCCGCCCGTCAGGCGACAAAACGCACGAAGCACAACGTAGAAATCAAGAAAGACATTAAAGCTGCTGTTAAAGCTTTCAAGGTTAAGCCAAGTGCAAAGAGCCTTGCAAAAGCTCAATCTGAATACGATAAAGCAGTGAAGAAAGATCTTTTGAAGAAAAATACCGCTTCACGTCGTAAAGCTCAGCTTCATGAGTTTGCAAAAAAGGCTGGCATCAAGCTAGCGTAAGCAAAAAAGCTTCTACTAACAACCAAGGTTCCACCTTGGTTGTTTTCATATCTATATCTAATTTTGAGAGAGAGCGTAATATGGATTTTTCCTTAGTTCCCTGGTGAATAGCAAAATCTTTAATTGCCTGCGAAACAAGAAGACCGGTAAATTTAATGGGGTCTTCGTTGGGTTTAATTTGTTCCAGCATTTTAATAGCCTTCCTGCCATCCTTTTTGGCGGTGTGATAAATATCAAATACGACACGAAAATCAGTAGTCTCTGGAAGCTTGAATTCTTTAAATTCTAATTTGTCTTTTAATGATTTATAAGCGGCAGAACGTTTATCCAGCTTTGTTTCAAAGAGTATAATATTGTGCGGGGTACTAAGATAATTTTCAAGACTATCGTAGGCGGCTTTGTTTACGGTAAAATCGCGAATTAAAATATTACGAGATTCGGAAAAAAGCGAGGCGCCTAGAAAAATTGAAGGCAAATCGCAAGCATCAATATCTGGGCCATCCAAAATTTCGTAGTCTGCGCCAAGAAATTTAGTAATTTCTTGTTTGGCGCGAATACGATCATCTCCGTAAAAAATCTTAATCATCTTGGTCCTTTGCTTGAAGCGACTGACAATGTGGGCAAATATGCGTGCCACGCCCCGCAACGCGAATTTTAATGATTTTGGTTTTGCAGCGCGGGCAAGCCTGATTTTCACGATGAAAGACTTGAGCAAATTTTTCGAGATAATCGCCTTTAGTACCATCAGCTTTGACATAAGTTGCCATAGTGGATCCGCCTGAGGCTATAGATCTGTCCATAACTTCACAGGCGGACTTCAACAAGAGTGACGACTCTTTAAAATTAAGAGTGCCGGAACGGCGTTCTGGGTGGATCCCAGCCGCAAACAAAGCTTCATCGGCATAGATATTCCCTAGGCCACAGATAATGGTTTGATCCAAAATGGTGGCTTTGATAAGAGAGCTTTTGTGTCTTTGTAACCTTCTGTAAAATTCTTCAGCCTGCATAGCCCAAGGCTCTGGGGCAAGCTTTTTGATGAAAGCATCTTGCTCCACTTCTGATGTGGGCAAAACTTTAATAAAACCAAACTTACGCTGATCATTAAAATAGAGTGGACCGGAATCAAAATGCAAAATGACCCTAGTCTGTTTATTGGGAAGGTTGGCGGTAAAATTTTCGCTAGGGTGACCGGCGGCATAACGTTCTTTGCCATCATAAATCAGCTGGCCAGTCATGCGAAGATGGATCATCAAAGATTTGTCATTATCCAAATCTATAACGAGAGCTTTACCAAAACGGCGAATAGATTTTACGGTGCCAACCACGGGAACACCGATAAAAGATTTTTCACATAAAATCGTGGTCTTTACCAGCTTTTTCTTGATGATAAACTGGCTAAGACCACGTTTGATAGTTTCTACTTCTGGCAACTCTGGCATGATACAGTAATTATATCATACCTATAGAGGTGTTATCTAGCGTAGGCGATATTTTGCTCCATGGCTTGAGTCTCAAGAGCGACCATGCGAGCAGCATCATCAATAGCAGAATTTACAGAGTGCTTGACGCGAGCATGCTCTTCAGCCTTTTTGGCATCATTCCAGCGATCCAATGTACCAACGAGATAACCAGTGATGCGGCGGAGACGTTCAAATTTACCTTCGTCAAAATATTCTGCATAGTTATCGAAATATTCCTTGGCAGCCTCTTCGCCTTTTTTGTTGGCGATGAGGTTCATGCCGGCTTCCACTAAGCAAGAGACGTGCATAGTTTCGTATTGATCAAAGTCTGCGAGAGCCTCAGTAGCTTCTGCCTCGGAAATTTTTGCGTATTTGTTAAGTGATTTTACAAAGCGTTTGATATCAAAATTCTCTGCGTCGTTTGGATTCTTATAAATAATTTTCTTCATGGTTTTCTTTCTGTCCACCTAGGACTTATGTTTGTTATAAGCATTACCTAGAATCCATTATAAACGCTAGATATGGTGGTGTCAAGAACTTTTTTACACTAAATGTGGAAATTACAACATTCCCCAGTTTTTGCCAATAGTCACCTCTACGGCTAGTTTAATGGCAAGTTCGGGCGCTACAGATTCCATTTGTTTTTGCAAAATTTTAGCAATTTTGTCGGCATCATTTTCTGGACATTCGACAATGAGCGAATCGTGTACTTGCATAACAAGCTCAGCGCCATCCGGAAGAGCTTTGTCGACATTAATCATAGCACGTTTCATCAAGTCAGCTTCGGTGCCTTGAATTGGCATGTTGGCAGCAGCACGCTCAGCAGCCTGACGAATTAAGAAATTTGGAGACTTAACATCTGGAGTGGGGCGGCGGCGGCCATAGAATGTTTCAACATAGCCTTGTTCCCTGGCTTGTTTTAAGATGCTTTCCAGTTTACGTTTAATAGGAGCACGAAGTTCGAAATAATTATCAATAAAATGCTTCGCTTCGACAACAGACATACCAGTAGCATCAGAAAGGCCTTTCATGCTCATGCCGTATAAAATGCCAAAATTGATGACCTTAGCTGCACGACGTTGATCTTTTGTTACCTTATCAAAAGGAACATGGAAAGCTTCAGAAGCTGTTTTGGTGTGAATATCAATGCCACTATTGAAATCATTTATGAGATTTTCGTCATTTGACAAAATTGCGGCAAGGCGAAGCTCGAACTGTGAATAATCGGCCGAAACAAGAACTTTACCTTCTGGAGCGATAAACCCAGCACGGATTCGTCTGCCTTCATTGGTGCGAACTGGAATGTTTTGAAGATTTGGATTAAGGCTGGAAAGCCTGCCCGTAGCCGTAACATTCTGGGTAAAGGTAGTGTGGATGCGGTTATTATCATCAGCAAGATCCGGAATCGGAATAATATAGGTAGAGAGAAGTTTGGCGGCTTCACGATATTCAGTAATTTTTCCAATAATAGGATGGAGATCTTTTAATTTTTCGAGCTCTTTTGCGCCAGTTGAGTAGCCGCGAGAGGTTTTTTTGATTCCTTTTGTAGGCAAACGCAAGTCAATAAATAAAATGTCAGATAATTGATACGGTGAATTGAGATTAAACGAACGGCCAGCGAGATCAAAGACTTCTTGTTCTAATTTTGCTACTTCTTTGGTATATTCATTGCGGAGATCGGCAAAATAAGAACGGTCTATGAGCATACCTTTTTCTTCCATTTTGTAAAGGACCGGAATTAATGGAAAGTCCAATTCGGTAAGAACCTTATAAAGTTTCGGGTACTGATTAAATTCTTTTAATTGTTTTTGGTATTCTTCTTCTGATACAGAAAGCTTTGGTTCTTCTCTTGCAAGCGGATTAAGCAAAAAAGCGGCTTGAGATAAATCCCAGAATGGTTTTTGATCTTGCAAGATTTCGGAGGCGATTTTGGGATCGCTATGCATGAGACTTTTAATGTTGTAATCTATTATAATTTTACCATTTGAACCAAAAACAACACTCTCTCGGGACGGGTTGCTCACGCCCGTCGTTACGGGGTTCGCCCACTCATCCTCGGCCGTAGCCTCCGGAAGCCCTCGAGTAGTGTTATTTTTTGGTTCAGGGGTATTATTAATTTTCCGGATTAAAGAGTTAAAAGCAAGCTTCTTGAGGCCGGTGATGGATTTTTCTTTATCAAAATGAAAGTCTGGGATGTCATTTAGATCTATCGGCGCATCAAACATAATCTTTGCTAAAGTTTTTGACATATAGGCAGAATCTTTGCCGGCCTCAAGTTTGGCCTTAGTAGAACCGGAAATACTATCAATGTGCGCATAGATATTATCTAGTGTGCCATAATCGTTAAGTAATTTGACGGCAGTTTTTTCGCCAATACCAGGAACGCCAGGAATGTTATCAGAAGAATCGCCCTTTAAGGATTTAAGGTCGAGAAACTGAGATTTTTTGATACCATATTTAGACTCTAGTTCTGAAACATTAATTTGCTCAATATTTGTAAAGCCTTTTAAAATACGCCACATATGTGTGTTGTGATCAACAATTTGCAGCATATCAAGATCGGAAGATATGATGTAAGTTTCCCAATCTCCAGCTTCATCCGCTTCACGAGATAACGTGCCGATAATATCGTCGGCTTCGTAATTATCAAGCTCGACAAAACTCCAGCCAAGATCACCGATAAGTTCTTTTAAGAGTGGAATTTGGGCGTAAAAATCTTCGCCCGGTTTGACTCGCCCGGCTTTATAATCTTGATAAATAGCGCGACGCTTGGAAACGGAAGTTTTAGAATCCCAAGCAACAATAACTTTAGTGGGGTTAATTTTTTTGACGATCTCCATGGCAATGGCAGCAAAACCATAAACTCCACCCGTGGGGGTGCCGTCCGGCAAACTGAGAGCACCCATAGCATAGTACCCCCTGTAGAATACTGATTTACCGTCTATTAATACCAAACGTTTCATTAAAAATCTATTTCTTTTAATATTTCAGCTAGCCTATCGTCCATTTCTTCCGTCGAACCATTATTCAAAATATAATAGTCTGCAGCGGCAATCGGGCCACCTTTTTCAAGATTCTCGATTTCGGATTGGTCACGCTCACGGATGGCCGTAGCATCAAAAGCGCGGTCTGGTCGCACAGAAACGCGTTTATAACGAATCTTTTTATCTACCACGACAGCTACAAAAGTAAGGTTGCCCGGAAATTCATGTTTTAGAGTTTTGTACTCCGTCCATGAGTAAACGCCATCTAGTATAATGCGTTTTTGGCCGGCATTGATTAAATCTTTGGTTTCGCTTATGACCTGGCGAACAACCCAATCTTTGCCTTCTGTCTCGCGAATCATTTCGCGGAAGTTTTTTTCAGACTCACCATCTTCGGTGCGTTCGATCCCGCGCTTTTCCATTTCTTTGTAAATCATGCCACCGAAATAAACTTTTGGGTAGCCTTTGTTGGTAAGATAGTCCACTGCAACGGATTTGCCACTGCCGCTCATGCCCACAATAGCTAGAATTTTTACATTGTCCATAAATTCATTATAGCATGTAATGCCTTTTTCGGACACACTCTAGGGCGTTCGCCCGAGCTTATGGTTCTCAAATGGCATTACATGCTATAATATCCGTATGAGTAATTTTTTTACTACTTCTGATCCACTGGACAAAATTATTGCGGAGACTTTTCCTGACAAAAAAATTCTTAGTACTAAGCATATTTTGACTGGATGGACAAATATCGTAATCGAAGTAAACACAAACGACGGAGCATACTTTTTCCGATTTCCTAGGAATCCATTTTGGTCAAAAATGATAGTAAAGGATGCTACTGTATGCAATTTTGTGGATGGAAAAACAAGTTTTTATACACCGCAAATGAAGTTGTGTTACGACGAAAAGCATCGTCCATTTTCGGTGCATAAGAAAATCGAAGGTTATACGTTGGGCGATAGGATTTACCATTTATCACATACGGCACTTACTGGCGTAGCCTACGACGTCGCAAAGTTTATTAAGGAACTTTCTGACATAGATCTGAAAGATGCGCCTGAAGAGGTGAAATATCCTTTATCAGATTTTTTAAAAGAATTAGACTACAAACATTACAAAAAACATATTGACGCTGATCACGAATACATAAAAGCGACTGAGACTAAAAACCTGGTACATGGTGATTTGAATCTTGGTAATATATTGTTAGACGAAAATGATAAAGTAGTGGGCGTAATAGATTTTTGTTTTGCTGGAACGGGTAATCCACAAATGGATACTGCTAGAATGTTGTCGCGACCAGTGCCGAAAGAATTTGAAAAAATGTTTTTGGCACAATTCACAAATACCGATGAAGTCGGGAGAATGAAATTAGCCTGGAAACATATCGACGCTGGCTACGCCGACCACATACGTAGCAACTTCCCAGAAATTAATTTGAATCAGCTATAAAAAATATCCCTTTCAGGGATATTTTTTATAATAGCGTTTTATTCTTTACCTTTTTTGATGCCACGCGCTATGCCTTCAGCTACGGAGTCAGCAATATTGCCGGCAGAATTTGCTACGGTCGGGGTAATCTCATCTATCCCCTCCTTAGCTACTGGCATAACAGACTGTGCGTGATAAGCCAAGAGCGCACGTCGCTTAGTAATTAGCCAAATAGCCAATGCTATACCGGCACTAGCTAAAATGATAAATCCGCCAGCACCATAAAGAATGTAACTTACAAATAAATCGTCTTCTTGATAATAGACAGTGTAATCGGCATTTTTAATTTGAAATTGACTACTTTGTAATTCGGCGATTTTTGTCTGCAGGGCCATTTCTTCCCTTTGACATTTACCACTCTTAGCGAACCAATCATCGTCGGCCATATCTAATGAATCACATTCAGATGCTTTAGCGTCATATTGAGCCTCTAGACCACTCAGCTCTGCTTCAATTTCACTCAATTTTTCTTTTGCGGTGGCCACACTGGCTTCCGATTCAGCAACGGCAGCAGCGGCTCTCTCCTCATTAGTCCTATTGATTTCGTTGGTCTTAACAACGCCGAATACAATTAAGCCAAGGCCAATTATTAAACCAATGATAAAGACGGTCAGTGAAATGGTCTTAAATTTTTTATTTATTCTTTGATAATTTTCTTCTGTTAAATATTGTTTTTGCATTTTTCCCTTTCTGTCGCCAAAAAAGCGACCATATACTTAGTCGCTAAACATTCACAACCGGACTTAAAGGCTCAGTTGCGTATATGGCCGCTTCTTACCTTTAAGATTCAAAATGAATTGTGAATGTTTAGCTATAATAAGTATAGCATAAATGCTTAGAAAGCAAAAATTTATTTGGTAAGATAAGCGATTTTTGCATCGCGGCGCGCGTCATCATCTTTGGCCGGGAGATCTTCGCGATTTAAATATTCAGTAAAAATTTCAACACAGTCCTTGATCGGGCCGTCGTAAATAGGTGGTTTATCGTAAACACTCCATAATATAATACGGGACTCCGGGGCATATTCGGCATAAAAATTAAGAGCGTGCGAAGTGGCACGAATGAATTCCTGCTCAGTGGCTTTGGTGTGGCGCCAAGCACGACCAGCTAGAAAATGTGCTGTGACCGTAGGAGATATTGCTATCATCAAAAGTAGCATTTTGTACTCTGAAGATGTAAGCATTTTTAATAAAATAGCTTCAATTTCTGGATCTAAAAGAGTGACATCCAATATAATGTCATAGCCATTTTTAATAAGTTCTGACAATACAAGAAACATCATGATAGTGGAAAACTCATCGGTCATTTTACGAAGATTAGCATCGCCATAAAAATCTTTAATTTCTTGATAATGTGGGTGATATTCTACAAAACGACGGGCAGCAATAAGAATTGGCTTTAGATTATTTTTTTCGCAATATGCCTCAACTGCTGGTAGAATTTGCGTAGTTTTGCCAGAACCAGAAAGGCCAGCAATGCGGATGAGTTGATGATGTATAGTCTTGTCTTTAGTAAAATCCCCTATAACCTTTTTGGCAATAAGTGGGTACTCTTTTAAATTTACTTGCCATTCCGGCTTAACCTCGCTAGGCCAGTGGTTCTTCATGTATTCTATAATTCTAGTTAATTCTGAACTACTTTCAGACATTTGGTGCCTTTCTTTACTTCTACAGTTTTGACATTTTGAAAAATTTGATATTCTCCTTCCGCTTGAAGCTCTATCGTAGTGGGGTTAGAAAACTCTAGTTTATCACCGGTAGTTTCATCTCCTGGCACACGATAAAAAATACTTTTGGTCATTAAAGTAAAAAGTGGCCAAAAATTTGCCAATGGCTTAGCTGTACTGCGAAAAACTTTTGGTTTGAGATAATCTTCGCGTCCTTTCATAACGCGACACATAGAGCGACCACTGAGCGCAGCGTAGTCAGAAGTTTTTTTATGTTGAGTAGCGCCATTGATCTTAAGACCAGGTAGGAAAATTTTTTTGTGACGATTTTTGAAATACCATTTCATGAGGTAGATATATGAACGCCAAGAACTCTTGTGTCCTTTTTGGAGATAAGTGCGCACTTTTTGTTCATCAAAAAGTTCTACGGCTTCAGCGGTCATGCCAATAGTGACATAACAAGTAGCATAGCGCCAAAACTTACCATCTACAATAATTTCTAAAGGATAGAGTTTTACTGGTTTTTGATTTTGCGAAATAATATCGTCCAAGGTATGCGTCTTAAGCGTGCGGGCGAGATCATTGAAATTGCCGTACGGCAAGACACCAAGCGTGGCGTCTTTGCCAGATTTGATAATAGCATTTGCAGAAATAGCCGCAGTAGCATCACCGCCAGCAGAAATAATAAGATCTCCGTCTTTTATGACTTTAGAAAGATCTTTAACGTTACCTTCAAAACCGATTTTTTTGATAGTGTATTTACCAATAATATAGCCTTTTAAATTTGGCAGCTTATCCAACACTTCGCTTTTGACGGATTTATAGCGAGTGGAACGAGGATTATAAATAACAAGTAGACGCTGCATATGGTAAATTAATTGTTTGGTAAGAGCCAGCTAAGCAAAGCATACATCACGGCATAAACGGCGAGGCCAATGACGATCTCAAATAAACGACGCTTGGCTTTGCGAGTTTTTTCTTCACTACCGCCGGCCGTGAGGTATTGGATGCCAGTAATTGTGATACCGATGACGCCAAGAATACCGATGAGGACGGACATGATATCGACTACGAGGTTGAGAACACATTTAATACTTTCTTCACCGTCTTTGTCGGCACAATCCTTTAATATCGCAGCGTTGTTGCTGCCTAATGGATCCCCGAAAATAGTCGCTTGATTGGTAGCCATTGCTGGGGAGCCCAAATATGATAAGCCTAAGGCTAGCGCTAAAATTGCTGCAAATATTTTCTTCATGTTCCTCCTACCTTAAATATTCGTGTAATTTTTTAGTTTCTTTGTTTTTGCGGAGTTTAGAAAGAGCTTTGGCCTCGATCTGGCGAATGCGCTCGCGGGTAACATCAAACTCAGCACCGACCTCTTCTAGGGTATGCGGGCGGCCGCCACCAATGCCAAAGCGGAGACGGATGATCTTTTGTTCCCTATCGGTCAATGTTGCGATAATTTCGGAAAGTTGCTCTTTTAGAATTTGATTGGCAGCGGAATCTTCAGGAGAATCACGTTCTTCATCCTCAACGAAGTCACCGAGGACAGAATCTTCGTCATCACCATCGCGGCCGACAGAAGCATCGAGAGAAGCGATATCTTGTTTGATACGCATGACGTAATCAATTTTGTCTGGCTCCATATCGAGCTCCTTGGCGATTTCTTCGTTGGTAGGCTCACGATTGAGTTCAGAAGTGAGCTTGCGGGTAGTCCTTAAAACTTTATTGATGGTTTCTACCATGTGAACTGGGATACGAATAGTACGAGCTTGATCTGCAATAGCGCGGGTAATTGCCTGGCGCACCCACCAAGTAGCATAAGTAGAAAATTTAAAACCTTTTTCTGGGTCAAATTTTTCTACAGCACGAAGTAAACCGGTGTTTCCCTCTTGGATTAAATCTAGAAAGTCTAGACCGCGACCACCGTAGCGTTTGGCAATTGAAACAACAAGACGCATATTACTCTCAACCATTTTGTCTTTGGCTTTTTTGTCACCTTTGACAATGCGCTGAGCGAGATCCGCCTCTTCTTCAGGAGTAAGGAGAGGGATTTTACCGATTTCACGCAAATAAAGTCTGACGGAATCGTCAGCAAAAGCGTCGACGTTCTCGGCGGTGATGGCGAGATCTTCGTCGGACAATTCCTCTTCGTTCTCAAGATCATTAGTCTCTGGCTCGTCTAAATCGATCGGCACAGAGTTTGCATTCAAAATATCATCTTTTTTAGAGCTCATTAGACATAGTATAATCTAAAATTAAGAATTTTGCAACTCTACAATTTCTTTCAAGATGTCACTATATTCTTCACTTTCCTCGTCGAGAGAGGCTAATTTTTCGTTTAATGATTTAATGCGGTGTTTTTTGATTTCTAAATTATAACGCTTTAACAGATCAGTGGCTTCTTGTTCGTAATTTGGGTTAGCGATAGATTCATGATCACGATTAAAAATCAATTCTAGCTCATCAAGACGAGTTTCGTCTTCTGGGATATCGAGCGGAATTTTGGTGTTAGTAATACCGCCATAGACCTTTAGCGCCAAAAGACTGTCTTCGATCTTTTTGATGTGGTCTGGCTTAAAATCGGTTTTGGGTTTTTTAAGGTATTTATGAGATGCGGATTGTTCTAATTTTTTGTTCAAGCGTTCTCCCTTTTCACGAAGAATGGATACTTCCACGCCTAATTTTTTGGCAACTTTTTCTTCATAAGCAGCACGTTCTATCTCATCTTTAACATAACTGAGAAGTTTCAAAGCAATGTCAGAATATTTTTTCTTGTCTGGGGCAAGGCGAAGATTAAGATTTTCTTCATATTTGTTTAGAAGCCAATCTACGGCCGGGACACGTTCTTCTACTGCTTGTTGCCATAACGCAGGGTCTTTTTGGATGAGCTCATCTGGGTCTTTGGCACCGTGGTAATTTGAAATAACAGTAAGATCGATGCCAAGGTCGCCAGCCAACATAATGGCACGCTCAGTAGCTTTAATACCCGCAGCATCACCGTCATAAGCTAAGCGAATATCCGAAGAAAGGTTGGAAAGAATTTTGAGATGCTGTTCGGTCATGGCTGTACCAGAAGTAGCGACAGCTTCTTTGACGCCGGCCTGATGCGAAGAAATTACGTCCATATTCCCTTCTACGATCACGATGAAACCGTGGCGACGAATGGCTTCTTTGGCGTGATATAAACCAAATATAAAGCGTGATTTGTTGAAAAGTATCGTCTCCGGCGTATTAAGATATTTAGGCTCACCTTTTTTAAGAATCCGTGCGGTAAAACCAATGACATCTCCACTGGTGTCAATAAAAGGTACCATCATGCGGTCGCGAAACATGTCGGTTTTGAAACGATTTAAAAGGCCCGCTTCATCTAATTCTTTTTCAGTAAAACCGCGTTTTTCGAGAGCAGTATGAAGGGCTTTGCCGCTAGCTGGCGAATAACCTATTTTGAACTCTTCTACGGTACCGCGATTAAGGTTGCGATTATAAAAAACATATTCACAAACGGATTTGCTACGTACTAGGCAGGCTTGATAATATTTGGTGGCGAGAGCTAAGGCCTCCTTGGCACGAAGTTTACGGCGCGAGAGGTCTCGATCGCCCCCTTGATATTTAGCGAGATCCACTCCGGCTCTGGCTGCGAGTTTTTCCATGGCCTCGCGAAAAGAAATGCCCTCTACTTCCATAATAAAAGTAAAAATGTCGCCGCCTTTATTGGCGGAAAAATCGTGCCAAATGCCCTTTTCTGGTGAAACCATAAAAGAGGGAGTCTTATCGACGCCCCATGGGGAGTGACCTTTAAGATTGCGTCCTGCCCTTTTTAACTCAACGTAGCCACCAACTACATCTTCCACCGCGAGTCTAGATTTAATCTCTTCCTTCGCACCATCCATGTTATAATAATTATATCATGGATGGACAAGAGTATCTGAATCAAATCTCTGCTTCAGTACGCCCAGAAAAAAAATCTTCAAAAATGGGTGGCAGATTTATGCAATCACCAATATTCAAAGTATTGATTATCGGGGTCGCAGCATTAATTTTAATTATTATTTTAGGATCGATGCTCAGTGGGGGTGGTAAAAGTACATTAGACAAAAATGTATCTTTAAAGTTGCACATAGATAATACTATAGATATAATTTCTACGTATCGTGGCAACTTAAAATCTTCAAACTTACGATCCAGTTCGGTTTCGCTCAGCTCGATTTTGTCAAACACAAGCCGTGAGCTGGGAGATTATATAGCAGAAAAATACCCATCCTATAAAGAAGGCAAAGAAGACAAGGATCTGATAGAGGAGGCAACTCTACATAAAGATGCGCTTGATTCAGATTTGTTTACAGCAAAAATAAGTGGAACACTGGATAGGATTTTTGCACTCAAAATGGCTTACGAAATTTCACTAATTACTTCGGAAGAAGCTTCGTTGTCTGAGTCTACTAGAGATGAGCAATTAAAAGATATTCTTGACACATCTTATAATAGTTTGGATAATCTTTATAATAACTTTAGTGATTTTTCGGAAACTAAATAAAAGAAAGGAATAATATGGCAGAAAAATCTAAAGCGGTGGAAAAAACTAAAGAAAAAGCAAAAGAAGTAGCAGCAAAGGTTCATAAAAAAGATTCTGGCTTTAGAAAAGAGTTTATCGAATTTATTAATCGTGGTTCAGTAGTAGATCTCGCAGTAGGCGTTGCAGTAGGCGGAGCTTTCACAGCGATTGTTAATTCCCTAGTCAATGATATCGTAATGCCGATAGTGGGGCTGATCGGTGGTGGTGTAGACTTTACGGAACTTAAATTAGTGATTCCAAATTTCTTTGGCGGAGACACCGCAGCGGTAATTGCCTATGGTAACTTTATCCAAAACGTAGTTGAGTTCTTGATTATTGCCTGGGTGATTTTCTTGATAATTAAAGCCATGAATAGAATCAACCGTCGTAGAGACAAAAAAGCCGAAAAGACGGAATTATAAAGATTTTAACTTAAATTATAGCTAAGCCGAACAAGGTCATAAAGTTCGGTTTGGCTGAGCTGATTTGCGAGAACAATTTCGATGCCGCCGCGGCCGAAATAACGCGACTCCATAACAGATTCGTATTTTTCCCTGAGCAATTTACTAAGCTGATCGTCGGTGCGAATTTCTATAGTGTTTTTATTCACAACAAGAAAAACCTTGTCATCTCGGTAGTATAGATCGCGAGATTCTTCGGTTTTTTTCTTATATTCGCCGAGGCCAGTTACTTCAGAAATGTCAAATACCATTTGAGCTCCTCTATTGAACCATTAATATCGTCGAGTGCACGATGATTTTCGGGTTTGGTAAATTTCTTATGTTTTGCGTTTTCGAAATAAATTTTCCAAGCAGAGACATCGAGCATACGATAGTGAAGACGCTTGTTTAGCTCAGGCATTTCGCGTTCAATAAATTTGCGATCTTGATGAATTGAATTTCCGGCAAGATAAATTTCCTTGCCAAAGTGATCGTCTAAAAATTTAAGTAACTCTTTTTCGACTTCTTTGATTGGTTTACCGTCCTGATTTTGCGCCTGAAGCGCATCGCGAGATGCGAAATTATTTTCCCAAAATTCGCCGACCATGCGTTCTTTCATGAGACTAGCATCGACCTTGACGACAGCTTCGTAAGTGGCGATTTGACTTAGGCTCATGTCGGTCGCGATGGCAGCAACTTCGAGAATCCTGTCTTTTTCTGGATCGAGACCAGTCATTTCGAGATCGAGCCATAATAATTTAGCTTTTTTCATTACATTTCCTCCGGAATATTGATGCCTAGGATATTTAATCCGTGCGTCATAGTATCTAAGTAAACCTTAACAATCATAGCGCGAGATTCTTCTTCGTCGCTGCCAGCAACTTGGCAGTTTTCGTAAAATCTAGAAAATTCTTGAGCTAGTTCGTATAAATAGTTGGCGACTTTATGGGGAGCCATTTCGGAAACTGATTCGCTTAAAACATCTTTGTATTCTAAAATCTTCTTGATTAAATTTCTCTCGGTATCTGTAAAAATACTTTCTCGGAACGCTCCCTCAGGCCCGTCGTTACGGGCTTCGGTCGCTCCGTAATCGCCCCGTTGGCGATTATGCTCCTCAAAAGTATCTTTTACAGATACTAATATCTTCTTGGCACGAACAGCCGAATAAAGCAAGTATGGGCCGGAGTTGCCGGTCATTTTGACGGATTCTTTAGGATCGAAGATAATATTGCCACCCATTTTATATTTAAGAAAGGCGTACTTGGTGGCAGCGAGGGATACTTTTTCGTCTTTTGAATTGTATTCTGATTCGAGAGCTGATTTTACCATATCGAGCACATCAACAGCTTTTAAGAAATTGCCTTTTCTGGAAGACATTTTGACATTGCCAGGAAGCTTAACAAGGCCGTGAGTTAGATGGGAAGTTTTTTCTACAAGATCTGGAGCATACTGCTCGACGGATTTTAAAACAACTTTCATATACTCAAGCTGTTCGTTTCCCGTAATAACAACCGACTTATCAAAATGATAATCTTGCCACTTGGTAAAAATTAGGCCGACGTCTTTTGTTTCGTAAGTAGGGACACCTTCTTTATTAATAAATACACGCGTATGAAGACCGTATTTTTCGCCATTGAAAATTACAGCACCGTTAGATTCCTCGTAAACGCCTTTTTCTAGTTCGGCTTTGACTTTTTCGAGGCCGAGGCTAGCAACAGTGGATTCTGGATAAAATTTATCAAATATTAAGCCAATAGTAGCGTAAAAATTCTTAAAATAATCGTATGATAATTCTCTGCCGCGCCAATAAAGATCTGACAAAGGCGTGCCGTGAATATTTTCAGAATTAATTTTATAAATTTCTTTATTGAGGTCTGTGATTTTTTGATGAGCTTCTTCGTCGTCATCATAGGCGGCTGTGCCTTCAACATAACATTTAGCAATATCTTCTATAGTAAGATCTTTGATGTCTTTTTGTTGCAAAATATACATGGTCTTAGCGACATGAAGACCAACGTCGCCACCGAAATTGGCGCGAATAACATTGGCGCCAGCATATTCAAAGAGCCTAGAGATTGAGTCGCCAACTACTGAGGTATATAGGTGACCAACATGTAAAACTTTGAAGGGATTTGGGTCGCTAAATTCACAAATAACGGTTTTGCCAGCAAACTTATCAGATGAAATTTGTTGAGTAAAATCTTTGTTCAGGTTGCTAAGCTTTGACGATAAATAATTATCTGACAATGTAAAGTTAATAAAGCCTGGAGGAGTTATTGTGAGCTCTTGCTGAAGAACATTTGATAGCTCTTCTGAAATGGCCATTGGGCTCTTGTGGAGTTCTTTGGCAAGTTTTAGCGGAGCGTTGGTAGAATAATCTGCGGGAATATTAGCGGGCGAAGGAGTGACTTCGGGCTCAAAATCTAAGCCATAAAGGTTTTTGATAGCGTTTTTGAGTTGTTCCCTGATTTCTTGCATAAGACAATTATAGCATGTTTAAGGGTATTATGGTATAATAAGAGGAGTCGCGGGTATCGTATAGCGGCTATTATGTATCCTTCCCAAGGATGAGATCAGGGTCCGACTCCCTGTACCCGCACCAGAAAGTCCTCTTGGGGCTTTATTTTTATTCAGCTAGATCAGTTGGGCTTGAGATTTCGATAAATTCGACAATCTTGCCATCTTCTTTAAGGGCGTTGAAACGTTCGGTAAATGTCGTAAATGGTACTTTGATCGAGACAAAATTAACATCGGAGTCGGTCTTATTAATAAGTTTGACAAAATAATAACCGTCGCCATTCATAGAAACAAACCGACCACTTTGCTGGCCTGGCTCTAATTTAGAAGCTTCAGAGGCGCGACCACCGTCAATATTTTGGTTTGAGACCATGCCGCCAGTTTCCTCATAATTAATCTCGGCACCGAGCGCCTCAGCTACTAAGGCATAATCCCCGCCATTCTCGCCAAGTAAAGTTTCTACCTTGTTAGCAGTTGCGCTAGCTTGTTCATCAATGGCAATTTCAACCTTAGCTTTAATGAGACTAAGATAAAGCATGCGACGATATTCATTTTTGCTAAGACCAAAGTTATCTTGAATAATTTTAGTGAAACCTTCTTCACTACGGTCTACGCCACCAATCGCAAGATGGCGATTAAATTCTTCGTCAATTTCCTCATCGGTAACTACAATGTTTAATTCCCTAGCGATTTTTACAGCATAGGTATATTCTTCTGCTTCTGAGAGTGCCGCACGTTTGTATTGCAAGCGTAAAGTATCGAGATCCCCTTCATTATCGAGTTGCCCAGACTGACGCTCTATAGATATTACACTGCTACGATAAAACATTAGATAATCCGAAAAGAGGACATTTTCATTGTCGACAGATGCTACCGGAACTGGGAAGATCTTAGTGACGCGAAACAGCATCTCGTCAGTCATACCAAAACGATAAAGAGCTAGCCAGCCACTAGTGACAAGAATAGCAATAGTTATAAAAGTAATCAAAACTGTATTGATTACAATGCGGTGCTTAGTCCATTGCAAAGGATATTTAAACTTGCGCCCTTTGGCAAGAACTTCTTCGCGACGTTCTTCGACCTTTTCCTGCTCGGTCTTTTTTATGTCTTTTTTCTTGAATACACTCATAGTAAATATTTTGGTGACCCGGGTGCGAGTCGAACGCACAACCTCTTCCTTAGGACGGAATTGCTCTATCCATTGAGCCACCGGGCCATATAGTATATTATAGCACAAATGCGCCTCAGTTTGTGTTATAATGGCATTATGCATAAGGTTAAAAACGTTATTTGGGTTCTTGTGTTTTTGCTAGTGACGGTTGGGATGGGAGTGAGTGTGTTTTTTTCGATCCGGGATTCTGAGAATGCAGATTACGTAGTAGAAACTAATGCGTTTTTTGCGCCATTTGAATTTTATGAAAATCGGCAGATTGTGGGGGTAGATATAGAAATCGTGAATCGCGTAGCGGAAAAAATGAATAAAAAAATCCAGGTTAAAAACGTAGAGTTTGATGTGATTATCGACAATGTAGAGGCTGGGCGAATTGCGGACGCTGGGGCGGCGGGTCTAACAATTACGCCGGCGCGTGAGGAAAAAGTAAATTTCACGATTCCCTATTATAATTCTGTGCAATATGTAATCTTCAATAAAAATATGCCGCCATCACTACGAGATGACCATGTAGTGTGGGAGGCACTCGAAGGTGCGACCCTCGGCTCACAGATTGGCAGCACGGGGTATTTATTTACTGAGGACGAGATTGAAAATGGAGTGTTGGCCGGAACCGGCACCAAGATTAAAGGTATCGATTCGCACCAGCTGGCAGCCGACGCAATTAACGCGCATATTGTAGATTTTGCGATTGCTGATGAATTGGCTGCGAAATTTATCGTAGAAAAAAATCCAGAACTCGAGGCTTTGCCACTTTATTATTCCGGAGCAACGCGAGAAGAAGATTATCCAGTAGAAGAATCCTATGCGATCGCAGTAAATAAATCAAGGACGGAGCTGCTCGAGGCGTTTAATGAAGTACTGGCAGAAATGTTGACCGAAAATGATGAAGGCCAAACCGAAATTGATAAATTAGTGCTTAAATATATGGGGCTTTTAGATGAATAATTTCTTTGATAAAATAGTAGAACTTTTTAGTACGCCAGAGTATATTGATTCGCTTTTACATGGGTTTTTGTTAACTATGCAAGTGTCATACTTCGCGCTTTTGATTGGAATATTGCTAGGCACAATAATTGCTTTGGTAGATACAGCCAAAGAGTCAAAATGGATGGCGGCACCAAAATTTATTTGTCGGGTATATACTACAGTGATTCGCGGTACACCGATGGCTTTGCAACTATTTATAATGTTTTTTGTGATTTTTGCGATCAGAGGATTTCCAAGTATTATTATCGCAATTATTGCGTTTGGTTTGAATTCGGCGGCATATGTGGCAGAGGTGGTAAGGAGTGGCATACAATCCGTGGATGCAGGCCAGACTGAGGCTGGGCTAGCGCTAGGATTATCTAGACGGACAATTTTCTTTAAAATTATAGCGCCGCAGGCTATCAAGAATATGCTGCCAGCGATGGGAAATGAGATTATCACCGTGATAAAAGAGACGGCGATCGTAAGTATGGTTGGCATGTATGATCTCAATATGGCAGCAAAAGATATTGGATCTGGGCAAAATATGGCAAGTTATATCGTACCGATGTTTGTGGCAGCGCTATTTTATCTAGCGACAATTTATTTGATTACTTTTGCGATAAAGCGTATTGAAAAGAGTTTGCGAAAAAGCGACCTTAGGGCGGAGGAATGATGGAAAATAATAATACCGATTTACTAATAAAAAACCTGCATAAATCTTACGGAAAAAATAAAGTTTTAAATGGGATCAATTTTAAGCTACACGAGGGCGAGCGCGTGGTAGTGTTGGGGCCTTCTGGTTCTGGCAAATCCACCTTCTTGCGCTGCATTAACCGAATTGAAGAGCCGACGTCTGGTGAAATATATTTCGATGGCACATTAGTGACTGATAAAAATGTTCGCAAGATCCGTCGCAATGTAGGGATGGTGTTTCAGCATTTTAATTTGATCAATAACCTCACCGTGATGGAAAATATGACTTTGGCGCCAGTGAAGCTAAAACTAATGAAACGCGATGCGGCTGAGAAACGTGCAAAGGAGTTGCTGAGACATATTGGGCTTTTAAATAAAGCTAGTGCATACCCTTCTAGCTTATCTGGTGGGCAAAAACAAAGAGTCGCAATAGTGCGGGCAATGATGCTGTCACCGGAAGTTTTACTTTTTGACGAGCCGACTTCGGCGCTAGATCCCGAGTCGATCGGTGATGTGCTAAGTTTGATACGCGAACTAGCGGAGCGCGGCATGACGATCATGATCGTAACACACGAGATGAGCTTTGCAAAAGAAATCGCAACCAGAATTGTGTTTGTAGACAAAGGTAAAATTATAGAAGAAGGGACGCCCGAAGATTTCTTCGAGCGCCCCAAAACGGAACGAGTGAAAGAATTTCTAGCGAGTGTACTTCTCGTTTAGATCGCTGTAGTCATAAAGCTCATTAGCGTTAAACCAAAGGTCAATTTCTTTTTTGGCTTCTTCTTGGTTGCTTGAAGCGTGGACGAGATTTGGCACACCAGTACCTTTGGCGTCAGAATAACCAAAGCTCATGTGTGAAAAGTCACCACGGATAGTACCCATTTCAGCAGATTTTGGTTCAGTTGGGCCAACAATTTTGCGAACTAGTGGCACAGCCTCTACACCTTCTAATACCATAGCAATGACCGGGCCGGTCATCATATATTCTACATTATAGCGGAAAACCTGTTCGCCACGGCGAGTGATCATCTGACCAATACCTTCGTAGTGCTCACGATAAAGGTGTTCGTCTGGCATGACCATTTTCATACCGACAATCTTAAGACCGACGCGCTCAAAACGTTGGATAACTTCGCCAATGATACCACGCTGCACCGTATCTGGCTTTAATACTACTAAACTTCTTTGAATAAAATCTTGCGATTTTGGCATAAACTCTCCTTTTTTGATATTATATCATATAATATTATTATGTACGTATCTGATTTGATTGAAGATTTTTTGGAACACCTTGAGGTAGAAAATGGACGTAGCAGGAAGACTGTCGAGAATTACCGGCTTTACCTTGAGAGATTTTTAGAACTATCACAAGAGATATTAAATAAAGATGATGTCAAAGCAGCCGACTTGTCGCGGGAGCTACTGAGGAAATATCGGCTAAAATTAAATCGGTATGGGTCTGATAATGGTAGTGACGATTTAAAAACTATCACGCAAACTTATCACTTAATTGCACTAAGGGGGTTTTTGAAATACTTAGCGAGAAGAGAGATACGTTCGCTAGATCCATCGCTAGTGGAACTGCCGCACATAATCCGCAAGCAAGTGACGTTTTTGCACTACGATGAGGTTGAGGATATGTTAGAGCAAATAGATTTATCTACGGAATCTGGTTTAAGGGATAGGGCGATTATAGAGTTGCTGTACTCTGGCGGATTGCGCGTGAGCGAGCTGGTGGGATTAAATCGTGATTCGATCAATTTGGAACGTCGGGAATTTATGGTGCGAGGTAAAGGTTCAAAAGACCGGCCGATATTTATCAGCCAATCAGCGGCAGATAGAGTGCAGGATTATTTAGACGCTAGAACCGATTCCCTGCCGGCTTTGTTTTTGAATAATTCACGGAATTTGCAGACAGTGGATACTTCTGGAAATTATCGCAGGATTACGGCGCGCTCAGTAGAAAGAATAGTGGAGAAATATGCAAGGCTAGCTGGGATTACCAAACACGTGTCGCCACATACTTTAAGGCATTCCTTTGCGACGGATCTTTTGATGAATGGAGCAGATCTAAGGTCGGTGCAGTCGATGCTGGGACATGCGGATATATCTACTACACAAATCTACACACACGTAACGGATGCACACTTAAAAGAAGTGCATGATAAATTTCATAGTGAGACGAAGTGATTATTAATAGCCGTTAACATTGTATTCCATAGAGCTCGAGCAGGTATTTCTCGGTACAATCCGGCCGTTTTTGTATGCGAAAACATTCCAATAATTACCGGAGCAACTCAGGGAACTTGACTTAAATGTTCTGGTACCTAAATTGTCCCCAGAAACCGTAATCGTAATGTCGTTACCAATATTGCCGCTTGGATATTTTCTTATTGAATAATAGTAGCTCTTAGCTCCTAGCGTATTAATGGTGTATTGTTCATAATACCGACCATTTACACTACCGCGTCCATCGCCATGGCCAGTAATTAACGAGTATGTGACACCACCATATGTAACTGGTATATTGGTAGTATTATAAGTTGCTTCTGTAAAAGCTTCGCTATCTGGCTTCTGTAGCTGTAGATAGGAGTCGTAGTCTGCGCCGCTAGTCCAGTCAATTCTAATATTAATAGTTTCGTTATTTTCTTTCCAAACAGCATAGAAAGTGACACCCTGTCTCGGATTCGTAAATTGAAGTTGACCCGTAGACGCCAATTTGAAGATTTTATTGTTTAGAGAATTGATATCTGAATAGGAACTAGTCCCGTTGATATTTATGATCCCAGACGGGGTACTCGTATAAGTTGCTGGCGCGGTGCTACTCTTCATCCAGCCTAGGAATTCGTAGCCAGATCTGGTCGGGGTATTATCTGTGCCGCCTAAAATCTTGCAGCTCGTCTCGGTGGCTTCGCAAGTTTGGGTTTTAATGTTTGAATCATCAGCAAAGCTACCGCCATTGGCGTTAAGGGTGATTGGATACTCTATGACTTTCCATTGCGCATAAAGCATGAGCGCGCCTATGTTAGTGGCCGGGATAGTACCGCCAGGAGCATATGAAGTGCCCGTACCGTCGGCTTTGGTATTCCAGCCCTTAAATTCATAGTATTCTCTTTCTGGTATTTCATCTGGTATCGTTAATGTCTTGCCTGCACCAGCCTCAGCGGTCTTACGTGTTCTGTTTGGAGTACCACCATTGCCAATAAAGTATGCCGCAAAGTTATCACTACCTACGTTAAATTCATTGACGTCAGGATTATATAATCTCATTACAGTGGCCGTAGTAGAAGGAGTCTCTTCGCCAGGATTGTACCAGCAAGTATGAACATAAAAGTCATAATAAGCAGACTTCTTTTCTACAGTTCCTCCGCCACCGTCATCTGATACTATTACAGTACCAGGATCTTTTACGGCTACTACGAAGATACCTTCTGCGGCAAAGAGATTATTACCAGTGCCTAGATCCAGTAGGCTATTGTTGTCATCATTATTTGCGCCAGGACCATCTTGGTAGACTAATCTTGGGAAGGTAGAAGCTGGCATTAGTTTACCAGAATCTGCCCTGATAATCACTTCGTCTACTATATCGTCCGCATCTATGGCTGAGCTATTGATGCTGCTCATCTTCTTAGTATCTATAATAAAAGCGTTTTGTTTGGCTAACGAAATATTATTGCCCGAGTCCATATTATATAGCACCGCACAGGAGCTGAAGCTGCTATTGGTAATAGGATTATAATTGGTGATAATATTCTTGAGTTCTTCATTGGCTATATCGTCTAAGTTTATTGCATTAGACGTAATATCGTTCCACAAGTTCTGATATTTGGTAGCTTCGTCTTCCCCACTTACGCCACCACCCGCGTTATAGGCTGCGTGGATAAAACGTATAGCTTCTTCTTGAGAGTCTATCTCTTCTCTAGTAACGGTAGCCTCTAGGGCCGATTGAGTGCCTGACGTACTAGCGCTGATTACTGATACCACCGCAATAGCTACCATAGAAAAAATACCAATAGCTATAGCTACTTCGATTAAAGTATCGCCGGTTTTATGCTTGAGTATTTTCATATTTTACCCTACTAAATTAGTTAAATATTCCGCGACAGTAAGTGTGACAACTAAGGCAAAGAACAAGAATGGGGCAAGATGAATTTTTTTGGTTTTTTTCTTGCGGACGAGTGGATACATTACAATACAAGCGGCAAAGTTCGCAATGAAGAGGGCTACGAGCGCGAGCCATGGAGTGCCTAGTGCAAGCCCCATAATAACTCCGATGATCCAGTCGCCATCACCGACCCATTTGCCTTTGGAAATTA
This sequence comes from Candidatus Saccharimonadota bacterium, assembly GCA_017511925.1. GTDB lineage: Bacteria > Patescibacteriota > Saccharimonadia > Saccharimonadales > Saccharimonadaceae > Nanosyncoccus. Next base: position 2,417 of record JAFWHS010000004.1, on the reverse strand, counting down.
AATAGAGCAGCAGGTAGAGGCCACCAAGAATCACTACCGCAGCGAATGTACACAAAACTGGCTCCCATGTGAAGATGCTAACTGTAAAGATATTCACCCATCTCAAAACACAGATGCCTATAGCGAAAATGATAGAAAGTGTAAGAATACTTACCGGGAGTTTACCCCACTTACCATCGTAGATAGCTAGAAAGCCCATGCTCAAAATAAGCAATAACGTAACAATGAAAATACTCCATTCTATTGCATTGGCGGTAGCGATATTAATAGTCGTACCTATCGCCAAAAAGCTAAATGCAAGACCGAGTTCGGACAAAAGTTCGGCCATGCCAATTTTTTTGCCACATTTCTTGCATTTCCCTTTTTGGATAAGCCATGAGATGACAGGGATATTTTCGTACCATTTTAATTTATGCCCACAGTGCAAGCACGCCGATCGGCGACCTGGGGATTTTTTCTTAGTTTCCTTGATGTGGAGACGTTGAGCTTGGCAGCATAAAAATGAGCCCAAGGCGGCACCTAAAATAAATATAAGTATGTAAAATATGACCTGCATAGTTTTATTTTAGCATAAGAATCTTGAAATTTTGAGCTTTTTCTTTATACTTAAAATATGAGAACAAGAAAAGGTTTTACTATTGTGGAAGTGTCGCTGGTGGTAGCGATCGGGGGGTTGATTTTGCTCACAGTACTAATCGCCGTGCCGAGTTTGACGCGCATAGCAAAAGATTCGCAAAGAAAAACTGATATGGAGACTTTAGTAGCGGCGATTAAAAAATATCAGACGAATAATAATCGGGGGGCGTTACCTAAAATAAGTGGGGGTTCAGACAAATATTCTCTAAAATGGGATTCAGATTTAAACCCAGGCAAAACTGATGAGTGGGATAGTTTTTATAAGAATTTTCTTGGGAAAGATTTTGTCGATCCAGATGGAACACAATACTGGCTAATCGTTGGTGAATGCGGAGCTTCTAAAGTTGGTAACGAGTGCAGCAATATGCTTTCTAGCATGAGTTTTGCCGGGAGCGTAGGTCCCGGCTATATACAGCCGTCTAAAACAGCAAAATTCCCAAATGGCTATTCAATACTAGTTGCGCTGGGCGCCAAATGCGATGACAATATACCGGTAGGATCCTCTAGTCCAAGAAGCTTTGCGGTGTTTTATACGTTAGAAAGCAACGATTTGTTTTGCCTTGATGGATAGATAGTTTTTATTGGTTGTCTATACAAATGGTGCCAGCGCCTTCTAGCTTTAGTAAGACGGCATACTCATTACCATGTGAGGTTGGGACTGATTTTTCCCCATCACATTTCGAACCAATATCAATATAAATTCTATGCTTGTTGCTGACCGAATGATTTGCGGTCCTTTTATATATGTAAATCGAATAAGCAAGACCTTCCGGGTCTATAAATTCGTTAGTCTCTGAAGAATTGGAATTTAACTGGGTAGCTATGAATTTACAGGCAACCCCTCCATAACCTAGATCATCGTAGCTATCAGGATTGTTGGGCTGTATGGTTGCTGCTTGAGCATTTGTGCAATAAGTATACCTACTATTGTTTGGGGGAGTAGGCAGCTTGCCTCTATTATTTGTCTTATACTGGTCTAAAGCTGCGGCTACTTTTGCTACATCGTTACGTCTCTGAGCATCCCTTTGATTACGCTGAAGAGCTGGTAAAGCGACGAATACCATTATGAAAATCAGACCTGCAATAGCAAGTACGAGTATGACTTCGATTATCGTGAAGCCTTTTTTAGATTTAGTTTTGATATTTACGCTTTTCATAAGTCTTATAAAATATTAATAATAATTTCTCTTGGAAAGGCGCCCATTTCAGGCGCCTTTCACGAAATACTAAACCAACGATTTAGTTATGGCCACAATAAATGCCGGCGCCTTCAAGTTTGAGGGTGATAGCAATTCTGTTGTCACCTTGCACATACTTCGGGCGCTCACCATCGCAAGTTGCGTTGCTATAAACGGAGATTTCCCCCATATCAGCATCGTCGCCAGTTGTCGTATTTGCACAAGCTCCAGAAGTACATTTAGTGAATTTAACTACGGTATAATCGGAACCAGTAGATGGATCAGAAAAATCGTCTCCAGCGGCTTTTAGATAACTACTGATGAATGTCGTGTAGTCGGCTACGGCACCATTTGGTACCTTACCATTATTGTTGGCTTGGTATTGCGCTATTTGTGAGATAAATCTCCCCATATCGCTACGCCTTTGAGTATCACGCTGCGAACGCTGGAGCGCCGGCAAAGCAATAAATACCATTAAGAAGATTAGGCCTGCGATAGCAAGTACGAGCACGACCTCGATTATCGTGAAGCCTTTTTTAGATTTAATATTTTTATTGGACATACGTTCCCTTTCGTTAATGTTAATTTCGCACAAGAGCCATT
>JAFWHS010000008.1 GCA_017511925.1 Candidatus Saccharimonadota bacterium | reverse complement strand
GATGCGGATAAGGTGGCGGTTCTGGGTTGCAGCGAGAGTGAGGTCGGCTACGGCTTGCTGCAAAATGGCGGGATATGCGTCGAGCGAGACTTGCCATTCGGGCTTGACCTGGGAGGGCCAGTGAGATTTCATATAATTAATGACAGTGGCTAATTGTGAATCACTTTGAGACATTTGGTTACCTTCTTGATTTCGATAGTTTTGACGTCTTTGAAAACTTGATATTCGCCTTCGGCTTGAAGTTCGACGGTGGCGGGCTTGGTGAATTCGAGAATATCGCCGGTAGTTTCGGTGCCTGGGGTGCGGACGAGGATGGCGGCGACCATGAGTTTGAAGAGACGCCAAAAATTGGTGAGACGATCGGTCATACTGCGGAACTTGTGCGGATCTAAATAATCGTCGCCGCCTTTCATGACGCGGCACATCGAACGTCCGCTGACGGCGGCGTAGTCGGAAGTTTTCTGGTGTTGGAGTTTGCCGTTTAGTTTGAATTCGGGGATGAATTGGCGTTTGTGGCGATTTTTGAAATACCATTTGACTAAAGCGAGATAGGAGCGCCAGGAGCTTTTGTGGCCTTTTTGCATTTGCTTGCGGAATTTGGGTTCGTCGAAAAGTTCGCAGGCTTCGGCGGTCATGCCGATGGTGACGTAGCAAGTGGCGTAACGATAGAATTTGCCGTCGACGTAGATTTCGAGAGGGTAAAGTTTCCTGGTGCCTGGATGGGCGGTTCTCGGTCCGCTTCGCTCGCGCCCGTCGTTACGGGGCTCGCTCGCTATCTCGCTCCCGTTGTCGCGAACGACCTCGAACTGTTCATTTCTGGCGCTAACAAGCTTGCGGAGTTTGTTTTGCAAATCTTGGTCGGTGAGGCCGTTTTCGTCGACGTTGAACATGTAGATGACTGGTTTGTCGGTGAGGTAGGGAATTAACTCGTCGGTGGGGTCTTTCTTGCGCTTGGCGGCGATTTTGGCTTTGGTTTCTTCGTCGGCGAGTTGGAGTTCGAGATTGATGATGTCGATGTCGTCTTTGGCTTGGGCTATGATGTCGTCTTCGGGCTTGTTGTCGGCTCTTACTATGTCGCTCGATTTGAAAGCACGGACGACGTGGCAGATGGCTTGACATTCGCGAATGTGAGCGAGAAATTTGTTGCCGAGACCTTCGCCCTTGGAGGCGCCTTGGACTAGGCCGGCGATGTCGACAAACTCGACAGTAGCGGGGACGACTTTGTCGGTGTCGTATATTTTGGCGAGGGTGTCTAGGCGCTCGTCGGGGACTGGGACGATACCAACGTTTGGCTCGATGGTAGCAAAAGGATAATTAGCGGCGAGCGCGCCAGCGTTTGTGAGTGCGTTAAATAGTGTAGATTTGCCGACGTTTGGGAGGCCGACGATTCCGATCTTTAAATTCAAAACTAACCTTTCTATCTGTAATTCTAATCACAATTATACCATATTTTGGTATAATCATGAGTATGGATACGGTCAATGCAGTTTTGGCGGAAATTAAAGAACCATATGGCTGCCCTACTGATATAATAGGTTTTACCTTAGAAGGAAGAAGTATCGCAGATACTCTTCTGCCTATAATTGGCCAGAAAGAAATATGTTTTTTTGATGAAATAATAAAAACTGATTCAATTTTTCATTATCTTGATTTCGCCGACATGTTAAAGAAGACTGAAATTATGATTTTTACAATTGAATTACCAGATGAATATTATAGTCAACTAGATAAATTAAATAAGAAAGTAAAAATTTTCATTCCAAAAAGTTTAGTGAAAACCATCTCAATTCTAAAAGAGAAACAGTTTGATGATAATCTAGTTTTACTTTAATAAAAAGAAGTTCTTGTGGTAAGCGTCTTTGGTGTTGTGTGGGTATTTCGATATCTGCATTGTATCATATTTAGGTAGGGGTTGAAAATCTGAGGTAGATTAGATATAATGCCTCGCATGAAAAAAGGTAGAATAATTCCTAATGGTGTGATTTTGGAGAAGCATGAATATAAGACTATTTTATTGTTTACTGAAATGGGAATTGATGTCGAACTAATTCCAAAAAGCGATAAAAAAGGCGTACGCACTCCGGATATCATTATGGAAGGATTAAAATGGGAGCTAAAGAGCCCAAGAGGAAAAGGTCGCTGGCTTTTAGAAAATACTTTGCAAAAAGCAGTAAGACAATCGCCAAATGTAATAATTGACTTGGATAGAATTAGAATTCATCAGGCAAAGTGTTTGCAAGAATTAGAAAAACAGTTTTATAAATCTAAAGGCGTCAGATGGTTGAAAATCGTGACGAAAACCAAGAAAATAGTTGATTTTAAGAAGTAGTTTTGATATTATATAAGATATTAAGATAGGACTTGCCTCGGAATAGGTGAGTCCTATCTTTTTCTTATCGATATATTCTTCCATTTTGGTTTTGAGAGGTGGATTTTGATAATAAGCGGAATATAAAAATCAGGTTGGTTTAGAGATTCAAGATTCCAATCTTTAAACTCATAATCAACCTGCGATATCTGTTATTGTAGATATAACTATAACATGTTCTTATGTTATATATGTTATTATATAGCTATGAGGAGATATAAATGAAAATATGTATTTGCTGCAGTTTATCATTCACTGACGAAGTGAAGAAGATAGCTGATAGATTGCATGAGATTGGACACGAAGTGCTTTTGCCTAATGGGGTTATAGTTGATGCGATTCATAAACCAGATTTTGATCCAGTTGAAGCTAAACGAGGAAACGGCTATGATTTTGTTAGAGAGCATTTCAAGAAGATTGAAGAATCTGATGCTATGTTAGTATGTAACTTTACAAAAAATGGTATAGACAACTATGTTGGAGCAAATACGTTTTTAGAAATGGGTGATATGTCAACACTTTTTCGTACAGTTTTTTAAGGAATTAGCGTAGACGATATTTGCATCGGTTAGTTGGTTGTTTTGTTTGCGATACTGGATTGGCGATACATAATTCAATGCACTATGGATTCTCTCGTAGTTATACCAGTGTACATAATCAAATAGGAGAAGTTGTAATTCTTCAAGTGAATTGAATTTGTGTTGGTAAATGAATTCGGTTTTGAGGATATGATTCGTAGATTCAATTACTGCATTATCCAGCGGTGTACCTTTGTTTGACAAGGAGCGCTTGAGATTATACCTTTCTATCACATCATCTATTAGCTTATTCTTGAATTCACTACCACGATCCGTGTGGAAGATATTTATTCTGTCTAAGGGGTAGCTAATACTCTCAAACGCCTCATATACAAGCTCAGCAGTCTTGTTTCTCCCGGCAGCAAAGCCAACAATCTCTCGGTTCCATAAATCTACAATGAGACAAACATAGTTCCAAACCCCAGTTACTCTTACATAGGTCAAATCACTTACTACTACATCAAGTGAACTACCTCTGTTGAATTCACGATTAAGTATATTTGGGTAGTCGTCATCGTTACATTTTGCCTTCTTTTGTTTCGGCCGATGTTTGATATAATTGCTTACTAAATGATGCTTTACCATTATCTCGCCAATCTTACGTCTGGAGGCTGTTATTCCTACTTCTTTTAGCTTGGCTTGTATTTTACGCGCACCGTAGTTATTGCGACTCTTTTTGAATATTCGTTTTATCTCCGATTCTAGCTTAATATCTGGTAGTTTCTCTTTGTTTTTATAGTAAATTGCACTTCTTGGTATATCCAGCACTCTTAAAATAGCACTGATACTGTATCTGTCTCTGAAGTTATTAACAAATTCTATTAACGCTGGTTTTCCTTTTTTCCTAATATCAGTGCCGCCGCTTTTAAAATGTCATTCTCCATTAAAAGTTGTTTATTCTCTTTACGGAGACGAATCAATTCATCCTCCTCTGGAGTGCGATTGTCTTTCTCTTTAAAAGAGCCACTATTATTTGCTTGGCGAATCCATCTAGATAGTGCCGTTTCAGTTAAATCATATTCATACATTAATTGTTTCTGGGAATAGTTTCCAGTATTGTATAAATCTACTATTTGTTGTTTGAACTCATCTGTATAAGTTCGTCTTGCCCGCCGCTTTACACCATTCTTGTCAATGATATACTTTTCTTGTTCTGATGCTTCTGGCATACAATAATCCTTTCTAGGAGATATTATATCAGACAATACCTCCTAATTTAGTTGTTTTAATTATTGTAGCCGATGCAATTTGCTGTTTCATCTCTTCTGGAACTGAACCAGAACTTGGATGTCCTTTATTGCCATGTCTAATACCATCTATGCCTTCACTTATAACTCTTTTTCTTAATCGTTTAATTTGTCTTTCGCTAAGTCTTAATCTCTTAGCG